>JBGSNR010000107.1:0-56625 GCA_041739545.1 Pirellulaceae bacterium | reverse complement strand
AACGGTGTAAAAACTGCAACCAAACGTTGAGACATGTGAGCGACCTCCGTGAAAATGAAATTCCCCGGAAGGTCTATCTGCAAATCTCTTGCCTTTTCCCAGCCAACCGCAATAGTACGAAATTAGATGCGATTGCCGTGTTTCCCAGGTGACATTGAACACTTTGGCCCATTCAGCCGGAGTCTTAGGACCAACGAATTCGGACTCGCTGCTCGTTTTGAGCCGTTCGGATTCCAGTCCAATCTGCGCCCGTATAAAAGCTTGTTCTTTCTCATTCAGCATTGGAAGTCTGCATACGACCTTCCGGCAGAATTCGCGATTGCTTTGAATCTCTGACTTACTGGCGACCGGATTCATTTCAAAAGTATTTGAAGTGTACGCGGCGATACTGAATTCTACTTTCTGCGCAGCGTAGCCTATTGCTCGATTGAGCGTCTTAATTATCAAAAGTGCGGCATGATGTCCGCTCATCGCGACAACATTGTCGCTGACAAACGGCGTTTCACGGCCGAGGAGAAGTGCGCGTTTGAAGTGCTCCAAGTCGTAACTGAAAATTCGAACATCATGCTCAATCTGAGCACATTCTTCCGCCAAATCTGGCAAAGCAATCATTCGTCCTTCGTCGTTTTCATACTCTTGCTTTGCACAAAAAGGCCACCGACGTTTACGTGCACAATAAACAAGAAAATCGAATTTCGAAATAAATTCCTCAGCATTCATGCTGAGAGAAAATGCGTCTCGCGCGTGCAGCATGGCAACCTACCTTTGAACGGGCCGCCGCGGGTGGGGCCGGAAAGGTAGGAAACCCAGCCGCCACCCGCAGCGCTTCAGGCTTGCACGCTGGCCGGCGCACAAGCCACCCGAAGTCGTTATCGTACCCGCCGCGGCAGATTCGGAGAAACTGCTTGCGGGCCAAATTCGATTCGTTCATTCATGGAGTTTGAATTCCGATATTGAAAATCTCATTTTGCCAAAATAGCGCGGGCAGGGCACAGACGGTCATACAACGGGCCGGCGGCAGATTTCAGCACCCCCGGAAGGAGTGTGTGCCGCGGGCGGGCGGCATGGGTGGGAAACCTTACGCACCGTTCATTTAAGAAGGCTCAAAAAGCCGGCAGGGGGCCGTCCGGTTCAATAGCCCTGGGGTCAGGGGTGGCGCGCAAGTGTGCCGTGTAGCGGTTTGGTAGTTTTCAGGGGTCTTTGGTAGTTCAAAACGGAGAGGGTCTAGGGGTGCCGTATCCCTCCAAATTCGACAGGTCTAATGCAACGAAAAAGCGTCCAACTTCGCACCCGTCGCAGGCCCCCCGGTATCTAGGTTCTTCCGGCGGCAAGATGATGCCGCGTTCACCGGGAACAGGCGGGGTATGCGACTCCCTTACATAGACTCCACGACCGGACAGGCGGACATCAAACTTGGGGCGTCAAATTCGACCGATCCGTGCCATTGCTGACCGGCAGGCGGAAGTGAACCGCCGGAGTACCTGAAAGCCGGGAGGGGCGGACAACAGCCCTCAGTGGTCCCTGGGTTCGCTCCTGAACGTTCCGCCGGCTTATCCTCCTGCCAGTCGGACTTGCTTCCGAACAATCGCCACAATCATCTTCCGTGCGGCCGGCGAAAGCGTTGTCCATGCTCGAAGTAGTTCTGCCAGATCGGGGTCCGAATCCAGCGTTTCCGGTTCAAGTGCGCCGCATTCTGCGCCGCCTACCTGGGTACCGAATCCCGAAACCGTTTGACACTTTGCACTTACCGCGATGGATTCGAGTCCGGCCTGGGCCACTTTGGTTCTAATTTGCAGCTTGTGCGTTATTTTTCGTTCGTTTCCGACCCGCCAAACTTCTCCCTCAACGCCGTGATCCACTTCGCCAAATCATTCGGCAGGGGCATGCGGAACAAGAGCTTCTCGCCGGTGATCGGATGAAGGAAGCCTAGTTCGGCGGCGTGGAGTGCTTGCCGCGGAGCGCCGCTGGGATCGGCAGTGACGCTGCCATCCGGGCGAACGTGGTAGACCCGCTCGCCGCACAGCATGTGGCCGATCTCTGAGAGAGCGATGCGGATTTGATGGGTCCGGCCGGTCTCTAAGCGGCACTGCAAAATCGTGAAACCGTTCAGATGTTCCAGCGACCGGAAGTGGGTGATCGCACGCTGAGCCCCTTCCGCTTCTTTTCCCAGCGGCGATGTTCCGCGGCGACCATCCCCTCGATCACGCACCAGCCACTGTTCCACCGTTTGAGCTTCAACTTTTCCTAACGCCACGGCAATGTAGGCGCGGCGGATGTCGTGCTTGCGAAAGCGTTTGACTAATTCGATTTCCGCAGGAACTGTGCGCGCGAAAACCATCAGCCCGCTGGTATCTCGATCGAGTCGATGCACGGCACGAATCGATTTGCCTCCCTGCTGCCCAGGTCTTCCCTTCGCCCCTTGGCCTCTTCGCCTCGTCGCCCCGCCCTCTACGCGCGCAATCGCGTCAGGCAACAATTCATCCAGCGTCGGCTGCAACTCGCGGCGGTGAGCAGAAAGCTTCCGTTCTTCAAAATGCCGCATCGTGGTGATGCCGGCCGGCTTTTCAACGACAACGAGATGTTCATCGAGATAGGCGAGTTGGATCTGATCCGCGTCGATCGGCTTGGGCAGCGCTTCCGCGAACAGATGAATCACTTCGCCGGCCGCAAGGACGCGTTGGTCGTCGAGACACAAGTTGCCGTTCACCTGCACCCGTCGGCCGGTGATCATTTTGCGCACTTCGGACCAGGGCTTACCCAGCAGCGCCTTCAGCGCACTGCCGAGGGGCGTGTGGTGCAATTCGGTCGGCAGGTGGATGGTTTGCGGAGGAGGCGGCAAAGGGGCGAAGGGGCGAAGGGGCGAAGGGGCGAAGAGAGTTCAGTTTACCAAGCAAACGGAATCCAGATGACCTGCCCAGAATCATCCAAGGGAAGGAAGAGAAGCCACGCTATATACCAGCAAAACAGCAGAGCGTTGAATTCGGCAACTGCAGCGGCAACCAAGAAGCGGCGTGCGGTCAGGTCAGGGTAGTCGCCGCGTTGGAGTTTGAAATCGATCCAAACCAGCGTAGGAAGCAGAGGCAAGATCACTCTTGTTGCTAAGATCAGATCGAAACCATGCGGATAAAATGTCCCCGAAAATCGACCGCCGGAACTGGAGATTGCCAATGTTTCAAGCAGGCGAACCGTGGCACGTACCGCGTCCAACGACAACAAGACGCCCGCCAAGGCAACCAGGTACCAATGACAGCCTGCGAGCCACGGACGACGCGCCCGGCTTAGTAGCACGGTAACGAGCACCAACAGGGCGAAAATCGACATCTCGACCCAGGAAGGCCGTACATAATCCCACGCGTCGTCCTCCCCTGGAAAGGCCCGCACGGCGAAGATCGCGAATGGAACCAGAAAGACGATCAGCAACAAGGTTCGCAGGCTGAATTGCGCGCGCGTCATGCACTCCATTCGGAAATGAACCGCGTGGTTATTGCCAAGGTTTCGCGGTCGACTTGAAATAGAAAGTCTTGGATAGCGCTGCGGACGGCACATGGAGTGTGCCTACTACTATTCCCGATGCCAGGCAATCGTCTCACGAATGATTCCATCCAAGTCATATTGCGGCTGATAATCAATCGTGTTTCGCAGCTTCGTCAAATCAGGCACTCGGCGACGGACATCTTCAAACCGCGGATCGTACGCTGCGGCATACGATTGAAATTCAATCTGCGATGTCGATCCAGCTAGCTCAATCACGCGCTGGGCCAGTTCGCGGATGCTCCAGGGCTGATCGCTGCCGATGTTAAAGACCGGGCCGTCGGCAAGTTCATCTCCCTGCCAGTGATCCACGCGCTGCGTCAACTGCAGCACGGCGGCCACCACATCCTTCACGTGCGCAAAGCAGCGAGTCTGCTGCCCGTCGTCATGCACTAGCAGCGGCTTGCCGGCGAGTGCGGCCTGCACGAACCGCGGCAAGACCATGCCGTACGCACCGCTTTGCCGCGGACCAACCACGTTGAAGAACCGGCCGATGACGGCGGGGAGTTTCCATTCCTGCTGCGCCCCGAGGACCAAAAATTCGTCGATTGCTTTCGAGACGCCGTACGACCACCGCGGGCGAAAAGTCGGCCCGAAGACCAGATCGTCAGACTCGTTCCAGCGTTCTTTGGGATTCTTCCCGTAAATCTCACTGGTACTGGCGAAGAACAACGATGTTCGTTGCCCCTCCGCAGTCAGTCGCTGCAATTCTTCCAGCAATTGCTGGGTGGGACGCAAGTTTGTTTCGATGCTGCGGACCGAATTGCGGGCAATCAGTGCGACACCGACGGCAGCGGCCAGATGATAAACCTCGCTCGCTCCCGTCAAACATTCGCGGAGCAAGCTGCCGTCGGCAGCGTCGCCGGCGACAAATTTCAGCCGGGAATTGTTCCGCAGATGCTCCAGGTTCGCCACCATTCCGGTCGATTCGTTGTCGACGGCAATAACTTCGTCCCCCCGTGCCAGGAGGGCTTCCACCAGATGCGAACCGATGAAACCCGCTCCGCCGGTCACGACGCAGCGGCGGAAAGTTGGGGGCTGGGAAGAGGAGTCTTCAGGCATGCAACCAATATAAAGGAGACATCCCAGTCCGGCGAATGAAACAGGCCGCCCAGAAAAACCCGCAGATCAACTTAATTTCCGCTGAACGTGGGGAGTCACGTTTGCGGCCCGATTTTCTAGTAACAGACGCAATTCCCCAAACCACATCGTCCTTGGGGCAGCTTTCGGCTGATTTGAGCGGTTTTGCCGCATCGGTTCGGCCGAAGTTAAATACTTTTCTGGGGGACGCAATCTGGTTAGACTCAAGGAGTTGTAGCGAAATTCCCGTTCTCTCCCACCCGCTCCCGGCAGTCGGAACAGAATCGAAGGTCCGTCAGGCGGCCTTCCTGCAGTGTGGCGGCAATAGAATCAGTATGGCGACGAAACTTCCTGGGGAGCAAAACGGCTTCCTGCGGAGCGTCGTCGTTCTGCCGTGGGAGTTGAGTCTCTCAATAAATCCATTGCTTGGAGGTAGTTGAATCGTGGCAAAGAAGGCAAAACCGGCGGGGCTGCGCACGAATTTCTGGCAAGGGTTGGTTGCGGCCATTCTTTGTTTAGGGACATTGACGCTCGCTGCGGCAGCGGAGAGCGATCCCAAGGCACTCGCCATCTATCAGGATGCTGCCAATTTCCAGAACAACGAGGTCTACGAAGAGGCCGTTCTGCTGTGGACTCAATTTCTGAAGGAACACCCCAAGGATCCCTTGGCTGAGAAGGCTCAGCACTACTTGGGGGTGTGCCTGTTGAAGCAAGAGAAATTTAGCAAAGCGGGTGAAGCTTTCACGGCACTGATCACGAACTTTCCCAAATCGGAAATGCTGGAAGAAGCCTACCTGAGCCTGGGCTGGTGCTATTACTCCCAAGCCGGGCAAGGGACAGCAGGGATGCACAAGACGGCAGCCGACACCTTTGACATCGTCGTGAAGACCTGGCCGAAAGGGAAGTCGGCAGACAAAGCCTGCTTCTACCAAGGGGAAGCGCTCTACGCGCTAGGACAAAAAGAGCCGGCCGTAGCTGCCTACGCAAAGCTAATCAAAGACTATCCCGAATCTCCTCTCCGCTGTGATGGTCTTTACGCGCTGGGAGTGACACAAGAGGAACTGAGCAACTATGCCGATGCCGGCAAGACCTACGATCTGTTTCTGGAAGGTTGCAAAGAGAGCCCGCTAGGGACGGAAGTGCGCATGCGCAAGGCCGAGACCGTGTTGCAGGCAGGGAACTTTGAAGAAGCCGCAAAATCATTTGCAGAAGTAGCAGCAGTTAAGGATTTTGCGGCAGCCGATCACGCGTTGATGCGTCAGGGCTACTGCCTGGCTCAGCTTAATCAATTTGCAACCGCTGGAGACATCTACGCGAAGATCAGCGAAGTGAGTCCTCAGTCGAGTCGTCTTCCCGAAGCAGCGATCTCCGCGGGCCGCAGCTACTACCGGGCCGACAAGTTCGATGAAGCAGCCAAGTGGTTTGATCAGGTTTTCAAGAGCGGCGATGCGAACTCTGCCGAAGCGGCGCATTGGCTCTGCCGGATCTTACTGAAGAAGCAAAAGCCGGAAGAAGTAGTCGCCATCTCGGCCGCGGCATTGCAGAAAACTCCCGAGGGGCCGTTCGCAGTGAATCTGAAACTGGATTCCGCCGATGGCTTGTACGAGATTGCGGATAAGCGGGCGGAAGCGATGGCCGCATACGCGAAGATCGCCAGCGATAATCCCAAACACGAACTGGCTTCGCAATCGCTCTACAACGCCGCCTTCGCTGCGTTGGTTTTAAAGAAGTACGAGGATGGCGAAAAATATGCCGCTCAGTTTCTCCCCCTGTATCCCGACGACAAACTAGTGGCCGATGTGAAGTACGTGCAGGCTGAATGTCAGCTTCAGCTGCAGAAGTATGCCGAAGCGGAAGCCACCTTTCGCGACCTGGCCACCAATCACATGCAGCATGCCGACATCGATCTGTGGCGCGTGCGACTCGGCTTGTCCCTCTACCTGCAAAAGAAGTACGACCAGGTCGTCACCAACGTGGCAGCTTTAGTTTCGGCGATTAAGGCTCCCGAAGCTCTGGCCGAAGCCCAATTCCTGCAAGGGGCCTCGCAATTCTACACCGACAAATTCGACGAAGCGGCCGCTTCCTTCCAGGCTTCGATCGCCGCCGATCCCAAGTGGAGACAAGCCGACGAAACACTTCTGCTCCTCTCGCGTGTGCAGCGGAAGCAAGAAAAACTGGCCGAAGCAAAGACAACAGTGAATAAGATCATCGCCGATTTCCCATCGAGTGCGCTGCTCGATCAGGCCTACTATCGGCTCGGAGAATATCAATTCGCCGGCGAAGAATTTGCACCGTGCATCGCGTCCTATGACTTAATTTTGACCAAGTACGCTGATTCGCAGTTTGTGCCGTACGCCCAGTACGGTAAAGGCTGGGCGCTTTTGAAACTGAAGAAGTTCGACGAAGCCTCTGCAAGTTTCACCGAATTGTTGACCAAGCATGCCGGTCATTCGCTCGTCGCCGATGCCCACTTCGGCCGGGCGATGAGCCGCCGGCAGATGGCGGATTTCGCCGGTGCCGTGGAAGATGCCGATGCCTTCCTCAAATCCGACCCCGGTGCTGATCGCAAGGCCGAAATGCTTTATGAGCGCGGCCTGGCTGAAGTGGGGCTGAAGAAGTTTGATACGGCCGCGACGACGTTCACTTCGTTGCTAACCGACGCTCCCAAATTCGCCGGCACAGACAAGGTGCTGTATGAGCTCGGCTGGGCGTTGAAGTCGCAAGATAAGCATCAAGAGGCCGTCACTCACTTCGTAAAACTCGCCACTGACTATCCCGATAGTCCGCTCACTGCGGAAGCCTGGTTTCATGTCGGCGAAGATCACTATGACAAAAAGGAATTCGAAACCGCCGCCAAGGACTATGCCAACGCGAAAGCCAAAGCCGCTCCGGGGGATCTGGGCGAAAAGTCGATCTACAAACTGGGCTGGGCTTACTTCCAACTCAAACAGTTCGATAAATCCGCGGCCCAGTTCAACGAGCAACTAACCTCGTACGCCAAAGGAACCTTGGCCGCCGATGCGATCTTCATGAAGGCGGAGAGCCTGTTCCGGGCCGAGAAGTACAAGGAGGCCTGGCCCATCTTCTTGCAGGCTTCGCAAGAAAAGAACCCGGCCCCCATCGAGACCTTGGTCTGGCTGCATGGCGGACAGACGGCCGCTCAACTCAAGCAGTGGGACGATGCGTTGGGCATGCTGGCGCAGGTCCCGGCCAAGTTTCCCGATTCCCCTTTGCTCGCCGAAGCTCAATACGAACTGGGGTGGGCCTATCAGAACTCGGGTAAGCCAGATGAAGCCCTAAAGAACTACGAACTGGCAGCGACCAAGTCCCGCGATCATATCGGTGCTCGTGCGCGATTCATGATGGGGGAGATTCAATTCGAAAAGAAGAGCTATACGGAAGCAATCCGCGAATTTCAGCGAGCCATGTATGGCTTCGGCGGAGAGCAAGCCTCGGAGCAAACTAAGACGTGGCAAGCCAAGGCAGGCTACGAAGCGGGTCGTTGTTCGCAATTGCAGATTGGTTCTGCCGCCAACGATCAGGCCAAAAAGAAGCTAATCGACGATGCGAAGAAGTATTTCACCTTTGTGGCCGAAAAGCACTCCAAGCATGAATTGGCGGCGGCTGCGAAGAAAGAATTGGATGTGCTGGCGAAATTGTAGTTCGTCGCACTGCTTACGATAATTCGTTCCCTTGCCTGCAAGAGTCCGTGGCATGTATTCGATGATTCGCACCCAGTATCGTCCTTTGATCTACGCTGTCGGCGTGCTCGGCATGCTCTGGTGGGTCACGACCCATCCGCAATCGACCCGTCAGGCAGCCGCGCAATCGGCGGACGAAGCTGGCCCCAGTTCCGGCGGCGCGGCTCCCACCGGCGAGAATGAAGCGGCCGCTCCCCCTGCGCCGATTCCTTCGTCGATCGTCGATGCGGATAAGTCGCTGAACATTCTCCGCTTGGCTCTCGAAGGGGGGATCTTTATGATCCCGCTCTTTGGCTTGTCGATTCTCTCGGCCACGATTGTTGTTGAACGCTTTCTCGGCTTGCGAAAAGCAAAAATCCTCCCCGATGCCCTTGTCACCGAACTGGGACAATTGGGTGGAACGAAGGGGGGCTTCGATCCGCGTGCCGCGTATCGCATATGCCAGCAGTATCCATCGACAGCGGCGCGCGTTGTGCGAGCGATGCTGTTGAAGGTCGGTCGCCCCCTGTCGGAAGTCGAACACACCGTGAAGGAAGCTTCAGAACGGGAAGCCACCAAGCTCTATACCAATGTTCGCTGGCTCACGCTGGCGGCGAGCATGTCCACGCTCATCGGGCTGTTGGGAACCGTGCAAGGAATGATTCTGGCCTTCCATCAATTGACGATGGCCGATCCGCGTGCGAATAAAGCCCAGATCCTGGCAGGAGGCATTTACGTTGCGCTGGTGACTACTTTTACCGGCTTGTGTATCGCCATTCCCGCCGGTTCGTTTGCCCACTACTTCGAAGGTCGCATTCTCGCTTTGTTTCATGAAATCGATGAACTCGTCTTCAGCTTGCTGCCGCAAGTGGAACGCTACGAAGGTCGCGTCCGCTTCAGCCGCCAGATGGAAGACGGGGAAGCACCTGTTGCTGCCGCACCGCCGGCCGCTGCTCCGCCTCCTCCCGCCCCAGCCGGCGCCAACTCGTAGTCCGCCACCGGGAGCAAGGCCATGGCCGTTAGTATCAATAAAGGATCCAGTCAGGAAATTAACCTGACGCCGATGATCGACTTGGTCTTTAACCTGCTGATCTTCTTTATGGTGACCACCGAATTCGCCAAAGAAGAGAACGAGTTGAATGTCACCTTGCCGCAAGCCAGCGAGGCCATGCCGATCACTGCCCGGCCGAAAGAGATTTTTGTCAACATCACGCAGGCTGGAGAGTACTTCATGCTCGGCAAGCCGGTGACGGAAGACGAAGTAGAAACCTTCCTGATCCGCGCCGTAAGGAACAATCCAACACAACAAAAGGTCATTATTCGGGCCGATAAGAATGTCCCGTTTGAATATGTCGTGAAGGTCATGAATTTGTGCAACCGGGCCGATGTCGACGACTACACCGTGACGACGGAAGCCTCCGAATAAAACCTTTCCCTCCCCGCTTCCTCGCTGTGGAATCCTGCTGAACGCAAAACCCACCTCCGGAATATCCCTCGGCCTGCGGCATTCGCACCAGGGATCCAAACCATGAGCAAAATCCGCCGCGTCATCCGCAAAGTGAATCCCGCCGCCGCGCGCGACGTCTTCGACGAAGCGCTGTGGCCCACTTTCGTGGCCTTGGTGGTTTTGGGCGGCTTCATGATGGGGGTGAGTGCGGCCTACCTGAAGTTTTCACACACGCCGTGGTACGCCAACGCGATCACCTGGATGATTCTGATTCCTGTCGTTATCGGCGGGTTGATGGTTGCCTTCCAGTACATCGATAACCGCGTGCTGCGCCGCTCGGTGCAATTTTCGGTCATCATTGCCGCGCTCCTGCATGCAATTCTGATCGTGCAAATGGGGGCGACCAATCTCATCACCGCGCTGCTAGAACCGCGGGCGAACAATCAAGAACAGATCGAACGCCGCGAAGCACGAACCATTCCCGAATATCATCCCTCGCAACTCCTTCCCGACGAGGATCGCCCCCAGGAAGAGCACGAAAAGCCGGTCGAAACGCCCGATCCCGAGCCGCGACCCGAAGAAATCACCGAGCGCGAACCGGTCAAGCCCGAACCGCAACCCACGGTCCAGCCCGTGCCTGTTCCTGAAACCGAAGCCACGGTGAAGACCGATCCCAACGTCGTCCGGCGTAATCAGGAGAACATGACCAATCCGCGGCAAGACGACCAGGCTTCAAAAATGAGCCGCCAGCAGACCCCATCGCAGATGAAGGTCAGCCAGCAGGTCGATGTGCCCAAGGAAGCGCAGCAAAGTAAGCCGTCCGCAGAGGCCAAACCGGTCGAAGCTGTGGTGCAACGACAGCAAAGCCCGACTGAAGTGCCCCGCCGTGCTCCCCAAGCAGAGCCAACTACCAACCAGCCTCGCGAGACTCCGCAGGTCGCCCGCGCGACGGCCGAACGCGCTCCTACGGCCGAATCGACGGCGCAGCCTACGTTGAAGAAGCAGGAGATCAAGCCCCTGCAAACGCCGACCACGCAGGTCGCCGCTGCCGATGCGCCTGCCGCGGCAAAGCAGACTTCACCTTCCGCTTTGTTGCCGCGCAACACTGCCGCGAACAAGCAGGTCACCACCAGTCCAGAAACGACGCGGGCGATTGCCGAAGCTTCCGCCCAGGCCACTGCCAAGCCGGAAGCTAAGGTGGAGCGTCGACAAGATCCTAGCGAGAATCAGCCCACCATCGCTCAATCGAATGTTGCCACCCCCAACAAACAGGTCCGCGTCACCGATCGGCCTGACGTAGCAACTTCCGCCCCGAAAGCGGCCACCGCGCCGGGCTCAGAGGCCACTTCGCAGGAAGTTGCTCTCGCGCCGCAGCAAAGCTCAGTCCAGAAAGCAGCGGAGGCCGCAGTCACTTCCGCGCAGCCAGCACAAATGCCGGCGACTTTGCCGAATACAACTAATCAGCAGCAACCGGCCACGAAGATTGCCAGAACTGAAGGTCAGCAAAGCCCCACGGCAACTGCTAATCCGCAAGCCGCACCGAACCCGTCGCGCTCGTCCACCAAGGCTCCAAGCATCGCTGCCTCCACTCCTGCCGCCACAGCACCAGCCGCTCCCACGAGCAACAATGCGACTGCCACGGAAGTTGCCGCAGCCAGTACCGCCGTTCGTCGTCAACAATCGGCGGCCGTGGAAGTCTCCGCCAACACCGGCGAACCAACACCCGCTCAAGTGGCGAACACCACGCCCAGTGTGAACGCGAGCCAGGCGCGGCGCGCCACATCGCAGGGGACGGCAGCAGCGGAGACTCCCTCGCTTGCCAACACGAACACCCCTTCACCTGCCGCCACCCGGGGTGCTTCGTCGCAGATGCCGAACATCACCACGACCGCGGCGAATGTGGCCACGAACTCGTCCCCATCGACCGCAGCCAATCCGCAGCCTGGCGCGTCGTCAGCGCTGGTTTCGCGCCAGCCGACCGAGAATGCATCGGGAGCCACTCGCACCCAACCCAACCTGGAAGTTGCGGCAGCCTCGAGCAATACCAACATTTCCAGTCCGGGTGCTGCCCGCGCCCAGCAATCGGCAGTACCCACCTTGAATTCCAGTGCCGCCCCTAGCGACGCTCCTGCCCGCGCAACGAATTCGGCGGCACTCGCCATGTCCCCGCAAGCTGTGGAAAGCCCGGCCGTGCGCGTGGCAGAACAAGGTGCTGCCGATCCGACCGCCAGCCCCGCGCGGATGGCACTCAGCAAGGGACTTGCAGGCACAGCCGGGGCGGGACAATCACCGAATTTGGATAGTTCTTCACCCAATGCACCCAGCCCAGCCATGGTCGCATCGAGCGCTGCACAGCGGGCGCAGGCGTCGCAAGAAATGGCGAAGGGAGATGCTCTCTCCCCTGCCGCGCCGTCGCAGGTTGCTCGCTCGCGTGCCGAAGCCAGTATGCCTCTTTCGACGATGCAGGCTGAAGCCGTTGAAGTGGCGACGACCGGTGCAACTTCCGAAGCGGGTGAAACCAATGCTAGCGCTGCGGCGACTCTTACCCGTGCAGCCGCGAATGCTCCGGCCAGCAACGTGACTGCGGCGAAGGGAAGCACCGACATTGATCTTGGTCCCACTGCTTTGGTTGGTGATACCGGTGCCGGTCGTGCGGCCGGTGGTGGCCAGCCGATGTTGAACTTTGAAACCAAGTCCACGCAAATCGCGCGCAATCAATCGGTCGGCGGTGCAGCCCAACTGGCGCTCGATAACGCCAAGGTCGATCCAACGGTTGCTGCTCCGGCCGGAGATGGGGGTGGTCAACCCAAGATGGATACTCCCGGTCCGGCTGCCCTGGCTGCAAATCGCTCCATCGCTGGTGGCGAAGCGGCACTCTCCGGTGGACCTACGGCCGCAACCGAGCAAGGGCCGCAAGTTGAGACGAGTACCTCCGCACTTCTCGCCGAGGCAAACGTCTCGCGAGCGGACACGGCTGAGGGAGCTACCGGCGCCAGCGCTGCTGGTCAGCCCAGCCTGGAAGACGAAGAAGAAAAAGCCCGTCGGCTCGCCCGCGCGGCCGCAGGTGGCGCACCACAACTGGCCCTTAGTGCTCCTACTGTCGCCGACATTCCTGTTTCACCAATGGGAGATGCAGGCGGAGGTGGTTCGCCGAATCTCAATCCGGCCGCTCTTTCCCAGGCAACTGCCGTTGCTCGCACGACCAGTGATGGTGGCGCTCCTGCTGGTGGTTCCGCCATGGCATCGGTGGAAGCTCCGCAAGCCTCTGCAGCAGGTGGCGGCGAAGTCGTCGCAGCGGCAACGGTTACTAAAGCTGAAGCTGCAGCCGGTTCTGCCGGCCCGAGTATCACGGGAGGCGGTACGGACGCGCCGCAACGTGCAGCCACAGGCCCCACCTTCGCTGCGAATGTTCAAGCCGCAACTGTCGAACTGGCGGGGGCACCTGAATCCGCTGGCCAGACGAACGGTAACCCTCTCGAAGCACAAGGGATTCTAGTGGCGGCGAATTCTGGTGGTGCCCAGGGAGCTGTCTCTGATTTGGAGGTGGGTGCCGCACTGAGTGATGCAGTCGTCGTTGCCTCGTCGGTTGGTCCTTCCGGCCCGGCGACGGGTCGTCGTCAAACTTCTGCCGCGGAGGGAACGGGTCCCGCGGTCGGTAATCTTGCCGATGCAGGTTCCCCCGGTAAGCAGGCTGCTACAACATCTCTGCTTGGTGGCGGCGGTGCGACCGTGGAAGTTCCGCAAGTGGGAGAAGTTGCCGAAACCGTCGCCCAAGTGGAAATGGATCACATGGGAGGGATGACCAGCGGCAAACTGGCAAAACAAACTGGCGACGCGATGACAGTAAACATCGAAGCGGTCGACGGCCCCGGCGGGCTGGGTGCAGAGCTTACCCCGCGAGTTGGATTGAATACCCGGCAAGCGCGTTCGGATAGCCTTACGGTGCAAATTGCAACGTCGCGATTCGAGCGGCAACAGGTGGGTGGAATCCTGGCCGTCAATACAGCCGCCATCATCCCCGCCGATTCGTTCGCGCGCCGCAATGCCCGCACGAAGGGGGAAGACATGGGTGGGGGCAAAGGTTCACCTCCGCCGCAGACTGAAGACGCAATCGAAGCCGGTTTAGCGTTCCTCGCGCGGCACCAGCAACCGGACGGCCGCTGGACATTGCAGGGCTTTGGCGAAGAAACGGCGCTGCAAGCCGATTCTGCCGCTACCGCCATGTGCTTGCTCGCTTTTCAAGGAGCCGGCTACCACCATCGCGATCATCAATATCGCGAGGTCGTGCAGCGCGGGTTGGAATTCCTGTTGAAGAACCAAAAGGACAACGGCGACCTCTTCCTGCCCCTCGATGACGATTCCAATCGCAGCGTGTGGCTCTATAGCCATAGCATCGCCACGCTGGCCCTGTGCGAAGCCTACGGCATGACACAGGATGCAACGTTAAAGGAGCCAGCCCAGAAGGCGCTCGACTTTATCGTGAACGCACAGCATAAAGAACGGGGAGGTTGGCGGTACGCACCGCAGATCGGCAGCGATACTTCCGTGACCGGTTGGATGATGATGGCGCTCAAGAGCGGCGAACTTGCCAATTTGAAGGTGCCGAAAGAAACCTACACCCGCATCCAAACGTGGCTTAGTGCGGCTGCGGTGTCCAAGGAACAACCACATCTGTTCCGCTACAACCCCTATGCTCCCGACACAGAAGAGCAACGTCACGGCCGAGCCATGAGCAAAACCATGACCGCCGTCGGGCTGTTGATGGAACTGTACGTTGGCTGGAAGCGAGACAATCCGAACATGGTCGCCGGAGCGGAATTTCTGAAGAACAACCTGCCGGAAATCGGCACCCAGCGCGATCCGCAACGAGATACCTATTACTGGTACTACGGCACGCAGGTCATGTTCCACATGGGGGGCGAATACTGGGCTGCCTGGAATGGTCGGCTTCACCCCATGTTGATCGATTCGCAAGTGAAGGACGGACCAACGGCAGGAAGTTGGAACCCGCGCATGCCGGTTCCCGATCGCTGGGCTCCGCACGCCGGCCGGCTGTATGTGACGGCGACAAATCTGCTCTCGCTCGAAGTCTATTATCGTCACCTGCCGTTGTACGAAGATACGGCGAAGTAGTCCCTAAGAATCAGGTCCCGCGCTGAACTTCAAGCGTCAGATTCTCACCTAAATCATTTGCGATGCCGGGAAACCGCGGGCTACAATCAAGACTGCGTTGACCTTGCCCTCCCCGAGCCAGCCGCGATTCCAGCCGCGATTCCAGCGAGTATCCGCATGCTGCGACGACTGTTCGCCTCGCTTGCTTTGTGCTGGATTCTCTTCCCGCCAGACATTGCCCCAGGCGCAGAGAGAGAACTCCCGCCTCCCGCCGATCGGCAGGTCGATTTCACCACGGACATCCAGCCAATCTTTGCTCGCTATTGCTATTCCTGCCACGGGGCGGACGAGCAACAAAGCAGCTATCGCCTCGATAATGGAAAGATCGGCTTGCAGGGAGGCGATCTGGGCGAAAGGCCGATCGTCGCCGGAAAAAGTGCCGATAGCCCGCTGGTGCGGTACATCGGTGGAGTGGACGAAACGCTCGTTATGCCCCCCAAGGGTCCCCGGCCAACGGCGCAGGAAATCAGCCTGGTGCGAGCCTGGATCGATCAAGGCGCCTCTTGGCCGGAGCAGACCAATGCGCGGCCGAAGCTGACCACCAATCATTGGTCTTATCAGCCGCTGTTGTTCCCGCCGGTGCCGACAACCGGCCAGCAACCAATGCTTAGCAGCCCGATCGATGCGTTCATCGTGCAACGTCTGGCAGAAAAGCAACTTTCGCTCGCTCGGCCGGCTGCCAAAGCTACGCTCATCCGTCGACTATATCTGGATGTTCTGGGCCTTCCGCCGACGCCCGAAGAGATTGCAGAATTCACCAGCGATCCTGCTGCCGACGCCTATGAGCGATTAGTCGATCGTGTGCTTGCCAGTCCGCGCTACGGGGAACGCTGGGCCCGACATTGGCTGGACGTTGTTCGCTTTGCCGAGAGCAATGGTTTTGAAACGAACGTCGAGCGACCAAGTGCCTGGCGATATCGCGATTACGTCATCGATGCCTTTAATCGCGACCTGCCTTACGACCAGTTTGTCTTTCAGCAGCTTGCCGGGGATACAGTCGGCGCGGATGTCGCCACCAGCTTCCTCGTCGGCGGGCCCAACGATCAAGTGAAAAGCCCCGATCCGGTTCTCACGGCCATGCAGCGCTCGGATGAACTGGCGGACATGACCAACACCACGGCCACCACGTTTCTGGGCGTGACGATTGGCTGCGCTCGCTGCCACAATCACAAATTCGACCCCATCCTGCAAACCGATTACTACGCCTTGCAAGCCGTCTTTGCGGGCGTACAGCATGGCGAGCGGCCCATTCCGCGGCAACTTACGAGTGACGAAGAGCAACTCCTGGCAACGGGAAAACAACGGCTGGAAGTGCTCACTAGGCAACTTGCCGGATTGCAGCCGGTGGCGCGCCCCGGCAACGTCTTGCTGCTGGACGATGAACAACCGTGGCAGTCGGGAAGCAATATTGCGGGGACCGAATTGCTGGCGACCAAGGAAGGTCATGGCATCAATCCAGAAGGGACCGCGCGCGGTGAAAAGAACGATCCCGGCGACGTGGACCGTCTGCCGAATGTCAGTCGCGGTAGGTATACCTGGTGGAAGCCGGCGGAGAATCTCGATGTCTTCGCCTATCATCCTCAAGTCCGCGGCAAGCACCGGCTGTGGCTTTCCTGGGGCTGCGGTTGGCAAACGCATACGACGGACGCGCAGTACGTTCTCGATCTAGACGGCAATCGCGAAACTGTCGACGACCAAACCGTAATTTTCACTGCCAATCAGCAACAGTTTGCGGATCGTAGCGGCAAGATCGTCTCGCGTCCCCTTTGGAGCGGTTTTGCGGATGCCGGAGTGCATGATTTTCGACCGGAAAGCGTGCTCCTACTACGCGGTGGCAAAACCGGCGAAGCCATCACGGCCGATGCGATCGTGCTCGAACCAGTGGTCAACGCCGACGAATTTGCCGCCCGACCACTACAGCCGGCACTTCGTCCCGCGGCCAATGCACGCGAGAACGTCGAGCAGTTTCCCGCCCGTGAAGCGCGCTTCATCCGCTTCACGGCGCTTAAGACCAACAGCGGCGAGCCCTGTCTCGACGAGTTGGAGGTGTACGCTGTCCCCCAAGATGGTCATTTGCCACGCAACGTCGCCCGTGGCACTGAAGTCAAGCTGACCTCGTCCGGCAACTACGCTGGCAATCCGTTTCATCGCCTGGAGCACATCAACGACGGACGCTACGGCAACAGCTTTAGTTGGATTTCAAATACCAACGGCATCGGATGGGTGCAATTGGAACTCCCCGAGCCGGCTGTCATCGACCGCATTGTCTGGGGGCGTGATCGAGACGAGAAATATCAAGACCGCACTGCGTTGCGGTATCGAATCGAGGTGGCCACAACGCCCAATGCGTGGCAAGTCGTCGCTAGTTCCGAAGATCGAATACCCTTCGCGGATAGTGCGAGCGGAAAATCCTCCACGCTGATCGGACTTTCCGCTCCGGATGTTGAGCAGGCAAAATCATGGCTTGCGGAGCAGAAAGAGTTGAATCAGCGGCTGCAATCGCTGCAATCGACGGCCGTCGCTTATGCTGGTCGATTCATCTCCCCGCCGCCGACCCATCGACTCTTTCGTGGCGATCCGATGCTGCCACGCGAGTTGGTTGCACCGGACTGCCTGACCGTGCTGGGGAGCTTAAGTCTCGCGGCAGAAACAGCTGAGCGCGATCGCCGGGTAGCTCTCGCGAACTGGATCGCCAGTGCCACAAATCCACTTACTCCCCGCGTAATTGCGAACCGCTTGTGGCAACATCACTTCGGCACGGGCATCGTCGATACGCCGAGCGATTTTGGCGTAAATGGGGGCCAACCCAGTCATCCGCAGTTGCTCGATTGGCTGGCCTCGCGTTTGATTGCCGATGACTGGTCGACGAAGAATCTGCATCGCGAAATTCTTTGCTCGCAAACTTACCGCCAGGCGAGCGAGCCGAATGCTGCCGCTATCGCAGCGGATGCTCAGTGTCGCTTGCTCTGGCGCTATCCTTCCCGACGAATGGAAGCCGAAGCGATCCGCGATTCGATCTTGGCTGTAAGTGGCAATCTCGATCTGTCCATGCATGGTCCCGGCTGGAGCACGTTCGAGCCGAACAGCAACTATGTCCGGGTCTACAATCCGCGGGAACAGTTTGGTCCAGCCGAATGGCGGCGTACCGTTTACATGCAAAAAATCCGGATGCGTCAGGATGGTGTGTTCGGAGTTTTCGATTGTCCCGATGGTGGGCAGATCGCACCGAAGCGTTCGCGCTCGACAACGGCGTTGCAAGCCCTCAGCCTGTTCAATAGCCCCTTCATCTTGCAGCAGTCGGAACTCCTTGCGCAGCGTGTCAGTGCGGACACAGGGAACGACCAGGCGCTGCAAGCCAGCCGCGCACTGGAATTGGTCTTGGGTCGAACTGCACGAGCGGACGAAGTGGAAGCCGCCAAAGCGCTGGTTGCGGAACATGGACTTCCCGCGTTGTGCCGGGCTTTGCTGAATGCGAATGAGTTTCTGTTTATTCCCTAGTTTGACTGAGAAAGACCTCACCCAACGCATGCGACCCTCCCAACTATCTCGCGCCGGGCATGACTTGCTCAATCGCCGTTCGTTTTTCCGGCACACCGGCACCGCGCTAGGGGGCATGGCGCTCGCACAATTGCTGGCTGGCGAAAATCTGCTGGGCATGGATCCTGCCGATCACGCGCCGTTGCGTCCCGAGATCGATCCTTCTCAGCCGCATGCCGCAAGACAACCCCATTTTGCCGCCAAGGCAAAAAATGTGCTCGTCATTTTCTGCTCCGGTGCGTGCAGTCACCTCGATACCTGGGATTACAAGCCGGAACTAATTGCTCGCGACGGCCAACCTTTGCCGGGCGAAAAATTGATTTCCTTTCAGGGAGAAAACGGCAATCTCACGAAGAGTCCTTACCACTTTAAGCCGCGCGGCGAATGCGGCAAGATGACCTCCGACTTGCTCCCCAGGCTTGGAGAAATGGTGGACGACCTGTGCTTCTTACACTCCGTCACCAGTAAGACAAACACGCACGGCCCGGGGGAGAACTTCATGTCGACCGGCAGCACGCTCGATGGCTTTCCCAGCATGGGTGCGTGGGCGACGTATGCCCTCGGCAGCGAGAATGCAAACCTCCCGGCGTTCGTTGCAATTCCCGATCCACGCGGCGTCCCCCAGTCCGGCGGTAACAACTGGGGTCCTGGCTTTCTCCCTGCCGTCTTTCAGGGAACTCCGTTCAGCGCGCAGGAAAAGATCCGCTACCTGGAAGCCCCCTCTTCGATCTCAGCCGGCACGAATTCCGCTACCGTTGGATTCCTGCAGAAATTGAATGAGAAACATCTCGCGCAATTCCCCGGCGATAGTGAGTTGGCGGCGCGCATTGCCAGTTACGAGCTTGCCGCCAAGATGCAACTGAGCGTTCCGGAAGTTGCCGATCTGTCGCAAGAGCCGTCCCATGTGTTCGATCTTTACGGCGCGAATGACACTAAAAACAATGTCAAGGCAGGCTTCGCTCGCAACTGTATTCTCGCCCGCCGGTTGCTCGAAAAGGGAGTACGCTTCGTACAACTTTTCAATGGCGCTTACGCGATGGGGGAGGGGATCGGCAACTGGGATGGCCATAAGTCGCTGAAGGATCAGTACGACAAGCACGGCCCCGTTCTGGATCAGCCGGTGGCTGCTTTGCTTGCGGATCTCAAGCAGCGAGGGATGCTCAAAGAGACGCTCGTCGTCTGGTGTACCGAATTTGGCCGGATGCCAACGTTTCAAAAAGGGGCCAGTGGACGCGATCACAATCCGCACGGCTTCACCTGCTGGCTCGCGGGAGCAGGCGTGAAGGCACCGTTCAGCTATGGTGCGACCGACGAATTCGGCCATAAGGCGGCCGAGAAGATCGTCACCACGTATGACTTCCACGCCACCATCTTGGATTTATTGGGCTTAAACCACGAGCGGCTGACCTACTATCACAACGGCTTCGAACGCCGCTTGACCGATGTGCATGGGGAAGTAATTCGAGACGTGCTAAGCTGAGCGTTTGGCTCACATCTCCGCACAACTGCCATGACTAAACTCTTCACTAAGACCACTGGCGGCATCTACTGCTCCAACCGTGTCACCCTCACCGGTGATGTGCAAATCGGCACGCAGTCGAGCCTCTGGTTCGATGTCGTCATTCGTGGCGATGTCGCACCGATCACCATCGGCAAGCGGGTGAATGTTCAAGACGGTGTGATTATTCACTGCGATACCGATGTGCCGAACATCATCGAGGATGACGTCTCCATCGGCCATCGGGCGCTGGTGCACGGCAAGTTTGTGGGCCGGGGTACCTTGATCGGCATGGGTGCCATCATCATGGGTGACACCGTGATTGGCGAAGAATGTCTGATCGGTGCCGGCTCCGTGCTTTCGCCCGGCACGATTGTGCCGCCGCGTTCGGTGGTGCTCGGCGTTCCGGGAAAGATTGTGCGCTCAGTCAGTGAGAAAGAATCGACTTATTTGAGTTGGCTCACCACGCGCTATATCGAGTTGGCGGAACAATACCTGCGGGGTGAGATCCGCAATCACCTGCCCCCCATGGCCAGTGACGCAATCATTTAAGAACGTTGAACGGCGCGCTGCATCGCGGCGGCGGAATCCCGGCCAAACTTTTTCTGGGTGAGACGCACCACCGGATAGCCGAGTCGCGCCAAAGGGTGACTCATTCGCGAGAACGCCAGGATGTCGTAGAAGACTTCATCGCTATTTCGATCCCACTCGATCAGGAATCGTTCTTCTCCGATCCCCGCGTGAGCGGGGAGGGTCCCGTAGGCAAATCCAAATCGATGGCTGGGCCCCTTTTCGTCGACGACGTAGACGATCCGGCAAGCATTGAGCCACCAAATCCCCACGGCCCGCGCCAAAATGGCGATTACCTGCCCCGCTTCAAGGGGAGTATCGGCAGGTTCAGCTTGAAGCCAGCCTAGTTGGAACTGTTGCCAACCCCGCAGCGCCGCGATCGCCGAATGATAGACGTTTTCACCGGTGCCCAGTTTGATGCGGGTATGGTCGACCACGAAGTCTGCCGGGGGAATCGTTGCGGTTGCTCCTATAGCGACGTAGGTCAACTGCAAACTCTTCTGTTGCTCCAGAAAGCGGCGGACGGTCTCTGGCGAAGGTTTTTGCAGCAATAACATCGTAGGTTAAGATTTCTCGGCAGTCCCAAAGGTAGGCCTCAGACGCCTTCCAGCTAGAATGGCTCTAGATCATCATAGGCGTAAAGCAACTTGCCGCCCGTTCCCAAGTCGGTCAAAAACACGATGTCGCTGCCGAATTCTTTGGATAGTACTGCCATCAAGCGTCCCGTAATCCTCGTCACGGGCGCATCCGGCTATGTCGGAGGTCGGCTGATTGCACTCCTCGAGCAACAGCCTGTGGTCTTGCGCTGCCTGGCTCGCGAGCCCAGCAAGCTGCGCCCGTTAGTAAGGAATTACACGCAAATCGTGCAAGGAGATGTTCTCGATCCGGCCACGCTGCACGAAGCACTCCAAGGAGTAGATACCGCCTACTACCTGGTGCACTTAATGTCGAGCTCAAAGAATTTTGAGCAAGAAGACCGTCAAGCCGCCGCCAATTTTGCCGAAGCTGCCTGGCGTGCAGGGGTGAAGCGCATCATTTATCTCGGCGGCTTGGGAGATGATTCCGATCCCAACCTTTCGCCACATCTGCGCAGTCGGCACGAAGTTGGGGAGATCTTACGTCAATCCGGAGTCGAGACTATCGAGTTCCGGGCCGGCATGGTTATCGGTGCCGGGAGTCTTTCTTTTCAACTCATGAAATCTTTGACCGATCGCCTGCCGGTGATGATCTGTCCGCGCTGGCTTTCAACCCCCACGCAACCAATCGCCATCCAAGATGTGCTTGCCTACCTGCTGGAAGCTAAAGACTTGCCCCGCCAGGCCAGCAGCACCTATGAGATCGGCAGTCCGGATGTGATGACCTACGGAGATCTCATTCGCGAATACGCCCGCCTAAAAGGGCTGCGACGGTGGTTGATTTTTGTTCCTATTCTGACTCCGTATCTTTCTGGTCTGTGGCTCGCGCTTGTCACACCGGCCACCTACGAGGTCGGTCGTCATTTGATCGAGGGCTTAAAGAACCCGACGGTAGTTCGAGAGAGTACAGCAGACAAAGTGTTTGCCGTGCGACCGATGAGAGTCATTGAGGCAATCCAACAAGCCCTTGCTACGGACACGAACCCAGCCCGGCCAAATCCATGAATCTGTCTCACCCGCCGACGCTTCGCGCTGCCAATGAAGGTCTGACCATCGCAGTCGTGGGAGACCTGTACCGCTTTCTCGCAACTGGCGAAGAAACGGGGGGCAAGTATGCCATGTGGGAAGCCACGGTTTTTCCAGGTGGTGGCCCTCCGCCCCATATTCATAGCCGAGAGGAAGAATCGTTTTTCGTACTCGAAGGGGAAATCACATTCCAACTTGGTGACGAGCGCATTGTGGCTCCAGCCGGCACGTTTGCGAATATGCCCATCGGCAGCTTGCATAGTTTCAAGAACAACACCGACAGGCCCGCCCGCATGATCATTTCGATCGCACCAGCGGGCTTGGAAAAAATGTTTATTGAAGTCGGCCAGCCCGCAGCGCCCGGCGATCAAGCCGCACCTCCATCGCCTGCGGAAATCGAGAAGCTATTGGCAGCTGCTCCGCGCTATGGCGTGGAAATTAGGGTTCCCGGACATTGATCCTCTGACGTGGCGGGTCATTGGTGTCGGGCTTGCAAGCTTCGCAGAAACGGCCTGAATTGGTCGTTTTCCGAGTTAACTCTTCCCAATTCGATCCATCAGAAAACGGGCCAAATTCTCGGCATCATCCGTGCCGATACGCCAGGTGCCATTGCGCATTCTTAGCACGACACATCGCCAACCCCATAGATTCCACACCCAACCTCCCCGCAGGCTCAGGTGGATTCCCCAGCCTTCCAGTAAGGTCGTGGTTCCAACCTCGACACGCTCGATGTCAGAGTAGCGAATGGTGCGACGGAATAGCGGCAGAGGACCAAACTGGACCGCCAACTGCTTTCCCTTATCGCTCACCGTCAAATGATGGAACGATGCGGCAAGCAAGAGCACGAATAATCCCGTCGGCAGGAAAACCCAACCGAGGAATGGTTCGTTCCGTAGAACGTACGACAAAACAAGCAACGCTGTTGCCAAAACATAGAGGAGCAAACAAAGCGGCGCTCGCTGGGTATGGTGATAGGATTTCATTCGCCCCGCGGATCGTGGCGGTCGTGGATTTGTCCTTGAGATGACTGCTTACCGTGGTTCGCTCATGGTGCGTTGCTCTTGTGGAACGCCTCACTTCAATCCTTCTTCTCGGGGCCGTAGCCTGGCAGTGGCTGGCCTTCGTTATCGAGCTTTCCACAGGACCATAACAGGCCACGGGCGACCAGATCGAGATAGACCGGGTCTTGCATGGTGGCATTAGAATGTCCCAGGGTGGTAGCGAACACCTGGCCACGACCATACTTGTTGACCCAGATCACAACGTGGTCCTTTTTAGTCTCCACGCCATAAGCGGTTGCCAGCGGAATTACGTCGGGCCACAGCTTTTCATTCTTGTAGAGCTCATCCTTACGATCCAACCACTGCTGCGGAAAGCCCTTCATCACCGGATGAGTGGTGTCCACGGCCTTCACTTCCAGGTCCCGTGCACCTTCGTGACTGAAGGACGTTTGCCCGACCGCCTTGCGCCACTCGTCCGTTTTTGCCGCTCGATAACTGTGGGTCGAGCAATGGAGCATCACGGCAGGTATTCCTTCCAGGTGGGGCCGGGCAATGTTCTCGACATAGTCCACATCCTCGATCGCGCCGAAGCATTCGTTGTGGACCACGACATCGTATCCCTGCGCCCAGTCGCGACGTTCATAGATACTTACTTTATCCTTCCGATCCTTTCCCTCATGCACGATCGTCCATGCAACATTGGCTCGCTCGCTGATTCCTTCCGAAAGAATCTTCTTTTGCTGCTCGTAATCGTGACAACAGCCGCCGGTTACCATCAGGACGCGCAGTGGTTTGGGAGCGCCTTGGGCGCTGACTAAGGAGTACGGCTTGAGGACCAGGAACAGGATCAGAGCACCGATCCAAATTGTCGAACAACCCATGCGAAGCGACATGGCAACTTCCTGAATCAAAGAGGGGGAGAATCGCGATCTTTCAAGAGCAGCAAGCGTCGTATAACGTCTAAATTCTCGCTGCAGCAGACAAGTGAAGCCTTATTATGGTGCCCCCTGTTCGCTTTCACCAGCAAGATGACCAATAAATCACCGGACGAAGAAAAATGTCCAATTCGGAAACTTTCGACGACCGGCAACGGCTATCGGGCGGGAATCTCATTAACCGTGTAGAACGCGTGGCGATGAAGCAGTTCTTCCTTGTCGCGAGAACGGACCGGTGCCAAATCGAACTCATACACAAATCCTGGCTCGAATTTTTGCAGACTGATTTTGGCCGAAAGTCCATCGTCGGCAAGTGAGGCTGATTTCACGACGACTTTGTGCTGTTCAATCTCGGGCCCGCCGTAACCCCCTTGGTACGGGTGCGTAAACGCAGAAATGAGATAGGAGCCGATTTCGTTGCCCGTGGCTTTCGCGACCGGCTTTGTAAATGTGATCCTAAATCCATCCGGCTCAATCGTAATGCGATTGATCTCGAACGGCATTTTTCCGCTCCATTCAACTCGTTCCAAGGCGAACGGCTTGATGCCTCGCACGGGCCAACCGCGATTCGTTCCACCGCACAGCAACTTACCTCCGGGAGTGAATTCCACATTGAGAATTCCCGTCGATAGCCCTTCTCGAAAAGGATAGCAGGCTCCCTGCCAGACGCCGTTGACTTGCTCTGTCGTGGCACGCATCAAGATCGAAAGGGTGTAGTCCCCCAGGAACATTTGATTTTCAAAAGGACCAAACTTCCCTTGTGTCTTGTTCACGCTGAAAGCGGTGATCGACCGGCCCATGCGAATGTAGGGAAAAATAACCGCATAGGGGACCAGTTGCTTGATTCTTTTACTCTCGGTCGCGAGACGAGTGCCCGACTTCGGCATCTCAGGTACGGGCCCCAGTTCCGGTGCCAGTTTGTACCATTCGAAACTGGCGGGATGACCATGAAAGCTGTTTTGTGACACCGCCTTCAGGCTGCAAGAGCAATTCCAGGGGCCTTGGCTCTCCACATAGAACAGCGATCCATGTTCGTCAAATCCGATCCCAGCAGGACTACGCAAACCACTCGCGTACGCGGTTGTTTTGCCATCGGGTGCCACCTTCATGATGAACCCACGATACAAAGCATGTGAATAGTAGGATTCTGACAAGCCGAGAGCGATGAACTGGTTTCCTGCCGCATCCAGTTTTGAGCCGAACGCGTACTCGTGGTAATTCGCATAACCCCAAGCATCCGAGATGGTCTCAAAACGATCTGCCACACCGTCGTTGTTGGAATCGCTAACGCGAGTCAGTTCACAGCTCTGGGTAACTCGGAACGCGTTGTCTTTCCAGGTCAGACCAAAAATCTCATCGAGCCCGGCTGCATACCGGTGAAACGATGGGGTCGGCTTAGCCGCGTCAACGCCGTCGATCAGATAGATCTCACCATGCCGCGTTCCCACTGCCATGCGGCTGTCGGGTAGCACGGTGAACGCACCAGCTTCGATGACCGTCTCCGGAGGAAGTGGAATGTTGACAATGGGATAGTATTCTCGCTCCCGCTCCTCCGTTCCCCAGCGATCGCCAACCTCCTCAGCCCGCAGCAGGCTGAGCGCAAGCAGCAAAACCAGCATTGCCAGGCAAACGAATCGCGCGCTGCTATTTCTTGATTGGTTCATAGAATAACTCCAGCGTGGATTTGCCTGCAGGAAGTTGTAAACGCAGTAACAATTCGAATCGTTTAGGTTCGTCGGACACCGACCTGAGTTTCGGTTCAGTGTCAGCAGGGATCGTCATTCGTAAATCGCCACTGCGGAAGACCTGTTCGGACTCCTGGTCGATGTCTCCAGTAAGGGCTCGAAACCACACCGTTTGTTTCACGGGAGAATCGAACTGCAACACACGTTGCAATTGTCGCGCGTCGTCCTTCGCCGCGGCCGTAGAACGATCTTCAATCTCGATGCTGCCACTTTGGTACCTGAAAGTTGGAAGCGAGGATTCGCCGATCGAGTACCCATGGAATTGATACCCGTGATTCTTGGGGTACAGAGGGTCGGGATTGAGCTTGGCTTCTTTCGTCATCACGGGCATCAACGGCCAGGGAGCAGTTTCGTCCGCAAGCTGCGCGAACGAGACATCTTGAGCTAACGCCGTTGGATTAGTAGCAGGGGTAAAATCCCCAGAGCCTTGACCATTCCAATTGACTCCAATAAAGTCCCCCTCCCAAATTGCAGATAGCGTTCCTGTTTCTGCGTTGAACGCATAATTCAGTTTCTCTGGTAAGCCGACCGCAATTCCGCGAAAACCGGCCACTCGACTCCGTCCGCGAAACGTGACGGCCTGATCGCTGACCGATAATTTGGTACTCACGGGGCGGATACCAGAGGGGTCCGCCGCGGATGTCCCGAGCGAGAGGTAGTACCAAATGGCTTCGATCTGCAGGTCGGTGTTTCCATCCAGAATCGTCTTGTGTGCCGCAACACCATTGGGCCAGGCGGTGGGCATGACGATGCGGGGACGAAACGCACCCGGATTCCGCAGGAAGCTGTCAAACCACGCTGGTTGCAGTCGTTGATAGGTGGTCATCAGGTCAATCCCTTTGTTGACCGGCGCCGGCTTCCCGTTGAAGTTATGACAGGCGACGCAGTTCAGCCCTTTGTCCCCCAGAAGTTCCCGGCCACCCGCGCGGAGTAGCTTCTCTCGAGCACGTTCATCTTCGGAATTGCTTTCCGCTTTCGGGAGATTCAACTTGGTATTATTCAGAACGTCGACGCGGGCAAAGATAGTAGGCAGATGTTGGAGATTGGCGGTGCCGAATTGTGGCATGCGAGTCGCCATGTAAGGTCGAGCACTTTCGCCGTCGAAGAGCACCTTCTTCATCCAGGCAGGTTGCAGCTTGGCGCCGATCAGAGTTAAAGGAGGGGGAATTCGCCCATCATCACCGAGATTCTTCTCGCTCGTTATGAAGTAAGGGTTGTGATCTTCGTGTACCCCTCCAAAATCATCCCGAATATGACAAGCAAGACAGTTAAACGCGGTCAGTGTTTTCGCAATGACTACATCGTCTGAGTCGGCTTGAAGCTTCTCTCGCAGCGAAGCAGTAATCGCCTGCACCTGTGAATCATTTAGATGGAATTGAGGACTGTGGCCCTTCACCTTCGACAAGCATCCCTTCGAAAAATCCGCATCGCTGAGAGAAACTACTTGAGGGTTAGCTGGGATTTCACTTAGCGAATGACAAGCGGCGCAGTTCAGTTCCTGAAAGTACTTCTTGCCTGCTGCGACCAGTGATGCTTCAGGGACCAACGCCTGGACCTGCTGTGGCTTCTCACCAACCAGGTAGCTGGCAATGGCCAGTGACTCAGCAGGAGTGAGTTTTAGATCGGGCATGCGGCCGGAACTTCTCACACGCAACGGCTGAAACAGGAACTCACGCAGCGAGTTCAAACTGTATTTGTTGGCGAGATGCCCCAGAGCAACGGCTCGCGGTTGAAAATCTTGTTTCGCGGGGCGTGGGGGGCGATCTTCGTCGTCGTCCTCGCCATCGAGTGCAGTGGCGAGTGGCTCCATCTGGATCGCTTCTTTCGGACCATGACAGGCCACGCAGCCGACCGTGTGATAAAGCGTTTTGCCCTCCGCAAGGACTGTCGGATTAGGAGTTGCCGTTTGGAAGGCCGATTTGGATTGAGCGACCAGAAAGTGAGTCAGAGCTTCCGCGATCTTTTCTCGTTCTGCTTCCGGTTGCGATACCAACATGTCGGGCATCGATGTGCCGGGATGTGTGGACGACGGAGACGCAATGAATCGCCGCAAGTAGTCGGGCGAGATTCGCGCACCGGCCTCGGCCAGATCAGGTGCCGATTTTTCCAGCACTGGATCGCGCTGAAGACCACGATGGCATGCCGCACAGCGCAGTTCTGATATCAGTAACGCCCCTGCCTGAGCCTGATTGAGCGGATGATTGCCAAGTATGGCTTGGTCGCCAGGAGCCGCTGAGGCAGCACTGAGGACAAACAGAGGGGAAATCAGCACTCCCACAACGCAGAGACAAATTCTGCGGGCCACATTGTCTGGCCAGCGTGATCGGATTCTAGACCAATCGTTCCTCATGCTAGGCTCGCATTCAACATGCCCACGGGCATCCAAGATCATTCTTAGAATTGACTATTTCTGATAGGACTTGCCCGGCCATTGGTTCCACCATTGCTGGAAAAGTTTCAATTGTGCCTCGACAAAGTGCTTTTGACTTGGCGCCAGCCGATCGGATTCGTTGAAGTGCCATTCGTAATCCTTATCGCCGAGCAACACGAGCAGATACTTGTAGTACAGCACCAGATCGGGCCCTTCGTCAAAACGTGACAATTCTGCCAGACCATCTTCTAACTCGCGCGCTAGTCGACGAGCCTCCACATCTCCGGCTGCGGCTAATTGGCAAAGCTTGACCAGATGCAGCACCTCCCGAGGCAAGCAGTTGCCGATGCCGGTGATCGCACCCACAGCACCGCAGCGAATGAACCCATGACAGACTTGCGTATCTACCCCCGCCATCAGCAGCACATTGTTGTCGGCATGCGTGATGTGCTCGGCCGCGTAGCTTAAGGAATCCGCACCGCCAAATTCCTTGAAGCCAACCAGATTTGAAAATTCGCGCCGGAGATCAAAGAACAAGTCCGCCTTGGTCTCAAATCCGTAGTAGGGGCTGTTGTAAATGACAGCCGGCAAATTGGGAGCAGCTCCCAGAATGGCGGCGAAATGTGCTCGCTGAGCTGCCGCAGAAGTTCCGCGAGAGAGGACGCGCGGAATGACCATCAATCCCTTTGCCCCCACTCGCTGGGCGTGAACGGTATGGGCCACAGCTTGCGCAAGATTCTGCGCCCCAGTTCCCACGATGACTGGTACTCCAGCCTCGGCCAATTGGCGGACCCCTTCCTGGCGTTGTGCATCCGTCAGCAGCGGCCAGTCTCCCATCGAACCGCAATAGACAACGCCACTCATGCCAGCGGCCATCAGTTCCCGCCCCTTCTTCACCAGGGCGGGAAAATTTGGCGTACGATCTGAGTGACAAGGGGTCATCAGGGCTGGGATGCAGCCCTGGAAAATGTTTGCGTTCAAAGCGTTCTCTCTCCCCAAGTAGTTTTGATTCGTCAAGACATTTTGTTAATTTCGCATTCCTCGCAAGCAATCGCTGCTTCACGAGTTGAATGTTAGCTTAACCGACACGAGAGCAACGATCATGCGACCTCTACGACTCGTTTTCCCAGAATTTCCATGCGCGGCGTCATGCCTAATCCTGGATCACTACTCGCTGCCATGAAACCGTTTTGGCGCTGGGGCGCGCCGGCTGCCACGCTGACGGTGACATAGCTGTTGAAATCTGTGCTTGTAAAACGGAATTCCTCAGGAGTGCTATGGGCGAGATGCGCGATCGCTGCGGTCGTGATGTCCCCGCCCCAACTATCTTCCAGCGTCATCGCAATTCCCATCGAGAGACACAGATCGCGGGCTTGCTTGGTTTTCGTCAGTCCTCCGAGTTTGCTGATCTTCAGATTGACCACATCCATCGCCAGGTCGGCTTTGCCGCGCAGAAGCATTTCCAGAGAATCGATATTCTCATCGAGCACAAACGGATGGCTCGTATTGCGACGAACTGCCAGGCACTCCTCATAGGTCAGGCAAGGTTGCTCGATGTAAACGTCTAAATCCTGCACGGCTCGGACCACGCGCATCGCCTCGTGCTGTGTCCAGCCTGTGTTGGCGTCGGCAACAAGCCGGTCTGAGGGCTTCAACATGGCGCGCACCGCGCGAATACGTTCGATGTCAGTATCTGGATCGCCGCCGACTTTCAGTTGAAACCGCGTATAGCCCTGTTCGCAATAATCTCGAACATTCTTCGCCATCTCTTCGGGCGCTTGTTGCGAAATAGCGCGATAGAGCCGCACGCTTTCGCCAAAGCGGCCACCCAGCAACGTACAAACCGGCAGTTGGGTGGCCTTCCCGAGAATGTCCCAGCAGGCGATATCAATCCCGGACTTAACGTAGGGGTGCCCTTTGAGCGCCGCATCCATCCGGCGGTTCAGCGTCAACAGTTCGCGGGGGTCATATCCGAGCAGATGTGGACCAAGTTCGCGAAGTCCTGCTCGCACACCTTCGGCATAAGCAGGTAGATAGAACGGCCCCAAAGGACAGACTTCGCCGTAGCCGATGAGACCGCAATCCGTCTCAACACCTACGATCGTGCTGTCGAACACCGTCACAGATTTCCCACCTGACCACTTGTAGGAGCCCTCCACCAAAGGCAATTCAACGCGGTGGGCAAAGATTCGTTTGATTTTCATGCGAGGCGTACCGGTTGGGCGTATGATGGAGAAATTCCGCTCTCATTCTAACTGCCGCGACGACCGCACTCTTGGCCCAGAATCGCATTGGACCGTGAATCCGCGCACAACCCATCCCGAATTGAGTGTTTACTCACACGTTTCACAGGTGGAAGTCTCCTTGCTGGAGAGGCTCTTTGATCGCTCCCCCGATGTGGCCTTCTTCGTCAAAGATGCGTTGGGACGCTATGTGGCCGTGAACGATTCGCTGGTGGCTCGGCATGGCTTGAAGAGCAAGTCGCAAGTGGTTGGCAAATACCCGCGAGATATTTGTCCCGGCGACTTCGGTCGAATTCCCACCGAACAGGACGAAAAAGTCCTGCGTACCGGTCGCCCGCTGGTAGATCACCTCGAAATGCAGTGGCACCGGCCGAACGACCCGGTCTGGTGCCTGACAACGAAGTTACCGATCGTGGATTCAAGCGGTGCTATCGTGGGCTTGATCGGGTTTTCGCGCGATATTCGCGTGCCAGTTGAGCCTCGTGATATTCCAGCAGCCTTCGCCCATGCGCTCGAAGACTTTGCACAAAGCCTGTCGTCCGAGGTGACTCCCGCCTGGCTCGCGCGCCGCTCTCAACTTACGCCTCAACGACTGGCTCGGCTGACCATACGTCTCTTCGGACTGACTCCAAGTCAGTTCATCACTAAGTCGCGAATTACGGCAGCATCACGAATGCTGCGCGATCCAGCGCTTTCCGTCAGTGATATCGCGCACGCGTGTGGCTTCGGCGATCACAGTGCCTTCACTCGTGCCTTTCGGTCCGCTACCGGGATGAGTCCCACCGAGTTTCGCAAGCAACACTAAACTGCGGTTCGCATCTTGCCTCAGCGATCTTTTGCAACTTGTTTTGCGCAGCGTGACTTAGCTGGGCAGGTCGACGTTGTGAAAGACATCTTGCACGTCTTCGCAATCGTTCAAAATCGTGATGAACTTTTGAAACGTCGCCAGATCTTCGGGGCCGAGGGTCTTGGTGGATTGAGGCAGGAAAGTGATCTCTTGAACTTCCAACTCGGTTCCAGGAAAGGCTTGCAGCAGCGCCGTTTTGGCTTTAAAAAATTCGTCGGGGGGAGCAAAGATGGTGAGCTTGCCATCTTTGGATTCGATTTCCTCGACGTTGACGTCGGCGCCCATCATCGCTTCCAGCACTTGCTCTTCGTTGTCTCCTTTGAAGGACAAAATGGCCAGATGGTCAAACCACAAGGCAACGGAACCAGGGGCTCCCAATTTGGAACCGGTCTTCGTGAAACAACTACGAACCTCGGCAATCGTGCGTTGATTGTTGTCTGTCAAACAATCGACGATGACCATGGAGCCGCCAGGACCAAAGCCTTCGTACCGAACGGACGCAAAATCCTCGCCGCCGACGCCGCGTGCCTTTTCGACCGCTTTATCAATGACGTGCGCGGGAACCTGATCCTTTTTGGCTTTTTCAATCAAGCTGCGTAAGGCCGGATTGGCATCGGGGTCTGGAACGCCGTTCTTCGCAGCCACGTATAAGAGGGTGCCATACTTCGAGTACAGCTTAGATTTCTGACCAGCCGTCTTAAAAATCGCGTTCTTTCGATTCTCGAAACTTCTTCCCATACCAGGTCTCTTTTTTCTGATTGCCGAACGGACAGAGCCTTTGGAACGTTAACACGTTTTTCAACACTTTTCCAGATGGCATGTTGAGCCCAGCAAGGCAGCTGGTTCGGCCGATTTCTGCAAGATGCTGGCATGGTTGCGCCGTGCAATACTTCGCAATGAGGGCTGATCGTTTACACGCCTAGCTCCGCGGTTTAGATCGCGGCGGTGCCGTGTGGGCCAGCAACCTGGTGCCTCCGGCCAAAGGCCACGCTTTTTATGCTGTCTTATCCAGAAATAATGCTGCGCGGCTCGACAACTTCGGCATTCTACGGATTGACCCGGTTCGCTAAAATCAGCCCCACAATCGCATCACTGCACCGCAATCCCAATGTCCAAAAAGAAAAATCGAGAGCACGCCACCGTGGAGTCCCTTGAACACCCGTCTGATGATAGCAACGTGACCGGCAATCCAAGCGAGTTGACCAAGTCTGCCAAAGATGCCAGTTCTCTCACCGACGAAATCCAGTCATTTCTGGCCAAGCGTGATGAACTGGCGAACAAGTTGGCTGAGGAAATCGAGGCCACCGAGAAGAAGCTGGCGGAACTGAAAAGGACAGCAGCCTTGCTCTGCGCCGAAAGCAATGCAGCTCCGCCGAAAGACAAGAAAGTGAAAAAGGTCAAGGCGCGGGGAACGAGCCGGCAAGAGGTACCTGCCAGCGAGCTTCCAAGCGTTGAAGACGCAGCGTAGAGCATTGAACGAACGTCGCAATCGTTGCTACCGACGTCAATCTGCGTCACAACCTTGCCGTTGCGCAGACGGATCCGCAGCAACTGCACCTGATCCAGCGACCAAGATCATGACGACCTGGTCAATCGCATCATGTTCTCCATTCGTACTTCGCTTGTTTGCGAAAACCAGTGAGCCGAATCGTGCCGCCGTCAAACACATCCATCACCGCGAACCCGCTGTTCTCAACACCAGAACCTTCCACCATCGCTACTAGCGTGCAGTAACGGATCCCGTTGATTTCCTGGAGGTCGTTTTTGTGGCTGTGACCTTGGAAGACGGCTTGCACTTTGCTTGACTCTTCCAGCACCTGGCGAACCTGCTCGGCATTCTTCACGCCATGATCGTTTTTCACGTCGAGTCGCTGGTGCGCGAAGACGATCGTTCTGCCAGCGGTCGCCTTGAGGTCGGCACGCAGCCACTCAACCTGTTCTTGCGGAATGTTGGCATCGGTCCATTTGAAGTTGTTCCGGCCATACGGCTCTCCATCCGACCGGAAGCACGCATCAAGAATGACGAAATGAAAGCCACCGCGATCGAATGAGAAATAGGACTTCTTCTGGCCGACCCCATCAAGGAACTCATCCTTCGTGAGCGTGGTGACGCAGTGGTTGCCCAAGACATAGTGCTTATCGCCAGGCAGGGCCGCGAACTCTTTGTTAATCGTGGCTAGATATTTCTTCTCAGTTTCCACAGAATCGGCCGCGTCGATTAGATCGCCCAGTTCGACGACAAAATCGGGTTTGTCCTTTCGGAACTGGTCGCCAGCCTGAGCTATTTTGATTAACGTCTCCCTATAGTGCCGTGATCCGGCTGGCGGCTTATCGGCATAGTGGAGGTCGGTGACCATGCCGATCCGCACTCGGCGTTTCGCGTCGTCCGAGAACACGAACGCTGGCGAAGTTGCGGCGATTCCGGTCCCCAGCAAGATCAACGATCCTCGGTGGAGGAAGGTGCGGCGAGCTTTCGGCGTGGCGGAAATGTATTTCATAGCTGGCAATTTTATCAATTCTTCGCCTCAGCAAGAATCAGCTGGATTGTTTATCGCACCAGGACCGTGATTCCGGTTCGACGAATCTGATTGTCAGGCGATAGCGCGTCAGCTGGAAACGGTCCTTTATCTAACCTTGCCTTGGTGCTTGATGTCCGTGCCGCCCGACGTTGATCGCACTGAATCCGTTCACCAAAAAACACGTTTTCATTGTTTATGCCGATACACCCACATGACTCCGTTATCGCTGCTATCGCCGGCAACATGGCAGAAGTAAACGTTCAACTCCCTGTCGTAGAAAGTATTGGCCGCGAAGTGGAATTTGGGACCATCAGCCGCAAAGGGAATGGGATCTGCCCAGGAATTCGTGTTCGGGTCGTACACAAAAATACCGGGCGACATTCCCTTGAAGTGGATCGCCACCACAATATCGAGACGAGCGTCATACTCGTAGAACGCAGCGTTTGTGTTCGCTGGCGGCGGGGCTGTCCCCGTTGGTTTCAGGTGGCTCCAAGCATTGCTCTCGATGTCATACGCCAGGAGTCCTTCGTCTTTAGAGGCGTCGCCGTCGTTTCGATAGAACCGGCCCCGCTTAGAATCGTAGCAACCACAGGCGTCGTACCCTTTGGGACTTGGGCCTTCTGGTTTGGCATCGCTCCAGAGGTTCTTCGCCGGATCGTAAATCGCCACGGTGTCGGAACCCAAGGCGAAGAATTGCTTCTTGGAAGGGAGATAGTGGAACTGTGGAAATCCACCAGCACTGATCGGGGTGGTGTTGCTTGCCACCGTTCGCTCAAATTTGCCCGTCGCCACGTCGTAGAACCAGGGAGCGTAGACCAGTTCCTTTTTTCCTTTCAGTTCTTCTTCCAACAGCTTTAGCCCCTCGTCCATTTGCTTCTCGCCACCAAGGAAGTATCGGGGAATTTTGTTGCCCATGCCGTTCCAACTAAGGAAGGCGAACTTGCTTCGGTCGGAATCGTAGGTGAGGTAACCCCAGGCATGAACCAGCGTGTGCAGCGGGATCGGCTGTTTATCGTTGTCGATCAACTGCCCATTTTTATCTAGCAACAGTTGCTTCTCTTGAACGCGTTGCGTGAAGGTTTTCGTGTTCATGCCGGGATAGAGGCAAGTCCAGGCGTGAGTGTTAATGTCGTAGAACCACAAATCGTCCATGCTGTGTCCGTCGGGCTTCACGTAGGCGTGGACTCCTTCTCCGAATAGAAAGGCTCCACGCTTATCCGGTGCGAGGATCAGAGCTTTAGCGCCCCAAGCACTCCCCCGAGCCTTGCCCCACTTCGGATCAGCGGCAGGAACGCCAAGTTCCAGCCATTCGTTATCGCCCAACGCCTTGATCTTCTCGATGTGCGCTCCAGGTTTGCTCGGCAGATCGGCAAGTGCCCCTTGTTTGTCTTGGGCAAAACCCGTCAGGCCCACCGTTAGGGATGCGACGAGTATCATTGCGAACCGAATCATCGTGATGCTTCCTTTCAGATGTCGAACCAGACCAAGAACCTACGGGCCGAGGAATTCATCGATCAACCTGAAGTTCTTGGGGTAGATGGGTTTTGGGATAGTCGTCGCGGCATTGTACTGCGGCACGAATCGGCTGGCGAATATCCTGTTCTGGGAGAGAGAACGCCCTTAAATTAAGGGGAGTCCGGCGACCAAACGTTCAAAATGCGAGACCGAGATGCTCCTCGAAGAATTCAATTGGAAGCGAGAAGTAATTCAATCAACCGAGCCAGTGCTAGTGGACTTTTGGGCCGAATGGTGCGGACCATGCCGGTCGATGAATCCCGCTATTCAGTCCCTGGCGAAAGACTTCAAGGTCTGCAAAGTTAACGTGGACAAGAATCAAGAACTTGCCTCACACTACGGCATCTCGTCGATCCCGGCACTGCTCATTTTCAAGGCGGGCAAGATTGCTGGCCGACACATCGGTATCGTGCCGGAGTCAACACTTCGAACTGAGTTGGAGCGACTGTCGGGCAATGAACGGTGAACCCCTGAAACCTCAGCCACGACCCAAGTGTCGAACAGCGACCTACTGTTTCTGCCAGTACTGTTCAGCCAATCCGAGTTGCTGCACGAGGCGTTTAAATTACTCACCTTTGAGTCGTCGCACTTCGGCCTCAAGTTCAGCAATCCTGCTCTGTAATTGCTCGATGACGGGAGCCACTTGTTGCTGCGAGAACCGTTTGTGGATGTGCTGCGGGCAGTTCACGTCCCAGGCCTCGATCTCGAATAAGATGGCTCGCTCGGCATGGCTCGGATAGGACGAATCGCGCAGCTGGTTAAGTAGGGCCGAATCGTCCTCCACGACACGGGCGTGGCCCCAGAGCTTGATGCGTTGGCTATGGGCGTAATCCATCAGGAAGATGAACGCCTGGGAGTTCTCCGACAGATTCCCGAGCGTGATGTACTGGCGATTACCGCCGAAATCGGCAAAGCCCAGTGTCTTCTCGTCTATCTTTTTGAGGAATCCCGGTGAACCTCCTCGGTACTGGATGTAGGGCTGGCCTGTTGCGTTCGCCGTCCCCAGATAGAACATATCTAGTTCAGACAGAAAAGCCTCGAGCACCGGGGTCACGGTCGTCTCCCAACTGCCACCCATTTCCATGCGGGCGTAACTGGCGCGAGAGCCTTTGGCAGCTTGAATACCTTTCACGGCCGGGGTGAAGGCGATGTCGCTCGAAAACTGATGCATGGAAGTATTCCTCGACTACTCAGTGTTTAGGGCGAACTTTCCCTTCTGCTGTGACACGCGTGCTGCACCTATTGGACGGCAACAATCCCGGCGTCTTCTGCAGGTCTTGGACCGGGCGCCGGCCAATGAAACTTGCGTTCTTGTTCTAGAATCGACACGTCGTTGATGCTGGCCTCTCGACGTCGCATCAGCCCGTCATCATCAAACTCCCACAATTCATTGCCATAAGCCCGGAACCATTGCCCGTGAGCATCGTGGTACTCGTACTGGAAACGGACGGCGATCCGGTTATCGGTGAAGCTCCACAATGATTTAATCAGGCGGTAGTCAAGTTCTCGTTCCCATTTGGCGGTCAAGAATTCTTGAATCTGGTTCCGGCCCTGCAGGAAGTGATCCCGATTTCGCCATTCCGAGTCTATGGAGTATGCGAGTGATACACGCTGCGGGTCACGACTGTTCCACGCATCTTCTGCCGCACGCACTTTGGCGGTGGCAGTTTCTAAAGTGAATGGCGGTCGAAGTACGGTCATTTCATTTCCCTTTCAGTCGGCTAGGCTTGGCCAAAAGTTTCGGGCTACCTGGTCAGTTGCTTGCCGAGAAAATCACGAATCTTCGTGGCGATGACTGCTCCGTCTTCTTCGAGGGCGAAATGCCCCGTATCGAGCAGGTGAAACTCCAAGTTCTTCAGATCACGCTTGTAGGGAAACGCACCGGCGGCAGGAAATATTTGGTCGTTCTTGCCCCAGACAATCAACGTTGGCGGTTGGTGCTGGCGGAGGTATTCCTGCCACTGCGGATACAGTGGCGGATTGCTGCCGTAGCTGAAGAATAGTGACAGTTGAATCTCTTGATTGCCGGGTCGATCCAGGAGCGGTTGCACATGACCCCAAGTGTCGGGACTGATCGTTTCCACATTGCGGACGCCGGTGGTGTACTGCCACTTCGTTCCATCAATTGTCAGTAGCGAACGCAGTGCGTCTCCATTTTCCTTGCTCTGGTCTTTCCAGTACGCCTTCACTGGCTTCCAGAAATCGTTGTCGATTCCTTCGTTGTAGGCGTTGCCATTCTGCACGATCAGCGATTCGACCCGTTCGGGGTGTTTTGCGGCGAGACGGAAACCGACCGGGGCACCATAGTCCATTAGGTAGATCGAATACGTCTTCAGCCCGATCCTTTCAGTGAACTTCTCGATTACGCTGGCCAGGTTGTCGAAGGAGTAGTCGAACTCGTTGACAGTCGGAGCTGAACTGTTGCCAAAGCCGGGATAGTCCGGGGCAACGACGTGGTACTTGTCGGCTAGCGCTGGAATCAAGTTACGGAACATGTGCGAGGAAGTCGGGAAGCCGTGCAGGAGCAACACCGTGGGGGCGTCGGTGGGACCGGCCTCGCGGTAAAAGATGTCGAGGCTGTCGATCTTCACCGTCCGGTGCAAGACCTGCGTAGGAAGCGCCTGTGGCTCAGCAGCGTCGGCGTACCATCCCACCGAGGCCCACACGGCGACGGCCAGTGCAACTGCGTTTCTCAACATGGTCATGATTCAGTCTCCTCAGTTAAGTTCTTGCATCAAGTAAACAGACAAGTCTGTTCTCGGTTTCGAAAAAAAGACTCGTTTATTTCCGCCTGGCTTTCGCCATCAAGGCCAACGCCGCGTCTCGCGCGACGTCAGCCGATTTCGACGACTGTGCCATCACTGCAGTGACGATTGCCCCTTCGACCAGCAATGCAACCGCAGGGGCCACCGATGCTGCCACCTTCACTCCCTCTGTTTCTTCGATGATCGTTCGGAGCATCTGTTGAAATCGCTCTTTATGACAGGCCGAGAATTGTGAAGCCGGGTGCTTGGCGTCCGCCAGCTCCACACGGGCGTTGATAAACATACAACCGCGGAAACCAGGACTCTCGAACCAATTCTTTAAGGCGGCGAAGAACGCTTCCAGACGGCTCATTGGTTTGGACACATGGCGATCCATCCACTTCTCGAACCTGCCACCAAATTTCTCCTCCCGATACTGAAGCACGGCCAGCACCAGGTCATCTTTGGAGGAAAAGTGGTTGTACAGCGACATTTTCGCCACTTCCGCTTCAGAAATGATGCGGTCAATGCCCACGGCTCGCACGCCTTCGGCGTAAAACAGTCGTTCGGCGGTTTCTAAGATACGCTGGCGGGCATCAGAGTGCCTGGCTTGGGTCTTGCTCATCTCCAAAATATACAGACCTGTCTGTTCATGTGCAAGGGAGAGCGAACTATTTTCCGAATTCACCTCTTTTTTCCTCGAACCCGCTTCGTCGCAGTAACGATTCCGCTCCCAGACCGGCCACTTCCGCCGCCCAAGGAATGGGCGTTTTTCTGACCCGGTAAATCTTCGCCGGCCAGTTTGGATTCTTGTCGGGCACTTCAGCAATACCTGCGGCATCCCCCCTGCGTTCTAACGTTGAGAATCATCTGCCCCATTGATAGCAGCCAGTTTCCGAGCAATCTTGCTCACCGGACCGTCCCACCGTTCGCCAACAATTCAGTCACAATTTCATCCTAGATCCACTACTTGATGATCTTGGACAGGTCCGATTTCAATCAAAGTGGCGGAGCCGCTAAGCCCCATCGGACCGGGAACCCCCTCACCATCGGCCCGTTTTCCTCAAGATGGGCAAGAAAGCTTGATGCCGGACAACGACTATCTATTTCTGCAGCACAAAGCAAAAGCCGACTTGCGATTTCTCGCAAGTCGGCCAAAAGTGGAGGCGGCGGGAATTGAACCCGCGTCCCGTGATATTTCAACGCTGGCTTCTACGTGTGTAGCCCTGAATTTAATGTTCATCTCCGGCGACGCCTCAAGGCAGGCTGCGACGACGACTAGACGGAAACTTTTTTAACCACCAACGTGCCCGACATGATTGGTGACGATCCGGAATTGGCGACCGGAATGCAGACCTCTCCGGAGAAAGCCCGCATCCCGGAGGCTGCTAATTAGGCAGCCAAGCTGAGATTGCTCTCGGCAACTAAAATTTGATCAGCTTTTTACGTGGCCATCTGATCAACCACGACACGCCACACAACGCCTCAAGCTACCCGGTCGATACCATTTCGCCCCCGAAAAAGCTTGGACGGCAAGTCCCAAAAGACTTACGCTAGTCCTACTATCCACATCGTCCATTCTAGACCTGTCCTATCAATATGACTAGCGTCAGCAAAACCGTCGCAGCACGAACTTCGCTCGACAGCCATATCCGATCTTCCCGCGTTTTTGGGACGAAATGGCTCCTCGTCCTTCTGCCGTTGGTATCTGCCGCGACTCCATCCAGCGCCGAAATTCCGCCGTTTCAATCGGTTCCCGTTCGCCAGTTCGCCGCCCCCCTACTGCTCACAGAGGGAGAACTTTCCGAGGAAGTTCGCGATATTTTCTGGCGAGCTGCCGGAAAGTATCGCGCGCAGATCGTGGTCCTGGCCGGAAGCAAAACCACCGCGGCCAATTCTCAGTTTCCCTGGCAAAGTCGTGGAAGTCAAAACACCACGGTGGTGAGAATCGCTGAATTCAAGACCGCCAACGATGCCGATCACCTCCGGGCTCTGCTGCGAGCTGCGACCGGCATCTGGCTGGAAGAACTGCAGGAGCAAGTCCCGGCCGAGACGCGGCAACTGATTCAGCTTGAACTTGATCAGGCGGTTCGGCAAACTAAACTTCCGCTGGGTTGCCCTGCGACCACTGCGGAGCAGTTTGGCTTGCGGGAGTGGCTCCCCGCGGCTCGTTTCGTCCATACTGCGGATGACTCGTCCGACGCAGAAGACACTGCGTCCGATCCACAATCGGCTGGGACCTTTCGCATCGCTTTGCTGCCCGGCGACGCCCTCGCCATCGAAGGTCGTACGTTGTTCAACCTCGGCCAGCGGCCCGTGCAGATTAACTTTCCTCCCGAAGCCGATGGCGCTGCGGCTACTGTTTCGCTTCGTCCTGGGCAACCTCACGACCTTGTTGCGCTTGAGCGCGCTACCTGGTTTCGTTGGCCGGAAAAGCCTGCTGCGAAGATCGAACCGATCGTTCCGCACGGTTCGCTCGTGATTGTTGGTGGTGGCGGAACTCCCAAGGGACTCGTTGAAAAGTTTATCGAACTCGCCGGTGGGCCGGAAGCTTCGATCATCGTGTTGCCGACCGCACTGGGGGACATTTCTCCGCCGCGCAACGAAGTTTTTGAGGTCCGCATGCTCGAACGGGCCGGGGCGAAGAACGTGGTGCTCTTGCCGCAGACGAAGAAAGAAGAGGTGGAATCGGCCGAGTTTCGCGAAGCGTTGCACAAAGCAGGGGGCGTTTGGTTCGGCGGCGGCCGGCAGTGGCGGTTCGTCGATGCGTATGCCGGAACTCAAGCAGTCGCGCTGTTCCACGACGTTCTCGCCCGCGGCGGAGTCATCGGCGGCAGCTCGGCCGGGGCTTCGATTCAAGGGGACTTCATGTGTCGGGGCAACCCGCTCGGCAATCTGGACATCGACTCCTTCGGCTATCAACAAGGATTCGCATTCCTGCCCGGCAGTGCGATCGACCAGCACTTCACCCAGCGCAACCGCCTGCCCGATCTCACGAAACTCATCCGCCAGCGGCCGCAATTTCTCGGCATTGGTTTGGACGAAAGCACTGCAATTGTCGTGCAAAAGTCGACGGCCGAAGTTTTTGGGGCGGGGAACGCGTTCTTTGTCGATGGATCTTTGACCGCTGAAGTTCGGCCGACCGTGCACCAGTTGAAGGCGGGCGAAGCTTTTGATTTGAAGCTGCGGCAGCCGATCGTAGCAGACGAGGCAAAAGAAGTTGAAACCACGAATGAAACGAATAATACGAATGCGACAGAGACAGTCAAAGGCGAACAAGAAGCGGGAAAATAGTTCCTGCCGTAGCTGCTGCGTTTCCCTTTGCTGTTGCTCCCGCTCTTGCTTCTTCTTCTGGCTGATTCGTGTTATTCGATTTCTTCGTGGTTCAAAATCTTTCCGCTCACTCATGAGTTCATCCCCCAGATCGCAAAATTAAGCGCCGTCGCGTAACTCACCCACACCAGATACGGCACGAGCAATCCGCCGGCCAACTTTGATCGCTGAAAGAACAACCCCATCGTAACCGCAATCGCCAGCCACAGGGCGATGATGTCCACCAGCGCCCAGCCCAGTTGATGAGCCCCGAAGAAGATGAACGACCAGGCCAGGTTCAGGATCAACTGCACCGCGAACCAGCCCAGCGGAACGGCGGCGCCGCGGAACCCATCTCGCTTCCAAATCAGCCAGCCGGAAATTCCCATCAGGATGTAAAGCATCGTCCAGACCGGGCCAAAAACCCAATCCGGCGGAGTCCAACTCGGCTTGGCCAGGGTGCGATACCAACCTTCAATTTCGGGCGTCGTCGCGATTGCTCCCAATCCTCCTGCCGCCAGGCAAACGGCGACGAAAATCAGTAATCCAAGAATGGTTCTTAAGTTGTTCATAAGCGAATAATCTCTGAAAGGGCCGCTAGCACTGTTTTTGGAAACCGGTTTACACACCTTTTGAACTGCGTTGAATCCTTAACTGGTATGGGTTTACGGCAAGAAGCTCGGATCTGGCTGTTATCGACTCTTTTGGGGGGATTGGAAACACCGGCTTCGATTTGGAAACCCTAGCCAGGCTAATCCTGTGATTTCCCTGGTTAATCTATTTGTTGGTATTAATTCACTATTTTGTGAATTGTATGCGATGTCCATCTGCCAAGCTGCCGGCAGGCTGAAATTCCTCCACCAATCTTCGCGGCAAGTTCATTTTGCTAGTGGATACTAAGCTCGTTAATCTGATGCGGTGCTCCCACCTCGAACCTCCTTCCCATAAGTGCAAATCATGGACCATCTTCCCCGCCGTCAGGCACTTCAATGGGGCGCAATGGCCAGCCTTTCCGCCACTTTCATTCCCGACCTCTTCGCAGCCGATCCCGTTGCCAAGCCTGCCGCCAAGCCCAAACCGGCCCCAGTCGATCCCTATGCCGATGGCGTGCTGATCGATGGCGAACCACCTGAGCTCGAGGCCGGTTCGTTCACCGTGGCCGTGCTGCCCGACACGCAAAACTACAGCCAGAAGTATCCGCAGAACTACACTGCCCAGACAAAGTGGATTGTCGACAATCAGAAGGCGCGCAACATCGCCTGCGTCCTGCACCTGGGAGACATCACCAACAATAACGCACCGGCCGAGTGGGACAACGCGGTCGCTGCCATGAAGCTGCTCGATGGCAAGGTTCCGTACTTCATGGTCCCTGGCAATCACGATTACAGTGCGGGCGGATCCTGCAAGGATCGTACGACTCTGCTGAACGAATACTTCCCCGTGAGCACCTTCCAGAAGCAAGCGGACAACTTTGGCGGAACATATGACAAGGAGCCGGACCGGAGCGAGAACAGTTATCACCTCTTCTCGGCCGAGGGGCGGAAATTCCTGGTGATCTGCCTGGAGTTCGGCCCACGGAAAGATGTGGTGCGGTGGGCGAACGAAGTGGCCGCCAAGCACAAGGACCGCGAGGCAATTCTTATCACGCACGCCTACATCTACTTCAACGAAACCCGTTACGACTGGCAGAAGTATGGCACGAAGCAATCTTGGAATCCGCACGGATACGGTGTTGCCAAAGCGACCGACGACGACGTTAGCGACGGCGAGGAACTGTGGAACAACCTGGTCAGCAAGCACGAGAATTTCATTCTTACGCTGAATGGCCACGTCTTGGGGGATGGCTTAGGTCGTGTGGTGACTGCCACTCCTGCCGGACGCCAAGTGCAGCAAATTCTGGTCAATTTTCAGATGAAGCCCCAAGGGGGGGACGGCTGGCTGCGGCTATTGGAATTCCGTCCCGACGGCAAGACGGTGCAGGTCTATGACTATTCGCCAACCCGCGGGCAGCGAAATGAATCGAAGCAGAATCTGTTTCAGATGACGCTGGCGAAGGTGTAAGGAAGATCGTCGTCCGAGGCTTCTTGATGGGGACCGCGTCCGGCGAGAGCAGCTGCAAGCAAATAGGCGAACTCGAAGTCAACCGGCAGGGTGCGCACATCGCGACGGCCTTGAAGGACCATCGTACGACGCGACGGTTGTTGTAGCATTCCAGTGAACCCGCAGATGCTGCAATGGTTTCGGATTTCGTGCTTGAAACTTAGAATTCCCCCCGCTTCGATGTCTCCCAACTCCAGCCCCCGCCCTTCATGCTATATTAAGTTTTTCGGCGGCTGCGGAGCGATCGCCGGTTACCTCTGCGGTAAACACTTCTGACCATCAGGTGCCATGACGAAGCACATCTTTGTAACGGGCGGCGTGGTGAGTTCGCTGGGAAAAGGGCTCACGAGTGCCTCCATCGGCATGCTTCTTGAAAGCCGAGGCCTGCGGGTCCGGATGCAGAAGCTCGATCCCTACATCAATGTCGATCCCGGCACGATGAGCCCGTATCAGCACGGCGAAGTCTACGTGCTCGACGACGGCAGCGAAACCGACCTCGATCTGGGTCACTACGAGCGCTTCACCAACGGCCTGCTGTCGCGCGATTGCAACTATACGACCGGGCAGATTTATCTGTCGGTGATCGAGAAGGAACGCCGCGGCGAATTTCTCGGCAAGACGGTGCAGGTCATTCCGCACATCACCAACGAAATCAAGCAGTGCATTCATCGGCTCGCCACGCCTGACGTCGACGTGGTCATCACGGAAATCGGCGGCACGGTGGGAGACATCGAAAGCCTGCCGTTCATGGAAGCGATTCGCCAATACGCGCTCGATGTGGGCAAGGAAAACTGCCTGTACATTCATCTCACGTTGGTGCCGTATTTGAAGGCGGCCGGCGAACTGAAAACCAAGCCCACGCAGCACTCGGTCGGACTGATGCGCCAGATCGGCATCGCGCCGGACGTGCTGATCTGCCGCACCGAGCGCTCGATCAGTCGGGAAGATCGCGAAAAGATCGCCCTGTTTTGCAACGTCGGCATCGAAGCGGTAATCGAAGAGAAGGACAAGGACTTTTCCATCTACGAAGTGCCGCTGAGCCTCGTCGAGAACGGCCTGGATACGATCATTGTGAAGCGCCTGCAATTGCAGTGCGGGCCACTACAACTCGATCCATGGAAGCAGATTCTGCACACGCTCCGCAATCCGAGGCGAGAGATCAGCATCGCGGTCGTCGGTAAGTACGCGGAACACAAAGACGCCTATAAGTCGATCTACGAAGCGCTCGATCACGCTGGACTGCATCATCACACGCAGCTGCGCGTCGGTCGCATTCACAGCGAACAGATTGAACGGGAAGGAGCCGCGCCGCTGTTGTCCGGTTACGACGGCATTTTGGTTCCCGGCGGATTCGGCGAACGGGGGGTCGAAGGAAAAATCGAAGCGATTCAATTCGCCCGCGAACGGCGAATTCCCTTCTTCGGCATCTGCCTGGGAATGCAATGTGCGGCCATCGAGTTCGCTCGGCATGTGGTTGGTTTAGAAGGGGCTCATTCCTCCGAATTCAACAAGGACACGCCTCATCCGGTCATCTGCCTGCTCGACGCGCAGAAGAACATCACGGAAAAAGGTGGCACGATGCGGCTGGGTTCTTATCCGTGCAGCATGACCCCTGACAGCCGGGCGGCCACGGCCTATGAATCGACCGAAGCTCACGCGCGGCATCGCCATCGGTACGAGTTCAACAATAGCTACCGCCAGCAGTTCGACGCCCACGGCCTGCAGGTCACGGGGACGAGTCCAGACGGCAAACTGGTGGAGATCATCGAACTCGCCGATCATCCGTGGTTCCTGGCCGTGCAGTTCCATCCGGAATTTCAATCGAAGCCGACGAAGGCGCAACCGTTGTTTGCCGGCTTCATCGGGGCTGCCATCGAACATCACCGTCAACGGGGCGAGCGCGCTGCGGAAGTGGCTTCGCTGTAAGTCCCCAAAGTAGTAGGCGTACTCCGTGTGCCGTGCGGTCGTTTTTATGCGATGTTTCTGCGAGCGGCATACCAGGGGATAGTGCCGACGACTTCGATGCTCAACCTTCAGGCCCTAACTTCGCCCCGCTGGCTCGATCAGGTGCAAAGCAACCTGGAAGAGTTGCTCATCGACCATGCCCACTGCGAAAAGAAGGCAGCGGGGACAGCGATGAATCTGCTCATCGCGTATATCGAAAATCAAGAGCTCACACGGGCGATGACCGAGATCGTGGCCGAGGAACTGGACCATTTTCATCAGGTGATTGCGCTATTGGAACGCCGCGGCATGAAGTTCCGCCGCCTTCGCCCCAGCACTTACGGTCAGAAGCTGCATGCGCTGGTCGATAAATTCGAGCCGCAGCGGGCCGTGGATCGATTGCTCGTGGCCGGCTTGATCGAAGCTCGTTCGTGCGAGCGCTTTGGCCTCTTGCGAGAGAACCTGGCCGATCGGGAGCTGGCGGATTTTTACGACAGCCTGTTTGAATCGGAAGCTCGTCATCATTCGTGCTACGTGCGGCTGGCGAAGATGTACCTGCCCGAAGAGCGGGTGCACGACAGGCTGCTTCAACTGGCGGCAGAAGAAGCAAGGATCATTGCGCTGGGGGACGATTTGCCCCGCATGCATAGTTAGCGCAGCCTCCCGGCGGTCGCTACAATGCGGCCATGAGTTCCTCGCCTTCCACCCCGGTCAACGACGCCGACATCCAGTACCTGCCGGAACAGGGGCTGGATTTGCAGGCCCATGCCCCCCGCGGCATCCCCTGCGAAGCGTGCGGCACGCCGGTAGAAGTGCTCGATAAATTCTGCCCCGCCTGCGGCCTGGCAAATCCGCACTACGAGATGCCCCAGACGCCGGCGGAAGCACCGCGGAAAGATCGTCCCGCGGCAACCTCCGTCAGCCGGCCCCCGATTGAAGCAGAAGTGATCGATGCGGCCCTCGCGACTCGGGTCGATTGCCACAACTGCGGCGCGCACGTGCAAGTTCCACCCGGCCAGCGGAGCGTTACTTGCCCCTTCTGCGATTCCAACTACGTCGTCGAAGTCAAGGAACTGTATGAAGGGAAGCAACTGCCGGAATTTGTGATCGGCTTCGCTATCACGCAGGAGCAGGCACTCGAACATTTCCGCTCGTGGCTGGGTCAAAACGGTTGGTTTCAGCCGGGTGATCTGGTAACCAAATCAGTCACCGACAAACTAAAGGGAATCTATCTGCCGTTTTGGTCGTTCACCATGTTGGCCGAGAGCGAGTATCGCGCGCAGATCGGCGAGTATTGGTACCGCACCGAAACGTACTATGTCACCGTCAACGGCAAACGGGAACGCCGCACCCGGCAAGTGCGCGAGACCGAATGGTATCCGTTGTCCGGTCGACATCACAAATACTATTGGGGTTTTCTGGTCACCGGCAGTAAGGGGTTGCCGCAGTTCGAAGCGCAGCGGATCATGCCGTTTCAACTGCCGGCCCTGAAGCGCTACGACCCTGCTTACTTGGCCGGTTGGATGAGCGAGGTTTATTCGGTCGAGCGCGACGAAGCACTCGAAATCGGCAAGCGGGAATTCTACAACCAGGAACAGCGTAACGTCGCCAGCCATTTGCCCGGCGATACGCACGGCGGGCTGGAAGTTCGCACCAGTTTCAGCCAGATCAACTCCGACCTGTGCCTCTTGCCGGTCTACATCCTGAGCTACAACTACAACGGCAAGCTCTACCGGTTCTTGCTCAACGGACAGACCGGCCGCATGGACGGCGACAAGCCGATTTCACAAACGCGGATTGCGATTGCGGTGGGAATCGGTGTTGCTATTGTGGCGGCTATTGTGCTGGGGATTGTGATCCTCTCGCAACTAATGTAGTAGGCACACTCCGTGTGCCGTTCGCTACCTTGTGTTTTGCCACTCCCAACCGTCCTCTGCCGTGATCATGTCAAAACGTCGCCACTCATATCGCACACCGATAATAAAGGAACTCGCCTTCGCTTAACAGGCTTGGATTCTTCGCGATGTAGCGCCGGATCGCAGCGAATTGACCGGGCGAACGTATCAAGTGGTCAAAACTTTCTTCCTGCCAAAAACGTCCCTTGGTTTTGATCACGCGATTGATCTGTGTCGCAGTGAACTTCTTCCAGGAATACGTCAAGTCTTCGATCCGCGTTGCGCCCAGCAGGCATGCCATGACGTGCACATGGTTGGGCATGACGACGAAGTCCCCCAGGTGGTACCGTTGACCATCAAAATGTTGGAGTGCATTCGCCACGATGCGCGACAGTTCGGGCCTTTTCAAAACACAAGCACCCCATCCCTTATCGAGGTTCGCAAGGTATTCGCCGGAGAATTTGATGTGATATTCGCGGCGTATGGACGCGGGGAGTAACGCAAAAAGTTCGTGGTAATTCGACGCGGCCGGATTCACTCCGTGCCGACGCAACCAATCTTCCCGCTGGGCATGCCATTGATCGGCAATCGTGGCAGGCAGTGAATCGACCGTGCGAAAAGTAATGAAGTAAGTGACGCCGGGTTGGAACCAGTGTGGCAGGTTCGCACCGCGAGATATGACAAAGTCATCGCCGGGGTCGAAGAGTTCGAACATGGATCGAAACTCCAAACAATCCAGCATGCACAGAGCTTTGTCAAATGACAACGCACAAAGTAATGAACGGCACACGGAGTGTGCCTACTACTTTAACTCGCCACCAAAATCTCTTCTCCCACGCTCCACTTCGCCTTATCCACGGGGTCCCGTTCCACCTTCCGATACAGCGTATCGCGCTCCACCGGTTCCCGACCGGCCTCTTCAATCAAGCGGCGGATGTGTTCCACGCTCAGCATCTCGGGAGTCGTGGCACCGGCATCGTGATAAATCAGTTCGTGTCGCACGGTACCATCCAGATCATCCGCGCCGTAAGCGAGCGCGGTCTGTGCGGTGCCGAGTCCCAGCATGATCCAGTAGGCCTTGATGTGCGGCACATTGTCGAGCATCAGCCGCGCGACCGCCATTGTCCGCAGGTCCATGATGGCCGACGGCTTCTTGATGTGCGACAGCCCGGTGTTCTCCGGATGAAAGGCGAGCGGGATAAACGTTTGAAAGCCGCCGGTCTGATCCTGCAGTTCACGCAAGCGCACCAAATGATCGATCCGGTGGTAATCCTTTTCGATGTGCCCGTACAGCATCGTGCAATTGGTCCGCAGGCCCAGTTCGTGGGCGGTCTTGTGCACTTCGAACCACTTGCTGGCATCGGCCTTGTGTTCGCAAATCTGGCCGCGCACTTCCGGATGAAAGATTTCCGCTCCGCCACCTGGCATGGAACCAACGCCGGCTTCAATCAAGTCTTGCAAGATCGCGCGAACCGGCTTTTTGGTAAGGAACTCAAACCAGTTGATTTCAACGGCCGTCCAACCTTTCAGATGCAATTCGGGATAGGCATCGTGCAGCAGGCGGATCATGTCCACATACCACTCATACTTCTTCTGATGGTGCAGTCCGCCGACGATGTGCATTTCGGTGCAGCCGTTCTCGACTGCTTCTTTGCCCCGGGCGAGGATCTGTTCGTCGTTCATCGCGTATCCCTTCGGATCACGCAGGTCGGAGCGGAACGCGCAGAACGTGCAGCGGTAAACGCAGATGTTCGTGGGGTTCAAATGGGTGTTGATGTTGTAGTACGCAAAATTTCCATTCTTGCGTTCGCGAACCAGATTTGCCAATTCGCCCACTTCGTGCAGCGGCGTGGTGGGATCGTACAGGAACAAACCATCGTCAAACGACAGACGCTCGGCGTTTTCAACTTTGCGGCGGATTTCAGCAAGACGCGACATGATGGCACGCACCTGGGAGGTGCTGGTGAAATGAATGGGAATCGTAACTTCGGTGGGAACCGCACGGGGCGGGTCCCTACTACAAGGACTGAACCGCGAGTGTAAGCTGAGATTAACTATTGAACAACGACGGCAGCTAAAAGAGGGCGAAAAGCACGTGGAAAACGAGAAAGTAGGTGGCACACTCCGTGTGCCGTTCGTCAGGTGCCAGTGCCGCATTGCCCGTAAATGAGGCCGTCAAAATGGAACGCTTCCCCCCACTGAACGGCACACGGAGTGTGCCTACTACCCTGCGAGAAAACACATGAAGGGCCCTTTTGAACGCCTGAAATACGATCTGCGGCGGACCTGGGAATGCCCTGCCTGTCATCGCCGGGACCGCAGCTCGTTCACCACCACTTATCTGTTTTGCACCTGCAAACCACCCGAGGGACGAGGCCCCCTGTCGATGCATCTGGTCGAAGACGGCATCCGTCGGGTTTGGGGAGCCTTGCCCCCGCCACGCGAGCCGATGCCATTCACCCCGGCCGTCGAAGAGAACACTGCCGCAATCGCCACCCTTCCAGCCCTCGAATCCATCAGCGAAGCTGTTAGCGAGCCCATCAGCGAGAATTCCCCTGTGCCGGAAGCTCCGATTCAACCGGCGGAAGACGAATCGGCCGTTGATCCGCCAGCGCTGCCGGGTGAGTAGCCGAGTTGTTTCAAAACTCGGCTAGCGTTGTCGCAGCGAGGCAATTTTGCACCGCTGTTGTCGAAGTTTGTTGCACCCGATTTTTGCGAATAAGCCGTGGTTTTCTTGCAATTTTTCTGAATTTTGCAACAGAAACCTGGTTCTCAGCCGTCTTTTTGTTGCAAAAATCAGTTTTCCTCGGGAATGGCGCTCTAATTTTGCAACAAAGTACGATTTTTGTCACGATTTGCGCCACAAGTGTTGCAAAAAGAATCTCCCTAGTTTGCACACCCGCAGATCGACTCCACGCAGATCGAATTTTCAAAGAGCCGATGTGACTTCCCGCGTGCGCATCGCGCACCGCCGGAGCAAGCAGCCAAACTGATCGTCGTGAATGATTGATGACTTGTCAAGAGTTGTGTAGAACTGGTTCGTCGGTCCGGGTACTCTTGGGGATCGGATTCTCTAGGATTCCCCTTGGACGCGGGCGAAAACGGAACACGAACTTCAAAGGATGGGGCGGTCGTCCTCGATTCGCTGTGTTATGCTCACCGAACACGCCCCTTCCTAAATCGACGCTCGATTCCGAGTCGACGATTCGCGACGATGGGTAGCAGGTCTTTCAACTCCGTGTTCGTATCGCAAAACACAGGCACCCGTCCGCTGGATGAGATACCAGTCTAAATGCGCAAGCTACTAATCGTTGTCTGTGTACTCGTTGTGGGTCTCATTGCCGTTGGCGCGCTCGTTGCGGTTCCGCTGTTGCGTGGACTCGGCAGACCGAATACTTTTCATCGAAAACTAGGTTGGGAAGCGGAGGACTTTTTCACGGACCCGAAAGTCATCGAACTGTGCGAGGCAATCGAACGCAATGATCTGCCTTCGATGGAAAATCTGATCGCTGAAGGAGCGAATGTAAATGCAGTTGGCGAGGGAGGAATGACGCCTTTGCTGTGGGCGTATCCGGATAACAAGATCGAGCGATTTGAACTACTTCTTAAGCATGGCGCCGACCCGAATGTCATTTTTACCAGTAGTTTCAATGCGCCGGCTGGGTTCATCGAGCCCGGTCAGTCAGTAACCGAACTATGCGCGGTATCGTCGTTTCCAAAACATTTTGAACTCGTGATGCAGTTCGGCGGCGACCCAGACTTCGTTAATCCTGTTTCAAAAAGGCCTTTAATATCTTCCATTATTTGTTTTGGAGGACAAGACACTAAAAAGCGGGTTGAATTGCTTGTCGACCGAAAGGTTAATTTAAATGTTACAGGCGATTCCGGAATTCCGCTCACATTCTTGGCAACGAATTGGTATTCCCAATACGATTTAGCTTTGTTTCTACTAGAGTCAGGGGCTGACCTAAGGCAGTACGATGAGAGGCAAAATGCTCGTTTGATTCATATGGTGTTGCTTGACCGAGAAAATGTCAAAAGGCTTTCACCGAGAGTACAGGAAGCTCATCAACGCCTCCTGGATTGGCTTGTCGCCCACGGTGAATCGCTTGAAGATGCAGAAAAGGATATTCAAAAGTGGAAGGGATGGGGCTCGCTGCAAGATAGCGAAAGAATGCGACTTCGCAAGGAAGAAACCGCCGCCCGCAAAGCCAAAGAAACCGCCGAACAAAAAAGCGCCGCTGAAAAATAGACCCACAGTGGCCCACTGTCGCTGGATGAGGTGCCAGACTAAATGCGCAAGCTACTAATCGTTGTCTGTGTACTCGTTGTGGGTCTCATTGCCGTTGGCGCGCTCGTTGCGGTTCCGCTGTTGCGTGGACTCGGCAGGCCAAATACTTTCCATCGCAAACTCGGTTGGGAAGCGGAGGACTTTTTCACGGACCCGAAAGTCATCGAACTGTGCGAGGCGATCGAACGTAATGATCTGCCTCTGATGGAAAAGCTGATCGCTGAAGGAGCGAATGTAAACGCCTTGGGTAAGGGAAATATGACGCCGCTGTTATGGGCGTATTTGGATAACCAACCGGAGCGGTTCGAGCTATTGCTCAAACATGGCGCCAATCCCAACGTCTGCTTTACGTCCGATTTCGGTACACCGGCGGGTATTTTTAAGCCCGGACAGTCGGTGACGGAACAGGCGTTAACCTCGCTATTTGATAAACATTTTGACCTTGTGATGCAATACGGTGGCGATCCCAACCTAGTAAATCCGGTCACCAAAGACCCGATCATGTTTGCCCTAATTCGGCGTGGGCAGGGGCGGGAAAAAGAACGATTTCGCGTCCTTATTGAAAAAGGACTAGACCTAAATCGTAAAGACGTTCAAGGGAGGACGGCTCCGCTATCTGCTGTTGGCTGGTTTCAACAATACGACCTGGCGCTGTTTTTACTTGAGAACGGTGCCAACCCGAAACTGTATGACGAACGACAAAACTCTAGACTGATTCACTTAGTTGTTGGGCGCCAACAAAATCCGACATTCAAACACGAAGCGCCGATCATTCAGGAGCAACACCGGCGGCTCCTTGACTGGCTTGTCGCACACGGCGAGTCCATTCAGGAAGCCGAAAGGGATTTGGCGCGATGGCAGAGCTGGGGAGCGAAAGCGGATGTTGACCGAATTCGTCTTCGCGAAGAAGAAACCGCCGCTCGCAAAGCCAAAGAAGCGACTGAACGCGAAGCCGCCGCCGAACAATAGTGTTGTAGAGTGTGTCCAGCGGACAAAAAGTACACGCCATTACTTTCGACGTACTTCGCGTCAATGCACCGCTTCGCCATTGCGTCCAATTGGGTCCGTCGGCGCAACGACCGTCGGTAATATTCGCGACTACCGGGCTTGTCCCGGTAGGGCGATCATTGGCGAGCTACTCGCAGGGTGGCCCGGGTTGGTTGACGCAGGCAACAACCTGGGTTTACCAGAAGCATCCGTCCGCCACGTTGCCTTCGTGCGTGCGCTCAATTTTTGACAGTCGGATGTCGTTCCGAGTGCGAGTTGGTTCCCCAATTCTTGGGAGCGAAAACCATCCCCCATCGTGAAATCCAACGGATAAAAATTTCTATTACAATTCATCCGCCAGCGAAGGCTTCTGATCGACCCAGTTTGCCAGCAAACTGGACCACCCTGCGGCTGCGCGGGGGAAGACCCTCATTCACCAACACCGAACCTGAATTTGCGAACAACGCAACCGACTTCGGTCATTTCCGCCGAGACTTGCTTTCGCCGGTTTGTCTGCGACAATCAACGGCATGATTTTGCCGCGCTTTTCACTCCGCTGGATCTTCCTGGCGACGACCGTTTTCGCGTTCGTTTCGCTCGTCTTCGCGCAAGCTGCGCGGGGACGTGAATGGGCGATGGCGGTGACCGCGATGCTAATCGCGACCGTGGGACTGATGATGTTGCAAGCAGCCGCGTTCGCTGTCGCGCGTCTGATGCGTTTGGTGATCGCGGGGGGCGGAGCAGTTGCCGCTCCCGGACAAAGCCCTTTCGCGGAGCAACCCCCTTTGAAGCAAGTGGTGGAACCGCCAGGCGATCCGCAATTGTGAAACCATACATCGGCACCTTTTACTTTTCGATGGCCACGATGAATTGCCTGAGGGGTTTGCCGATGGCTGAAGTTTTTTGCTGCCAAAAAGTGCGAAGGGTCGCTGCGTGGCAGGTTATCTTCACCGCGGCGCTAGCCCTGCTGCTCGTCACAACGGATCTGCGGGCCGGCTCGGGCAACATTGCGAGCGTCCCACCGCCGGGCTCGAAAGTGAAGAACGGTTTGCGGCTCGAAGTTGATACGCGCGGGGTCGATGCCAATGGCTATCGACCGGTGCGGATTACAGCCTCAGTCTGGCCCCCAGGCCCTGCACCGGCCGAGCGCACCTTGCGTATTGTCGCCTACGTCAATCGCTACGGCGACCTCTCCGGTTATAGTCAGCAAGCGAGCGACTACTTGGAAATTGCGGCGGGAGCGAAGGACGGGACCGTCGCGCTGCTCATCCCGCAAACGGAAATCTGGCAGACCTTGCAGATTGACGTTTTTGAGGATGGTGAGTTGCTCAGCGATCTGAGCCGGCGCAACTTGGGGACGCTGCGCAATAATTGGAACTTTGCAGACAACGGGCCAGCGATCTTGTGCATCGATAAGGATGTTCCTCTCCCTGCCGATCGCGCTGCCGCGATTACCAAGTACAAGACCACCGGCAATCAGGGGACTGCAACCTACGAACTCCCAGACTTTCGCCCCTTAGCCGAAGTCCTGCCGCGTAATTCTTATAATAATCCGCCGACCGGCAACAACGTTTATCAGGCGCTCGATGATATCCGCCTGCTGGATCTGGCCGGGGAATATTCAACGCTCGAACTGGCAGGGCTGACGGAGTTGCCGAACCAGTGGCTAGAACTCAGTTGCTATGACCTGATCATCGTTTCTTATGACGACCTCAAGCTGCTCGATCAACAGCACCCGGCAGCCATGCAGGCGCTCCGCGAGTGGCTGTCGACGGGACCACTACTGTGCGTTAGCGGAGTCGGAGAAAAGTTCGAACATCTGGCTAAAGTCGAGCAGTTGTTGCAACTTCCGCGGCTATCGCCAGACCAGAAACACCCGGAATTTGCTGGCTGGAAGCCTCCCCAAGACGACACGATTCAAGGCCAGGTGGTGCTGCCGGAAGTGAATTCCAACTTCGCGTGGCAACAAACGCTGCAGCAAGCGCAACGAATCAACGGCACTCAGAACAGCAGCAAATCCAAGAGCTTTGCGAAAGATCCCCCATTCTTGCTTCGCCCCGCGGGACTAGGCCGGCTGGTAGCGATTCCTGTTGAACTAAGCGGTGATAAGCCTGCGACCGTCGATTGGACGCTGATTCTCAACGCGACAGGTTCCACGCACTGGCGCTGGATTTCGCGGAACGGAATCGCGGACTCCAGCAATCCTTGGTATTGGGAATTTCTGATTCCCGGCGTGGGGATGGCCCCTGTCATTTCGTTCGTGGTCCTCATCACATTGTTCATGCTGCTGATCGGACCGGTGAATTATTGGTTTGTCCGGCGCTTGCAACGTACCTACCTGCTCCTGATTACCGTTCCGGCTGGCGCAGCCGTGGTTACTCTGGGGCTGTTTTTGTACGCGCTCGCGACCGAAGGTTTGCGTGTGAATGCGCGCGTCCGCAGCCTGACGATGCTTGATAGCGAGCATGGCCGGGCGACGACCGTTTCGCGGCACAGCTATTATGCGTCGCTCACCCCCTCGGCCGGCTTGCAGTTTCCGCACAAAGCTGCGGTCTTTGTGCTCGATCCTTCCGACCGAGAATACAACAACAAGATGCGCACGCTCTTGTGGGAAGAAGAAGGACAGCGACTTAAGAGTGGCTATCTCTTTCCCCGCACGGTCGCGCAGTTCATGGCCGTTGAACCCACGGCGAGCACATCGAGGCTGATCGTAACTGGCCCGGCGGGTTCAGCAACGGGACGCTCGGCAAAGAACGAACTGGGGAGTCGCATCGAACAATTGGTGATTCGCGATGCCGGTGGGCTCGTCCTCGGAGCGCAAAAAATTGAAGCCGGCCAAACTGTCCCGCTAACGGTTCCTGCCAAGGATTGGGCGGAAGCGTTTCGCGAGAACGAGCCGAAGCAACTGGTCGATTTCAATCCGACCACGTCGCAGAACCTGTTCATGTTTATGTTTAACGGGCCGTTCTACTACGGCAACAGCGCGACCACCGATCCCAAGCTATCTCTACTGGAATCGAGTATTTCCAGCGTGGCAGACCTCACCAAGATCGGCGAATTGCCCCCCGGGAAGTTTGTTGCCATCGTTCACGAGCCGGCCGAAGTGGCGCTCGGAATTGCAGGCTCGCGCCGCGTCGCCTGTTTTCACGTCATGGTGGGAGACTGGCAACCGTGACTTCCTCCCATCCGATGATCGAATTGCATCGCCTGCATCGCTTCTTCGGGGCGACGAAGGCCGTCGAAGATATCTCGTTCAGTGTCGAGCGGGGGCAGGTCTATGGCTACATCGGGCCCAACGGTGCCGGCAAAACCACCAGCATGCGCATCCTGGCCACACTCGATTTGCCAACCATGGGGGACGCGTTTATTGATGGCTTTTCGGTCATCAACGATCCCGATCGGGTTCGCACCCGCCTGGGCTTCATGCCCGACTATTTTGGCACGTACGCGGATGTGAACGTCTACGAGTATCTGGATTTCTTCGCCCGCTCTTATGGCCTGGTAGGTCGCGAACGTCACCACTCGGTGAAGCACACGATGGCCTTCACCGGCTTGGATGTCTTGCAGCACAAGCCAACCAAAGGTCTATCGAAGGGGATGAAGCAACGGCTCTGTCTGGGCCGGGCGATGATTCACGATCCGGCCGTCCTCATTTTGGACGAGCCTGCCAACGGTCTTGATCCGCGCGCGAGGATCGAACTGCGGGAAATGATCCGCCGCCTGGCCGAGGCAGGAAAATCGGTACTGGTCAGTTCGCATATCCTCACCGAATTGGCGGAAATGTGTGATCGGGTCGGCATCATCGAACGGGGTCGGATGCTGGCGACCGGTTCCGTGGAGGAAATTCAACGTGAACAAACCCCCACGGCAATCGCATCTAATTTCGTACTATTGCGGTTGGCTGGGAAAAGGCAAGAGATTTGCAGATAGACCTTCCGGGGAATTTCATTTTCACGGAGGTCGCTCACATGTCTCAACGTTTGGTTGCAGTTTTTACACC
>JBGSNR010000105.1:0-53218 GCA_041739545.1 Pirellulaceae bacterium | reverse complement strand
GCCAATTCCTGCTTCAGCCCAGCGTTTTCCCGCTGAAGTTCGGCGATCAACTCAGAATCACGGTGAGCAGTGGCCATATCCCAAGCATGACTGCAAGCACGACGAAAATGCAAGTAGGCTAAACACGTACAACAGCCAGTTTTGAACTATCGCACTTAAGTCACTTATTCTTAAAGAGTAACGTAAATTCAAAAGGCGTTGGAACCGTTTCCAAAAAGGGAGTTGCCGCCCCTGTTCACGTTAGGCATCGAACAAGACTTGCGCGATCGGTTTCGGAGCGAGCGGATTGACTTGTAATCAATGAACACCAAAGATTGTCGCGAGAGGAGAAGTGTTGGCGCGTCGACATAGACCCGTTTTCATCTCTCAGATGGTCGGCTTATCAAGATGCTCCGAGAGCCCCTGATCCTTGCCTGGCGCGACAGCAGTCTGGCCAGGCGAGGAGAGTCGAGCAAGAGGCGTTCGATGTGTCAAAACAGGAGATCGATCAGTGCAACACAGGGCAAACGTCGAACCATTCGCGCTTCTGATCTTCCATCCACTTGGTGCCTCGTTCCGGGCCCCATTCGCCGCGGGGATAAACGTCGAGCGGAGGGGCGGCCGAGCTATTCCAGCCCGCCAAGATCGGATCGATGATTCCCCACGCAAGTTCCACTTCGTCACTGCGAGCAAACAGGCTGGCGTCCCCGTTCATCGCATCCAAGAGCAGACGCTGGTAAGCTTCCGGCAAGACTCCCTTGAATTCCTTGGCAAAGCGGAAATCCAGGGCCGTCTGCGTGATCCGCATCCCCTGGTCGGGAACCTTGGATTGCATCTGGAGTTGAATTCCTTCGGCCGGTTGAACTTGGATCACCAGGCGATTCCCCTCGACTCGGCGGGATCCTTCGCTGAAGAGCATGAGGGGCGGTTCACGGAACTGGATGACAATCTGCGTGGTGCGACAGGACATTGCTTTGCCGGAGCGCAGGTAAAACGGAACCCCCGACCAGCGCCAATTATCGACATGCAATTTGAGTGCGGCAAACGTGGCCGTCTGGCTGCCGGCAGGAACATCTTTCTCCTGCAGGTAGCCGTCGTACTGCCCGCGGATGGTGTGCGTCGCAAAGTCCTCTTCGCGATAAGGACGGACGGCGCGAAGGACTTTTACTTTTTCATCACGGACGAGGTCGGCGTTGTACTTCGCCGGCGCTTCCATGGCGGTGATCATCAGGAGTTGCAGCAGATGATTCTGGAACATATCCCGCAGGATACCGGAGTTGTTGTAGTACCCCGCACGGCTGCCGACGGTGACTTCTTCAGCGGCGGTGATCTGCACATGCTCGATGAAGTTGCGATTCCACAACGGCTCGAAAATCATATTGGCGAAGCGAAGTACGAGCAGGTTCTGCACCGTTTCCTTCCCCAAGTAATGATCAATGCGATAGATCTGACGTTCTTTCAAGACTTGGTGCAACGCATGGTTGAGTGCTTCGGCCGAGGCGCGATCTACGCCAAAGGGTTTTTCAATAATCAGCCGGCGGGGACCTTTCGATTCGTCCACCAGCCCGGCAGCACTCAATTGCTGTGCGGCCGGCGCGTAAAGGCTGGGCATGGTCGACAAGTAGTACAGGCGCGTCACTTCGCCGGCAGGTTCAATTTGTGTGAATAGTTTGTTAAGAGCAGCGTAAGCAGCCGGATCCTTAGCGTCCCCAGACTGATAATAAATGTTCGATGCGAATGTCTTCCAGTCGGCCTCTTCGAATTCTTTGGGTTCGAACTGCTTGGTGGTCTTTTCCAGATCGGACCGCCACACCTCGTGACTGAAATCACTGCGGGCGAAGCCGACGATGCGAGTATCTGGAGGGAGACGCTTTTTGCGATGTAACAGATATAACGCCGGAATGAGTTTGCGGCTGGTGAGATCTCCCGACGCGCCAAAGATCACAATGGTATGCGGCATCTGAGCGATTCCTTCGTAGACGGCGTTAAGCTCTGACGTAGCGAAAATAACTACTGACAGCATGCTCACTATAGCGACCGCGTGCCCGGTCCGCAGCAGGAGAAAGCTGGCCCGTTTCACCAAAAATAGAAGGCACTATACTTGGGACAAATAAGTGGGGTGAAAATTAAGTTCGTTCAACAGGATTGACTGAGGCAAAGATGAACACACCCGCAAGAATTCGTTTGGCGGTGCTCGATTGGGCCGGAACAACGGTCGATTTTGGCTCGTTTGCACCGGTGCACGCTTTTCAACAAGCATTCGCCCAGCACTTACTTTCGCTGAGCCACGAGCAAATTCGGATACCGATGGGGCTGCGCAAGTACGAACATGTGGTGACCTTGCTGGAGATGCCGGACATTCGCGCGGCTTACCAGAAGGTTCATGGCAGAGCTTGGACCACGGCCGACGCGCGGGCCATTTACGATGCGTTGGCACCCTTGCAGGCGGAAGCCTGCCGCCAGACAAGCCAGCTGGTTCCTGGCGTGAAGGATTGCATGGCAGAACTGCAAGGGCGCGGGATTAAGATTGGGACGAGCACGGGCTACCCTCGGCAGATCGCTGAGATCGTCTATGCCGCCGCACGCGAGCAAGGCTACGTGCCGGACTACAACGTCGCGGCCGACGACACTCCCCAAGCCCGCCCTGCTCCTTGGATGATTTTTCGCAATATGCAAGAATTAGGCGTCTTCCCACCCGCCTGTGTGGTGAAGGTTGGCGACACGATCCCCGACATCGAAGAGGGACGAAACGCCGGCGTGTGGAGTGTCGGTGTGCTTTCGAGTGGAAACGAGATCGGCCTGAGCTTCGCCGACTGGCAGAGCTTGCCGGAACCAGAACGCAAAGCCCGCGAAGAGGAAGTGGGACGCCAACTCATCGCCGGCGGCGCTCACTATGTCATTCCCACCATCGCGGAACTGCCTCGCTTGATTGATCATCTGGATTCCCTCCTAGAGACGGGCGAAAAGCCGTAACAACTGGAAGATCGAAGTGGGCCCCCTGCTGTGCCGTTAATCGCGGACGCAGCAGTTCCGATTCGCGGTTATTTCGCCGTCGCAACGCTCGGCGTGGATACTTCGGGCATCACAAACCGCTGACGACGCGCCTTAGAAACTGGGCGACGTGCCACTTCCGTTTGCCAGTGGTCGGCATCCGCACCCTGAAGTTCAGGAGCCACAACATCGGTCACTGCCTCAGCAGCGAATGGTGCAATGACTACCGTAGATTCCTCGAAGTCTTCCCCGCTATTCTGAGCCGAGACATCTGATTCAACTTTCTCGGACAGTTCCGAGCGCAGGACACGGACGTTGGCAGGAGCTTCGATCCCCAATCGCACGCGATTGCCCCGAATCTGGACGACTCGCAGGGTAATTCGGTCACCGATTTGAATCGCTTCATTGAGTTTGCGGCTGAGAACGAGCATGGGTTGATCTCCTGAACTAGGAACAAGCGGTGCGAGGACAGAACACATCCAATGCATCCGTCGTGCCAAGTGATCAAAGAAATGTCGCGATTGAGCGCAAGCCGTTACAAAAAAGGCGTTTGCGAACTATGAAGAGCTCGCAGAGAAGGCCCATTTCCCTCGAACTTACAAAAAGCAACGGAAAGAATTGTCAATTCGACAATCTTGTTTGAATTACCCAAACCGCCCCGTCAGGTACTTCTCGGTGAGATCCTTTTTCGGCCTTTCGAAGATCTCTTCCGTGGGTGCGGCCTCAATCAACTCGCCGAGATACATGAAAGCGGTGACATCAGAAACACGTGCCGCCTGCTCCATGTTGTGGGTCACCATCAAGATGGTGATTTTCTCTTTCAACTGCAGCACCATTTCTTCAATTCGAGCTGTTGCGATTGGATCGAGCGCAGAAGTTGGTTCGTCAAGCAGCAAGATTTCAGGATCGTTCGCGAGTGCCCGCGCAAAACAAAGCCGTTGTTGCTGACCGCCGGATAGCTCGGTCGCCTTGCGATGTAAACGGTCAGCAACTTCATCCCAGAGGGCAGCATCCCGGAGGGTCTGCTCCACACGATTGTGCAAGTAGTCTTTGTCTTTGATTCCCCTCAGCCGCAATCCATAGGCGACGTTTTCAAATATCGACTTGGGAAAGGGGTTGGGCTTCTGAAAAACCATGCCAGTGCGCAAGCGCATGGCAACCGGATTGGTCTCTGGCGATAAGACATTGGTCCGATCTGGATAGAGCAGAATTTCCCCGTCGTACCGATTGCCGGGATAGAAGTCATGCATGCGGTTAAAGCACCTTAAGAGCGTGCTCTTGCCGCATCCCGAGGGGCCGATAAACGCTGTGACGCCTCGATCGACGATTTGGAGATTGACGTTCTGGAGCGCTTGTTTAGACCCGTAGAAGAAATTTAGATTCTTGATCACAGCGCGCACATGAACTTCACTTGGCCCGATGCGATTGCGAATTCGCACCGCTTTTAATTCAGCTTCGACCGCGGGCAAATTGCCTTCGGGAATTGGGCTTGCGGGAGCATTCATCGCGGATTGCCTGAGAAATTGCGGGCTACCAATGGATGTTCTTCCGCACGCGATACCGGATGTACATGGCCGACGCATTCAAGGCCAACGTCATAGCGATCAGCACAAGTCCAGCTGCGGCGGCCTTATGCTGATAGACGTCATCGGGTTCTTGAACCCAATCAAACATCTGGTAGGGGAGCACGCTGTACCGCACGGTGAGCCACTTAAAGTTGACGAACGGAAATTGCGAACTAACGGGACTGGCGGGGAGTTTGAGCAGGAAGCCCACGACGCCGACGACCACCAGCGGAGCTGTTTCGCCGATGGCCCGTGACATGGCGATGATGACCCCGGTGGCAATTCCGCCCGCGGAGTACGGCAGTAAGTGCTTGTGGATGACTTGCCATTTGGTGGCTCCCATCGCGAAGGCAGCCTCGCGGATGCTACGGGGAACCGTGCGAAGTGCTTCGCGCGTGGCGACAATAATTACGGGCAAAACCAAAAGTCCCAAGGTGATGCCGCCGGTCGCGATGGTTTCGCCGATTCCGAGTTGATAGACGATCAAACTTGCAGCCATCAGCCCGTATACTATCGACGGCACCCCTGCCAGGTTTGAAATATTGAGCTCAATGATCGTCGTCAGCCAGTTCTTATTTGCATACTCTTCCAAATAGATGGCTGCCGCCACGCCGAGAGGAACGGCGGTGACAACCGTGACCAGCATCACGCACAAGGAACCGACGAGCCCCACAATGATGCCAGCATTTTCTGGCGTTGTGGAGGGAAATGAAATGAGGAAGTTCCAGGTCAGATAGGGTGCGCCATTCCATAACAGCGCTCCGAGCAAAATGACCATCGTCAAAATGCCGATGGAAGTCGATAGCAAGCCAATCAAATTGAAGAGGTTGTCGGCAAGTTGCAAACGTGGAATTAATTGTTTCGCGGTCAATCCCAGCCGGGGAACTGGCGTTTTTTTTTCAGGGAGGATGACAGGTTTTGCTTCGTTCGACATTACTGGGTCTCCCGATAGCGATGGCGTAGATAGAAGCCAACGCAATTAAAGAGGAGCGTAATCAGAAACAAAGACAACCCTACGGCAAAAATGGCCTGATAGTTTATACTTCCGTGGGAGGTATCCCCCTGGGCGATATTGACGATGAAGGCCGTCATGGTGCACGATTCATCGAGCGGATTGAGAGTGAATTTAGTTTGTAGTCCAGCGGCAACAGCAACAATCATGGTCTCGCCGACCGCTCTTGAGATCCCCAGGATGTAGGCCGCGGCAATTCCTGAAAGTGCGGCCGGATAGACCACTCGAAGGGCCGTGGTCAATCGATTAGCACCTAGTGCGAATGAGCCCTCACGCATCAGCATGGGGACCGCTCGCATCGCATCTTCGCTGAGTGAACTGACGTAGGGAATGATCATGATCCCCATCGCGATGCCGGCGGAAAGCATGTTCTTGGTGGGCACATTTCCAAAAATTGCCTCGGGCAAGCAGTAGCGGATCAGGGGCGCGATGAACATCAGCGCGAAATAGCCGTAGACCACCGTTGGAATGGCGCTCAATAGTTCTAACGAAGGTTTGATGATTTCACGCAGAAAGGGTTGCGCGAATTCGCTCAAATAAAGTGCGACGATCGTCCCCACGGGAATCGCAATGGCAAGGGCAACCGTGGTGGTTACAATCGTTCCGCTGGCCAGTGACCAGATACCGTACCGTGGCGGCTCAAAATTGGGAGTCCACACCGTATCTCCTAGAAATGCTCCCAAAGAAACATGTCGGAAGAAGCCGAGGGATTCATAGAACAGAGTAAAGACAATCCCCAGCGTAATCATCACTGAGGAAGCGGCCGCTAGAAACAAGCACCATTCCACGACAAACTCAATTACCGATCGAATGGTGCGCTGAGTGCGATTGGCATCTAACGAACGACGACGAACTTTTCGTTGGTTCGGCGAGACGGACGGATTAGCCACCCAAACCTCTCAGGCGCAAGGTCTCGCGAAAACGTCGCGAGACGGTTTTAAGTTCTCAGAATCTCCCACACTTACTCGACGAGTTCCCTAACGAACAAATCATCGGCCGTGATGCCAATTTCGTTCGTCCCGCCGAAAACTGTCCCGGTTTGCTTCTCTTGAAAGCGTTTCAAGGTCTTCCCATAGTTTTCCATTGAAAGAGGCAAGTAGCTCCGTTTTTCAGCGAATTCCTTCGCACCTTTCAAGTAGAACTCGACAAACTTCTGTACTTCGGGCCGTTCCGCCGACGCTGCGTTGACATAAATGAAGAGCGGGCGAGAAAGGGGCGTGTACTTACCCGAAAGTGCGTTTTCAGTGCTCGGTTCCACACCTTCCGTTCCACCCTCTGGGGTAACTTTCACTGCTTTCAATTTATCTTTGTTGCCAGCGTAGTAAGTGTAAGGAATGTATCCCAGTGCGAATTTGCTGTCGGCGACCCCTTTGACTAGCAAATTATCGTTCTCGCTGGGCGAATAATCGGTTCGATGCTTCTTGTCTGCGATCGCTTCGCGGAAGTAGTCGTAAGTTCCGGAAGCATCTCCCGCCCCAAACAAAGATATCTTTTCTTTGGGCCAACTAGGATCGATCTGATCCCAAGTCTGTATTTCGCCCGAGCCATCGGCGCCGCCGATCCACAATTTTCGAAGCTGTTCGACAGACATGGTCTCCGCCCAGGTATTTTCCGGGTGAATCACAATGGTCAGTGCGTCATAGCAGATCGGAAGCTCGTAGTATTTGATACCTGCTTCCGCGCACTTCTTCATCTCGTCCTCAGTGATGGGACGGGAAGCATCACAAATATCGATCGAGCCAGTCACAAACTTTTTGAATCCTGCCCCTGTGCCACTTTTAGAAACGGGAACCGAGGCGCTGTCAGGAACTTGAGCGAAGGCTTCGACTGCTACTTCGGTGACAGGGCCCACGGAACTGGAGCCGTCAACAATAACTTCGCCTTTGTCAGCGGCAGAACCTGTTGGATTAGGGCCTGTTGCATTCGGAGTGTTCGTCGAATCGTTGCAACCAAGTAGCCCGAGCAGGCACAGGCCGCAGAGTTTCAAGATCAGTGTTTTTGACATGTTCATAAGGTGACTCAACAGTTGAGAGCTTCTGTGAATGGATCTGAAGATGCGAAGGAGTCTAAGGAGCGGTTATGAACGCCGTGTTAAGAAACGATTAAGGCACACTCTCTTCGTTAGGCGAGTAATCTACCGGCGGAGCGTAGCAATGTCGACCGGGTGCGATGTTCAGCCCCTCTGTTGCTCGGCTCCGCTTCCCGCGACATTGCCCCGATCCGGGATGGGAATCAAATAGGGCCGAATTCGATCCAGTGTCTTGGGTCCAATACCTCTCACGCGGCGAAGGTCGTTAATGTCGCCGAAAGGCCCAATATCGTCCCGATTTTCGACGATTCGCCGGGCCAACTGCTCGCCGATTTCTGGCAATAAGGTCAACTCCTCCCATTCCGCGGCGTTTACGTCGACACTGAACTGGACCTGCTCCGGCTGGGCACGGTCTATCTCAATTAATTCCCCTCGAAAACGTCCTTGCCACCACCAATGTCCCCCTAAAACGACAATGACCATCCCTACGATCACTGCGGTAGCCAGTTGATCGCCGGGACGCAGGCTGCCGGGCACTGTCGTCTTGGAATTCGGTGGAGGCATGGCTTTAAATTAGCATGCCGGTTGTACGCCGGGGAAGCGATTTTTGGAGCTATTTGATTTCTGAAATCTGCCACTCTTCCTGAGTTTCAGGTTATCGTGGACGGATGAATTCCGGATGCCAGCCTACCTCGACATTCCGTCTCCGAAAACGCCTCCAGGCCCTGACAAGCCTGCGATTTTTCCTTGCGCTCTGGGTCATGTTGCTCCACGGGGCTGACTACTTGGAAAGCTGGTTTGGCACCGGGCCGTCTTTGCCGATGAATTTCGTTCGGACCGGATATCAAGGGGTGAGCATCTTCTTCACCTTGTCTGGCTTCGTACTCGCCTACAACTACTCACAACTCTCCACCACAAGAGAGGACGTTGGCAATTTCTGGCGGGCCCGTTTTGCGCGGATCTACCCGGTTTACCTCCTCGGAGCGATCCTCTATCTGCCAATTGGCTATTACAAAGAGCGAATTGCGGCGAACGAATCTGGCTTGGGAGTATTCTCAGGAATTTCTGAATCGGCCACCGCTTTCGGCGTTGCACTTTCGCTGCAACAAAGTTGGCTGCCGGAGTTTGTACTGCGGTGGAACCCGCCAGCGTGGTCGGTCTCGGATGAAGTATTCTTCTACTTTACCTTTCCACTCTGGCTCGAAATCATGCGTCGCTGGCCACTTCGCAAGGGCTGGTTCTTGGCTGCCTCGGTATTTGGACTCTGGATCGTCGCGATGATTCCGCCAGCCCTCTCCTGGCAAGGAGGAATCGAAGGTCTAGCCGACGTGCCTGCGATCGCGCGGGCTCAAGACACGCCGCTGACTTCCCTGGCCGCGGTGGTTCGTTTTAATCCAGTTGCCCGCTTGCCGGAATTTCTGATCGGAGTTGCGTGCGGATTGCATTTTGTCTCTCGGCAAGAAGACAACGGTTGTGTCACCAGTGACCAACAAAAGTTTCGGCCCTATCTGACGACGTTTGTCGTTTCGGGCATCATTCTTTTTTCCATGTTTGCAACGCCTTACCTTCCTCTGCCATTCGTGCATAACGGCTTCGTCGCTCCTCTGTCTGCATTACTGATTCTTGGCCTCGCAGATAGTGGAAGTCAAGTGTTCGCCCCCTCGTGGCTGGTCCGGCTGGGAGATGCAAGTTACGCCATGTACCTAATGCACTGGCCAATACGTTCGGCCTTGCGATTCGTAGAGCAAAAATTCCTGGTTGGCCAAGATGAGGGAGCACTAGCTGGTGGACTGCTCCTTCTGTATCTGACTTTAAGCATCGCTTTTGGCTTGGCCGTCTTCTTATGGCTGGAAGAGCCTGCCCGACGATGGCTCCGCGGAAAATAGCAAACTATGCAGCAGCCTGCGCTCTCGCTTTTGTCGCAGCAGTGCGCCATCATGAGAGTGAATCGGTCAAGGCAGGCTCGTTTTAGTTCCGCTAGTTCCAGGATGGCTGTGATGAAGACTTGGCAGTTGGCGGCTTGGATCAATTTTTGCGGGCTAGTGACACTCTTGCCATTTGTCGCGCTGGCTGCAGAACCAGTCGACTTGATTTTGCACCACGGAAAAGTGGTCACGGCCAACGATCAATTTCTGGTTACGGAAGCTGTCGCTGTTCGAGGAAGTCAGATCGTTGCGGTGGGCTCGAATGACGAGATCCTGAAGTATCGCGGCGAAAAGACCGAAGTCATCGATTTGGAAGGAAAAATGCTCCTGCCGGGGCTGATTGATTCGCACACGCATCCGCTGGGTGCCGCGATGCACGAATTCGATCACGCGATTCCGGATATGGAATCGATCGACGACGTACTTGCTTATGTTCGCGAACGGGTAAAGGCGCAGCCAGCGGGAAGTTGGATCAACATCCGACAGGTCTTCATCACGCGACTGAAAGAGCCACGATATCCAACGCGGGCCGAACTCGACTCTGCTGCACCGGAAAATCCGGTGATGTTTGCCACCGGACCCGATGCAATGCTTAATTCACTGGCGTTGGCGAAGAGCGGGATTGATAAAGACTTTCAGGTCAGCGGTTCGGGTTTCGTCGAAAAAGATCAGCAGTCCGGCGAGCCAACAGGTCTGCTCAGAAACTGTTCGCGCTACGTCAAAAGCGAATCGTCTGGCAAGAAGGCGACGAATGAAGATCGCTGCAATCGCCTGGTAGAACTCTTTCGCGACTACAACTCGGTCGGAATCACTTCGATCGCCGACCGCAATGCGAATGAAGATGGACTTGCGCGCTACAAGACGCTGCTGGACGACGGCCGGTTGAGCTTGCGTGTGATGTGCTCCTATGGCATCGATGGACAAGATCGATTGGAGGCGGCGCAGCAAGCAATCCGCGGTGCAGCGGCCCATTCGCTGCGCAAGCCGCACAATCAATTGCGGATTATCGGCCTGAAGTGTTTTCTCGACGGCGGCATGCTGACCGGCAGTGCTTACATGCGACAGCCATGGGGCACGAGCCGGATTTACTCCATCACGGATTCCGACTACCGCGGAATTCTGTTCATCGAACCCGAAAAGCTGGAAAAGCTGGTCTCGACGGCGGTTGATAACAACCTGCAGTTCACGGCCCATGCCGTTGGGGATGGTGCGGTGCACACCCTGCTGGCAGCTTACGAGAAAGTGAATCAGACGCAGCCGATTCGCGATACTCGACCATGCTTAACCCACAGCAACTTTATGAGCCGGGAAGCCGTCGAGCAGATGGTCCGTTTGGGCGTCGTGGCAGATATTCAGCCTGCCTGGCTTTATCTAGATGCTCACACGCTCTCCGCTCAATTTGGCAACGATCGACTTCGATACTTCCAGCCGCTTAAAACAATTTTTGAGCTAGGAGGCATCGCAGGCGGCGGCTCCGACCATATGCAGAAAATCGGTTCGCTAAGGAGCGTCAATCCGTACAATCCGTTCCTGGGAATGTGGGTTACGATCACTCGGCAGGCGCGCTGGTTCGATGGCGCACTTCATCCCGAAGAGGCGCTAACGCGGCAGCAGGCGATACGGTTTTATACAAAAAATAATGCTCATCTGATTTTTCTCGAAGACCAGGTCGGTTCGCTCGAGCCCGGCAAGTTGGCGGACATGATCGTTGTCGACCGGGATCTGCTGACCTGTCCTGTCAACGACATTCGCGAGACGCGAGTCTTGGCAACTTATCTGGCAGGAAAAAAAGTTTGGTGACGGAAGCGGCAATGGATTGATGGCTATAAACCTACGGAGAACCGGCTTATTCTTGGATGCAGGTGACAAACACCTCCGTACAAAATTTTTGATAGAACAAGGCTCCCAGCTGCTAGTGGTTGTCTTTACACGCGATCCCTGATCGTGTCTGATTCGAACTAGCTTGCTTCCCTCCGCTCGCTGCTCTTGCCCTCTTGGGGTCCCTCATGAGATTTCTCTCCTCGCTAGTTGCGTTCGTCGTCTCGTTGAACTGCGTTGCAATTCTGCCTTCGATTAACGCTGCCGAAATTCCTCGCGTGCTTCCTGCCGGTCAAGTGCCAAGTGATGCACGTTTAAAGCCGCTCAAGGATTACGACGGCTACTTTCCCTTCGCGCCACCGGCCACGAAGGAGGAATGGGAATCGCGGAAAGAACGGGTTAAACGGCAAATCCTTGTTTCTCAAGGGCTCTGGCCCCTGCCAACCAAGACGCCGCTCAACGCTGTAATACATGGGTCCATGGAGCGGGATGACTACACCGTGGAGAAAGTCTTCTTTGAAAGTCATCCGGGCTTTTTCGTTACCGGTAATCTCTACCGTCCCAAGGGAAAGACGGGGCCCTTTCCGGGAGTACTTTGTCCGCATGGCCATTGGTCGGAGGGGCGTTTTCATGACGCGGGCCTGACCGGAGTGCGGCGGGAGATCGTGCAAGGGGCAGAGCGTTTTGAAGAGGGAGGCCGATCACCATTGCAGTCCCGCTGCGTGCAACTCGCGCGGATGGGCTGCGTGGTCTTTCTGTACGACATGCTCGGCTACGCGGATAGCCAGCAGATATCCTTTGAGCTAGTACATCGCTTTGGTAAGCCCCGGCCGGAAATGAATACGGCCGAAAACTGGGGGCTGTATAGTCCGCAGGCGGAAGCCCGACTGCAGTCGGTGATGGGGCTGCAAACTTGGAACTCGATTCGATCACTTGATTTTCTTTTGTCTCTGCCTGAGATCGATCCCACGCGGATCGCCGTGACCGGTTCTAGCGGCGGCGGTACACAAACAATGATCCTGGCCGGAATCGATCCGCGAGTCACGTTGTCCTTTCCTGCAGTCATGGTTTCGACTGCAATGCAGGGAGGCTGCACTTGCGAAAGCTCGAGCCTGCTGCGTGTCGACACCGGCAATATTGAATTTGCCGCTCTGTTCGCTCCCAAACCGCAAGGACTGACCTCCGCCGACGATTGGACGAAGGAAGTCGCCCTCAAAGGGATGCCCGAACTAAAGCAAATCTACGCGCTCCTGGGCAAGCCCGAGAATATCACGCTCGCCAATCTGACTCACTTCAAGCACAACTATAACTATGTCAGCCGTTCGGCCATGTATGCTTGGGTTAATCGACACTTTCAGCTGGGGATCGCGGAACCGGTCGTGGAAGAAGACTACCAGCGGCTCACGCGAGAAGAAATGTCCGTTTGGGATAAGGATCATCCGCAGCCGCCGAGTGGCAACGATTTTGAACGCCGCTTGCTGAAGTTTCACTGGGATGATTCGCAGCAGAATCTTGCGCAACACACTCCTAAGGACGCAGAATCGCTGGCCATGTTTCGCCAGACTGTCGGCGGAGGGGTAGATGTTCTGATTGGCCGGCAGATGCCTGGGCCTTCTGAGGTCGAGTACGAGCAACTGCAAAAAGACAAATTCGATAAATGGATTCGCATGTCGGGTTTATTGCGCACGAAGTCGACAGGCGCAGAGTCGCCGGTAATGTTCTTCTATCCCAATGACTGGAACCGCCGCGTTGTCATTTGGGTCCACGAAAAGGGTAAAGTTGCTTTGTTCGATGCCGCCGGCAATCCGACGCAGGAAGCGCAAACACTATTGAATGATGGCACGGCGGTGATGGGAATCGATCTACTTTATCAGGGAGAGTTCTTAGCCGATGGCATACCCCTCAAGCAAACGCCTCGGGTGACCAACCCGCGGCTCTTTGCTGGATACACATTTGGCTACAACCATAGCGTTTTCGCGCAGAGAGTGCATGACGTCCTCTCCGCCATCGCGTTTGTCAAACACAGTGAGAAGAAGCCGGAGAGGATCGATTTGGTGGGCTTTGGTGACGTTGCCGGACCCATCGTCGCCGCTGCCCGAGCGCAAGCTCAGGATGCGATCCAACTCGCTGTGATTGATACTGCAGGCTTTCGCTTTAGTGGCCTGACCGACTTTCACGATCCCCGGTTCCTTCCCGGGGGAGCGAAGTATTTTGACGTGCCGGGCATGCTTGCCCTGGCGGCTCCGCAGAATGTCGTCTTAATGGGTGAAAAGCCAGCGGACATCGAGATTGTTCGGGCCGCCTATCAAGCAGCAGGAAAGATCGATGCCTTGCAAATCCAGGCAGAATCGAAGGGTGATGCTGCCTGGAAGGTGCTGCGGGGGAAGTGAGCTTTGGTAGGTTCTGGCTAATTCTTCGCGTCGCGAATTTCCTTCGCGACGCGTTCCAGGTCTGCATCCACCATCTGCTGGACCAATTCTGCGAAACTGACTTCCGGTTTCCAGCCCAAAATCTTTCGCGCCTTCGTCGCATCGCCACAGAGCGTATGCACATCTGCCGGACGAAAGAACTTGGGATCGACGACCACGAAATCTTGCCACGCAAGTCCCGCGCGGGCGAAGGCTAGTTCGCAGAACTCCCGGACCGTGTGCTTCAATCCGGTGGCCACCACATAGTCATCGGGCTGAGTGTGGTTGAGCATCAGCCACATGGAGCGAACATAATCCCCGGCAAAGCCCCAATCGCGTAAAGAGTCGAGGTTCCCCAGTCGCAGTTCCGTTTGCAGGCCGTGCTTGATCCGGGCCACAGCATCGCTGATTTTCCGTGTGACGAACTCTTTGCCTCGCAATGGTGATTCGTGATTAAAGAGAATTCCATTGCAGGCGAAAATGTCGTAGCTTTCGCGATAGTTCACGGTGATCCAATAACCGTAAACTTTGGCCACACCATACGGGCTGCGGGGCCAAAATGGGGTCTTCTCCGTTTGCGGCTCTTCTTGCACGGTGCCGAACATCTCGCTGCTGCTCGCCTGGTAGAAGCGAATTTTGGGATTCACCTGGCGGATTGCTTCCAACACTCGCGTGACGCCCAGTGCCGTGAATTCGCCCGTCAGCAACGGTTGTTCAAAACTGGTTGGTACAAAACTCTGGGCTGCCAGATTGTAGATTTCATCGGGCTGAATCCGATCAATCAGCCGTAGCAGCGAGAGTTGGTCCAATAAGTCCGCCTGATGCAGGCTGATTTGTTCGCGCAAGCTTCCAAGTCGCTCATAGTTTTCGGTGCTGGACCGACGAACCATGCCGTGAACTTCGTAACCTTTGCTCAGGAGAAGTTGGGTGAGATAAGCACCGTCTTGTCCGGTTACACCGGTGATGAGGGCGCACTTCGTCATGAAGCAATTCCTGGGTTGGGCCTGCCGCGGAGGGTAATCTCCAGGGGTGTGGCGATTTCGAGGAGTTCCACGGCCGGTTCGCCGTCCAATCGGATCAGAGCAGTCCGGCCGAACGTGGTCACCGGTTCGGTCATCTCAAAATATCGGAGCAGCGCGGGGCCTGGCTCCACTTTCCAAATCCCAATCGGCTCAACTTCGCGGAGGACATTGTGCTGAATCAGCACGCGGCCGAGCGGAATCTGCTCCGATTCGATCTCGCGGCGGACATCATCTGCGAGCAAATTCAGATTCAGTCGGGGAATGCCAAACTGCACCACCTGGCCGTCGGTCTGCCGCGTGAGGACGATCTCGCGGGCATAATCCACGGCTGTTTTCAGCCGATTTTTCACGGCCACGTCTACCGAACAGCCGTAAAATTGCTCCATCGTGACGGTCATGTGGTTCGAATGCCACAGTAGTCGCTGATAATCGGCCGGCACGGAGGCGGGATCAACCAGAGTAAAATGCCCCAATTCGTCCGGGTCGGTATGAAACAGGGCGATCAGCGTAGGCAGGTCAGGGAGGGGCATAGCACCGCGGGAGGCTGTGAAAGTTAGTGTTCCTTCGTCGCAATGTTACCTTGCCCGCACGAGGGATGCAGTAGGGGGCAGATCCGCGATAGCATATGGATGAGCAAAACCACGTTCCAGCAGTTTTCGAAAGCAACCTGATAATGCTAACTGGATCTCTTCGTCAGGCTGCCGTTTCACTAGCCAGCCTGGCTCTACTCATGACTTCGTTCTCTGGGAAGCACTCGCTCTTAGCTCAATCGCCTCCAATTCTACCCCGGCTCAACCTTCAATTTTGCGGTAAAGAACAGGCCGCCAGGCAACTCACGACAGACGACGACTTCACCGCCGCTCTCAGCCGTTTCGATCTGCAGGTGCGACTACAAAGCGGAGACGAGGTAACCCTTGCAGATCTTAAAAGTCGGATTGCGGAATCGACGCTGGATTGGACCGACGAGGAAAAGACAAAGCTGCAGAAGGTGATCGACTCTCTCGCACCCAAAATGGTGAAGTGGCGAATTCCTTGGCCTGAAACGGTTTGGCTAGCGAAGACCACCGGTCGAGAAGATGCCGATGCGCCCTACACGCGCGGCACCACCATCGTGTTCCCAGAGCGCGTGCTGAAGAACGATCACGAGGCGATTATCCGGCTCTTCATCCATGAACTGTTCCATGTTCTCAGTCGCAATAGTCGCGACTTTCGCGAGCACATGTACGCCGTGATCGGCTTCAAGCTCTGCAATGAGATTCCAGTGCCGCAAACGCTCATCAAACGCCGAATTACTAACCCCGATGCTCCCCGTATTGATTGTTACCAGATCATTCGCGAAGGGACAAACGAAGTCGCCGTCACCCCCATTTTGTATTCGCGCAATGACTTTGATCCGCGCGTGGGCGGGAATCTTTTTAAGAGCTTGGAGTTCAAATTGATGCGGTTGAAAGAGACCGACGCGGGTTGGCAGCCTGCAGTAGGCGGTGCTCAGTCCCTCTTGCTTGATCCGAACGAGGTAGCAGACTTTCACGCACAGATCGGTCGCAATACCAAATACATCATTCATCCTGATGAAGTACTGGCCGATAATTTTGTGCATCTTGTTCTGGGAGACGAGAAGCTTGCGTCGCCGGAAATTGTCGTCGGCATGCAAAACGTAGTGCTACTGCCGGAGTAGGTGTGGGCTTAAACTTTTCTCAGTAGGATCGTCGTCAAAAGTTCATAGCCAGTTCCAAAAAACTAAGCCCGCTGTTTCCGCACGGCATTGAGATTGCAGTTTGTTGCGGCGACAACAGTTTAAAACAACTGACGGAACAATTTCAACGTTTACCGGTTCGGACGCGCGCGAATCTGGCACAATCTGTGCGTCTTGCGGTGGTATTTCGGCATGAATGTCGGGTTCGTAATACGGATTAGTAATATTCAGCACGGATGGAGAAAGTCATGAAAGTGGGAACTAAACTGGTCATGTCGATCTACGTCGATCGATCCAAACAGCAATGGGTCATACGAGATCGGCAGGGAGATCTCTGGGTACTACCAGTCACGGAGAACTCCTGGGAACACCGCCAGCCATACATCCCGACAGAAGAAACTGACTTGGAACCGGTACCTGGTCACTATCAAAGCTTGCTTGGTTTACCCAGTTAGCAGTAACGAAAGTGCAACATGACGATTGAACATGAGCGACTTGAATCATCCAACAGTGAGAACGCTCCCTGGAAAAAATGGGGGCCCTATCTCAGTGAACGACAATGGGGCACCGTTCGCGAGGATTACAGCGAAGGCGGAAATGCTTGGGACTATTTTAGCCACGATCAAGCCCGCTCTCGTGCCTATCGTTGGGGTGAGGATGGTTTAGCGGGAATCTCCGACGATCAGCAACGCCTTTGTTTTGCGCTGGCGCTCTGGAACGGGAAGGATCCGATTCTGAAGGAACGTCTGTTCGGCTTGACTAACAGCGAGAGTAATCACGGTGAAGATGTCAAGGAATACTACTTTTATCTGGACTCGACGCCGACCCACTCGTACATGAAGTACCTCTATAAGTACCCGCAAGCAGAGTTTCCGTATGCGGACCTAGTGGAGACCAGTCGCAAACGCAATCGCAACGAGTTTGAGTATGAACTTATCGATACCAAAGTATTTGACGAAGATCGGTACTTCGATGTGTTCGTAGAGTATGCGAAGAAATCGCCCGAAGACATTCTGATCCAGATCACCGTTCATAATCGCGGACCCGAAGCAGCCGATTTGCACGTGCTGCCGACATTATGGTTTCGGAATCAATGGTCTTGGCACGGCGCTGCCAATCGACCGAGTTTGCAGCGAATGTCAGGGACGATAAGCCACAGCGTGATTAAAGCCCTTGAGCCCGAACTAGGCGAGCGTTACCTGTACTGCGCTGGCGAAGCTCCACTGCTCTTCACAGAAAATGAAACGAATACGCAGCGCATTTTTGGAGTTGCGAACAGAACTCCGTTCGTCAAGGACGGCATCAATAACTGTGTTGTCCTGGGCCAGACTTCTGCGGTAAATCCCGATCAACAGGGGACCAAGGCCGCCGCCCATTACCGAGTTACGATTGCGGCCGGAAAGAGCGAAGTGATTCAACTTCGTTTAAGCGACATTGCCCCCGCGGAAATGTTACGCAGTAATGGCCGACCTGGTACTTCGGTCGGCAGCGACTTCGACGAAGTGCTCCAAGCGCGACGCCGGGAAGCTGACGAGTTCTATCAGGTGCTCACCCCGGCTTCGTTGACCGAGGATCAGGCCAAGGTCATGAGGCAAGCCCTGGCTGGCATGCTGTGGAGCAAGCAGTTCTATCACTACGATGTGGACAAATGGCTGGAAGAGCGCGGTTCTGACCCTTTCAAGTCATCTCGCAAACAGGCGCCGCGCAACGAACACTGGCATCACATGTACAACGGCGATGTGATTTCGATGCCCGATAAATGGGAATACCCATGGTACGCCGCTTGGGATCTCGCGTTTCACGTGTTGGCAATCACGCTCGTCGATCCCGATTTCGGCAAGGAGCAGCTCAAACTCATGCTCCGCGAGCGCTATATGCATCCCAATGGGCAAATACCGGCGTATGAGTGGAATTTCGGCGACGTGAATCCGCCGGTCCATGCCTGGTCCACGATCTTCACCTATCGGCTCGAAAAGGGAATCAAAGGCAAAGGGGACCAGGAGTGGTTGAAGAATTGTTTTCAGAAGCTGCTGCTAAATTTTACCTGGTGGGTGAATCGTAAGGACCGCTCGGGGCGCAACGTCTTTGAAGGCGGATTTTTAGGTCTGGATAACATCGGCGTGTTTGATCGCAGCGCTCCGCTCCCTACCGGAGGTTACTTGGAACAGGCGGACGGAACGGCCTGGATGGCGCTGTTCTGCCAGAACATGCTCGAGATCGCTTCGGAATTGGCGATGACCGATGCCGGCTACGCAGATATGGCCCTGAAGTTTACGGAGCACTTCTTTTGGATCGCTTCGGCGATGGGGCAGATGGGAGATGATACAGGGATGTGGGATGAAGTGGACGGTTTTTATTACGACGTTCTGCGTTTGCCTGATGGACAGTCGCACCGGCTCAAAGTGCGTTCGATGGTGGGGCTCTTGCCGCTGTGCGCCGCGACGACATTCGAAGGGCAACTGTTAGAGAAGTATCCCGAGATTGCCAATCGATTGCTGAGATTCCTTGAGTCGCGCCCTGAACTCCGCTCGTCGATGCATGATCCTACCAAAGCCGGTGTCTCCGGGCGTCGGCTTGGTTCGATTCTGGACGAAACGAAGCTGCGTCGCGTACTTGCCAAAATGCTCGACGAAAAGGAGTTTCTCAGCGAATTCGGCATCCGCTCGTTGTCACGATTTCATGCCGACCATCCTTACACTATTCAAGCCGGTGGGCAGGAATACCGCGTTTCTTATTTGCCGGCCGAATCTGACACGGGAATGTTCGGTGGCAACTCCAACTGGCGCGGCCCCATTTGGATGCCAGTGAATGCCTTGATTGTGCGGGCGTTGCTGCAATACTACGACTACTACGGAAACGACTTCACCGTGGAATGCCCGACAGGTTCCGGCCAGCAAATGACTCTCTATCAAATTGCCGAGGAGATTTCACGCCGGCTCTCAAACATTTTCCTCAAAGATAAAGAAGGACATCGTCCGGTCTTTGGAGGAACCGAAAAGTTTCAGAAAGACCCGCACTGGCAAGATTGCTTGCAGTTCTTTGAGTACTTTCATGGCGACAATGGCGCCGGCTTGGGGGCCAATCATCAAACTGGTTGGACGGGCGTCATCGCGAGAACCATGCATCTGTTCGCGACACTCACGCCAGAAACCCTATTGGAAGGTGGCAAGAGGTCCTATTTCGAGCGTCAGGTGACCCCGAAAACAGAAGAAGTTTTGGCCGAGAAATAGGGTTTTCATTTCGCAACTCAGTCAATTAGAAAAGAATTCTAATGCCTACTTCCGGACCCCTTGATTACATTCCTCTGTGGCTGCTGTTCGCGTTAGATATTGGCATTATTTTGATCGCGATCGAGATTGGCTACCGTTCGGGCCAATTTCGTATTCAGCTGAATGACGGAGAGAAGGAAGGGACTGTAGGGGTAATCTTGGGTGCCACCCTTGCTTTGCTGGGATTTGTCTTGGCGTTCACTTTCGGCTTGGCCGCATCGCGCTTTGATTCGAAACGACAGATCGTGGTTGAGGAAGCAAATGCGATTGGCACAACGTACCTGCGGGCCGGACTTCTCCCAAATGATCGCACTGGCGAAATTCGAAATCTATTAAGGGATTATGTTGCTGCCCGTATCGAAGTCGTCCAATCCCAAGATGTCGACCACCTGCTACAGCTTTCAGGCGAATGTCATCGCAAACTCTGGATAGAAGGTGAGGCCATCGGCAGGCAACATAGCGATTCGATCGTCGTGGGGCTATTTCTACAATCGTTGAATGAAGTCATTGATGTGCATTCAAAACGAGTCTACGTGGCTTTACAGAATCGACTGCCGGGAATTCTGTGGGGAACGCTCTACTTGCTCATGGCTCTGACCATGGTCGGAGTTGGCTATTTCGAAGGAATCGCGAAATCGAGGCGGTCGTATTCCTCTCTTGTCTTGGCGATCGCCTTCTCGTCGATCATGACGTTAATCGCGGATCTCGACCGTCCCACCGAGGGGCTGTTAAAAATCAGTCAGCGGGCAATGATCGACGTGCAACAGATGATGAAAGACATTCCTTGAGCAGGATCGCAATTCCCTTCCCACAAGGCTGGCGACCGGCAGTCGAAAAGCATGGCTATTCCAAGGATGCCGTCCTTGACGGATCGGGTGGCTTCCCCTTAGTTTGCAAAGAAGCTTCAAGCCCGTGAGCTCGCTCGCCGCAGTTCTTGATTTGCAGCGAGGCTCGCTTTTCAGACCGTCTGCCGCAATCGATTTCACTGGAGTCACTCGATGGTCAAAACCGCTTCCACCATGCAGCGTCTGGGAAGCCAGGCACCAGATTTCTCGCTCCTGAATGTCGATGGCAGGATGATTTCCTGGGCTGATTTTCCGGACGCTAAGGGATACCTGGTGATGTTCATTTGCAACCATTGTCCCTATGTGAAACACGTGGCCGACGAACTAGCTCGAATCGGACATGACTACCTGCCGCAAGGGATCGCTGTCGTAGCGATCAACTCCAACGACACGACCAAACATCCGGACGATTCACCAGAGCAGATGGTTCACGAGGCAGAAAATCGAGGCTATCCATTTCCTTATCTTTTTGATGAAACGCAGGAGGTTGCCAAAGCCTTTCGGGCCTCGTGTACACCCGATTTCTTTCTGTACAACGCCGACAAAACGCTTGTTTATCGGGGTCAACTCGATTCCAGTCGGCCCGGCAATGATGTCCCGCTGACTGGCAGCGATCTGCGAGCCGCCCTCAATTCGGTGCTGTCCGGCGAGCCGATTGATGAAAAACAGGTTCCCAGCATCGGCTGCAATATCAAGTGGAAAGATGCGCCGGAGTACTTTGAGTCGGCGAAAGTGAAGTAGGCCGATTTTCGGCGTGCGAGGGCTGGCGCGAAACCTTCATATCTTGCAGACGTTTAAAGCTTTCGCCCTTGCCCCCTGCGGCAGGGGCGTAATAATAACGGACTTGGTTTCGCCACTGGGTTCCATTTTCGCTTTCCTGCAGAAAGAGTGTCGATGCGTACAGACGCCGTCGATTTGTGGTCAATTACCGAAGCCGCCGAGCTGTACGATGTCGCGCAATGGGGGAAGGGATACTTCTCCATCAATGCTCAGGGGCACCTCGTTGTCCATCCTGAACGAGATAGCTCGCAGGGAGTCGATCTGAAGGAACTTGTCGACCGGTTGCAACTCCGGGGGCTCGATCTGCCGATCTTGCTCCGTTTCAACGGTATTCTGCGCGACCGGCTCCGTGAAATCGCCAGTGTGTTCGGCAATGCGATCAAAGAACACGAATACAAGGGGAAGTACATCTGCGTTTACCCCATCAAGGTGAACCAGCAGCGGCACGTGGTCGAGCAAGTGGTCGAATACGGCAAGCCCTACGGCTTTGGTTTGGAAGCGGGCAGCAAACCGGAAATGCTCGCGGTCGTCGCGATGACCGACGCTGCCACGCCGATCATTTGCAACGGCTTTAAGGATGCCGAGTTTATCGAAATGGCGATGCTCGCGCAAAAGATCGGGCGGAAGGTAATTCCGGTCGTCGAAAAATATACCGAGCTGAAACTGATTATGAAGTATGCCGAGAAGGTCGGCGTCCGTCCCCAGATCGGGATGCGCGTGAAACTGGCCGCCCGCGGGTCGGGACGTTGGCAAGGCTCGGGTGGATATCGCTCAAAATTTGGGCTCACGGTGGGAGAAATTCTGCACGCCGTGGATGAGCTCAAAGAGCATGGGATGCTTGATTGCTTCAAGCTGTTGCACTTCCATCTTGGCAGCCAAATCACAAATATTCGCCATGTGAAGACGGCTGTCACCGAAGCCGCGCGTGCCTATGTCGATCTCGTCAATCGCGGTGCCGGTTTGCAGTTTCTGGATATCGGTGGTGGGCTAGGGGTGGATTACGACGGCTCACAGACGAATTTCGAATCGAGCGTGAATTACAACCTGCAGGAGTACGCCAACGACGTCATCCATCATATTTCGAGCATCTGCAACGAAGCCAACGTGGCGCATCCCGATGTGATCAGCGAAAGCGGCCGGGCGATTGTGGCTTACAACAGCGCTTTGATCTTTGGCGTTTTGGGGGTCTCAGAACAAGGGAACGCCAATGATGTTATTCCAGAAGTCGCTCCCGATGCCGAGCAATTTCTGAAGGATCTGATCGATACTTACAAGAACGTCAACGTCCGCAACCTGCTCGAAGCCTATCACGACGCGCAGCAAGCCATGGATGTGGCGATGAATCTGTTCACCGCAGGCTACTTGCCCCTGGATCAGCGGGCGTTGGCGGAAAGCATCTTTTGGGCGACGTGCAAAAAGATCCGCCGCCTGTCGGAGCAATTGGAATATATTCCTGAAGAATTGCTCGCCCTCGACACGTTGCTATCCGACACGTACTTTTGCAATTTTTCACTATTTCAATCGATGCCCGATAGCTGGGCGATTAAGCAGCTGTTTCCGGTGATGCCCATTCATCGCTTGAACGAGCGGCCGACTCGCTATGCGGTGTTGGGAGATATTACCTGCGATAGCGACGGTAAAATCGATCAATTCATCGATCGCCGCGATGTCAAACGGACCCTCCGCCTTCACGATTGCGGCAGCCAGCCCTATTACATGGGGGCGTTTCTGATTGGCGCTTATCAAGAAATTCTTGGCGACTTGCACAATCTGTTCGGCGACACAAACACGGTCCACGTCGATCTGACGCCGGGCGGCGAAGTCACACTGACAGCCATTGTCAAAGGGGACACCGTTCGGGAAGTGCTTGACTACGTTGAATTCGATCACAGTGATCTCGTCACGCGGCTGCAAACCGCAGTGGAAAGTGCGGTCCGCGAAGGGAAGCTCGATCACGTCGAAGCGGGGCATTTTTTGAAGTTCTACGAAGACGGACTGAACGGCTACACTTATCTGGAAGAGCCAGACTAACTCTTGGCAAGACGGCTCTCCGAAGTCGTCACGGACGGACTGTCACAGCTCGTGCAACGCATGAGGGACAGTTCCCTTTCCCTCGCACTGGGCGCACTAAGTTTACGCACTATCGAAGGCCTCGGAGGGCCATCGTCCAACGCATCACGGAAGATAAAATGCTACATGCAGTTATCATGGCAGGTGGTTCGGGAACACGTTTTTGGCCTGCCAGCCGAGCGGGGCAACCTAAACAATTGCTAGACTTAGCCGGCAGCGAAACGATGATGCAGGCGACGGTCGGCCGACTGGTAGGATTTGTCCCGCCGGAACGAATACTAATCGTCACGAATCAGCGTTTGGTAGAGCCGATCCGCGAACAAATTCCCGGCTTGCGTCCTGAATCGATTATCGGTGAACCCTGCAAGCGGGACACCGCGCCGTGCATCGGATTGGCCGCTATTGCGGTCCTCGCTGAGGACAAAGATGCGACCATGATCGTGCTCCCGGCCGATCACGTCATTTCTCCGACGTTGAAGTTTCAGGCCGCACTAAACTATGCGGTTGAATTGGTCGAAGCCGCGGCGGAGCGCATCGTCACCTTTGGAATTAAGCCCAGCTACGCGGCGGAATCCTTCGGCTATATCGAACGTGGTGCAGCGCTAGGCGAAGCGGAAATCGGCGGCCACCATGCGTTCCATGTGGCCCACTTCCGCGAAAAGCCCAATCAACAAACTGCTGAGGAATATCTGGCGACGGAGCGATTTTATTGGAACAGTGGCATCTTCGTGTGGAAGGCCCGCACCATTCTCGACGCCCTGGCCAAGCATGAGCCGCAAATGTTCGCCCATCTAGACCGAATTCGTGCCGCGTGGGGCACAAGTCGTCAACAGGAAGTTTTGCAGGAAGAATTTCAGGCACTCAAAGGTAAGTCGATCGACTATGCCGTACTGGAGCGACACTCAGATGTGGTCGTCGTGGAGGCTTCGTATTCCTGGGATGACTGCGGCAGTTGGCGATCGGTCGCCCGCATTCGCGGCGAAGACGCGGAGGGCAATACCATCGCTGGCCAGCACCTGGGAATTCGCACCAACAACTCAGTCGTACGTACCACGGATGACCATTTAGTCGTCACGCTTGGAATGCAGAATTGCATCGTGGTCCACACGCCTGACGCGACTCTCGTGGCCAATAAGCACGACGAGGAGGCAATTCGCGAAGTAGTAAAGGAGTTGGAAGCGAGAGGCTGGACGAAGTACCTCTAGTTCTGACGCGAAACCCACGCAGTTCGCTCGAACTCCTTGATCTTAAGATTCTAACGCAACTCACCTGCCTACAGACGAAAACGTGTTCGATTGAACACGTTTTCTTTCAACTCACATGTGAATTTGGTGTTGATTTTACCGCTGTAAAACTGCGTTCGCTGCCGGCAAATCAAGTTTCGCCCAATCACGGCGTTCTTCTGCCTCAGGGGTTGTTTCTGCATCCGATCGCCGCCATTCCAGCAAAACCTGGCGATCACTGCTCACGCTGCGAAACGGATTGTTGCTCTCGCTGAGCGAGCTAACTGGTGTCATTGCCGTCGAAGGGGGCAATACAGCCGAACTCATTGCTGCGTTGGCTAATTCAGCTGGATTAGCTGTCGACGGAGCGGTCGGAATTCCATTCGGATTGATAGTCGATGTCGCACTTGCTCCCCGGAACGGATTTTTGCCCAGCGGTGCGGCAGGATTCACGGCATTTGTCGGCGGCGCACCGCCCGAGCGAACGTCGTCTCGCACTCGTTGATACCAGCCTTCAGCACTTTCCACGCGACTGGCAGAAATGGAATCATCGCTGCCGGCCCAACTAGGAGCTTCTGGTGGAGCAACGGTCGGATTCATCCCCATGCCATACGCAGCAGGATTAGGATTGGAATCCACAGCGACTGGGGCGACTGGTGCAGGTCGTCCGTTATTCGTGTTGGCGGCAACATATAGTTCACCAGCCGGAGCCGAGGGCGGCGCAGGATTGGGATCGAGTCGCACCAGGTCAGCGGGTAAAGGCTCCGGGGTGCCCCGTTGAACCCACTCCAGCCAGGTCGTTTGCAGTTCGCCGAGAGTGTCGTAGCCGTAATACTTGCGCGTCGCGGCCGTCCAGTTGTTTCGTTCCATCCCTTCACCGACATACTGCACGAACTTTTGCTTGCCACCTTGATGAATCATGAAGCGCGCCAGTGCATATCCCTGGGAGTACAGCGGCAGAATATCAGGCGGATACTCCTTCATCGCGAACATTTTATTGAACGCGATACCACGATTCGTGGTGAGGAATTCCACCAGTAACCGTTCCTGCTTGTGACGTTCGCTCGAATGTTCGACGGTTGTGCAGGCCCCTTCATCCGCCCAGCGAGGCAACGGTCGTCCGAAGTAGGTGGCAAAGATGGTGTGAGTGATTTCGTGCGGTAGGACCGAGTCGAGCACTCGTTCGCGTGAACCTTGAATGCTCATCGTCCAGCCGAATGGTTGGCGATTCTGGAACATGAAACTGGTCGCCCCGCCAGCCCCCAGATGCGGTGCGACTTGCGCTTCGATCGGGCAAGGCTCACGCCAAGGAGGAAGTTCTCGGCCGATCCATTCGATGGCCAGATCGCGGCGATAAACCTCGGCTTGATCGCCGATTTCGCGAGCCAGTTGCGGCGTTGGGGCAGAGATCAGAAAGTTCTGAGTGCGGTAGTTAGCTCCGAGCGAGCCGAACAAAGCCACCGACAACAAGGCGGAAACAATCAAGCGGCGCATTGGTATCCCTCCATGGACCTGACAACCAGGATCCTCCTGGTTGGCTTTCCGACTCACATCCTTGTGACGTAAAAGCAAAGGTCGGGCCAGTCATACGTACCCGGGCCGCAACTTCTGGGACGAAGCAAAACTGGCCGGGATTCTGCGGGCAAACTTGAATAACCGCAGGTCAAGCAGTTGTCCACGTTTGTAAGTTTTGCAGAAGGTAGTGAACCTTTTACCGGATGACTAGCCCGATTTGCCGCGGACGCTGCTGCTGGCGTAGAGTTTGGCGATAATCGGCAATATCTCGGAATTTCCGGCGGGAAATTCGTAAGCTGGGATTTCACTCGAGGCGACCCAGCGGAAAGGTGGCCGAGTTGGGGGCAGTTCCGTGCCATTGCCAATCAATTGGGCTTTGACGAAGTTCAATCGCACATTTCCATGTTCGTAGCTGAAATCAGTAACCTGCAGCGTGCCTTCTGCCTGCACGTTGAGTCCCGTCTCTTCAAACGTCTCTCGCACTGCGGCTTGAGCAACGCTTTCCCCCGGTTCAACTTTCCCGCCAGGAAATTCCCACAGTCCTGCCAAACTCACTTCAGGGGGGCGTTGGCCAATGAGAATGTGCCCGTGGCACTCGACGATCGCGATCGCAATCACCTTGGCTTCGTCACTTGAAACTGGCAGGTTTGACATGAATTGCCTAGGAATGCCGAGATAGAATTTCTCTGACGGTACCCGACTAAGGCGGCCGCCGCTAGCGTCCCCTAGTACTTCTCTAGCCTGCATTCCCCCTCAAATCCACACCTACTTGACGAAGTCCGCCGGATGCCGACATTGGAGGCTTGGTTTGCTACTTCCCGGGTTGATTTAATCGGTTCAGATAAAAGCGATTGCCGACAACGTCGGCGATAACCCTAAGCCCAAATCTGCCCTTTGTCCTTCTAAGGAGCCTGCCTCAAATGGGTCGTGCGAAAATCACAATCGTGGGGGCCGGAAACGTGGGTGCTACCTGCGCTCACTGGTGCGCCGCTGCCGAACTGGGTGACGTCGTGCTGGTGGATATTCCGGTCACTGAGAACATGCCCAAAGGGAAGGCCCTGGACCTGATGCAGTCGTCCCCAATCATGGGATTCGACTCGAACATCGTGGGAACAACCAGTTACGAAGCCACGGCCGGCAGCGACGTGGTGGTCATTACCGCTGGAATTCCTCGGAAGCCAGGGATGAGCCGCGACGATCTACTAGCAACCAATGCCAAGATCGTGGGTGCAGTCGCAACCGAAGTGAAAGCCACAAGCCCTGATGCAATTGTGATCGTCGTCAGTAATCCACTCGACGCCATGGTGCAGCGGGCCCTACAGGTCACAGGCTTCAAGCCGAATAAAGTGATCGGCCAGGCGGGCGTGCTCGATACGGCCCGATATCGCACGTTTCTGGCAATGGAACTGGGCGTTAGCGTGGAAGATATTTCGGCACTGTTGATGGGGGGGCACGGCGACACGATGGTGCCGATGCCAACCTGCACCAGTGTCGGGGGCATTCCGATTCGCCGACTGCTCAGCGAAGAAAAACTGCAAGCAATCGTACAACGGGCTCGTGACGGCGGTGCAGAAATCGTGTCTCTGCTCAAAACCGGGAGCGCTTACTACGCACCGGCAGCAGCTACCGCTCAAATGGTAGAAGCGATTGTGAAGGACAAGCGGCGGCTCATCCCTTGTGCTGCTTACTGTGATAAAGAATACGGCGTGGGGGGATTCTACGTCGGTGTGCCCGTCATTTTAGGAAAGAATGGCGTGGAAAAGATCGTCGAACTGGAACTCGACTCTGAAGAGCGGGCCGCTTTTGACAAAAGTGTGGCCGCGGTGAAGTCGCTCGTCAGCACGATGAACGATCTGATGGCGAAGGCATAGTAGCAGGCTTTTGCCAGCTAAATGAAGCAACTTTGCGGCGCGCGCAGAGTTGCTGTTGACACCTTTTTTCCTCCCCCCTGATAATCCCCACGCTTCGCTGCCGGCCGAGAATAGACCCACGGTGCCCGGGCAGTATGCGTTTCACCCTCGACGAGAGCAGCCGCATGTTCAAACGCCTGCAAATGCAAATTCCCGCTTCGCCGTCGTTGCCAGATGAATCTTCCCTGCCCGAAACGACTGCCTCGCGAGGAATCGTGCAAGAGCAGTCGCTGGCGAATTCGCAGTACTCCTTTTTTCTGCCGCAACACTACGAACCGAATTACGCCTACCCGCTATTGATTTGGCTGCACGGTAAGCAAGGAAACGAACGACAGATCCATCGCGTCTTGCCGCTGGTTAGCATGCGAAACTACGCTGCCGTCGGGATTCGCGGGAACCAACGCTCGGGGAGCGGCTACGATTGGTCTGTCGACACGACAGGCAGCTTCGATGCAGCCGAGCAAAGCATCCTGGATGCGATTGATTCCGCGCGGGAACGTTTCAATGTCCATTCACACCGCATTTTCCTGGCTGGCTACCAGTCGGGAGGAGCCCTGGCAGTCAAGTTGGCGCTGCGTCGTCCCAGTGAATTTGCCGGAGCGGTCTCGCTCGGCGGATCCTTACCGACAGGCTCGCACTTGTTTGGAAATCTTTCCAAAGCACGTAAGTTCCCGCTGTTGATTTCGCAGGGACAAAATCAAAACTCGTCGGCGACGGACGATCTCTGCGATCGCCTGCGATTGTTTCACGCAGCGAACCTGCAAGTGATGGTTCGTCTCTATCCGGGAGATCACGAACTGACGACCCGTATGCTCAGCGACATGAACGAGTGGATCATGGAACGGGTAACCGGCATGCCAGCGCGGGAAGAAGAGGAACGCGCGGTTTCTGTGCCGGGGGATGTGCGCTGGAATTAGAGGAGCGTTGACAGTACCGCGTTGCTCGAGACGCAGCCTGCTGCTGATTACTAAAGCGCAACATCACCTTTAAAGTTGCGATGTTCTCACTTGCTCTTATATTTCACCCTGAATAACCAAGGGCGAGGGGGGGAGCTTCTCCCTCTCGCGGCTGCGGGCTGGTGAGAAGAGAAACGTCGCTTTAACGACGAAAGTCAACCGCACTGCTTCACAAAGATCGCGCGGCCATCGCCGGGCGCGTAGAAGTCCGGCAGCAAGGCTTGCAACATGTAGCCGTGACGTTCGTAGAAGCGACGCGTTGGCTCATAGTCGGGACGATGCGAAGTTTCGATGTAGAGCCGCGTGCCGCCATCGGCTGTGACGCGCTGTTCAACTTCTTCCAGCAGGACCGAGCCTAATCCTTGGCCGCGTTGCTCTTGTTCGACGGCAATCCAGTACAGGTCAAAACTCGAAACGGTCAGCGTGTTACGGCCGTAGCAAACATAGCCCACGGTCTTGCCTTCATACTCTACGAAGACGAACTCGTAACCAGACTTACTGCCGCGTGTGAGCCGCGTTTCGACAAGTTCCACGGCAACGTCGATTTCGGTAGGGCGGAACATGTTGGTGGAGGCGATGATGCGTCGGACGTGTTTCACGTCTTCCTGAAAGACCTGCGTGCGCAGCTTGCAATCGGCAGGGGGCAGGTGCTTGCGAGGTGGCAAACCGCCATTGGGAATGAAGTCTTGCCAATCTTGATTCGCTTCGTACTGCAAAATCAAATCTAACAGCGACAATCCTGCACGCTCCAGTGCGGCCGCAAAACCTCCGTCCGGCGAGAGGCACGGATTGGCGTTAATTTCTAGAATCCAAGGCTGGCCATTCTCGTCGACGCGAAAGTCAACTCGCGCGTAGCCTCGGAGTTCACAAACTCTCCAACAATCCTTCGCCAGAATGCTCAATTGCTCGAGGAGCGTCAGATCACCCGCGAGAAAGTCGAACCGTCGCGGCGTATGCAAGTATTCGAAGGACGTTTCATCCCACTTAGCCGCGTGCCCAACAATTCGCGGCTTGTCAGCAGGGTAGCCCGCGAAAACGATCTCCGCGGGTGGCAGCACCATAATTTGGTCTTCGCGCTCGATCAGCGACAGATTGAATTCGCGGCCACTAATGAATGATTCAGCAAAATGCTCTACATCCGATTTTGACACACGCTCACGCAAATGCGTCACAAGTTCACTCAAACTGCTAGCGCGAACAACGGAAGCGTCATCCATGCCGAGCGAGGCATGTTCGTGAACGGGCTTAATGATCCATTCACCAGAGAAGTTAGTTGCTCGATCATCGCCGGGAAACCACGGCGGGGTCGGCAAGCCGGACGCGACAAGAAGCTTCTTGGTTGCGATCTTGTCGTTCGACAAGCGCAAGGCCGCGCTGGAGCAGCCTGTAAACGGAATGCCAAGAACTTCTAATAGCTCCACCGCCAGTGAAGCCAAACGATCACGGCCACCGAGGGACTCGACGAGATTGAAGACCAAGTCAGGTCGTTTGATTGTTAGGTCGCGCTCGACGGCTGCAAGGTCCAGCGTTGCTGGCAACTCACGCACTTCCCAGCCGAGGCTTTCCAACGCTTCGCGGACGACGGCTACCTGCACCAAGACATCCGCCTCCGCAGCCGAGGCGTTCGCTTCCACCGCGTTGTACAAAATGACGGCTGTGCGGGTCATTTGCCGCGCAGCCTCTGCGACAACTTTTGCGCCAGCGATGTCGGCTCGCTGTATTTTCGTCGGGTCGCACTTTCCACGATCTCGCGAATTAATTCGTCGTAGGGCATACCAATCTTCGTGGCGAGCATGGGCAGATCGGAGTGTTCTGGATGCAAACCGGCGAGCGGATTCACTTCCAGGAAATTCGGCTGGCCTTTGGCGTCGCAACGGATATCAACACGCCCTCCATCGCGACAATTCAAATGACGCCACGCGGCCAGGGCGATGCGTTCCGCTTCTCTCACGGCTGGATCGTCCGCTGCGTGCATCAGGCGATATTCGACTAGCCGCTCGCAGAATTCTTTATTGTGGAATGAGTAGACACCTTGCTCAGCATCCTTCAGCAGAATGATCTCCAGCGTGCCGATCGCGCGAGCTTCTTCCCCGGTGCCAAGCAAGCCGACCGTGAACTCTCGGCCCGGAAGAAATTCTTCGACCAGCACAGGCTGCTTGAACTCTTCCAGCAATTGCTGGCAGATTCTCTCCAGTGCGTTCCGATCTTCTACGCGTGACTTAAGCGTCACTCCTTTGCCGGTTCCTTCGGCGACAGGCTTGGCGAACAGCGGGTACTGCAGGGCCAACGAGTCGATTTCTTTATTCTCGCGAATGACCGCGAATTTAGGGGTTGGTATGCCTGCCTCGCGGACGACTGCTTTGGTCAGCGCTTTGTCGAGCGTGAGGGCTGAGACAAGCGGATCAGAAAACGTGTAGGCGATGCCGTAGACTTCCAGGATTGCCGGCACCTGGGCTTCGCGACTTACCCCCGCCAAACCCTCCGCGATGTTGAAAACCAGATCCCAAGTTTCGCCGGCAGCGAGATGGCGAATGAGATCGCGGGCGTTGCCGATGCGGACGACATCGCCGGACAAAGGCCGGAGCGATTTTTCCAAATAGTCGATCGTATCGTCCCGATCGAACTCGGCCGTTTCGAGTTCGGTCAGACCCGCTTGGAGGTAATCGGAACGAAGATCGTAGGTGAGGCCGACACGCATGAGGTGATTAAATTGCTATTGGGCTTAGTTTGCAACGCACGATTGAAACTAAATCGGGGCCAGTCGATCGGGTTCGTGCCGTAGCTCGGCATAAAGCATGGCGTGCCACCTGACAGCATCCGCGCGGTTCATATCTAAGGCCTGAATCAGATTCTGACCTATTTGAAGTAATTCCGTGGGGCAGCCGGTAGCGAGTTCTGACTGAATTCCATCCGCATCGTAGTCGAACGGATAAATCCGGCAGACAAGCGGCCTGGTTTCAAGCGGCAGTACACAGCCGGCATTGCCCAAGAACGTGCAATCGCCGTTGGCTTGCTTTTTCAGGACGCGGCGGCTCCCGTCGGGGCGAAAAACTCGATCGCGCCAGAGAGGATCGTCGTCCTGATCAAGGTAATCGGCATTGGCCGGCTGACGGAACTCTGTGAAGTCCTGCTGCCCGGTGTAGTCGCTGATGCGAGCCACATCTCCCGACGTGCAATAGATTTCGCACGTCTGGCAACAGGTTTTCATGTGCCGCGAGCAGCGGATGCAGAGAAATTCTTCGGACAAAGATTGCTCTCCAAACACTCTTGTACGATGGGCCTCCGAGGCCGTCGCAATGCGTTTTCTTGGTCGATCAGTGTTACGAAGCCCGCAGAGGTAAACAGCGATGACTCAACAGCATACAAGACCGATTCGACGGCCTCGGAGGGCCATCGTACGGAATTTTACGCACCATCCGGATCCGGATAACGATACGTTTGCCCCTCGTAATTCCTGAGGAGCAAATCGTTCCCGTCCCGGCCGACAATGTAGTTAGGTTGCAGAGGGATTTTGCCTCCGCCGCCTGGGGCATCGATCACATAGGTCGGCACCGCGTAACCTGTGGTATGGCCACGCAGTCCTTCGATGATGTCTAAACCCTTCTGCACCGTGGTGCGGAAGTGAGCCGAGCCACTGATCGGATCGCACTGGTAGATGTAATACGGCCGCACCCGCATGGTTAGCAGGCGGTGGCACAGTTCCTTCATCACCTGGACGTCGTCGTTGACCCCCTTCAGCAGAACCGTTTGCGAGCCGAGCGGAATTCCCGCGTCGGCCAATCGGCTGCAAGCCTGCAGCGCCTCGGGGGTGCATTCGTCCGGATGCAGGAAGTGAATACTCATCCACAACGGATGATGTTTCTTCAGCACGCGAATGAGCTGCGGCGTGATCCGCTGCGGCAGGACGGCGGGCATCTTGGTGCCGATCCGAATAAATTCCAGATGCGGAATCGAACGTAGCCGCCCCAAAATCCAGTCGAGCTTATCTTCGCTCAAGGCGAGTGGATCGCCGCCGGAAATAAGGCAGTCACGGATGTTGGAATTCGAGCGGATGTACTCAAAAGCCTTCTCCAGGCGGGCCTCGTTCGGCATGATCTCCCCGTGGCCGACCACGCGAGAGCGTGTGCAGTAGCGGCAGTAGGTTGAACAGAAGTCGAGCGCCAGCAGCAACACGCGATCCGGGTAACGATGGACCAGTCCCGGCACCGGGCTATGGCCATCTTCGCCGAGTGGATCATCCGCTTCGCCAGGGGTCCGGATGAATTCATCCCGCACCGGCACCACTGTTTTACGGAGTGGATTCAGCGCATCATGCCGATCCAAAAGGCTCATGTAGTAGGGCGTTACGCCGACCGGCAACATCGAACCGCCAGAGACAAGCCCTTCGCGCTCGGCCTCCGAAAGTTCGAGCATTTGTTCAAACTGGGCGAGCGTGCGGACCCGATGCCGTGATTGCCAACGCCAATCGTTCCAGTCTTTGTCTTGAACGTCGGGGTAGAACGTTTTGCGGAACTGACGGGTCCGCGGCGTCGACTTTAAGCGACGAATAGGCCCGGAAAAAGCCCACAACGTCGATACTTTGACCGTGTTTGTCTCCGTTTTGTTTCCGGCTGGCACTTGCGGCGCAATCACTTGCACATCGGACAATCGCAAATCACCAATAGTTGGCTTCTCGACGCACGCGTCAATCAACCGGCTTTCCAGCAGGGTCCCATCAACAGCAGCGGGTGAAATCAGTGGTAAAGAATATAGATTCGTAGTGTTGCCACTACCCGGAGGTTCCTCGATTTCCAAGGACAAGGACGATGTCGGCTCACATTCGGAGCTACTCATGCCAGGGCAATTCCCAAAGGAGGGATAGGAAGAACGTTAGTCCGGTCTCCTGCCGGGCCAACGAGCGGCCGCAAAAGCTGCGATTCCGCGAAAGAACGAAGGGGGGACGCACCCACCCCGTTTGACATTACCAAAGAGGTAAACATTACGACCGCCGAATCATTGATCCGACGACCCTTTGCCGCACGTCCGACGGGCAAACTCCTTCCCGCCATCTCTCCAGACGTGCCTCAGTACGGGTGGAATTAAAGTGCTGTTGAGGTGGAATGTCAATGGTCAAAATATCAAGATTTCGAAAAAGTTAGGCGGTGGCCTAGAAACGCGGCAGCCAGGAGAAAGCAGGGCTGATGTGTCCGATTTGAACGTCAAAAAAATCGGGGAAAGCGCATTCCACGTGGCCAGTTGCGTCCCGCCCTGGAAAATGTCATCGTGCTTGGCACCCAATACTTGTCTTCCGATTCAACCGCGACCTCGCACGAAAGGCTTTCGCATGTACGACCCCACCCAACTCATCGCGTGGAAAGCTCTGCAGGAACATTACGTCAGCATCGCCCCGCAACAGATGAAGGATCTGTTCCAGGCCGATCCCGGACGCTTCGAAAAGTTCTCCCGCAAATTCGACGACATCCTCCTCGACTTCTCGAAAAACCGGATCAACGACCAAACCTTCAAGCTCCTCCTCGAATTGGCCAAGGAAGCCAAGCTCACCGAGTGGACGGACAAGATGTTCAGCGGCGAGCGAATCAACACGACCGAAGACCGGGCCGTCTTGCACATCGCGCTCCGCAATCGCTCGAATCGACCGATTATGGTCGACGGCAAAGATGTGATGCCGGAAGTGAACAAGGTGCTGAAGCAGATGCGGGCGTTCTGCGAGGCCGTCCGGAGCGGCAAATGGCTGGGCTACACCGGCAAGGCAATCACCGACGTGGTCAACATCGGCATTGGCGGTTCCGATCTTGGGCCGGTGATGGTAACGGAGGCTTTGAAGCCGTACGCGAAGCGCGACCTGAACGTACACTTCGTTTCTAATATTGACGGGACGCATTTGGCCGAGACGGTACTGGAGCTGAACCCGGAAACGACCCTCTTCATCGTGGCCTCGAAAACATTCACGACCCAGGAAACGATCACGAACGCGACGAGTGCCCGCAAGTGGTTCCTGCAGCACGCCAACAGCCCCGCGCACGTCGCCAAACACTTTGTCGCTTTGTCCACGAACGAAACCGAAGTCAAAAAGTTCGGCATAGACCCGGCCAACATGTTTCCGTTTTGGGATTGGGTCGGCGGGCGGTATTCCCTTTGGTCGGCAATTGGATTGTCGATTGCTTTATCGATCGGCCCCGACGATTTTGAAGAGTTGCTGGCCGGTGCGCACGACATGGACGAGCACTTTCGTACCGCACCCCTCGACCAGAACTTGCCAGTCATCATGGGCCTCTTGGGGCTGTGGTACAACAATTTTTTCGGAGCCCAATCGCTGGCAATTCTGCCGTACGACCAATACCTGCATCGCTTCTCCGCCTACTTCCAGCAAGGGGATATGGAGTCGAACGGCAAGTACGTCACCCGCGAAGGGAAGAAGTGCAGTTGGAGCACCGGCCCAGTCATTTGGGGCGAACCGGGCACCAACGGCCAACATGCGTTTTACCAATTGATTCACCAGGGAACCAAGCTGATCCCCTGCGACTTCATCGCGCCGGTCGAATCGCACAACAAGCTCGGCGAACATCACGACATCCTGCTGAGCAACTTCTTTGCTCAGACCGAAGCATTGATGAACGGCAAAACGGCCGAAGTGGTGAAGGCCGAGTTGGAGAAGGAAAAGAAGTCGCCGGCTGAAATCGAAGCCCTCACGCCGCAGAAGGTCTTTGAAGGGAATCGCCCGACTAATTCGATTATGTTCCAAAAGCTCACGCCGAGGACCTTGGGCCGACTGGTGGCGATGTACGAGCACAAGATATTCACCCAGGGGATCATCTGGGGGATCAACTCCTTCGATCAGTGGGGGGTCGAACTCGGCAAGCAACTGGCCAAGGTGATTCTGAAAGAACTCGAAGCCGGCGGCGAAGTCACAAGCCATGACAGTTCGACCAACGGCCTGATCAACCACTACCAGGCCAATAAGCAAAAGTAAGTTTTGGTGGCAGGTCCTGTCGCCAGCGGAAGCAGCCGGCGACTTCGTCAGGCCATTCCCGCCCAGATTTCGGCAGGGATGCCGCGTGCTTCTTTTCGCGATAACCCCGTTGGATGACCGATAAAGCGTCGGCAGTGAACTATCTAGCGGTTCCCTTCCCTTAAATTTCGCGGGTTCGGGGAGGCATTTGCGCAACAGGCCCGCGCTTGATAAACTAGAGCATCCGCTCCGGCAGGATTTTCCTTTCCCTGATGATTTGGGAGTAGCAATGGCACGAATTCGGATTCAAGACGAAGAACGGGAAATTTCCAGCGTTCCAGAAATGGAAGCATTCCTGAAACCGTTTGGCATCTGGTATGAGAAGTGGGATGTCGAAGGGCGCATCGGTCCTGACGCGACCAATGAGGAAATCCTGGCCGCCTATGCTCCCGAGATCAAACGGCTGAGCGAGCGCGGTGGGTTCGTCACGGCCGACGTGATCAACGTTTCGCCGGCTACCCCTGGCCTGGACGCGATGTTGGCCAAGTTCAGCAAAGAACACACGCATAGCGAAGATGAAGTCCGCTTCACGGTCAAAGGTGGGGGCGTATTTCACATCCATCCCGAGAACGGCCCGGTCTTTGCGATCCAGGTCGAAGCAGGGGATCTGATCAATGTGCCGGTAAACACCTTACACTGGTTCGATCTGTGCAGCGATAAAACCATCCGCTGCATCCGGCTATTTCAAGACCCCTCCGGTTGGGCACCGCACTATGTCGAAAATGGGGTGCACGAAAAGTACACGCCGCTGTGCATGGGGCCGCAGTACGTGAATTCTGCAGCGCGGATGGATTCCGTGGTGAAGATTTAAAGTTGATCGGCCAACAAAGTACGATGGCCCTCCGAGGCCGTCGATTGTGTTTGCAACTTGCTATCGCGCTGTTGTTTACTCAACATCGCTCGCGGTAACAATTGCTTGTAAACATCGGCATCGATTCGAAATTTGACCACATTCGACGGGCTCGGAGGCCCATCGTACGGGCTCGGAGGGGCAGCGTACATGATCCGCGGCATCTTGTTGGATATTGAAGGAACGACGTCGTCGGTCAGTTTTGTCTTCGACGTGATGTTTCCGTTCGTGCGGCGGGAATTGGCCGGTTGGCTGCAAGCGAACGTGGGTTCGCCGGCCTATCTTCAGGCAGTGGATCAAATAGCGCGAGATGCGGGGCATCCTTCCGCAGAGGCCTGGCTCAGCAACAACGCTGCGCAGGCGCAAGAGCAAGTGATTGCCGAAGTCACAAGGCTCATGGATGGCGATATCAAGGCGACTGGCCTGAAGATGCTGCAAGGGTTGATCTGGGAAGCAGGCTTTGCAAGCGGTGAACTAACCGCAGAAGTTTATCCTGATGTTCCACCTGCTTTACGGCAGTGGAACGAGGCCGGCTTCGATGTGCGCATCTATTCGTCCGGCAGCGTGGCCGCGCAAAAGCTGTTCTTCGGACACACAATCGTCGGCGACTTGCTCCCGATGTTTCGTGGCCACTACGACACGCAGATCGGCGGAAAGAAAGAATCGGCCAGTTATGCAGCGATTGCCCGCCAGATGGAAATGCCCCCAGAACAGATTTTGTTTGTCAGCGACATTGTCGCCGAACTCGATGCCGCAAAAGCGGCCGGTTTGCAAACCGTTCTGAGCATTCGTCCTGGAAACGCTCCCGCGCCGGCCGATCATTGCCATCCAGCAGTGACCAGTTTTGCCGAAATCGATGGCGTGCTCGCCTGAGCCGAGAACGCTTTACTCACCAAAAATCAGCAGTTCACCAGTTCGGCTGAACTCCGTACCTTCTTTGCCGGTGAGCGTTTGCGTTCCGGATCGCGGAATCACCCGGCGGACCGTCACGGCCCACGCATCCTTGGGCTTTGGGGAAGCAGCAACGAGTTCCTGAAGCGGAATCGCCGCTTCGAGCGTCCAGTACGAATCGTCGCCGCTGGTTGCGATAAACCACTCCGGGTTCCAAGTTTTATCCCCCGCCAGGGATTCAGCGGGGCGGCCGTGGTGATCGATGGCCAGATTCCAGGCAATCGCATAATCACGGTCGACGTCGAGCGCAATTTCGATGCGGTCATTTGCGGTCAGGTCCGCATCATGCGTCCGTGGCGCGCTGAGAGGTGCATAGTCCTTGTCGGCAGCCCGGCGACAACTGGCAGCCAGGTAAAGATATTCCTGGTCGTAAGCAAAAACGACGAGCGTTGGCAGAGGTTCCTTTTCGTTACCTACGGCTTGCAGGATGACTGCTTTGGAGGACTGCCAAACGGAATCGTCCATGCGACCATCTAAGTGGGGTGGCTTCTTGGCCAAATTGGCTTGCAGCGCGGTGCCGGGCGGATTTTCCTTCGGCGCCGCGAGCCAATTTTCATGCGCCGCGATTCGGGACCAAACTTGCGAATCTTCTTGAGCAAAAGGATCGATTAGCCGCTGACCGAGGCTTCCTGAACCGCTGTGCCTCAGTGTCGCCGCCAGTGGGAAACGAACGCTCGGCTCGGCGTGAAAGGCGGGGCGACTGCGTTCGAGCAACTGCGCCACTCCTGCCGCTTTCGTCACGCGGGCATGCAAGTGTTCCAAATACTGCGGCGCGGTTGCATGTTCCGAGGCAGAAGTTAACTGCGCGGTAGTCGCACGGGGCGGAGCTTTCTTTTTGGGGCCAGACTTCTGGTCGCCAGTCTCGTCTTGGGCCGCTTCATCTTCTAAATCCTCGAGGGGTTCTTCCGGAGCATCATAGGCGGCCACTTGCACGTCGAACTTGGTTGTTCGCTCCTCACGCCAGGCCACTTCCGCACTGGCGAAGTAACGCAGCAACCACAGGGCAGCAGGCTCTGTCAGCGGATGCTGCGGATGCGTCTGGACCAGCGTTGCGAATGCCTCGGCCGCGAGTTCCCATTTACCAGCCTCCTGGTAACGCATTCCCAATTGAAAGAGCACCTCGCCCGCCGACCGATCACTCATGCCGGAAGTGAGCGAACTCACCTGCCCCAGCCAGGTAGCCGCTTGCGCAGAATTACCTTGGGTATGGGCGATGAGTTGTTGAATGTTGTGCCGTTTCTGCGAAAGCCGAGTCAGAGACTCGATACTTCCGCCCACCGTTTCGCTAAGTCGCCGCCGAGCATCGCTTTCCGGCCGCAGAGACATGCCGCTAAAGAGATCCTGACGTCCCAGCCCTTGCGGTAATGCATCGACAAGGACCGCGGCAGCCACCGAGCTAGGATCGATCTGCATCTGGGAGGAAACCAGCGAACGCCCCGCTTCGGCCGCTTCACCAATGCTTTTTCCCAATCTGGGGGCAAGCTGCGCAGGCGATAGCGTGAAAGTGCCGCGGGCTTCTCCGGGACGCGGAGCAACGACTTTTTTCGCGGCCCACGGTTCGAGCCCCAAAAGTGAGATTTGCTCGGGATAGGCGGTGGGATCGGCGGCTTTCTGGACGGCCGCGAGGACGATCTGATTTGTAAGATGCCCCAATGGATATTCGCCGCGCGGGCTGACATCTTCCGTGAGCACCACCTCGGGCCGCCACTGCCGGAGCCGCTGCACAATGCGTTCTTCCAGGTGAGCGGCGGCTTGCGGACCAGCCGTCTGCTGCCAGAACTCCTGGACCGCCGTGGTCGAAGCGATTGGCTCGGGGGGGGTGGGAAGATTCCAGTTTTGATCAGCCGAGCAACCACCAACGGTGACGAGCGCCTCGTGGACCTGGGAACGGTTGCGAAATAGCTCGCCAGAGCCGGGTGAACTGCCGGACGTAAGAATCTCGATGGTGCTCAAATAGCCGTCGTTCCCCGCAGCCGAGGCAAACCATTCCCAAGGGACACGGCGAATTTCACTGAACATGCCAACCAGTGCCGCGCGCGAGCCGCCGCTGCGTTGTAACAGCCAGGTCTGCCCACCGTCGCGAGTCGCGAGTATCGAACCCAGCGAACCGACAGCCCACCCTCGCTGTTCATCGAGAAACGCAATGTCCGTTAGTGGTGTAGCACGATCGGTAGGAAACGCCTCCCAACTAGCGCCATCATCGGCTGTGTGAAAAACAAGGGTTCCGGGCGATCCCACAATCCAGGCATGCGATCCTCGCATGGCGACTGAATTGAAATCAAACTGTTTGGTGAAAGCGGGCAGACTGCCCTGTGGATTTCGCCAGCTTCTGCCGCCATCGGTCGTGCGGCGAATGGTGCCGTGCGGCCCCACGAGCCAACCGCTGCCGCGACTATCGAGCGTGATTCCAAGGAACGGCGCTGTTTGGTTCGGCTGGGTCTCACTTTCAGCGCGGCTGTACTCAGCACCGACGAGCGAACCATGCGCGGTCTTGCCGCTCGCACCAGCGATTGCGAATTTGCCATCACTGGTGAAAGCAGCCGCCGTCCAGCTATCTGCCGGACATTTTGGCAGCGGCGTCCACTCTCGCCCAGCATTTTCGGTCCAGTAGATCCCGGTGGGATAAAGAGCCGATCCATCGCCGGCAGCCCACCCGCGACGGGCATCGACAAAATGCACCGCTCGGAGCGCTGGCACGGTCAGTCCTGGCACCGCGGTCCACTGTCGGCCGCCGTTCTCCGTGCGCAACACGACTCCAATCGTTCGTTGTGTGTAGGGATGGGTCCAACCACCCACTGCCCAGCCTTGTTGTTCATTCACGAAACAAATTTCGTCCAATCGACAAGCGACCGGAGAAATCTGCTGTCGCCAGGTTCGCCCACCGTCCTGCGTTTGCCAGATGGCCCCCCGGTCTCCAACTGCCCAACCGTGATCGGGATCGACAAATTGAATCGCATGCAGTTCAGCGTCCGAGAGCATCTCGACCGGAAAGGTAGTTGGCTGCGCATGAACGTCTGCCAGGACATTGAGGGCGAGCACGCCAACCAGCAGGAGCAGTCCCCAACGATGGAGGAGTTGCCAAAACGAGATGAAGATCAACATACGCGCCCTTCCCTGGTGCGGGTCGACTAGAATCCGGCGTTCGACGCGAGATTGGACGGGGATTGTAGCTGGCATTCCGGTTTGTGCCCAGATAAACCACAAGCTCGCTGCAAACGTGTTTGTCCGGCTCAATTTATGACGCTAGCAGCCGATGAGTATTTGAATCGGGCGTTAAAGTGCTCAACAAGATAGCCAAGAAACAGTGCGAGCCCCGGGGAAAGGATCCTGCCGGGGCTCACTTCTTTCTAAATGCTGCGAACTGCCGCAGCCGCTACTTTCCAGAAGACTTATCCTTCTGATTCGGATAACAGACGTTCCCCCGATGGTCTACGGAATTAGCAGCCACGAAACAGCATACCGAGTGGTGCGACAACGTCAGCCGGCGTGATCGCGGCGGTGGCGGGCCATCGAGAGCCGGGTAGATGTCGTTTGGCGATTCAGCGGCCGTATCGATAAAGAGTCTCCAAGGAGTCCCTTTGGCGACAGGAGGCAGGATGAACTCGCGAGCGCGTCCCGTGGCGTTCACCAGCAGCAGCACATCGCGGCCGAGATTCTCTGGATCATGCGCACGATCGGGGGCTTTCAAAAGGCAGGTGAACGTCAGATCGTCCCCATGCCAATCCACGGCAGTTCCCAAAGCGCCGAACCAGCTCACATCGGGTAGACCACCATCTTTCAGCGGCCGACCTGTCAGGAAGTGTTCCCGACGAACGGTGGGCTGGCTGCGACGGAACTGGATCAAAGCTTGCGAAAAGCGAACCAGTTCCGCGTTCTTTTCCGTCAGGCTCCAATCGAACCAACTAATATCGTTGTCTTGGCAGTAGGCGTTGTTGTTCCCCTTCTGCGTGCGGCGACATTCATCTCCCATCACGATCATCGGCACCCCTTGGCTCAGCAAGAGGGTCAGCATCATATTCTTAATTTGCCGTTCACGCAGGGTATCGATATCAGTGCGTTTGGTGGGCCCTTCGACGCCGTAGTTGTCACTACAGTTGTGGTTGTCGCCGTCGCGATTTCCTTCGCCATTCGCTTCGTTGTGCTTGTCCTTGTAGGTCACCATGTCGTTCATGGTGAATCCATCGTGCGAAGTGATGAAGTTGATGCTACAAAATGGCGATCGGCCAGCGTGTTCGTACAGATCACTCGAGCCAGCGAGCCGCGTGACGAACGCCCCCAACATCCCGTGGTCCCCCCGCCAGAAGCGGCGGACATCGTCTCGATACCGGCCATTCCACTCGGCCCAACGGGCACCACCGAACGATCCCACCTGATAAGCACCGGCGGCGTCCCAGGCTTCCGCAATAATCTTCGTATCGGCCAAGAGCGGATCTTCGGCAATCGCTTCGAGCAACGGTGGATTGGGCACCAGATGGCCGCTGCGGTCCCGGCTTAAAATCGAGGCCAGGTCAAACCGGAAGCCGTCGATGTGATAGTTGTGAACCCAGTGCCGCAAACAATGGAAGATCATTTCCCGTGTGACCGGATGATTGCCATTGATGGTGTTGCCGCAACCGGAGTAATTCATGTAGTGCTGGCCATCATTGGTCAGCATGTAGTACACGCGATTCTCCAGCCCTTTGAAGCTGAGCGTGGGCCCGTGCTCGTTTCCTTCGCAGGTATGATTGAAAACCACATCTAGAATGACTTCGATGCCGTTGGCGTGCAGCGCTTTCACCATCTGCTTGAACTCGGTGACTTGAGCACCGGGCTCTTTTCCTACGGCATAGCCGCGGTGAGGCGAGAAGAAGGCCAGCGGGTCGTAGCCCCAATAATTCCGTCGGGCAGGTTCATTTCCCCAGATGTCAAGCATCGGGAACTCATGAACAGGCATGAGTTCGACCGCCGTAATGCCCAAGGACTTCAAATACGGAATCTTCTCGATAATCCCCAAGTAGGTACCAGGATTTTTCACGCCGCTGGATTCATGCTGCGTGAAGCCCCGCACGTGGGTTTCGTAGATGATCGTTTCAGAGATGTTGCGCTTGATATGCCGAGCACCTTCCCAATCGAAGTAGTCGTCGATGACAACGCACTTCGGCGGGCGCACAATGCCGTCGGTTCCCTGCTGAAAGTCACCAGCGAGAGCTTTCGCAAAGGGATCGATCAGCCGTGCTGCACCATTGAACCACTGCCCGTGCTGCGGATCGTAAGGCCCGTTCGCCTGAAAGTGATACAAAGCACCGGCCGAGAGCCCTGGAACAAAAATGCTCCAAATGTCACCCCAGCGATCGCTTTCGCGGTGGAAGTGGATCACTTCGCTGGGTTCGGTGTCTTCGACTCGATCGTAGAGCAACAGCCTCATCTCAGTCGCTGAACGACTGAAGACGACGAATTGCACACCGTTGTCGTGGAGGATTGCTCCATACGGCAAGACGTGCGTGAACTGGAGCTTAGGATGAACGTGTCGCATGAGCATGGGGGGATTGCCTCTTGCAAAACTCAGGAATGATGCGTCACGGAAGGGAGATGTCAAAAAGTACCTCCCTCTCGTGCGCGAGGCGCACCCTTGAGCGGCAATATAGCTCAGAAATTGCCCTTCTGGGACCGGGATATGCCAATTGGTGAAGAGTTTTGGACAGGCGAACGTGAAACGAGTGGGAATGGCGTGACGGTTACTTGTGTTGCATGGTCGGTCGGCGTGGAATCTTTTACGGAGGCGGAAATCTCACGCCTTAAATGGGGCTAACGGCAAATGGACGAAGTTGAGCTCGCTTATGAATGTAGTTGGACTTGTTTTGCCATTGGATGCGCGTTTCTGAGCGAACTTCTCTCAATCGATCACCGTCGCCGGCCGGAAGGCTGCACCAACGGGCCGTTAAAGTGAGTCTGGTTGAAATCGCGATAGGGTTCCCACCGCCGGATGCGAACGCCATCCCGCTCTGCGGAAAACTCCCCCACTCCCGGCACATTCACCGTGACTTGCACGCAGCTGTAGTTCCACAAGGTGGGATCCTGTTCTGGATTCAACCGCTGAAACGGAAGCTGCAAATAAGTCGCTGCCCCGTTTCCGTCGCTCTTGACGTTTACGGACCAGGCTCCGAGTTCCACTCCACGTGGGGGGGAACTAAAGGTGTCCTTCCGCGCTTGGGGCCCGAACCATTGAACCAAGGCAGTCCCTTGAAATGGAACGGACCGACCGCGATCATCCAGCAGGCGAAGTTCGACCAACAGGCCGTCGTTCTCGGGATCGGAATCGAAATTCTCAACGCGGGCGTCGATCTGCAGACGACTCGGCCTGCGAGTGCTTGAAGCAGGTGGTGCGGCCAGAAGATTGGAATCGTTCGTAGCAGGTACAGGATGCCGGACGATAATCCGGCCCCGTTCGACGATTCTTTCGGCTTGCGATAAATCAACGGCTGCGTGGCCGTCGTCCCCTTCGGCAAGTTTCTGCACCTCCGCAGCGCTCAGAACTCTTTCTTCGTGTCGAATTTCTTGAATGACATCCCAAGAGATCGGCCGCGTCAAACTGGCGCTCGGACTCCCTGCTCGCAACCAGAGGTGTTCCTGATTCGTCCGCTGATCCGGCACTCCGGTGAAAATGCGGCCGCTCGCCAACTCCACTTGAAGGATGACGGAAGGAGTGGAAGCCTGCTGGCTAACTGCGTCATCGCCATGCACCATCGCAGCGGACAGACTGCCAACTAACACGACGATTATTCCGACGTAGTGGCGAACCATGGTTTCCTGGCCGGTGAAGTGTGTCGCGGAGGTCATCGAGGAAACACATTCGCAAGCCCTGCGCCTGGATGCGCCAGGGGAATGCCGCAACTGAAAACCCCCGTTTTCCGCCAGAAAACGGGTCGTTTCAATTTTGGCGTATCCAGGGATGTGGCATTTTTGCCACAGCACGTTGCGAATTCGTGAGGTAGGTTTCAAGAACTCGCCATTTCCCTTGCAGAACGATTCGCCATGCTTCGCCCCTACTGCACGACGGCCGTACTCGTCGGGTTCATCTTGGTAATTGCTGCATCGCCCAGCCGGGCGCAAGGGCCGGCCGTGCGCTTTCCAGAAGCGGCTCAACCCGTGGCACCACGGTCCGCACCCAAGGAAAAGCAGAAGCACCGGGAAGGTTCCCGGCTGGAAGATGTGCGGGGACGATTTGATTTTGCCGGTGAACGGATGGCGTTCTATCCGACGGGCGAAAGCGAATCGTTTCGAGTCTTAGAGAACCTCGCGCTCGAACGGATCTGGCAAGCGACGCAAGACAGCAATCGCAAAGACGAGTGGATCGTGAGCGGCACCGTTACCGAATACCGCGGCAGCAACTTCTTACTCGTGACGAAAGCGGTCATTCGTTCGCAAGATGCAAAAAATGGACTCGCACCGTGAGCGCGATTGTCTTCTCTGCCCAGTGCTTGACCTACGCCCAACGCTGAAATGTGCCGGTCAGTTCCGCCAGCCGTTGCCAGTGCTGGGGCGTAATTTGATCATACTTCAAGCGCCAGCGCCAGTTCCCGCTGGCTGTCCCTGGGAGATTCATCCGCGCGACATTATCCAGGTCGAGAATATCCTGCATCGGCACGATCGCGAGATCGGCGATGGAACTCCAGGCGACGCGAATGAGCTGCCAGGCAACGCTATCGGCGGTTTCTGGAATGTGCCGACGAAAGAAAGCCTGTTCGTCCGGAGATAGGTGCTGAGCCCAGCCGGTGGTCGTTTCGTTATCGTGCGTTCCCGTATAGACGACCGTGCGACGTTCGTAGTTGTGGGGCAGGAAGCGAATTTCCGGGGAGCCACCATAAGCAAACTGCAGAATCCGCATGCCGGGAAGATCGAATTGCACGCGAATCGCATCGACGGCAGGAGTGATCATCCCCAAATCTTCCGCGATGAGAGGCAAGCCACCCAGCGCCACCCGAGCCACCTCAAACAGCTCGGCCCCGGAACCGGGCATCCACGCGCCATGTTCGGCCGTCGGATTGCCATACGGGACCTCCCAGCAAGCTTCGAACCCACGGAAGTGATCCAAACGGACCATGTGAACTTGCTTCAGCACGGCTCGCAGCCGCTGAATCCACCAGGCATAACCTTGCCGACGATGGGCGTCCCAATCGTAGAGCGGATTGCCCCAGAGTTGGCCCGTGCGAGAGAAATAGTCGGGCGGAACTCCCGAGACAACCGTTGGGCGGCCCGCATCATCCAGCCGAAACAATTCTGGCTGCGTCCAAACATCGGCAGAATCCAGAGCCACAAAAATGGGGAGATCCCCGATCAGCCGAACCTTTCGCTCTTCTGCGTAGGCCCTCAACGCCTGCCATTGTCGGGCAAACAAGAACTGTCGGAAACAGGCGAAATCAATCTCCGCCGTCATCTCGGCCTTCGCGGTGGCCAGCGTAGCCTCGTCGCGCAGGCGATAGGGCTCGGGCCATTCCTGCCAACTGACCAGATTGAAACGGTTCTTGAGCGCCAGGAAGAAACCAAAGTCTTCCAGCCAGGCCGATTCGATTTTGCGGAATTCTTCCCAAGCCGCTTTCATCGCCGATGTGCCATAGGATTGAAAGTTCTCCCAGGCCTTGGCCGTCAGTTCCTGTTTGTAAAGCGCCACCGCATCGTAGTCGACGACTCCTTCGGGAAAACTCGGCGGTGAATTCAAGTCCTCTTGCTTCAGCAATCCCTCATCGACCAGCAACTGGGGGCTGATGAACAAGGTATTCCCGGCGAAGGCGGAATAACATTGATAAGGAGAATCGCCGTATCCGGTGGGGCCCAGCGGAAGAATCTGCCACCAGGTTTGACCCGCGCGAGCTAAGGCATCAATCCAGTGCCGAGCATCGGGCCCCAAATCGCCAATGCCGAACCGACTTGGCAAAGAACTGACGTGCAACAGCACGCCTGCAGTACGACGATTAGTAGCGAGAGCAACGGTGGCGGCAGAATCAGTGGTTGAAGCCATGTCGGGCATTTTGATCGGCCTGCCGCACGCTGACAACGGCACTGACGTCCGATTTTTTTGAACTGCCTCGCGTTGGCGGTGCTAACGGTAGTCGAACTACTTCTTTTCGCGATCTTGCCAGGCATCCAGCAAGATCGCGACAGTAATGTCTCCCAAAACATTCACTGCCGAACGACACCGGGCGGCGATCCAATCGACGCTTTGCAATAAGACCACGCTGTTGGCAATCACACCCATGGGCAACCCCGCTGCTTTAAGCACGGTCGGCAGAATCACCATGCCAGAACTTGGCACGCCGGCACTCCCTAAACAAACACTCAAGGCCGCAATCATCACCAGAATCTGTTGCCCGAGGGAAAGTTCCACGCCGATCGCTTGCGCCATGAAGAGCGCCGTCATCGCTTCATAAAGCGAGATGCCATCGTTGTTGAAATTAGTCCCCACGCAGGCTGCCAGTCGCGACGACGATTCCGAAACCCCCAGTTTCTTCAGCGAATCAAGGGTTACAGGAACGGTGGCGAGACTGCTATTAAGGGACAAGCCAGTGACCGCCGCCGGCGCAGCCGCGCGGGCGAAACGCCACGGACTCTTGCCGCCAAAAATCCAACTGACGAGCGGGTAGTAGACCAGCGAATGGAACGCCATTCCGCTGAGCACTGCTCCCAGAAACGTGCCGAGCATTTTCAGAACATCCCCCAAGCCCCGTTGCCCCACGGCGCTCGCCAGGCCGCAAAAAACAACAATCGGCATGAGCAGGACCACATACTGCAGCATCTGCATGAAGAGCGTAAACAGCCCCGACGCCAGTTTTTCCACGACGGCTACTTCCTCAGCCATCGACGATGGAATTCGACCGCGCATGGTTCGGAGCGACACTCCGACGAGGATTGCCAGCAGCACCACGGACATGATGTTGTTCGTGACGAACGGCTCGACGGTGCTTCTGGGAACATCCCGCTGCAAGACCGTGGAGAACGAAAGTTTGCCGATCTCTGTTTCAGCTTGTGCTTCGGCAACCAGTTCCGGGAATAAAGTCGTCCACCCGCGGGCAGGCTGAAAAACGTTCATGATCACCAGACCGATAGTGAACGCCACTAGCACGTTGATGACACAGATGGTGATCAGCCGCAGTCCTTGCCGGCCGCTAATTTCCGTCTTTATGAATGCATCGATGATCGCAAAGAAGATGAGAGGTGTGGCCAGGCCGGTAAGAAATTGAATGATGATCTTCGAAACAATTTCGAAGTCCTGCATTCTGAATTCGAGCAGGCGGTTGGATTGGCTGCCCAGATAAAGAAAGACGGTGTGGTCGCGAAAGTATTGCCCGACCGCTACTCCCAACATCGCCGCCACTACCACCTGCACATAAAGTGGGATTGGACCGGCATGCAGCAGCAGCGGCGAGTTTTCGTCGTCACCAACCGGATCACAGGGAGGAAGATCAGAATTCGCTTGGCTCACCGTGTTGCCCCAACTGCTTTCCGCTCGCTGGCTGGTCCCAGCAACTGACGGCGAACAAAGCGAACCGCCAAAGGTACTTCGCGACAACTATAGATGACGTGAAACGCCCCTGCGTCGCGCAAGAATGGCTCGGCAGCGCGCAGTTTGCGATCCGCCAACGCGAGAAAGGCAGCGGCCGGGAAATTTCTATGCAATCGAGCGAGCAACATTAGCACTCGAGGCAAAGAGTCGGTCGAGACATCGATTCCAACGAGCGACCGCGGCTGTGCTGCAAGTGCCTCGGCACATTGCACGAGCGAGCGCGTTTCGATCACTTGAACTGGTGCCGTGTTGCGCAATGCCCGCCGCCAGGCAACGCTCCAACGGGGCGCGGCTTCACACAGGATGAGTGCTCCAGAGGGATCGCCGTTAGCTTGAATGATGGTCGACATGGAAATCCTCAAACCGGCAACAGGCAACCTTCGCTACGTGACCAATTTTCCCGCCGGCGTTTCGCAGCGGAACTGCTCGATCATCTCTAGCGTGGCCTCCGCCACCGCATATTGCCACTGAGCGGGAGAAAATCGATCTTTATATTCCTTTCGGGAATGGGCAAAGATAATCCCCCGACTGTTATTGACGATCGCCCCCAGGCCGGCAGCGTCGAACGCGGAGGCGCAATCGCGAGCGGTACCACCTTGGGCTCCGTACCCTGGAATGAGGAACCAGGTATGAGGCATCGCCTGCCGCAGTTCCGCCAACTGTTCAGGATAAGTCGCGCCGACAACGGCTCCTTCGGCACCATAACCGCTTGGTCCGGCTGAAGCGGTCGCCAACTGCTCCACCAACCCCCCCACGCGGCGGTAGATCGGCTCCCCGTCTACGATCAAATCTTGCAGATATTTCCCACCCGGGTTGGAGGTTTTCACCAGCACAAAAATGCCCGCGCCCCGCTTCTGGCAAGTTTCGACGAACGGCGTCAGGCTGTCGTCGCCCAGATAGGGGCTCACCGTCAGAGCATCGGCTTGCCAAGGACTTTCCTTTCCTAAGTACGCTTCCGCGTAAGCTTCCGCTGTGGAGCCAATGTCATTTCGCTTGCCGTCCAAAATGACGAGCAATTGCTTCTCGCGGGCGTAGCTGATGACATCTGCCAGGGCGCTCATGCCGGCTGGGCCGAGCTGCTCGAAGAATGCCGCTTGTGGCTTGACTGCGGCCACGAGCGGGGCGACAACATCGATCACGCCGCGGCAGAACGTGGCAAAATTTTGGGCGGCAGCACCCGGCGAAACGGCCATGTTCAGCGGGGCCGGCAATTGAGCCAGTCGCGGATCAAGCCCGACCAAAACGGGATTTTTTACGCGTCGCACCCCCGCCACCAACTTTTCGGCAAACCCGGACATCTAATTTCTCCTGGCCCACCAAGATAGCCGAGAGAACGGGATCGGCCCACCACGCGAGATTGTTCCCCAAAATTCCCCCTTTTTCGCCACCGTGGAGCATCACCAGAAAGTCCACAGGCCCAATCCCCACTTGACGATTTCGTACAATGCTTTGTAATAAGTCGCTTCCTGAGGCGATTGCCTCACCGCTTGGCCCCATCGTCTAGCGGTCTAGGACACCGCCCTTTCACGGCGGTAACATGGGTTCGAGTCCCATTGGGGTCACTGATTTCAAGAAAAAACCCCGGTTTTAGCCGGGGTTTTTTCTTAGGCAGGTTGCTCTTCGTTTGCTTACACGCCAGAGGATCGTCCAATCAGCAACGGGCCGATTCGACAAATACGGCGTTCCTGGCGATCATTTACCACTACTCGACCGATCGTGTAGTCGGAGCACTTTGTGGCAGTTCACACAGTTGATGGTTAGCTGGGTAAAAGCTAACGCGACCCCCTCCACGTTATCTTTGTCCGCCTGACGAATGATTTCGTCGTTGATGTCCTCGAACGTCTGCAGTTGCCGAGTGTAGGCCGCGTTGCGACTCCGGACAAACGCTTCAACTTTCCCTAGCCCTTTCATCGCCCGCGCGTTGTCCGCGATCTTGTCAAAATCTTCCTGAGTGATTCCGGCCAGAATATGTTGCGAATAATCGAGCTTCTTTTTCATCCACACGCTGGGGCCACTTTCCTGGTCTTCAGCCTCGGCAGCGGGTGGGGTGCCGGGCGCGGCAGCTTTACTCGCTGGCGCCGGATCTGCGGCAGTCGAAGTGAGGGGGAGCAAGAAGGGGAAAACGAGCAGAACGCAGAATATCCGTTTCACGTTGCGGACTCCTTAGAACTTGGGAGCAGGATGGGAGAGGCCAAGATGACATAACGCATTTTGTGCGCCGCCCACTGGGTAACTCGTCAGCCTGGATGATGCGACCGGAATTGAGCAGCTATGGGCACGAAGAAGGACATCAACCGTGCAAAATCGCTCAGCCTTGCGCGCGATGTGCGCACCATCGCACGGGCCAGACATCGTTTTCTAGCGCAAGATCTCCGATTAATCGCACATTTACTTGTCGCCGTTCGTGGCGCACTAGTTGCGATTAGAATCGCGCGGCATAAGCTTCACTCTTGGCCACGATCAACCAATTTACGGAGAAAATTCATGCGTCTGGCAAGTTTCATTGGTGCCGTGTTGTTGGGCATTCTGGGGCTCGTTATTTTCACCGGCACTGGTCATGCTCAGGAGCCTGCCGCGGGGTTCATGAAGGCGAAACTCCTCCATTCGCAGCAGGTTTTGCGAGGGCTGGCGATCGAAGATTTCGATTTAATCGCCAAGAATGCCAACACCATGAGCCTGCTCTGCGCGGATCAAGCCTGGATGGTCATCCAAACAGTGGAATATCGCGAACGTCTCACCGAATTCCGCCGGAGCGTGGATTCCGTGACCGACGCCGCCAAAGCCAAGAATATTGAAGCGGCCGCCTTGGGTTATGTCGACATGACCATGAAATGCGTCAACTGCCACAAGTATGTGCGAAAAGTTCAAACCTCGGGCACAGAGAACGCGACCCCGGCCAAGAGCGAAACCAAGCCTTAGCTCCAAATAGCACGAAAAATAGCAGCTAGCGATCTTCTGGTGCCAAGTGGCGTAAAAACGCACCGCGTCCGACTGCCGGATAGCCGGCATCCTGCGAATCGGCCGATATTCGGTAGAATGTAGGCACTCGGGGGAATTCCCGGAGAGTGATTTGCCCACACGTTGGGCAGCCAGGCTTGCGCCGCGATGAAACGACCTGCGCGGCTTTAAGCTGGCATCCAATCGCACGCCGCACTGGATGGACGAGCTATGTCAGACGAAGAATCCTACGCACTCCCCCTTAGTGGTCCTTGCAGTGCGCGCGAAGAAGTGGTCAACAGCGTGACCCACGGGGCGGGGATCGCCCTCAGCGTGGTTGGCACGTTTTTGCTGATGAATGCAGTTCTAGAACGAGGAACTGCCGGGACTGTGATTGGCTGTGCGTTCTACTCGGCAACGCTGATTCTGGTCTACCTCGCGTCAACGCTGTCCCATGTCTATCGTCAGCCGGCCTTGAAGCGAACTTGGCGCATTCTCGATCAAGCCTTCATCTACTTGCTGATTGCCGGTTCGTACACTCCCTGGGGATTGGCGTACTTGCGCGAAGGCTGGCCCTCGTTGGTTCTGGTTGCGATGTGGAGTGTCGCGCTGGGAGGTTTTGTCTCCAAGCTGTTGTACGCCCATCGCGTGGATGGCGTGGCCCTGTGGATCTATCTCGCGCTCGGTTGGCTGCCGATCACGGCCATTGTTCCAATTCTAAGAATCGTCCCGCACGCCGGACTGTGGTGGATGTTGGCCGGCGGGCTGTGCTACACGGTGGGGGTCTTCTTCCTAAAGTTCGATGATCGCGTCCCCTTCTTTCATGCCGTGTGGCACAAACTGGTGATCGCGGGAAGCGTTTGCCACTGGCTGGCCGTGTATTGGTACGTGGTGGGAAAGTAGCGTTTGGGTAGCAAGCCACTCTGCCGCTGTTGCAAATCGCAGCAACACGCTTCACCGCGGTGAGTAAAGCAACGGGGCGAATCTTGTGAAGTTCTGACTGCCCCCCCGATTATCAGCAGCAATAGGCTTTCTTAAGATTGAATGCGTATTATGTCAGGCACAGATAATCTATGGCACAATATCTCGTACAGAAATGTGCCTGACCTACGGGACTCAAGATGGAATGCGTATTATGTCAGGCACAGATAATCAATGGCCCAACATCTCGTACAGAAATGTGCCTGACCTACGTGACTACGGGACTTGCTTCGCTGCTGGGAGTAGAGCAACGGGATGCATCTTGTGAAATCCTGACTCCCTATCCTCAGTCGCTGTAGTTCTTGTGAAGATATAATGCGTATTGCTTAGGAATACAAACACAATACCAAAACACTTATCACAGCAATGCGACTGACTTGCCCCGCAGTTGAATTGTCGGGGTTTAGTTTGATGGCTCTCCAACGACTTGCACCGTTAGGCTGTATCTTGCATCTATAGACTTTGTCTCCGCATCGACTGCGTCTCTTAATTGAAGCAAATGATTAAGTGCCGACTGGAACATTGGTAGCGCTCTATCCACGTTAGAAATAACACCCACAACTGAAGCGCTTCGATCATTTATGTGCTTCAGAAACGCCCAGAGCTGCGACATTAAATTGTAGTTGAGCGAATTAGGTACGATTAAAGCGCGCTCGAGCGCTATTGTGCGGCAGTGATGGTACACCACTTTGTGCTCGTTCATCGCGATGCTGATCATTTTGTTTAGAATATCTGCGTTCTGTTGCATTTCATTGTACAAACCGAGCAAGCGATCTCGCATTTTGCTGTCAGCTTCGTACCACGGCAATCGCATCTAACTTCCCACTATTGCGGTAGCCGGAAAAAAGGCAAGAGACTTGCAGTAAGACCCTCCGAGGAATTTCATTTTCACGGAGGTCACGCACATGTCGCAACGTCTGGTGGCAGTTTTTACACCGTT
>JBGSNR010000064.1:0-22614 GCA_041739545.1 Pirellulaceae bacterium | reverse complement strand
TCGTCTTCTTCATCGTCTTCTTCATCGTCTTCTTCATCGTCTTCTTCATCGTCTTCTTCATCGTCTTCTTCATCGTCTTCTTCATCGTCTTCTTCATCGTCTTCTTCATCGTCTTCTTCATCGTCTTCTTCATCGTATCCGGCGTTAAATTCCTCGTCTTCAAAATCATCGTCCTCCTGCGTGACTTCCTGACGTACTCCAATCTTCAGCAGCCCGGATAGCCAGTCTACGATTCGTTCCGCGAATTCTTCATCCTGAGCCTTCAACAAAGACAGACGTTTTCCTTCGCCCACTGCCAGAGCGATTTCGATGGTTGGACCCTTCTCGCCATCCGTAAGGAGTGAACCGCTCGTCACTCGTGTCACTGCTTCAAGGCTTTGCAGATCGAAGGTTTGTTCGATCCCGCTCTTGCTTGGTGAGTAAGTCAAGGTATTCCGAAACGGGTCGAAGAAGAGCCGGGTTGACGTCTGCTGTGCTTTACGCCACGCGAACACAGCGGCGAGCGCAACGGTTCCCCAAGCAAGTGGCGCCTTCAAGGAGGAGGGGAGCCAGACCGACGGAATCATCGTCACCACGAAAATCAAAACAAAGGCGACGCCCCCCATGGCAATGAGGGCGGCGACGAGTGGCGAGACTTCGTAGAACTTGATCAACGTGCCATTGATGTCATTCTCGCAGACGCTCACTCCGAGCCATGGCCTGCCCAGGGACCTGCTCCGCCAGAAATCGATAAAGAACAGTGCCCCCCCGACCGAAATCGCATGGAACGGCAGCAAGAACAGGGGGACCAATAAATCCAACGATGTAGTGCCGCGGGTGAGGACGGCAGTAGCGGGATCGCGCGGCGCATGATACGCGGTTAGTTTTTCCCCCGTATTCGCCGGAGGAAGGATTTCCTCGGAGTACTCGCGACTGTTGGTAGACGAGTACGCGAAATTAATCCGCGTCGACTCATACTCCTTTCCCGCGACAACATAGCGATATTTGACGAATGGCTTATCGTCATCGCTCTCGTCGATCCCTTTCTCCAGCAAGACAGCATCGACGGGGACAAACGTATAGGACCAAATCTGCCGACCGAATCCCAACAGGCTCGCAACAAACGCCGTGCCGGTCATCCCTGTCCAGAGTAGCCAGAACAGGAATACGATCAGCACTCCCCCCCAACCCACGCGTTTCGCGGCCATTCTTTTCCCCATTTATTCCTTATTCCTTGTGCGGGCGGCGGCCAACAGCGCTGTCATTTCCGCAGGTAGTTGCGAAGAAAAGACCATCTCTTCGCCGGTCGTAGGATGCGTGATCCCCAGCGACTGAGCATGCAAAGCGAGCCGTCGATAGGGCCAGGAAGGATGACGAGCAAAGTAAGTTCCATATCGTGGATCACCCACCACAGGATGCCCGGATTCGGCAAAGTGGACACGGATTTGATGCCGGCGTCCTGTTTCCAAATGCACCTCGACGAGCGAGACGAGTGGCCCGCGCGCGAAGGCCAGTCGCTCCAAGACTTTATAATGCGTGATCGCATCCTGACCGATGTGCTTGTCTTCGGTCGAGAACCGATTCAGGGCCTTATCCGTCGCCAGCAAACTATGAAAGGTTCCTTCGCGGACTTCCAATTCACCAACGACGGCCGCGATATATCTCCGTTGGGGCTTGTGTGCCGCGAACTGATCCTTGATCCGCTCCATCACTTCCCGGCTCTTACCAAAAATCAGCAAGCCCGAGACACCACGGTCCAGTCGATGCACGACAAACGCTCCCCGTCCGCCGCTGACCCGCCGCACGTATTCCTGCACGCGATCGGCCAAGGTGTTCTGCTCGCCACGCCGGGTGGGAACGGTGAGTAATTCTTGCGGCTTGAGGACGACGATGAGATCGGCATCCTCATAGATCACTTCAAATCCCGGATGCCGATGACTGCGGGGCTTGGGATGATAGCGCCGAGCATTGTCGTAAGTGAGCTTCAGCACATCCCCGGCAGCCAGACGTTGTCCCGGTTCGTGGGTCAACACATCGTTCACATAAACGCAGTCGTGATCGAACAAGCCGTTGACTTGCGCCCGAGACCAGCCGGTCAGTTCCTGCACCAGCCGATCAACCCGCCCTCCTTCGTGCGCGGAAGCGGGTTCGATCGGAAATTCAGTGCTGACTTTTGCCATGGAGTTTCGCAGTCGGACAGCACCGTACGATGGCCCTCCGAGGCCGTCGAAAGTGCATGCCAAGTAAGGCAGCTCAATACTTAACGAGGGCGAACTGCAAGGCTCGCCCGTTTCTCGACCCACATGCCGACGGGCTCGGAGGCCCATCGTACTTGACTATTCCCCCATCAGCTTCGCGACCTGGGGCTCGATCGATTCTGCCCAGATGCGATAGCTCGCCTCGTTGAGATGGAGCAAGTCGGGCATCACGGACTTTTCGAGCGTTCCGTCCGAAGTGAGAAACTTGTTGCCGATATCCAAATAGTACACGTTCTTGTCGTCGGCGAGTTTGGCGATCTGCTCATTCGCGCCCGCATTGACCTTGCGTTTGGCATCCTCTGGGGTTGCACCGCGGGGGAAAATCCCCAGTACCAGGATCTTCATCTCGGGCAATTTCTCGCGCAGCTTGGTGACAATCGCCTTGACCCCGTCGGCAATCTCTTCCGATTTGTTGGAGTTGCTGTTGTTAGTGCCGATCATGATGACGGCCAATTTGGGCTTCACCCCTTCGATGTTACCATTCTCGAGTCGCCACAAAACGTGCTGCGTACGGTCGCCGCCGATCCCCAGATTGCGAGCGTTCCGCTTTTCATAGAATTCTTTCCACACGTTCTTGCCCGCACCTTCCCAGCCTTGGGTGATCGAGTCACCGATAAACAGCAAGTCGACCGGACCTTCTTTAACTCGCGAGTTAATTTGATCATGTCGATTCATCCACTTCGCATCACGCGGCACTGGAACAACGGTATCTGCTTTCTTGGCGTCTTCGCCCTGGACTACAGGAACGACGAACGACAGGCTGGCCAGCGACAAAATCGCTACGGAATAAAATCGGAAGCAGCGGTGCATACAAAACCTTTCCAAGGAGAGAAATCTGAGCTCGCGAGGAACGCCAGCCCGGTGAGTTGAAGTCAAAACTATTGTTACTTGCCGGCAGGGCGCTTTGCTACCTGTCCGCTCCGCAACGATTGATTGGCCAGGTGTGCGGCCGAGGCGGCACTAACGCCCGCTTCTGCTGGCGCTGTCGGCTTTTTTCGCGTACGAATGCATTCCAGCCAATTGGCCAGGTGGAGCGTTTCCCCTTCCGGCGCATTGTAAAAATCCGCGCCGCGCGGCCCATCTCCCAGGATCTTCTCCTGATAGGTGATTTTCTTGTTCCGCTCCGGATGGATCTCATACCGGCCACGATCGATGTAGAGCGTGGCTTCACTTCCCATGAATTCCACCATCGACGCATTACGAGCATTGAAGAAGGTCCCCTCGAAGTAGGCCTGGACCTTCTTCTCGGGATAGTGCAGCAGCGTTTGCACGGTGTCCGGCGTTTCCCAGACTCCTTCTGCCTGAAAGTGATCGCCGATGCTGGCAGCCGATGCGGGCGTTTCCAGGTCCAGGAACCAATGCACCACATCGATCCAGTGGACCATCAAGTCGGTAAAGATACCCCCGCCAAAATCCCAAAACCAGCGCCAGTTGCGGAACTTGTATTCGTCGAACTCCTGGGGCGGAGCAGCTCCCACAAACCGTTTCCAATCGACCGTTTTTGGATCGACCCCCAGCGGGTTACGTTTCCAGCGCGGCGTGTTGCGATTCCAGGTGAGATGAACCTTGTGAATGTCCCCAATTTTGCCGGCCCGCACTAGTTCGTAGGCTTCCTGAATGTGCGGCATGCTGCGCTGCTGAGTGCCGACCTGCACGATCCGTTTGTACTTATTCTGCGCATCGATCACGGCCTGACCCTCGGCCAGATCGTGCGTGAGCGGCTTTTCGACGTACACGTCTTTCCCCGCTTCACAGGCAGCAATGGTGAGGGGCACATGCCAATGATCGGGAGCGCCGATCAGCACCGCATCCACATCCTTGCGGGCCAGAAGTTCTTCGTAGACTTTCAGCGTCGCTGCCTGCGGATCGGCCATCTTTTTGGCTTCCGCCAGATGCACATCCCACACATCGCACAGCGCGGTAATTCTTGTTCCCGGCAAATTGGGAAACGACTTCATCAAGTGCCGACAACGTCCGCCGGTGCCAATGCAACCAACGTGAATCGTTTCGTTGGCGTAGAAACCGCGCGTCGTGGCAGTAAAGCCAGTCGACACTGCGCCAGCAGCCAGAGCAGCGGTTGTTTTGCAGAAGTTGCGTCGCGAAGAACCAGTCATCGTTGATCTCCGGGAGAGTGGAATTCCTCCGGAGATCATAACATACGTCTAATCAATCCACCTACTTACCGAACGCGAAACAGTGGAAGTTAGTCCCACCACCACTTGTTGTCCGGCAGGCGGTCTAAAGTCGACTTTCGCAACTGGGCCACTTCCCCCTTTGCGTCATTCAGGATGTAGCTTGTTTCAATCGCCTTCAGCGGCTGGATGTTCACACCCCCACCAATCGGCGTCATCAGCGTGCTCCCCTTCCAAATTACGTTGACCGCAGATTCCACGGTCTTTGGCTCTTCGTAAACTTCGACGGAAAACTTCCGTTCGTCGCCGAGCGTTTCCATCTTCCAATTCGCCTGACCGTAGTAGTCTTGCTTCTGAATGAAGGCAGCCGCGATCGACATGTCGATCAGATTTCGCAGTTGAGCATACACCGGAGACTTCTGGGCGAGTTGAGGATAATTCTGAGTGAACGAGTTCGTGAACGCCTTGCTGGCCAGGTTCACCGCCCCGTTGTTGATGCGACCACCGTCAGCGTTGACCATTTCATTGGCCCCGATCAATTGCACCCCTTCGCCTACCAATTGGCAAGCGAGCGAATCTTCACTGACGCGAACGCATTCGTAGTTAGGCGTGAAGTACCAGCGTTCCATGGCGTTGCGAGCAACATCGGATGGCTTCGCTTTGTCGACATAGGACAGAATCTTCACCGGCGGGCGTTCCAGATTGATGCCGATCAGCTTCATGCGATAGTCGGCCTCGACGAGTACCTGGGCAAAGTGCGTCTTCGGAGAAACGCCTTGGAAGGTTACATTCTGCAGTCCCAGGTTCTCTTGCAAACCGGCCGCGATACGCCGATCGTCCCCCGGGGTGATGCGTCCCAGGTTGACCAGGAACTGCTGCATCTTCTTCAGACCTTCGGGCGATGGATCGATCGACACCGAAATGACTTGCTTCTGATCGCCGTTAGGTCCAAAGGCTCGCAAAGCAACCACCAGGTCTTGCAGTTCGAGCGTCGCACGACCGGTGGTCAGGCCCACCACTCGCCCCGAAGCATCGGCCACATAACCTTCACCGGGGCCGGCAATGACAATGTCGTTTGTATCGGGATAGAAGAAGACGTATTCCAGCCGAGTCAGGCCGGCGAGATACTTCATGTCTTCATCGGGGCCGGCACCTTTTTCGAGGTTCTGCCGCAGCGCTGCTTCCAGCCGGTTCAGCGAAACCTTCCGGAGCTTGCTGGGCTTGGAGAGGTCCGCCCCGAGTTTCACGCGGGCTTCCTGCAACCGGCGGTTCCCCAATCCGGGATCGGTGAAGCTCTTCATTCGGAGCACACCATCCGGCGAAACCACCACACCGGCTTGGTTGCCACCCAAGCCGCCACCAGCGTTGTTCCCTCCGCCGTTATTATTATTGTTGTTTTGACCCCAAGCTTGGGGAACAAGAACGGCAGCGCAGACCGCAACGAGAGTGCAACAAGTCAAAGAACGGGTCAGCATGAGTAACCTCGAAGAAAACAGATTCACCGGCCGAGCGAACGACGAGCCAAGAGCGCGGCCAGCCCCTATCCCTTCAATCCTAATTAGGCCTGCCCAACGTCGCAAATAAATAGTCGCCGGGTCCCGATAATTGGCCCAGGCCCCACTCCGGTTTTGCACCCGAATTTTGCGTAAGATTGTCGGTTTCCCACCCCGCCTGCCTGATATTCTGGAATCTACCTGCATGTTCCTTTTCTTCCCGATAATCGGACAAACGTCTTTATGACCCAGAAACTGGCCGGCCGAGTAGCTCTCATTACGGGAGGCTCTAAAGGAATTGGGGCGGAAATTGCCCGCCAGTTTGCGGCCGAAGGGGCGAGCGTGGTCATCAACTACATTTCCGGCAAGGCGGATGCCGCCAAAGTCGTTAAGGAGGTCGAAACGCTCGGCGGCCGGGCGATCGCGATCGAAGCGAATATGACCAAGCAGCGGGATATCACCCGCCTGTTTGCTAAAACGATGAAAGCCTTCGGCCAACTCGACATCCTGGTCAACAATGCCGGGGTCTACGAATTCCTGCCGCTGGAACAGATCACCGATACCCACTACCGGAAGATGTTCGACCTGAACGTCTTGGGTTTGTTGCTCGCCTGCAAAGAAGCCGCTAAGTGCTTTGGCGAGCGCGGCGGGAACATCATCAATATCAGTTCCGTGGCCAGCGTTTCTCCCTTGGCGACGACAGCCGTTTACGGGGCTTCGAAAGCCGCCGTCGATTCGCTTACCCGCACCCTGGCCTTGGAACTGGGCGCCGCCAAGATTCGTGTTAACTCGATCAATCCGGGGATGGTCGATACCGAAGGGGTTCGTAAGGGAGGTCCCGGGGCGGAAAGCTTTCGAAAGTTCATTGAAGCGCAAACCCCGCTGGGGCGGATCGGCGTGCCGCAGGACATCGCCCCCGCTGCGGTGTTCCTGGCTTCGGACGATTCGTCCTGGCTGACGGGTGAGACGATTGTGATCTCGGGTGGACTGAAATAGCGCCGGCGATGTTGCTGGTTGGTTGGTCACGGTTCCTCCTTTCTTGCTCCGGTTTCGTTTGGATTTGCGTCGTTGAATAATAATAAAAACTTATTGAATATCTTTGCTCTTTTCGAAGCCAAACTTTGCGTCGCGTACGAGCGGCACTTCGTGTGACCAATCCTCGATGGGTCTTTATTGCCCCCCCGTCGGAACCAATTTGGAAACTGTTTCCACTACCTTTCAAAATTGCTAACTCTCGACATGTGAATCAGTTACTCGCAAAAGTGAATTGCTGGCTGTTAGCGCCTCCCTCAGGGGGTTTGCTGGGGGTGCTAGCACTCGCTGTTTACTGGTTGAAGCGGGGCAGGGACAACCACTCTCCTATAAGGTCGCGAATCGTTTTACGCTGGCGATATTTGCCGGTGACGATCCGCGCAGGATTAGCATCAGCAATACCTACCTCAAGCTGCTTCCGCGGTCCCCATTTTCTCCAGTCGTATAATTTCGTGTTCTCCGTAAATAGTAAGGTGTCATTGATTATTTACAAAGCACCTTAAGAAGGAGTTTCCGCCTCTGAAATGCCGTCCGGATCCCGTACAATCTCGGCCATGAGACTTCCACGGCGTTATACCCTCCGTTCTGCCTTAGTCTTGGTGACCATCCTGGGTGCTTTCCTCGGTTGGTGGGCCAATCGCGCGCTGACGCAGCGGCAGGCAGTCGCCGCAATTTTCGAGCATGGCGGTCAGGTGTGTTATGCAGAGTCTCGCTTCCCGGCGTTTGCGACGTGGCTGGGAAAAGATTTCACGACACGCGTCACCTCGGTCGCGATATTCCAATGGGACGAGAGAGAGGGGGCAGTACGGTGGGTGTTGGCCGATATGCAGGACATGGAGGCGTTGCGATCACCGTTGAGGAAACTGCCGCACCTGCAATCCGTCCAGGTGCTGTTCAATCAGAAGGATGAGGTTCGTTGGCTTAAGCTACATTTCCCGCACCTGCGCATTCACGTTATAGGTGGAATCATTTAGGTAGCCCCTTTCCCAAAAAGTTGATATTTTCGACTCGCACCAGTGATAGACCTCAGCGGCAACCTTCGCTTAAGTTAGCTGCAACAATAGTAGTAGGCACACGCCGTGTGCCGTTCACCGTGTGAACGCTTTCCACACAGGAGCAGGCAGATGTCGGTTCAAGACGACGAAAAGGTACTGGCGGCAGCGCGGGCGGTCGCTGAGATTCAAGACGGAATGCTGGTGGGGCTTGGCTCCGGCAGCACCTCGGCCTGTGCGGTACGCGAATTGGGCAAGCGGGTCGCAGCCGGCTTGAAAATCACCGCGACTTCCACGTCCCAAGCAACCGAGGCACTGGCTCAGTCCTTAAACATCCCGCTCCTGCCCTTTGAATCGTTGTCGCAGGTCGACCTCACCATTGACGGCGCAGACGAAATCGACCTGCAACTCAACGCTATCAAAGGAGGAGGCGGCGCGTTACTGCGCGAGAAAATCATCGCCGCTGCCTCGACCAGGATGATTGCCATTGTCGATTCGAGCAAAGTCTCTGCTCAGTTGGGAACGCTGTTCCGCCTCCCCATTGAAGTGCTGCCCTTTGCCGCAGAATTCGTTGCTCGTGCCTTGTCTGAACGTGGATTCAAGGCAATTCGACGCCAAAAGCCTGCGGGGACCGATGTGCTTACCGATCAACACAACTGCCTTTACGACATTGAAGTCGGCCCGATTACCGATCCTGTTGAACTGGCAACCTGGCTCGCATCTCTTCCCGGTTGCATCGAGCACGGCCTGTTCCTGACCGAAATCGACGAACTGTTCATCGGTCGCGGGAGTCAGGTGGAGATCGTCACACGTGGTCCAGGCAAATAACACGCGTTGGCAACAGGTGTCTACCGCTGCCGCATTTGGCAAACGGCAGGGATGATCAAGTAAACGATCGCGGTAACCTTACACCAACTCATCAACCGCATCTCCAGTTCTATTCGCATAGATAGCACCGGTGACAACGATGGAGTAATCCTGAGCCAACGTGTTGCCGTACATATAATCGATCGCGCCGTCGTTGGTGGCGAGCGGCAATAGTATCGCACTGGCTGCGGCGGCGCGGGTGGCGAAGGAGTCGACCGGGTTGGTCCAACTCGTCATCAAGGCGAGGAGTGCTACATCGTTCGGGCCGAAGAAGGTGAGAGGATTGTTGGGATTGTAGGCAGGGTTGGCGAGGTCTGCGTCGTAAGTCAAAGCCTCGGTCACGCTGATGTCTTCGCCGTTGTCGTTCAGGTCGTAGATCCGATCGCTATCGGCACCGGCCAGGTGGAAGTCGCGACCGGCACTGCCGTAGATGAAGTCGTTGCCAGCACCGGCAATCGCGATGTCGTCACCCGCATCGCCGACGAGCGTGTCGTTGCCGTCGCCAGCACGCAGGAAGTCGTTGCCGTCGCCGCCAACCAGATTGTCGTTCCCGAAACCGCCGTGCAGGTAGTCGCTGCCACTCATGCCGTTGAGTAGATCGTTGCCGCTGCCGCCAAAGATGAAGTCATCGCCGGCCGTTCCTTCGAGGATGTCGTCGCCGTCAGTCGAGCCAGGCGAGTTATCTCCCGAGCGACCGGCCCAGGTGAGAGCCTGTTGATCCCCCCACAAAATATCGTTCCCATCCATGCCGATCAGGTGATCGTTGTGGGCACCGCCGACGAGCAGATCGTTCTGGAACGAGCCGAGCAGTTTATCGTTGCCGTCTTCGCCATGGAACTCGGCCGCGATGGTGCCGGCCGTGTAGTTCAGTTGGATCGAGTCACCACCGCCGCGGCCGTAAGCAACGACACGGGTCGTCGGGCGGAACGGTGTGTTGCTGACCATCCGGTTGTTCATACGGACGAGCACATCGCTGGCCGAGGTGTAGCCGCGATAGAACAGGATATTGTCGGCCGTGCCGTCGTCCGTGCTGCGGAGATAGAGATCACCCAGGCCAACGTTGGTCAGCACGTTGCCATCATACAGGTTGATTTCCTCCATGCCGTTGAAGTACAGCGGAGCATGGCCGGGCATGGTGCCGATCGAGATGACCTGACCGCTGCCGGTATCGACGACTTCGGCCGTGGTAAAGCTGCTGATGTCGATGAAGATTTCATCGGTGGTTCCATCGGCTGGCGACGTTGGGTTCAGCGGCGTAGTAGTGTTGCTGGCCGCAGTGGTTCCCGCTTCGCCGCTGAGGATCACTTGCGTGGTCGCTGTCGGAATGATCGGATCGGCCGCGGTGCCGAGGGAATCGTTCCCTGCTCCGCCGAGCAGATACAGATTCGAGAGGTTGGCCACACCGCTCAGGAGCAGCGTATCGTCTCCGCCACCGCCGTTGAGAGAAGCGGTGACGAGGTCCGTCGCAGCACCATCCATGTTGGCCGTGATTGTATCGTTGCCGGTGCCGCCCAAGAGGTTCAAAACCTCGATGGTGGTGTAACTCACCTCGGTGCCGGTAGCGACAGTGATGCCATCGATGGTCGTTTCGGTGACGACAATCACCTTGTCGCCAATTGAACCTTGATCGTCGACGTTGAGCGTATCCGTCCCCGCTTCACCAGCCACGATGACTGGGCCGACGATGCCGTTCAGCATGGAGTTGACAGTCGAGTCACCCAGGAAGAACTGGTCGTTCCCTGCTCCGCCGCGGAGTGTGACGGTGCCCGTGTTGCCGCTGGTGCTGATGACTCGTAACGTATCTGCCGAGCTATCGCCGTCGGTGGCGACACCCGTGTCATTGGCGGTATCGCCATCGAGGGTTGTTGCCAGGCTATCGGTCTGACCACTGCCGTAACTGGTGAGAGTCAGTTCATCTTCACCCAGGCCGCCAAAAATGTTCAGGGCCGAGTAGTTGTTGCCGCTGAAGCTGAAGGTAGCGTAGCCAGTGGTGGTGATGTCGGTGTTCGCGACATTGCCTGCGATGTCGACCACATCGTCCCCGCCTTCGGCCAAGAGGGTCAAGGCGCCCGGAGCAGCGCCGCTGTCGGTACGACTGATGGCGCTCAAACTCGTGCCGTAAACACTCAGCGACTCCGGCAGATTGTTCGTCGTCAAGACTTCTGCCGAACTATCCGCACCGGCCAAGCCATCGCCAAGACCAACCAATTGGCTGGTGCCGGCTTGCACCAGATTGAAGCTCAACGTGTTCGTCCCGGCGTTGCCGTTGAAGAGCACACTAGCTGTCCCGGCCACGTTCAAATTATCCGGCCCACCAACGGGACTACTGCTGAACATCGGCAGGCCGTTGACATCGTCAATGGTCAACTGCTCGGCCACGTTGTCGGTGTTGCCGTTCACGGTTAGCGAAAGAACTGTCGCCAGGCTGCCGGAAAGCAGCAGCGCGCCAGCAGTGGAACCATTTCGCAGTTCAAAATTGTCTCCCGACGCATCGAGCATCAGCACCAAATTGCCTGCCTTGGTCGCATCGTTGTTGTAGCCCAGGTGATAGTTGCCGGTGATGTCCAGGTTTTCGATGCTGCCGAAGCGCACCGGCAGCAAACCGCCGGCAAAAGTCCAGTCGCCGCTGCCGGCACCCGTGAATACTGAACCGGGAGCGCTGAGCGTCGCACCTAATCCGGTGACATTCTTGGTGAGCACATCGCCGGGTGCATCGGTTGGGTCATCGCCAAAGATGCGGAATTCGGTCGTGCTCTGCGGAGCGAGCTCGAACGTATCGGCCTCGATGTTGCCGTTGAGGAACGTGTAATTCCCCAGCGGCGTGGTGATGGCCGCGTTGATGGTGGCCGTCGAGCCCAACGTGTCCGCGGTTAGGTAGTCGACGTTGATGGTGACATTCGTCGCCGCGGTGACTGCCGCATTGATGGTGGCGTCGTCGCCGGCGTTGAGAAACACGTCTGCCGTGGTCGATTCCACGGTCGCAGCGACAATCAAGTGATCGACATCGTTCGTGGCAGAGTCACTGGCGGTCAAGGTCACGGTGCCGGCCGCGATGACTGGCGCAGCAATCGTCAGCGGGCTGCTGTTGGTAATGGTCAGCGCCCCACCCAGGTTCCTTGCCCCAAAGCCGGCCGAACCAAGTCCACCCAGATCGCTCACCGTGAGGAGCGCACCTGCGTTGCTGTTGACCACGTTCACCACACCACTCGTCGTGTTGTAAACCTGAATCGCTGCCACTGCCGTTTCGATCGGATCGCTGGCAGTACCGATGCCGTTCACGGCTCGCAGGTAGATATTGGTGCCGGTGATGTTGTTATCGTCATCGTTGTCGAGGATCGCGTCGCCGGCGATGATCGCACCACCCGTCGTCGTAGTGACATTTGCAATCGCCGCCGAACCCGTTGTGGTCAGCGTGTTCGCTCCCAACGCGAGCAAGCTATCGTTCGTGCCGACGTTATCTCCCAATCCCACATACGCCGAGATCGTTTCGTCGTTCAACAGTTGCAGCGTCGCTCCCAGGTCAACCGTCACCGCCCCCGCGTTATCAGCAATCGCCTGGCCATTTTGCAATTGCAGCGTGCCGGCATTCACCGTGGTGGTGCCGGTGTAGGTGTTGATGCCATTAAGACGAAGGGTGCCAAGTCCGGCTTTCGTCAGGGCTGAAAGATTATTGTCGCGATTTTCGATCTCACCATTGATGATCAGATCGGCGTTCGCATCGCCAGTTACGTCGGCGATGGTGAAAAGTCGATTGCCATCGAGGGACATGCCGCCCAGGGCACCGGATTGAAGATTCATCGTGGAAGGAACGCTGCCACCAACGGTGATATCGCCGTCCAGCTGAAATGCTTCGCCGTTGTAACCGTTGGCAGTTAAAGCATCCACCACGGTGCCGCCGTTCAGGTTCAGGTTGCGGACGTGCGCGTGGAATCCTGCGCCGCCCACTGCGTTGACGAACCGCAGCGTGCCACCCGCGTTGACCGTGTAGTCGACGGCCGGCGCGGCATTGACCTGGCCGTACTCAAACGTGCCGCCGTTGTTGATTGTCACCTGCGAGTTGGCAAGCAGACGGTTGTTGGTTTGATTACCCAGGACTTGCAATGTACCGAGATCGACGGAAAGTCCGCCGCTGAAAGTGTTCGCACCGTTCAACGTCAGCATACCCGTTCCCGTCTTCACTACCGAAACCACTCCCGTGCCGTTTTGAATCGTGCCTGTAAACGTGCTGGTTTGGTTGTTCCCGCCCGCGGTGAAAGTTACAGCGCCGGCCAAGCCACTGGTGACGATACCTGCGCCCGACAAGCCGTTGATGGTTTCTGAATTACCATTCAGATTGAGAGTGCCGGCCACGGAAACGTTTCCGGCCGCAACGCCATCCGGAATGACGTTAGAATTGCCCAGTCGAAGGTTGTGAGTGATTGTGGTGTTGCCGGCGTAGCTGTTGCCGGTGTTGTTGAACACGACCGCCCCGCCGCTGTTTCCGTTCACGTTTTGAATGGTGAGTCCGCCCGCGCCGGAGATAACACCGCCGATGGCGAGATCTTTTGCCGCGTACCGTGCCGACAGTGTGCTATTCGACAGCACAGAAACGGTGCCACTGAGCGTGTAGTTGCCGTCCTCGTCGTGAATACTGCCGCCGTTCAGGCTGAAGTTATTGGCGATGGTGAAGGCCGCGTTGTTTCTGATCCAGAGACGAAGTTGACCACCGGCATTCACCGTTACCAAGCCTATTCCCAGGGCAGCCACGTGCGAAGTGTCCGCGGCAGTTCCGCCTGTCCCCAGGCTGAGCACGCCACCATTGACAATGGTGCCGCCGCTGTAAGTATTCGCGGCCAGGCTGTTTAACGTCAGCGTTCCGGTTCCGGTCTTGGTGAGCGCGACGGTGCCGGTGCCATTTTGAATCAGGCCAGCAAAAGCGCTGGTTTGATCGTTGGCCCCGACCGTGAAAGTCGAGGTGCCAACGACGCCCGTCGTGACGGTTCCAGTCCCCGTCAAGCCGTTGATCGTTTCTGAATTGCCGTTGAGATTTAAACTTCCGGCCAGACTGACGTTCCCTTTGCCCGCACCGTCGGGAATGACTTGAGAAGCTCCCAAGCGGAGATTGTTGGTGATGGTGGTCGTTCCCGAATAGTCATTCGTGTTGTTCGACAGAACGACCGCGCCACCGTTGTTGGCGTTGACGTTTTGAATGGTCAGACCGCCAGCACCCGTGATTTTGCCAGAGACGTTTAGGTCTTTTGCTCCCCACTTGGCCGAGAGGGTACTGGTGGCAGTCAGGGCGATGGCTCCACTCAACGTGTAGTTGCCGTCTTCGTTATGAACAGTGCCGCCGTTGAGCGTGAACGGATTGGCAATCGTGAAGGCTGCATCGTTCTTGATCCAAAGTCGGACCTGGCCGCCAGCATTGACAGTCACGGTGCCAGTTCCCATGGCCGCTGCGTTGGACGTGTTGGCTGCTGTTCCGCCAGTGCCGAGAATTAAGAGGCTATTCGTGACCGCGGTGCCGTCGGTGTAAGTGTTCGCCGCAGTGTTGGCAAAAATGACCGCTCCGCCGGAATTGCCGTTGATGTTCTGCACGGTTAAAAGGCCCGAACCACTGATCAAGCCACTTACCTTAAGATCTTTGGCCCCGTATCGCGCCGAGAGTGTACCGCCGCCATTGAGCGTGACGGTGCCGGTTAGGTTGTAGTTGCCGTCCTCGGCGTGAATCGTTCCACCATTGAGGACGAAATTATTGGCTAGCGTGAAGGCGGCATCGTTTTTGATCCAGAGACGAACTTGCGCGCCGGTGTTGACCGTAACCGGACCTGCTCCCAGTGCTGCCGCGTTGGATGTGTTGACGGCCGTGCCGCCGGTTCCCAAGCTCAGAATTCCGCCATTGACGAACGTGCCGCCCGTGTAGGTATTCGCGGCCGAGTTTGTCAGCGCCAACGTCCCGGTATTGTTTTTGGTCAGGCCCGTGGAGCCGGCAATCACGGAGCTAATTGAAGCCGTTCCGGCCGCAACCACGTCGATGATTCCAGTTCCAGCAGCCAACGTCAGTGTGTTGTTCTGAACGTTGTAGCCGGTGACCTGGAAGGAGACAGATTTGGCCGTGATGCCGGCAGCCTGTATCGAGACGGTTCCGGCGGTGGCTGGAAAAACGGCGTCGTCGTTGTTGGCATTGTTCCAGATGACGAGCGGGCCTGTCACACTGCCGGCACGCCAAGTGGCACTGGTTGTATCCCAAGTGCCGGTGCCCCCGGTTCCAGCTGTCGTGTTGCCGTCGGCATCCCAGAAGAGCGAAAGCGAGGCGGCATCGATCAGGGCCACGTCGTTGCCGCCGGTTAGAGTTCCAGCTTCGGCGTTGTAGACATAAGTGATCGTGTAAATAACCCCGCCGAACTGCAACACCGCCCCTTCCGTGAGCGCGACGGAATTACCGTTGACATCCGTGGTGAATGTCCCCATACCCGTAACGGCATCGGTTCCGTCGTTCTTGATCAGGACGAAGGCATCGCCGTTGGTGCTGATCGTGCGATCGCCCGACAGAACAAGGATGCCACCCGCCACATTCACCGTGCCGGTAACGTTAGTTTGATCGTAGGTTACGCCAGCATTGACTTGACCGGCGGCACCGTTGTTCAGCTCGACGTTGAAATTGCCGCCGAGAGCCAGGTTGCCGGTATTGATCACCCCAGGGCTATTGCCGGGCGAAAGGTTGCCACCACTTTGAACGGTTAACGGCCCGGTGGTGCCTGTGCCCGCGAGCGTCGCCCCGGAATTGACAGTGGTCAAACTTGAGGTCGCAATGGAACCATTCACAACGAGCGTGCCGCCACTGACCGTTGTGGCACCCGTGTAACTGCTAACACTACTACTAGTCAGCGTCGCCGTACCTAGTCCGCTTTTCGTTAAACCACCGGCACCCGAGACGTTTTTGAACCCAGTGGAAACGGAAAGAGTATCGCCAATCAAAGGAGTGACTAGATTCAGGGCTGTGCCGCTGGCAATGCCGAAATCGACACTGCTGATTGTGTTTCCAGTGCCATTGGCGGTGATCGTCGCCCCATTGGCAAAGTAAGCGCCGAATGTCGCCTGCGTTGATGTGCTGGTGAGCGTTCCGCCGTTGAGAGTTACCGTACCTGGCAAAGTATTCGGGCCGCCGCCAGTTACGTTGATTGTTCCCGCTACGATCCACGATTCACTGGCACCATAGCCGAGTGCGTTAAACGAACTGGTGCTGAGAGTGATCGTTGCGTTGCTGCTAACACTGACGGTGGCTGCGCTCGGGAGCGCGTTGTAAAGGAAACCAGTCCCCGCGATGTTCAGTGTGCCGGCAGTGACGCTGGTGTTGCCGCCGTACGTATTTCCGCCTGAAAGTGTCACCGTACCAAGGCCCGTTTTGGTGAGGCCGCCCGTGCCGCCATTGACGCTCCTCAGCGGCGACGAGACAGAAAGTGCATCGCCTGCCAGTGGCGTGCTGAGCGTGAGGCTCGTCCCGCTTTGAATACCAAAATCGCCGCTGATGATGTTGCCTGTTCCATTGGCGGTGATGGTGGCGGCGTTCGCATAGTAGGAGCCGAAAGTTGCATTGACGGAAGAGCTCGTCAGTGTGCCGCCGTTCAAAATGACGGTTCCGGGCAACGTGTTGGGCCCGCCGCCGGTGACATTAATCGTTCCGGCCACAATCCACGATTCACCGGCACCATAGCCGAGCGCATTAAACGAACTGGTGCTGATCGTGATCGTGGCCCCGCTACTGACGCTCACGGTCGCCGTGCTTGGCAGCGCGTTATAGAGGAAGCCGGTCCCTGCGATGTCTAAAGTGCCGGCACTAACCGTGGTATTGCCGCTGTAAGTGTTCCCACCAGTGAGCGTCAACGTACCAGCACCAATTTTGGTGAGGCCGCCGCTGGGGGTTCCGGGGAGAAGATTCTGCGCGATCGTGACGTTGAAGGAATTGGTGTCGATGGTGGCACCGCCTGCTCGAACATTCGCGGCCGTCAGCCCTTGCATCCAAGTGGTGGTGGAACTGCGCGCTCTGAGCGTGCCGCCGTCGAAATTGAAGGTTCCCGGACGACCTGCGGCGCCGACATTGATGGCACTGGTGGTGAGCGTGCCATTGGTGAGCAGGTTCAGGGTTCCCGGTGCAGTGGCGCTGTTGGCGGCGAATGTCACCGTCGGCGCAGTCACGCTGGCTAAACCCGCTCCGCCGCCGATGTTGAGATTGCCGACGGAGGTGCTGTTTTGGCCGACACGCATGACGTCGTTGGTCTGCGTGAACGAACCACCACTAACCGTCATTGTGCCGGTACCGCCGCTGGGACCGTTGCCGATGTACGTTCCATTTGCGCCGGTATAGTTGTATGTTCCGCCGGTCTGGTTGTAGACCGAAGATGTCGCCGTGTTGCCAACCACAAAGAATTGGCCGCTCTGGGCGACGGAACCGCTGCTTAAGTTGAATGTACCGGTGCCGGAGCTACTGTAGCCGATCCACATTGCCGCGTTGGTGAACAAACTGCCGCCGTCAACATTAACAACGCCGCTGGCCCCGTTGGCGCCGACTCGGAAATCAAAACCAGCAGTTTGATTGAAAGTGCCACCACTGAGGGTCATGGTGGCCGTGCCGGTACCGCCGTTGCCAATGTATACGCCGTTAGCGCCCGTGAAGTTGTACGTTCCACCAGTTTGGTTGAACAAGGAACCTGTACTTGAGTTGCCAACCACGAAATAGATGCCGCTCTGATTGACAGTGCCGCTACTGAGATTTAACGTGCCGGTTCCTGCTCCGCTGAACCCGACCCACATGGCAGCGTTGGTGGTCAGGGTACCGCCGTTGACGGTAACCGTTCCGCTCGAGCCATTGTTGCCGATGAAGAAGTTGCCCCCGGCCGTTTGGTTCAGATTACCGCTCGTGAGGTTAATCGTTCCGGTTCCAGCGCCGCTGTAGCCGACCAAGATCACCGCGTTGGCGGACAGAGTACCGCCGTTGATATTGACCACGCCGGAGGAGCCGTTGGCGCCGATGCGGAATTCAAAACCGCCGGTGTGATTGAATGTACCGCCATTCAAATTGAGCGTGGCCGTGCCAGAGGGACCATTGCCGATGTAGGCACCGGAGCTTGCGGTGTAATTGGTGGTGCCACCGGTCTGATTAAAACTGGAACTCGCACCGTTGTCCCCCATCGTGAAGTACAAGCTGGGAGAGATATTCAGCGTTCCGGCTGACATGGTGAAGTTCCCACCATTGTCCGAGCCAATATTGAATCTGTCGCCACCGCGATTGTTGCCTACGGTCAATGTCCCGGTTCCGATCTTGGTAACACCGCCACCTCCTGACCAACCGCCACCCGTCAACGATAGCGCGTTGCTGGCGGTCACGTCAAAAGTACCGGCACCCGTGAACGCGAAGGCTCGATTCGTCGAACCGGTCGCACCGGTGTAGCGCAAAGTCCCTCCTCCGGTGCCGAAAGTAACTCCGCCAGTGAAGCCGATGTTGCTCGTGCCACTGTCGGCAATTGCCCCCACGCTGAGTACGCCGCCACCGCTGATGGTTGTGCCGCCGGTGTAGGTACTGGCACCGCTGAGAGTCAACGTTCCCGTACCGACTTTATGAAGCGAAACAACGCCCGCATTCACTCCGCCGGACCAGGCAGGATCACCGCCGTTGTGGATGATCCCACCAAAGGCGAAATCGCTGTTGTTATTTCCGACCAATAGTTGAACAGCGGCATTATGCGAACTGCCAATCGACCCGGTTCCAGTCAGCCGGTTGACCAGTACATTTTGGGTGCGAATATCGAAGGCCGCGCCGGCGGCAATATTGAGGTCCATCAACCCGGCGCTATTCTGCCAGCCGTTGCCATTGCTTCCTAAAGTTCCGGCCTGAATATCGACCAGACCCGTGAAGTCCTTGATTGTGTCGGTATCGTTCCACAAGCCGACGTAGCCGGCCCCTGTCTTCGTCACCTTGCCGGAGCCGAAGATGTGCGTGGTTCCCGTGACCAGGACGTTATCGACGCCATTATTGGTGTTGAAGAAGTCGAGCGTACCATTCACGCCCACCGAGATTTCACCCAGGTTCACGGCCCCGGAACGAGAGACGAGATTGAGTTGCAACGTCCCCGCCGTAACAGTGGTCCCGCCGGTATAAGAATTCGCACCACTCAGGGTGAAAGTACCCAGCCCGACCTTGTTTAGAGCAATCGTCGGCACGTTGGCAAAGCCGGGAACCGTGTTTTGGATCACGCCACTGAAGGTGGAACTGCCACCTTGGGCTCCGACAGTGATACTCATCCCCGCAGTAAACGAACCACCAATCGTTCCGCTGCCGGTGAGCCTATCGATCACAATGCCGCCGTCGGTGCGCAGATCAAAAAATGCGCCCGCCGCAACGTTGAGGCTCATGTTTCCAGCACTCGTGCTCCAGGCGCCAGCGCCGTTCGTTTGATTCGACAGGAGGCCGGCTTGAACATCAATGAGCCCCGCGAAATCCTTGATGTTGGTCCCGTTCCAGAAATCGACATATCCCGTCCCGGTCTTGGTGATGGTTCCGGTGCCGAGCATCGTGGTCCCGGTGCTAAACAACGCCGTGGTGCCGAAGCTTGCGGTTCCGTTGGTGAAAAGTTCGAGTGTGCCCGGAGTATTGACAGTGAGCGTGCCGAGATTGAGAGGGTTATTATTGGACCGAGCGGTCAAATCTAAGCGGAGGATCCCCAAGTTGACGAACGTTCCACCGCTGTAACTATTCGCTCCGGAAAAAGTTTGCGTGCCGTTCCCAGCTTTGGTGAGTGATCCGCCCCCTGTGACGATGCCTGAGTAGCTGCCGCCGCCGTTGGAGGTGCCGACAGTAATTGCCAGTCCGTTGTTGTTTAGATTACCGCCGCCATCTAGCCCGTTGATTGATTCCGCACCCCAAACCTGGGTCCACGTGGCACCCGCATTGATAGTGACATTCGAGGTGTCTGGAAATACGCCGTTGACGTAGGCGGCATTGATGTACGTCAGGTTCTGCAAATTGATGTTTCCGGCGATTGTCGCGTTGCCGGCAAACGTGTTGGCCGCGATTCCCGACCCTGTATAGCCGGCGGTGTAGTAAAAGTTCGCGCCGGCGGCATTGGCAAAAGTCACGCTCGTGTTCCCGGCCCCGGCTCCCGTGCCGGAGATCGTTCCCATTAAGCCGAACTGATTGCCACCCACCGTGGTGCTGATGGTGATTGCTTTGCTGATGGCGACGTTCGCGTTAACAAATGCAGCACCTTGATTGAAGTCCAGCGTGGTCGTGGTTCCAAAGTTGTTGACGGTGATCGGCTTATAGGTCGTGGCAGTCCCGCTGTTGATGACCCCGGTGGTGAAGCGCAGCGTTGTGGCGTTGGCTCCCGTCAGTGCGTCGTTGATCGTGATCGGCGCAGTGGCCGCGCCCGTGGCATTCGCGCTGCCGTGAACGAGTGTCCCCTGACTAAGCACGGTTCCCCCCGTGTAGGCATTGTTACCGGCCAAAGTCAGGGTGCCTGTCCCTGTTTTGACAACTCCGCCAGCGCCACTAATGTTGCCGGTGAGTGTGCTAGTCGTTCCGCTCGTGTTCACGGTCAAGCCATTGCCGGTGCTGATCGTTCCTGCCGCGGTGGACGAAACGTTGGCGGCAGTGAAGTTCAACGCACCGCTGAAAACAGTTGCGCCAGAAACATTGAGCGTCTCGGTGCTGATCGTCAAATTAGTGTTACCGTGCGCGTTGTCGGCGCTCGCGATGGTTACCGCGTCAACGCCGGTGGTTCCATTCGTGATGGTATCAATGACGATGTTCGTGGCATTCCGCACGTGGGCCGTTTCAAACGGCGTACCGCCACTGCTTCCCGAAATGATGAGCGCCGGGAGTGCTCCCATCACCGTGGTGCCGTTGGCAATGCCGACCGTATCGTTCACACCAGGCAGTGCGAGCGTAAAGGTTCCTGGACCGAAGAAATCGAAATCGACCGGCTCCAAGCCCACGAAGTTGATGACCGAACCGCCATGTTCGACAACACCGTCGCCGTAGACGGTCGCGCTGGGGGTGTAGATCGTGTCGGCATAGGCTTGGATGCTGAGGGTGTCGTAACCACCGACGCCCCCTTCAAAATTGATGACGTTGGTAATCGACGTTGAATAGTCGACGACAAACGTATCATCCCCGCCGCCTGCGAGAAACGTAATCGTGCCGGTGACATCCGCCAACGGTATCGCCAGCGTTCGACCGCCGTCACTCACGATACTGCCGGCCGATGGCGCAGCAGCGAAGGCAACCAAGGGGTCAGAAAAAATTAAGTAGCTGCCGTCGCTGGAAATCCGGAGTTGATTGTTGTTTGGGTCGCTATCGCTATCGGCAATCACCAGGTTGCCGGCAGTATCGATCGTCGCCGTGACGGGGGTTGGCGGAGTAAAGTCTTCGATCTCGAACTGCAGGTTATCGAGTACACCAAACCAGGCAGTGGTGCTGAACTGCACGGTGGCGATCGCGCTGTATGGCAACGCAATTGATTGCAGTGCCGAAGTGAGCGCAATCGTGCTGCTTCCCAACTCGTTCCCTTGGTCGTCGAAAGCGGTGGCCGTGAAGGTTCCAGCTTCCGTCGATCCGACTTGCAGCGAGACATCACTCGCGGGCGCGGCGAACGACAGAATTTCCGCAGCCGACGTTAGTTCGGTGTTCCACGCTAAAAAGTTCGGGGCGGAGTAGCCGCCGATACCAAAGTTGCCGGAGTCGTTGAGAACTTCCCAGCCCGCGCCGCTCTGTCCTGCAAAGCGAACCCCTTGATCCGAATACTGCGTAGTCAATTCCGTCTGCTGCGAGAATGCTTCAGGCGCGAATGCATCATCGAAGTTGAGCAACTGCGTCGCCATTACGCGACGTTCTTCGAGCGGTTCGAAGAAGATCGTGCGGCCTCGTCTTCCCTTGGTATGAAGTTTTTGTTTGGATGTTCCGCGAGGTCGGGAATCGAAGTTCATGGGGCGGTAGGGAAGGAGCGGTCGCTCGTGAGTTGGCCTATCAACGCCCTAATATGCATGCCCGGTGTGGATTTATCAATGCTAATACGCGGATTTCCGCATTTGCCTCGAAAGCGGGGCTGTTGGCTAGTTGACGAGTTCGTGGGAAGGAAATCTGTCAGATCGGGCTGTTCGAGGACGTGGGAGCGAGCAAGGCAGCAATGCGGGAACTCCAGCAGAAGGGTACATCCGGTACGAAGACCTACCGTTTAAAACGAAGACGGGGCAGCGGATCGACGTGGAGTTCGTCAGCAACCTGCACGGCGGGAGCGGTGAAACCGTCATTCAGTGGATCATCCGAGACATCACGAAACGGCGGGCAACGGAGCGGGCGTTGGAGTTGGCTCTCGCCAGCACCGATGACATCGACTTTTGAGAACGATCAGTTTCATCCCCGGCGACGCGATCGCCAGCCGGGTAGTCAAGGGAATAACTATAAGGTCACGCTCGACGGTGGCTGCTGAAGTAGGTCCATGCACCCCGTGCATGACGTAGTCCGGTTTCCTTCTCGCGTTTCCATGGCCGAGTCGCTTTGCCGTAGCGCGTGACTGACAGCTTCGCACGCAATCCGCACGCCGAAGGGGTAGCCGACCAGTGCTGTTGCGTGTCCACTCGTAAATCAATCAGTCATTTTTACCCGTCAACTCTTGACATCTAATCAATCAACTTCCACAAAGAAGAAAAGCCGTCTGCGGGGCGTTGCGCTCGCGCGGGCCGAATCGGTGATTTTGCCGAATTCTTCTTTGTGACAGGAGATTGAACCATGATTGCAGCTTTGGAATGCCCGGCTGTGACGGCCGCGGATCTGGAGATTTATCGGGCACTGCAGGTGAATTCCTTCAGTCCGCATGATTTGTCGCAG
>JBGSNR010000055.1:0-26719 GCA_041739545.1 Pirellulaceae bacterium | reverse complement strand
GCGGGGCGAGGGGGAGAAAAGTTTTTGAAGAAGGCTCCGGCATGCTCTTTCGGCTGCGGCTCTCAGCCCCGAGCGCGGCGTGAGGGAGAAGGTTTTATCAAGCAAATCTTCGCTTCGTTATTTCTGTCTCCCCTCGCCCCGCCGCGGGGAGAGGGGTTGGGGGTGAGGGGTTGTCTTTCGAGAAACCTCCTCCATTCTGCTCTTCACTGCCGCCTCAATCTGCCTGAACGCTGTGCCAGCTTCGCGCAGAACCCCATAACCCGGAACGCGCAGCACCTCGTATCCAAGTTCTTTCAAAAACTGATCCCGGCTGGCATCGTGCGCGCGTCCCGCGGCCGTTGTGTGAGGCTCCCCGTCGATCTCAATAATCAGTTGCAGTTCTACGCAGCAGAAATCCGCCGTGTAAGGCGGAATCGGAAACTCGCGGCGGAACTTCTGACCGTGGCATTGTCGGTTGCGGAGCCACTGCCAAACGGTTGAGCTGAATTCGTTCGCGCGAGCGCGCTGGCTCTTCGCAAACTCGATGGCTTCTTGAGAACGAGCCTGGCTGCGACGCATGGCATGCTCCCCGTTCAACCTGCACCAATTCCCCCCTACAGAATAACCGGCCCCTTCTTCGCGGCGGCGAGTTGCGCGGCAAGGGCATCGCCCAGGGCGTTTCCTTCCTCGGCAGTTACCATCAGGCGGCGAATGGCGACGGCTTTGCCGGTGGTTTCGTCGACTTCGATGATGGTGCTGTTGAGGCGGACGTCGTCGGTGGCGACATCGAAGTGGGTGGGCTGAAAGGAAATGGTGGTTTCCAAAACGCGATCGATCCGCCGGCCGAGAATGCTTTCGTGCGGGCCGGTCATCCCCACATCACATTGAAAGGCAGTGCCGCCGGGAAAGATCTGCTCGTCTGCGGTGGGAACGTGCGTGTGCGTGCCGATCACCGCGGAGACGCGGCCATCGACGAGCCGCCCCAGCACCTGCTTATCGCTGGTGGCTTCGGCATGGAAGTCGATCACTCGCACGCGCACGTCATCGGGCAGCTCTTTCAGAATCTGCTCGACGGCCGTGAAAGGGCAATCGACGGGGCGCATGAAAACGCGCCCCATCAGGCTGATCACGGCGATCTTCACGCCGGCAGCGGTTTCCAGCACGGTCCATCCTCGGCCGGGGGCTTGGGCGGGAAAATTCGCCGGCTTGAGAATGTTGTTCTCTTTGCGCAGCGAATCGGAAATCTCGTTCCGGCGGTAGATATGATCGCCGAGCGTGACACAATCCACGCCGGCATCGATTAGCTTGCGATAAATGCCGGGGGTGATCCCGGAACCATCGGCCGAATTCTCCCCATTCGCAATGACGAAATCCAATTGCTCGCGCTGACGCAAGGCGAGGAGGCTCCGCTGCACGAGCTTGAGCCCGGGCTTCCCCACGATGTCGCCGATCAACAAAATGCGTAGCACGATTGAAACTAGTCTCTCGCAAATAAATTCGGCTTACCGAGCCACATCGGAAAACCGTGATTCTCGCACCACGGTGACCCGAATCTCGCCAGGGTAGGTCAGTTGTTCTTCCAGAGCCTTGGCAATGTCCCGGCAGAGCTTGGCCGCGGTCGCATCGTCAGTTCGCTTCGAAGCGGCGATTACGCGCAGTTCGCGACCGGCTTGAATCGCAAAGGCTTGCTCGACTTCCGGAAAGCCATTGGCGATCGCTTCGAGTTCTTCCATCCGGCGGACATAGCGTTCGAGCGATTCGCGACGAGCACCAGGGCGAGAAGCACTGCAGGCATCGGCGGTGGCGACAAGCATCGTGTAAGGATGCTCGACCACAATGTCGTCGTGATGACCGAGTGCCGCGTGCACGACTTCGGCTCGTTCGCCATGCCGCTTGAGAAGATCGGCACCAATTTTAGGATGCCCCCCTTCGAGTTCATGATCGGCGGCCTTGCCGATATCGTGCAGCAGGCCGCAACGCCGGGCAATGTCTCCGTTCATGCCGATCATTTCGGCGAGCAGGCCCGACAGGAACGCGACCTCGATGCTGTGGCGGAGCACATTCTGGCTGTAGCTGGTGCGGAAGTGGAGCCGGCCCAGCATGTAGATGATCTTGGGATTCAGGCCGCGAATGTTGACTTCGTCCGCCGCTTCTTCCCCCTTCTTCACGATGTAGGCTTCGATCTCTTTGGTCGTTTCCTGAAACAGTTCTTCGATGCGCGAAGGATGAATGCGACCATCGGCGATCAGTTTGATCAGCGTTTGGCGGGCGATTTCGCGGCGGACCGGATCGAAGCCGCTGACAATCACCACGCCCGGCGTATCGTCAATGATGACATCGACGCCGGTGACTTTTTCGAACGCGCGAATGTTGCGCCCTTCGCGGCCGATGATGCGGCCCTTCATTTCATCGCTGGGAATGTCGATGGTGCTGGTGGTGCTGTCAGCGGTGTGGGAAGCAGCAAACCGCTGCATGGCGGTCATTAACATGTCTCGCGATTTTTGTTCGCACGATTCGGCGACCCGCTTTTCATGACGCATGATCATGGTGCCGACTTCATCGGCGAGATCTTTTTCCACGGCAGCGAGCAATTGCTGCGTGGCTTGTTCGCGGGAGAGACCGCTGATGTTATGGAGGGCTGTTTTTTGGTTCTCGATCAGTTGCCCCAGCTCTTCCCGCTGGCGATTCGCCTCTTCCACCCGTTCGGCAGCCTTGCGCTGGTTGGCTTCCACCATGCGTTCCTGCTTGCGGAGATCGTCGCTGAGTTGCTGCAGCGTTTCGTTCCGTTTATCGAGCGCGCGTTCCCGTTCGCGAACTTCGTCCCGCGAACGATTGACTTGGGCTTCGAGATCGGCCTTTTGCGTTAAAAGTGATTCTTTGGCTTTGAGGTCCGCCTCCTTCATCAGATTGGCGGCGTCACGTTCCGCCCGAGAAAGAATGTCTTTCGCCGCGCGTTCGGCATCCATCTGCCGCAAGCGGTCGATGAACTTGATGGCGGCAAAGGTTGATACGGCCGAGACGGCCACGGCGATCAAATAGTAGAAGATGTCCGGCATGCCTGATTTTTCGCTCCTGCGTGCAACGACGATCGATGAGCACGGCAAAAGCTAACTGCCGACAAGTTGCCAGGGGGCACTTGGACCAAAAGTTCGAAACTTGATCTTCGTGAGTTCGCCGGCCGAAAAGAGGAGGACGGCGGAGCCTAAACCTAGTCCGGCCAGACCAGCGAACGCAGCCAGATGAGCAACTGCTTTCCGCCGGAATTTACCTGAGGCAGGAAACGGTCCGATTCACTTCGCCCAAAAAATGTTGCGTGGGAATCACGCACCGAGCGTCCTGTTGCCTGCAGCACCTGGCCGTCCGTCCGTGCCAATAATCGCACGCGCGGAGCCGAAGGACACCGAAGCAGGAACCAGGACAACGCTACCAGCAACAGCCACATCAGGTTTCTCCTCGATGCGGAAGGGCACGAACACACGTGTACAAGCAGATCGACCGGCAGCAAACGGTGCTACTGGTGACCATCGAAACTCTCGCCAAGCGCAGGCACTGTCGGCATTTACATTCGCCGCCAACGTCTCGCACGAAAAAAATACGTTACTAAAAATGCCACTGTTTCGGCAGCGGCACTGGGTTTCGACCCCCATCGTAACAAAAGTACAGTGCGATGCAATTCAGGGGAGCAAGAGTGTTGGCAGCGTGAAACGACTCCAGGAACAGCGCACTGCGGGCGTTATTACGGGCGCGACGCGGCCGGCAGCGATGATTTCAGCCGTTCGAGTTCCAGCCGCAAAGCCTCGACATTCTGATCCTGATTGACTCGCTCGCGGTCCCTCTTGGCCAATTCACGCTGCTGAAACTCAATCACGCTCCGATAGCTTTCCAGAGCCTTTTCGAGCAACGCGATCTTTTGGGCCGCGGTGATCGGGGGCTGTTCCCCGGCAGGAGCATTTTGGGCGGTGGAGAGTTCCTTAATAGGATTGCCCGGCCCATTCGTGGCAAAAGTACCTTTGGCGATCTGCCGAACGTCGACTTGGGGACGAATCACCTCCCCCAACTCTTGCAAGGAAGCAGAGGGCAAAACAACGCCACCTCCCAGCACGACCCGAATTTCTTCTTCCACCATTCCGCGCTGAATTTTGAAGGTCATCAAGTCCCCGGGCTGTTTCTGCATCGTGGGGAGCAAGGCCTGATAGACGGAGCGAATCTGCACGCCGTCCGTAGACAGGATGCGATCTCCGACCGCGAGCCCTGCTTTTTCTGCCGGACTGCCGGGAATAACTCGCCGGACAAAAATGCCCCGATCATCTCCATCGAGACTCACGCCGACGATGGGCCGCCGCCGCGGTAACACAATCACCGACTTCCCGGCTTCTTTCTGCTCTTCCCAGGTCCGCAGCAATCGCTTCACATGCGAAGCAGGAACCGCGTAGGCCCAGCCTCGTTTGGTTTCAGGGTGATCGGCAGCGATAATCACCCCAATCAACTTTCCTTCGCGATCGACGAGCCCCGCCCCGGCTGAGGTTTCGGTCGTTCGCAGATCGCACTGCAGCAACGCGGGGGTCGTTAAATCGGGGAGGGTCCGGTCCACAGCGCCGACGATCCCCTGCGAAACGATTGCCCGCTCAGTTCCCCAAGCAGAAGCCGTCATCACCGCGGCACCGGCAACTGGCAGCTCTTCGTTGATGTTCAGGAACGATTCCGGAGAAGCATCGACTTCGAGCAGCACCAAACGGGAAAATTCGTCAACGACGCGCAAGGTTGCCATTGCCTGGGCACCGCCGGCGAGCGTGACTCGGATCGTGGAATCACTTCCCACGGTCGCACTGGTGATGAGCAATTTGGGGGCAACGTAAATACCCGAGCAAACCGAAACGTGGTGTGAAGCTTCAGTTCGTTCCGTCGGGAGTTGATCGCGTGACTTGTCGTCAGCGAAATTTGCTTCAACTGCTTCGGTATCCGGTGCCGAGATGCGAATGGTAACGGTTGCCGTCTGCAACAGTTTCGCAGGCTTTTCCCAACCTTCTCCTTCGGCTGCTCGCGCGAGGTCTGCTACGCAGGTTGCGAGGCAGAGGGTCGCGATGAATCCGAGCAGTGCGAACGAGCCCATCCTGGGGATGAACGGCCGCGGCAAGTGAAGGGATGGAAAAAGTTTCGACATGTAACGTCTAGCTCAGAGCGAAATGCTTTGCGCTTGTCCTTGATCGGATTCCAACAAGTCGAGCACCGCTTCCCATTCAGGTCCGGTAAGCGACTGATGCGACACGGGACGCACGATCGATTGCAGCGGTGGTGGCAGCGGGCCGAAACTAGGTTCGCTCGGTTCGGCAACAATGAGCCCCTCTGCCGGGACTATCGTTGCTTCCGGCGTGGCAGTCTGCCCTGCCATTTGCTCAGCAATACGCCCACCTTGCCAAACTGCCAGGCTTAAACCGGCAACCACCAAAAGTGCGGCAACAGCGACTTGAGCAATACGGCGCGGATCGCGGCCCGGCAGTTGAGTTACAACGGCAATCGGGAATTGCTCCGACTTGCCGCCGGCTGGATAGGTGTTCGCCAGGAACGCAGCGTCCTCGCGCAACTGTTCCCCCAGTGCTGCTAGTTGTTCGTCGTCCCCGCAAAACTCATCGTCGGAGGGGACTAATCGCGGATTAAATGGCATGATTTTGTCCTTCCGTAGGAAGGTTCACAATCTTTGGTCCGGCAGCAGTTTCTTCTTGTAACCTGCGGCGCACCCCAGCCAGACCATGAAAGATGCGGGACTTAATCGTTCCCAACGGACAATCCATCACTTGAGCAATCTGTTCATACGGCAACTCGGCCCCGAACCGCAAAACCAACGCATGACGTTGAGCTTCCGGCAAATGGTCGACGTGTCCCCACAAGCTTTGCTTCCATTCCCGAACTTCTTCGCGTGAGTCGGCCGCGGGCATCGCGGGTTCCGCCGCCGTGCGATCTTCCCACAGCACTTTGAGCTTCCGCCGCCGGACTCCCAGTTGCCGACGCATCCGCCGATCGAGGTTCAGCAAAATTCCATACAGATAGGTGTAAACGCTGCTGCGTCCGGCAAATGCGTCCGCTTGCCGCGAGTAGATCAGGAATGTTTCCTGCGTCAGATCGTCGGCGTCCCAGGGATTTCCCGTGAGCACTAAGGCCGCGCGGTGGATCCGCTCGAAGCAGGCATCGACGGCATCGTTTGCCTTTCCGGAATCGGCTGTCACCTGACCTCCTGCTGGGGAAAAATCAAACCGGCGAACCGGTATGTGGTAGTTAGTGCCCTATCGCGGGGCAAATGTTCAACCCCTAATCGCGCCTGACGGTGCGTTTCTTACCTCTCTCAATCCTCTGAAAAAAGCCCCCCTACAGACGTCTATCCATCTTCCGCTAGGTGGGTTATAAACGATTGTCCTCTCACGCGTTAGGAACTGTCAAGTTTGCGTCGAGAGGTCCCATGCGAGGTCGCGAATAACGCACTCTCCCCGGGGCGGTATTTGTCGCCGGCGTCCTACCAGCTCCCGCCTCTTGAGATCGCCGCCGTGAAGATTCTGTTTGTCAGCAGCGAGGTGGCTCCCTTCGCCAAGACCGGCGGCCTGGCCGACGTTTGCGGCGCGTTGCCTCGCGAACTTGCCAAGCTAGGACATCAAGTGAGTGTGTTCATGCCGTACTACCGGCAGGTGAAGCACTCCAATACGCCCCGCGAACGCTTGAACGTCAAGTTCGATATCCCCGTCGGCTCGCGCATTGTTCGCGGCATGCTCTGGAAGAGTCAAATTCCGGATTCGGACGTGACGGTCTACTTCCTCGAAAACGACGAATACTACGACCGGCCGGAACTTTACCGCGATCAGGGAGTCGACTACAAAGACAATTGCGAGCGCTTCGCCTTTCTTTGTCGGGCAGCGCTCGAATCGACCCGAATTTTGCAGCAGGAAGTTGATGTCTACCATTGCCACGACTGGCAGACGGGATTGATCCCTGCCTATCTGCAGGTTGAGTATCAGCACGCGGCCGGCTATCAATACTCCGCGGCAGTGTTGACGATTCACAATCTGGCTTATCAAGGGGTCTTTTGGCACTGGGACATGCTGCTGACGGGGCTCGACTGGCGCTTCTTCAACATGCACCAGATGGAGTTCTACGGAAAACTCAATCTCTTGAAGACGGGGATCGTCTTTGCCGACGCCATTACCACTGTCAGCGAAAACTACGCGGCCGAGATTCAAACTCCCGAACAAGGGTGCGGGCTGGAAGGCTCGCTGCAGCAACGCCAGGGAATTTTGTCTGGCATCGTGAACGGCGTGGATTATTCCATTTGGAGTCCCGAACAGGATCCCCATTTGCCGACTCAATACAACGCTGGCAATTGGGCGACCGGCAAGGCAGCCTGTAAAGCAGCGTTGCAGCGGGAGATGGGTCTGCCTGTTTCCCCCGCCACACCCGTCATCGGCCTGGTGGGGCGCCTAGCCGACCAAAAGGGCTGGGATTTGGTCATCGACATGATGCAGCGCTGGGCTGAGACCAACGATATTCACTGGGCGGTCCTGGGGACGGGAGAGCCCCATTATCACGACGAATTGCGGCATTTAAACGCAAGATTTCCCCACCGTGTGGCCGCCCGTTTCGAGTTCAGCGATCCCTTGGCACATTTGATCGAAGCTGGCTCGGACATGTTTTTGATGCCCAGCCGGTATGAACCTTGCGGTTTGAACCAACTTTATAGTTTGCGTTACGGCACCGTGCCGATCGTCCGCGCCACAGGCGGGCTGGTCGATACGGTCGTGGATGCGACGGATGAAAATATTCAGCAGCGCACGGCCACGGGATTCGTCTTCCAGGCTTACGACGTTGCGGAAATGGAACAGGCGATTGGCAGAGCTTTGGGGGTGTTTCATCAACAACCCGAAGTTTGGCGACAGATTGTGGATACGGGCATGCGGGCCGATTGGTCCTGGTTCCGCAGCGCCCAGCGTTATGAGCAGGTGTATCGCGAGGCGATGGAACGCAAGGCGGTTCGCTACGAGAGGATTCTCGAGTCCGAAAATTACTGATCGAGATCCGGCAGTCAAAGTTCTTGCGAATTTGGCTACGCCGGAACGCTCGGTCCTATCCTCCGAAGAAGTCCATTGATGCCTGAGTTTCGTTTTGAGCCTCTGACACGCCGGTGGATTATTACCGGCGGCGACCGCGATGCGCGGCCGAGCGAGTATTCCGACTCGTTCGTCAAACGGGACGATCTTGCCTGCCCGTTTTGCGCCGGAAACGAGGATCAAACCCCTCCCGCGTTACTGGAGCTTCCCAGCGATAACTGCGCCCCCTGGGCAGTGCGCGTGGTGCCGAACAAGTACCCGGCCGTCAATGGTTCCGGGCCCTACACGCTCCCCGTTCGTCGAGGACACCCTTTTGAAGTGATGCCCGGCCGAGGCGTGCATGAGGTAATTATTGAATCGTCCCGCCATGTGGTCGACCTGACCGACTTATCGGACGACGAACTGGTGAAGAGCTTCCATGCCTATCGGAATCGGTTGCGAGCCGCGGCGGAGCAGGGATTGGTTTACGCCCAAGTGTTCAAAAATGTCGGCGCGGCAGCCGGGGCTTCGCTGGAACATAGCCACAGCCAAATCATCGGTTTGCCTTGGCTTCCCGCGCAGTTGGTGGAACAACTCGAAAGCTGCAGTGAGCATGTTCGCGAGAAGGGGCAACCTTTGCTCGCGGAGTTGATGCAGGCCGAAATCGCGTACGGGGGCCGTGTTGTCGGCAAGAGTGGCGACCTGCTTGCCTGGTGTCCGTTTGCTTCTCGTTTTGGTTACGAATGTTGGGTTGCGCCCCAGACGCGCGCTCCCGATTTCCGCCTGGTCGACGACCAACAACTGGCTGAACTGGCCCTGTTCATGGGCAATCTGATCCGCCGGATCAAAGAAGCTTCCGGCCTCTCGGCCTACAATTTGGCACTGCACTCGCAACCCTTTCAGGACGGCGACGACGCCGGCTTTCATTGGTACTGGCAAATTCTTCCGCGGGGAACGAAGCAAGCCGGTTTCGAATGGGCGACAGGTCATTTTGTAAACCCCTGCCTGCCAGAATGGGCGGCTGAAACGATCAATCGCGTGGCGTAGCGCGTGGCGGCTACGGCTGCAACAGATTACTAATGTTCCGCAGAAGTTGCGGTGCATCTTGATCCGCGGTGGCCGTAATCAGAATTCCATCCTGCACGACACGCCCGCTGCCGATGTTCGCTCCTGCTGCCGCGACCGCTTGGGGGAGCACGAATTCGCACGTTGCCACCCGCTTACCGCGGGCGAAGCCATGTTCGAGCAAGATCCTTTGCCCTGCACAGAGCGACGCCACCGGTTTGTTTTGAGCCGCGAACTCTTGCAACAGCCGCTCGACCTGGGAACCAAAACTTCCGCCAGGGACGAACTCGCTCGTGTCGTATCCGACAACAATCAGAGCATCGTAGTCGCTGGCTCGCACTTGCGCATCGAGAATGCGATCGGGGACTACGCGACCCTGCAACGACCCCGGAGCCAGTAACGCCGGCTGCCGGGTGGTTCCCACAACCTCCAGTTGCAACGCACCCGATTTCTGCCCCTTCAGCCGCTGCACCTCGTCGGCCACATACTTGTAATCGGCAAGCCACAGACCGCGTGAGGGAATCAACAGCATGATACGTGCGGCCCGTTCTTCAACGGAAGCGTTGGCTTTTGTTGGATCAGGCGGAATCTGTGGAACTGGCCGCGGCACATCCGCTATCGCGCTTCCTCCTTTTTCGGGCGTGCCCCCTAAACGCTGATAAACGAACGGCAGGAGCAGGCCGCAGAACAACGCCAGGCCTCCCAGCCCCATTTGCAGCGGCGTTAGAAATGGCTTTTTCTTTGTCAGCGAATTCGTTGTTGCCGGCACCGTGACGGTGACGTGTGCTGCAGGCGTTGAACGTTCCACAACCACCGGTAGAGGCGGCGGAGTTACCGATGCCCTTGCCGCCGGATTTTGCATCGCCTGCTTCGCCCCCTGCAAAACTTTTGATAGCGCTTTGGCTACCTCGCCGGGCGTGGCGAAACGTTGCGCGGGATCAAGCTCCGTCATGCGACGCACAATTTCGCACACTTGCGTCGCAATCTCCCTCGGCCAACCGGCAGGGAGTTTCAACTGGTCTGGCTCCAAGCGAGGAACGCCGCGGGCTCCATGGGCGTGCAGTTTATCGATCGTCGTCCCGCCGGCGAACGGTGGCTTCCCCGTCAACAGGCAGTAAAAGGTGCAACCCAGGCTGTAAATGTCCGAACGCGTATCGGCCGACCGCGAATCGATGATTTGTTCCGGGGGGATGTAATCGGGGGTCCCCAGAATCATCCCCTCGCGCGTTGCATGTTCGGGCACGGTGGGAGAATTCGCCAGTTCAGCGTCCTGCACCATCCGCGTCAGGCCGAAATCGAGAATCTTGACGACCCCTTCGCGCGTGAGCATCAGGTTTTGCGGCTTGATATCACGATGCACCATTCCTTGCTCGTGCGCAAACTGCAAACCGAGGGCAGCCTGGCGAATCCAATCGCAGGCATGTGCCAGCGAGACAACTTTTCCTTCCCCTAAGCGCCGATCGAGGCTCTCACCATCCACGAACTCCATAATCAGGGAATGCAACTCCCCAGCATCGTCCGCATCGTAAGCGGCGACAATGTTCGGATGCGTCAACTTCGCTGCCATTCGCACTTCGCGATGAAAGCGCTCGACCGCCTGCGGATGAGAGAGCATCCACGGATGCACCACTTTCAAAGCCACCGTCCGTTGCATGATCCGATGCTCGGCCTTGTAAACGGCTCCCATCCCGCCGCTGCCGATCTTTTCCACAATGCGATAGCGCGGATGATTTTGCAGGGGAGCAGGAATTGCGTTGGCATCTGCCGCGCTATTCGCTGGTTGAGAAGGACGATTTAAGCCACCGGCTACTGCTTCGCGAGCCAGTTCCAACAGCGTCCCGGCCGGCTCACCTGCCAAAGAATCGCAGCAGGTATCGCACTGAGCCAGGTGCTCCTCAACCTGCCTGAATTCCTGATCGACAAGCGTCCCTTGCGCGAAGGCTCGCAGTTTTTCTTGCGGCGGATGAGGGGTGGTTTTCGGAGCCATAGGATCAAGATAGCGGTGAAGGGCTATTCACTTCTATATGGCGAGAAATCCGGTCTACCTTTCAGAGCAACTTAATTTTCGTCCAAAATTCCAGCCGATTCCTGTCGCAAGCGGGTGAGGACGCGGGATTTGGCGATGAAAACGGCGTTCGTGGTGATCCCCAACTCCTGGGCGACCTGGGCGGCGGGAACGTTATTCAAGGCAAAACGTTGAAACGCCTGCCACGTCTTGGGCTCGAATTCCCCTTGCAGCATCTCCAAGAGCCGTCGCATCACGTGCCGATCGTGCTCTTGATCCCAAAGCCGAGACATCTCGCTCGCCGGGTCTTCGAGTTGGGCAATCAGTTCTTGAATATCGCTGCCGCCAACTCCCGCGGGCTTATTCTTCCCGGCGCGCCAAAAGTCACGCAAGCAATGCACGGTGATCGTCCGCAGCCAAGTGCGGAATGCGCCAATCCGTCCGTTGTGTTCAAAATCACCCACGCGGCGAATCACCACCGTCATGATTTCCTGGACCAGATCGTCGGCATCGTGATAGAGCACTTCTCGCTGCCGCAGCCAGCCCCGAATGAGCGGCTCGTAGAGGTCTGCAAACCGTTGCCAATCAGAATCTCCCGGCCGATCGGAGACGCGCGCCAGCAGACTCAGCGAGGTATCGCGCGACATGGAACGAGATCCTGATGGAAATTCTAAACGCGGCGTCCACCGCAAATACTGAGGCAAGTTGCTTCAGAATTTCGCGGCCTCTCCTTCATTCGCCGCATCAGCGGCATTATATCTATACCACCTTCGTGTGTACTTTTGGCGGAATGGCTGTCCAGTCTGCGCCGGCGAGGGGGCCGCAATTTTAGAGCGTAATAATTGGAATTTCCCGCATAAAAGATGGTTTACCCTTAGGTTCGTCGAGTCCAAGCGCGGTTCTCTATTGCCGAAATGATATCCGCGAAATACCTTGTGAAGTAGGAAGAGGTGGGAAGCTGATCAGCTAGGGAGAGCCTGGTCATGTGCTCGCAGGTAGGTAAGTTCCCCAGACCAACGTCCCACTTCTAACTCGCGCTCTTTTGCAAGTTTTCTGGCCGGCGTCCGCAGGACGCATGTGCTGGTGATTCCTTCACCGATCTGGCCCGGACGCCTCTCTGTCCGGCAGAAGGAGTTTCCAACTCACTTGCGTTCGTTGCTGCGCAATCCGAACCCACCGCCGATCTGCGGTGTCCTTATGAGGTTCAGGCTGCGCTCAACCTTGAAGTTTTGCGGTCGTGGTCCGAAGCTCTGCGAGAGCGAGGATTGACCCAGCGTGATGGATTCTGAAACTACCCGGTGTCCGCCTCGGCAGAGTCGGCCCAACGGAGATCGCAACTATGGTCGGCCGCGAAATCGTCAATCTGATTGCCCAACGGCAGAACCTGGATACTTACCGGAAAAAAAACTGGTTCGGTAATTTTGAAGAGTATCTGGACCTCATCAAGCAGCATCCGGAAGTGACGCGCAATGCTTTCGAGCGCGTCTACGACATGGTCATGTCGTACGGCACCGATGTGATCGAGGAACAACGGGGCGTGAAGCGAATGCACTATCGCTTCTTCGATGACCCCGACAACGGCGGAAAAGATGCCGTCTTCGGCTTGGACGAATCGCTCGAAATGCTCGTCAATGCGCTCAAAAGCGCTGCCAGGGGTTACGGCATCGAAAAACGGGTGTTGCTCCTGCATGGTCCCGTCGGCAGCAGCAAAAGCACGATCGCGCGCCTGCTCAAGCGCGGCCTGGAGCGTTACAGCGGCACGGACGAAGGAGCGCTCTACACGCTCGGCTGGGTTTCCGAAGAAGAACCCGATGATGTCCACTGGTGCCCGATGCACGAAGAGCCGCTGCACGTCATTCCCAAGGGCTTTCGCGAAGACGTGTTGCAAACGCTGAACGAAGGAAAATCGGATGACGACGAAGACAAAGTCAAAATCATTGGCGAACTTTGCCCCTACTGCCGCTTCATGTATACCGAGCGGCGCAAGAAGTACGGCGGGGACTGGGCCAAAGTGGTGCAAGACATTCGTGTGAAGCGGATCATCCTGAACGAGCAGGATCGGCTCGGCATCGGTACCTTCCAGCCGAAGGACGAGAAGAATCAAGACAGCACGGAGCTGACCGGCGACATCAACTATCGCAAGATCGCCGAATTCGGCACCGATAGTGATCCGCGCGCCTTCAATTTCGACGGCGAATTCAACATCGCCAATCGCGGCATCATCGAATTTATCGAAGTACTTAAGTTGGACGTGGCATTCCTCTATGATCTGCTCGGCGCGAGCCAGGAACATAAGGTGAAGCCAAAGAAGTTTGCACAAACCGACATCGATGAAGTCATTTTGGGGCACACAAACGAGCCAGAATACCGCCGCCTGCAGAACAACGAGTTCATGGAAGCGTTGCGCGATCGGACGGTAAAGATTGATGTGCCGTACGTCACGCGGCTATCGGATGAGATCAAGATTTACGAGAAGGACTACAACTCGCGGAAGGTAAAGGGGAAACACATTGCCCCGCATACCATCGAAATGGCGGCGATGTGGGCCGTGCTCACTCGGCTCGAGCCGCCGAACAATGCGGGGCTGACGCTGCTGCAGAAAATGAAGCTCTACAACGGCAAGACCTTACCCGGTTTCACCGAAGAGAACATCAAGGAGCTGCGGGAAGAGGCGACGTCGGAAGGTTTGCATGGCATCAGCCCGCGATACGTGCAAGACAAAATTTCCAACGCGCTGGTGGCGCACATGGACGCGAAGTCGATCAACCCGTTCATGGTGATGAACGAATTGGAGATGGGGCTCAAGCACCATTCGCTCATCACGGCAGACGACTTGCGGCAAAAGTACCGCGAGCTATTGGGGGTCGTGAAAGAGGAGTACGAAAACATCGTGAAAAACGAAGTTCAACGGGCGATCGCTGCCGACGAAGATGCTCTCAAGCGACTGTGCGGCAACTATATCGACAACGTCAAAGCCTACACGCAGCGCGAAAAGGTACGCAACAAGTTCACCGGCCAATACGAAGAACCGGATGAACGGCTAATGCGGTCGATCGAAGAAAAGATCGAGATTCCGGATAGCCGGAAAGACGACTTCCGCCGGGAGATCATGAACTACATCGCGGCACTCATCATCGATGGGAAGTCCTTCGACTACCGTTCGAACGAGCGCTTACTGCGAGCCTTGCAGTTGAAACTGTTCGAAGATCAGAAGGACACGATCAAATTGACGAGCCTGGTCTCGCAGGTGGTCGATCAAGAGACGCAGCAGAAGATCGATGTGGTGAAAGGTCGGCTCATTCGCGATTTTGGCTACGACGACGAGAGTGCCACCGATGTTTTGAATTACGTAGCCAGTATTTTCGCCCGCGGCGATGTGAAGAAGCACTGATTTCTGCAACAGGAGGAGAAACGCCATGGTGATGAAAATTGATCAAGATGTGGGCCGCTTTAAGGAGATTGTGCGGGGGAAGATCCGGCAAAATCTCCGGAAGTACGTCACGCATGGCGAAATGATCGGCCGCAAAGGGAAGGATCTCGTTTCCATTCCTTTGCCGCAACTCGATGTGCCCCATTTCCGCTACGGCAAGAACGGCCGCGGCGGAGTCGGCCAAGGACAAGGGGAAGTGGGGCAGCCGGTTGCGCCTGGCGAAACCGATCCCAATGGCACCGGTAAAGCGGGAGGTGAACCCGGGGAGCATGTGCTGGAAGTGGATATCACCCTAGACGAACTGGCGGCGATGCTCGGAGATGAACTCAAGCTTCCGCGAATCGAGCCGAAGGGGAAAGCCAATGTCGTTGATGAGAAAGTGAAGTACACTTCCGTTCGCAAGAGCGGCCCGGAATCGTTGCGACACTTTCGCCGCACTTACACTCAGGCTCTTAAGCGGCAACTGACCGAAGGGAGCTATACGCCCCACGATCCGCGCGTGGTGCCAATCAAGGACGACCGCCGGTATCGCTCCTGGCAAGCCGTTCCTGAACCGGTCGCGAACGCCGTCATCATCTACATGATGGATGTTTCTGGCTCGATGACGGATGAGCAAAAAGAAGTGGTTCGCACCGAAGCCTTTTGGATCGATACCTGGCTCAAAAGCCAATACAACGGCATCGAGCGGCGGTACATCATTCACGATGCGGCCGCGAAAGAAGTCGACGAGCACACCTTTTATCACACCCGCGAAAGTGGCGGCACGCGAATCAGTTCCGCTTACAAGGTTTGCAAAGAGCTGCTCGAAAAGCAGTTCAACGCGGCAGAATGGAACATCTATTGCTTTCAGTTCTCCGACGGCGACAACTGGGGGGACGACAACCGCCGCAGCCTGGAAATGCTCACGAACGACATCCTGCCGAAGACGAACCAATTCTGTTACGGACAAGTCGAAAGTCCGTACGGCAGTGGCGAGTACTTGAAGGTGCTGGAAGATGTATTTGGGCGCGAGCACGAAAAGCTGGTCTTGTCGAACATCGAAGACCGCGATGGCATTTACGAGTCGATCAAAACCTTCCTGGGCAAAGGACGCTAAGCGATGGCAGTGATCCATAACTTTCGAGGCCTAAGTCAGGAGTTGCGAGAAATCCAGCTCCAGATGGAAGAACATGCCCGCAACTACGGCCTGGATATGTTCACCACGGTCTATGAAGTCGTCGATGCGGAGCAACTCTCTGCGGTTGCCGCGTATGGTGGGTTCCCTACCCGTTACCCGCACTGGCGGTTCGGCATGGAGTTCGAGCAACTGCAGAAAGGTTACTCCTACGGCCTGCAAAAAATCTACGAATTGGTGATCAACAACGATCCGTGCTACGCGTATTTGCTTGCCAGCAACGGCATCACCGATCACAAACTGGTGATGGCCCACGTTTGCGGGCACTGTGATTTCTTCAAAAACAATGCCTGGTTCGCGCACACCAATCGCCACATGATTGACGAGGTCGCCAATCACGGCAACCGCATTCGCAATTACATGGATCGCTTTGGCGTGGAGGAAGTCGAGACCTTTATCGACGCTTGCCTCAGCCTGGAAGACTTGATCGACGTCCATCTGCCGTTCATCAAGCGCCGCGAGGACACGCGCGGTCCTAAATTCGCCGATCCCACGATTGCGGAGCAAGAAGAAAACGCCGCCCAGCAAGCCAGCGACCCGGGCGAAACCCGTTTCGCGGCCAAGGGATACATGGATTCGTTCATCAATCCCAAAGCAGCCATGGATGCCGAGCGGCAACAACGCAAAGAGGCGGCCGCGAAGAAAGAAGAGCGGTTCCCGGCCGAACCGCAGAAGGATGTCCTGCTGTTCCTGCTAGAAAACGCCCCGCTGAAGCCCTGGCAAGTCGATGTGCTGTCGATCATTCGAGATGAAGCGTACTACTTCGCACCGCAAGGTCAGACCAAGATCATGAACGAAGGGTGGGCCACGTACTGGCATAGCACGATCATGACTCGCCATGGGATTGCGCCGTCCGACCTCGTTTGCTACGCCGATCATTGTGCCGGAACGTTGGCCGGTTCACGGACGCGGCTCAATCCATACAAGCTGGGAGTGGAACTTTATCGCGACATCGAAGATCGCTGGAACCGCGGTGCTTTTGGCGAAGAGTACGACAATTGCGATGACTGGGAAGCCAAACGACGCTGGAACAAGCCGACCGGCCAAGGGCGGGAGAAGATTTTCGAGATCCGCCGTGTGCACAACGATTTAACGTTCATCGATAGCTATCTCACCTACGATTTCTGCCGTGAGCACAAGCTGTTTTCCTTTGGTTACAACCCCGAGAGCGAAAACTACGAGATCGAAAGCCGGCAGTTTGAGCAGGTCAAAGAGCGGCTCCTTTTCAATTTGACGAACATGGGTCGCCCGCTGATCTACATCCGGGACGCGAACTACAAGAATCGGGGGGAACTGTTTCTGGAGCATCGCTTCGCTGGCGTGGAACTGCAAGCCAACTACGCCCAGGACACGTTGGCCGCCCTGTACAAATTATGGCGGCGCCCGGTGCACATCGAAACCAACCTGGAAAATGAGAGCGTGGTGATGTCGTTCGATGGCAGCGAACACACCAGCGAAACGAATTTGGGCGTCCCAGCCTGAGCCGACTCCCACTACCTTTCTTTATCCCGCCTACCTCCACAAAGCATTCCCCTTGCCAGCTTTCCCTCTTGCTTTTTGGCAGGCTCTGACGATCAATACAGATAGAGACTCAGGCATGGCCGGCAACGTGGGGCCGCTATTGCCGGGGATTATTTTCGGAAGGCTGACATGGCGTTGATTCAGGACCTCCAACACGAATTGCAGCGGATTGCTTCCGCCGGAAGCAGCGATACGCTTGTCGTTGACTTGCCGACCGGCCGCTTGTCGGCTGAGATCGTCGCCGTCGATGCCATCGGCTGTTCCACGTCCGCCGTTACGTTCGCCACTCCGCGACTAGCGCAGGCGACGGTGCAGGAGTTGAAGAAGCTCAGTGACGAGCTCTCGCGGCGGCTGAATTATCTGCTGGAGCCCATCAGCCTGATCGAAGCGGATGCCGAAGCTGCCACGATTCAGATGCGGAGCAATCCGCCCCACAAAGATGACGACGGCACCCGGTATTACGAATTGCTCGTCCGCCGCGGCGGTGATCTATCCTTGATTCGTTACCAGAAATTGCCCGGACAGCCGCGCCAACCTGCGGCCGCGAATCTAACGCGGGAAGTCTTCATCCGTCTGGCCGGTGATCTGGTGGGCGCAGTGCCTTAGGGGAAGTATTCGCGGTTCAAGTCGGATAGAATACTGGCATAGCAAGGGAGCAGAAATCGTGACATTTACCATCGAAGTCCCTTCCGACCTGGCCCAGTTCCAACTTCCAACAGCCGTTGCTGGTCGGTTGCAGACACTGCTTGATCGTCAAGATGCCGGGACCGAACTGTCGGAGGAAGAGCGGCAAGAAGCGCAGGGATTGGTTACGCTCGCAGAGTTTCTAACGCTTCTCCGCCTGCGATCCGAACGTTCTTCTGCATGAGCGAAATTCCCCAGGAACTTCGTCGCGCCGTGATTGCTCGTGCCCGCAACTGTTGCGAATACTGTGGGCTATCTCAAATCGGGCAAGAGGCTGCTTTTCATATCGATCACGTCATCCCTCGCGTCGCTCAAGGTGCCACGGTACTCGAAAACCTGGCATTGGCATGCGTGTCGTGTTCCTTGCGAAAAGGTGCCAAGGAATTAAGCCTGGACCCGCAGACTCAACAAGCAGTCGCCCTCTTCAACCCTCGCCTCGAACGATGGTCGGAGCACTTCCAGTGGCAAGGAGAGCAAATAATCGCCTTGACTGCGACGGGACGTGCCACCATTCATGCACTGGCGTTGAATCGCCCCTTGATCCTGGCAATCCGCCGGGAAGAAGCACTGCGCGGCAGGCACCCTTAGGTTCGTCCTGCTTTCACTCCCAATTCCCAATCCCAGCCTCGAACTGGCTCGGCAAGGTGGAGTCATAATTCGCAAAGTGCGGCATCGGTCCGCGCTGCGGCGTAGGGGCGACGGAAGTCTTGCGCAGGCGGTGCATCCGTGCGTCCATCTGCTCTAAAGTAGCCTGCTTGGCGCGATTGCTCGATGCCAGGCCGCTGATCTGCAGCATCAGGCCGAGGATCAATCCTCCTTGACCGATCAGCGCGAAGGGGAGACCAAGAACCCACAAATCGCTGCGCCCGCCAAAGTAGGCCCAGCCGAGTAGCACTCCGCCGCAAGCCAGCGCCACCAAACTGCCGCACAGGACGAGCCAATGCAGGAAGCCTCCTCTGCTAGGGGCTGTCGCTGCCCCGCGGTGGGACTGCTGTTCTGATTCAAACGCATCCGTTCCGGCAGCGGCAGACGGGCTGGCAAACTGCTTCTGCGGAGCCGGTTGATCCAGTCGCAACTTTTGGCCGAGCGCTTTGAGCAGACGGTCTGCCTCGCGCAGGTCGGCATCGAGCGACCAGTCATCCAAATCGATGGGACAGCTCACAAGCATTCTCCCGAAGCTCTCGTGTTCGTAGTTCGCCGCGAGCAAGGGTTCGTTAGCAACGGGCGCAGCGGCTTGCATGACCGATCCGCAGCGCAGGCACCGTTTGCCTGTCTCGCCATACGGAGCAGCAATGGCTGGCACGTCCTGTCGGCATGTGGCACACCACATGTCTGTCCCCCGATCGAAATGGTCCCTCGCGGCGCACCATGCGCCCTCTTTGAATCCATCGGCGGCAAAGTTTGCCGACTGTACCGATTTCAACGATTTTTCCCGCAATGCTGGCTAGCAGGACTCTGCCCTGCCAGCAAACCACAACCGGCAACCCATTCGATAAAATAGGAAATTGATTTGGCAGGAACTTAAATCCCTGGCTGTACGGGACGAATTCTGCAGAGCATTGAGCCCGGAGGAACGATGAACCGCACCTACATGCTTGTGATCTCGCTGGCAGCCGTTCTGGGGGGTTGGACTTGGCTGCTGGCGCAACAACCCACTTCGCCACCAGCAGCGGCTTCCGCCGCAGGGACCGCAAACCAAGAAAACGGGCAGGACCAAAGTAAGCTGTCGGCCCGGCTCTATCCAGGCTACTCCGGTTATAGTCGCCGCATCACAACGAGTTCGCCTGAGGCCCAGAAATGGTTCGATCAAGGGATTCAGCTTCTGTACGGCTACAACCACGACGAAGCGATTCGCTCCTTCCGCCAGGCTGCGGAACTTGATCCCTCTTGTGCCATGGCTTTTTGGGGCGAAGCCTACGCGCGCGGATTGCACATCAACAATCCCGAGATGAGTGAGGAGCAAAGTCGCCTCGCTTTCGAAGCAGCAGAAAAAGGAGTCGCTGCGCTGGATAACGAATCGGCCGTGGAGAAACTGCTGGTCAAGGCCGTTCGCGAGCGTTATGCACTCCCGGTGCCGGAAGACCGCTTGCCGCTCGATGAAAAGTATGCTGCCGCGATGGAACACGTTTGGCACCAGTTTCCTGACGATCCCGATACCGGGGCACTGTTTGCGGAGTCGCTGATGAATCTGCAGCCCTGGGACTTGTGGACCACTGATGCGAAGCCGAAAGGTCGCGTGCTGGAGATTCTCGCCGCCCTCGAACGGACCCTCGCCAAATCCCCCGATCATCCCGGTGCAAATCATTTTTATATTCATGCGATCGAGGCTTCCCCTTGGCCCGAAAAAGGGTTGCCCGCTGCCGAACGACTGCAGAATCTCGTCCCTGGCTCGGGGCATTTAACGCACATGCCGTCGCACATTTTCATCCGCACTGGACGCTACGCCACGGCAGCCGAGGTCAACGAGCAGGCCATCCGTGTCGACGAAGCGTATCTCGCGGTAGCTCCGCCTCCTGATTTTTACAGCATCTACTTCCTGCACAACATCCACTTCCTCGCCTATGCCGCCATGATGGAGGGGCGTTACGAAACAGCGCTGACGGCTGCTCGCAAGATTGAAAAAACCATTCCGCCGGCGTTTCTCAAAGAGTACGTCACGGTCGCCGACGGTTTCATGCCGACGGCTCTATTTGTCTTGCTCCGGTTCGGCAAGTGGAACGAAATTCTCGCGGAGCCCGCGCCGGAAGAGTGGCGGCTTCTCAGTCGAGCAGAACGACACTTCGCCCGCACCGTAGCGTACTCCGCTTTGGGCAAGACGAACGAAGCGCGCACCGAGCTGGAACTGCTCGACAAAGTTGCCGCTCAGTTAAACGACGAGTGGAAAATGGGAAACAACCCAGCCAAGGACACCATTGCCATCGCCCGCACGATGGCTGAAGCAGAACTTCTCTATCGCGAGGACCACACGTCGCAGAAACCCTTCGAGCTTTTGCAGCAAGCGGTGACCATGGAAGAGAATCTGAAGTACGACGAGCCCCCCGGCTGGATGCAGCCGGTTCGTCACGCCCTGGGCGCGTTGTTGCTGGCGGAAGAACGAGCTGCCGAAGCCGAGAGCGTTTACCGGGCGGACCTGCAACGACATCCGGAAAACGCCTGGTCCTTGCTCGGCTTGCAACAGGCACTCGAAAGGCAGAGCAAATCGGCAGAAGCTCAAATGCTGGCTCCGCGCGTAAAGCGGGCCTGGGAGCGGGCGGATGTGAAGCCAGTGGCAAGCTGTTATTGCCATCCTGATGCCCGAACCCCGTCTGAAAAGTAGCGTTTTTCCCGGAAAATACGCGTCTATCTCGAAAAAAGTCAGCGGTACTGAAAGGTCACAGCCTGAGCCTCCATTTCTTCTCTAGACCGGCGAGTTGCCGCGGGAATGTCCCGCCAACCGTCAGCCGGAACTTATCTCGAGGAGAGGCTCATGAAGTTTTCGCAACTAGTTCGTTCGGGCAAAAATCGTCGCCGCCCACCCAAATCCGCACTTCGCATCGAACTGCTGGAAGGGCGTTCGCTGATGGCGGCCGATGTGCTCCCCGTGTTGATGGTCATCGCCGATCAACAAGATTTCTACTACCAGGAATATGGCGATACGCGGATCGGCCTGGAAGCCGAAGGCTTGACCGTTGAAGTGGCCGCCCGGACCACCAATCCGTCTCGGCCTCATGTGGGGACCGGCGAACCGGCAGGGACCGACGGCACCGTCGTGCCGGATATTGCTCTGGCCGATGTCAACGAGGACGACTACTCGGCGATTGTCTTCGTGGGAGGCTGGGGTTCGTCGATGTACCAGTATGCCTTTGAAGGCACCTACAGCAATTCGCACTACAACGGCGACCTGGCCACCAAAGAGATCGTCAATGATCTGATCAACGACTTCGTCGACGCCGACAAGCATGTCGCCGCCGTCTGCCACGGCGTTACCGTGCTCGCCTGGGCTCGTGTCGATGGTGTCAGTCCACTCGATGGCAAAGAAATTGCCGTCCCGTTCATCGGCTCACCCGCGGTCGTTTGGCAGGGGCAATTCTACGGGCACTTCGAACTGCAACAATCTCCGCAGGTCTCACAGAACGGCGGCACGCCTAGCGCCTACAGCGGTGCTCGGGGCGCGGACACTTCCCCCGGCTCAGTTCATGACGATGTGGTTGTCGATGGACGCATTATCACAGCCGAGAATTACGACTCCGCCCTGGCTTTCGGTCAGATCATCGCGCAGGAAGTGCTGGCTGCAAACGTGCTTCCTCCAGTGCCGGAATTGCCCCCAGCTCCCCCTGAGAATCAGGTGCCGCTGATGGAGAATCAAACGTTCAGCCTGCAGGAGAACTCTGCCGCAGGAACAATCGCGGGAACGGTTTTGGCCAGTGATGCGGATGCCGGGCAAACGCTCACCTACGCCATCAGCAGCGGCAACACGAACAACGCCTTCGCCATCAATCCGGCCACCGGGCAACTCAGCGTCGCAAACTTTGCCGCGCTTGATTTCGAAACGACTCCCATTTTTAACCTCACGGTCACTGCCACCGATAACGGCACACCGGCTGCTTCGACTGAGGCAGAAATCACCGTCAATCTGATCGATGTGCCGGAAGCGCCTCCGCCGGGCGTGTCGTTTAACGGCACCAATCTGCGGGTGCAAGGGACGAGCGGAACCGATTACATCTATCTTTGGAGCGGTCGGTCGGACTCGCAAATTTTCGTGTGGATGGCTGGCAGCACGAGCGGCCCGTTTAACATCCCGGCCGGCGGCCACGTGCGAGTCTTCGGTGGTAGTGGCAATGACTACATCTACGCCACTGACGCCCGCTTCTCGGTTGAAATTTATGGCGAGGACGGCCACGATGTGATCACCGGCGGCTCGGCGAACGACATTCTCGACGGAGGGGCTGGCACCGATCGCATCTCAGGGAATGGTGGAAACGATATCATCCGCGGCGGCCTCGGTCGCGATTACCTCTATGGCAACGACGGGGACGATATCATCCTGGGAGGCGCGGGAGACGATGTGATCGAAGGGCATGCCGGGCATGACTTCCTGATTGGCGGGCTGGGTTTGGATTATCAGAAGGGAGGGGACGGCGACGATGTATTGATCGGCGGAACGACCGCGTTCGACGACGACAACGCCATGCTCCTCGCCCTCCACTCACTGTGGTCCACTACCGGATCGATCTCCGAGCGTGCCGATCGCCTGCAACTGGTCGGCAACGATCTCGGCTTGATCGGCGGCACGACCGTGTTCGACGATCAACAGGCCGACATTATGTGTTCCGGGAACGGTGCCGATCTCGTCTTTGCAGGAATGGGCGATTGGTTCTATGGCGATGATGACGATCTGGGGCGGTAAATCTTGAGTCGAACCGTTCAGGCCGGAACCGCCATCGTCGCGTTCCGGCCTCGGGCATGGTCCCTGCTGCATCGCCAGCTCAGAACTTCACCCGTTTCCCAACCACTGCGGCCAGTCTCTTCAAGTACTGCCGCCGGCGAATGTCTTTGGCCCCTAAACTTCGCGTGTGTTCGTTCGTCCACTGCACATCGAACAACTCAAAGCCTTGCGACTGCAAGTGCCGCATCAGTGCGACCAGAGCCACTTTCGATCCGTCGGTCACGCGGTGAAACATCGATTCCCCGGCGAACAAACCTCCCACCGCGATCCCAAAGATTCCCCCGGCCAAAGTCTCGCCGTCCCAGACTTCTACACTGTGCGCATGCCCCGCTTGATGCAGCGCTTGATAGCCGGCCATCAATGCCGGACTAATCCAAATGCCATCGGTGTAGTCGCGCGGCTCGGCACACGCTTCAATCACTGTTTCAAAGGCGGTGTCCATCGTCACGCGAAACTTCCCGCGGCGAATAGTGCGGGCCAGGCTCGACGAAACATAAAGTTCATCGAATTCGATAATGCCGCGCGGATCAGGCGAAAACCAGGCCAAGGTTTCGCGCCGACCTTCGACAATCGGCATGGGAAAAATCCCTTGCGAGTACGCCGTCAGCATCCACTCGGGAGACAAACAACCGCCGACCAGCACCAACCCATTAGGTCGGGCCGTATCAGGGGACGGAAACTGAGGACGTTCCGGATCAACATGCGGTCGCATAGCCGGCCTCCAGGAGGACGAACTTTTCTATTCTCACCACGGCCAGTTCGCAGGGAAAGTGCTGTCGCCGCAATTTGAATCGCAGGGAACTAATCTTATCGCTTAAAAAGTGCCTTAAAGGAAAGGATCAACTGATCTTCATCCAGACCAGAATCAAAGGCGTTCGTTTTACGGCTCGACCTTGCGTTCGTCTGCCAACAACGAGGCTGCCTAAGAAACGTTAGTCCTTTGGCATTCGCGGTTTGTGGCTAAACGAAAGGGCGAACACTCCCGGAAGGGCACCAACAAGCAAGCAGGCCAAGAACAACCCCGCATGGCTGATTTGTGACTTAGGATGGCGTTGTGTTCTCCGATTCGACCGGCTCATCCCGCGCTTCCTGCTGGAGATGGTGAAGCGTTTGATTGTAGCGCCGGATAACGTCGCGCCGCCGCAACATGCCCAACAGCTGCGTGCGATCCTCTGGGTTGAGGACGGGCAATTCATCCAGATTCAGGTCGGTAAATCGCTTGAGAGCGGTATTCAAATCGTCACTGGGAGTAACAGACACCACCTGCGTAGTCATCACGTCGCGAGCATTCGCCAGTTCCCAGATGGTTTCGTTGAATAGATAAGCCCGCACATCATCTGTGGAGAAGATACCGACGAAAGCACCTTGCCCATCCACCACCGGGAAATAATGTTGCCGGCTTTCCGCGACCGTGCGCAGGATCTCGCGGAGATTCGTTTTTTCGGGTAGGGTTTGGCGCTGGACCAAGGGGACGTCGCTAACCTGTAATCCTTCCAGCACATCGACCAATAAGTCTCCGCGATGGGCGGGAGAATCCAGGCGGGTGGGCAGTTGCTTTTCGTATAGGGTCCAACGTCGGCACAGAATAAAGCAGATAATGGAAACCCACATGGTCGGTACAAGCAGGCCATAGTCGCCGGTTAGTTCCGACACCATCACGATCGTTGAGATTGGGGCATTCGCGGCCCCCGCAAAAAAGCCAGCCATGCCAACAATTGCATAGATGGCAGGCTGAGGAACTAATGCCGGGTTGAGTTGATGCACGAACTGTCCGAATGCCGCGCCAGTGCAACCGCCAATCACCATCGAGGGCCCGAACACGCCGCCGGAACCGCCGGAACCAATCGTCAACGAAGTGGTGAGAATCTTGCCCAGCGCAACGCAAACGAGTAAGCCCACTCCCACCTTTTCTGGACTGCGAAGTGTTTCTTGGAGCACTCCATAACCGGTGCCAAGAATTCCCAAGGCTCGCATATCTTGGCCGAAGTAATAGTACAACCCCAGGCCCAGGACGCCCGCCAGCAACGCACCCAGAACAGGCCGCAACAAGCGAGGGACGGGCAGCTTTTTGAAGGCCTTGTGAATTCCGTAAAAAGTCTTGATGTAGATCGCTGCCACCCCCACCAAAACGATCGCGAGGACCGACATCGGAATCAATTCCATCAGCGAAGTAACGTGATGCTGAAGCCCCGTTCCAAAAAGCGGAACGAAGCGAATCTCGGGCGGGAGCCAATACGAGAAGATGCTGTAGCTGATTGTGGATGCGACGGCGGCGGGCACGATCACGTCTGACTCCAAATCGGACTCGCTGTACATGATCTCGGCTGCGAAGAGTGCTCCGGCCAGAGGCGCACGAAACACCGCTCCAATCCCAGCGCTCATGCCGACCGCCAGTAAAATTCGTCGATCGCGCGCTGGCAAATTCAACAGCGTTCCCCAATAGGAACCAAAGCCCGCGCCGATTTGCGCAATCGGCCCTTCACGACCTCCCGAGCCGCCCGTTCCGATCGTAATGGCGGAAGCGAGCAGCTTAATCAACGGCACAATCGGCCGGATATATCCGCGTTTGAAATGAAAGGCTTCGATGGCCGCATCGGTGCCATGCCCTTCCGCCTCGGGTGCGAATGTGTACACCAGCCAACCCGAGACCAGTCCTCCGGCGGCCAGCACGAGCAGGAGCATTCCTGGAGAAAATTCCCTTTCTACGTGGGCGAATAGGCGGTTCTCTCCATCCGCTTCCTTGGGTGAATAGCCGGCCCCGAGTTCGAGCGCGTAGTGGAAGACCTGCTGCTCAATGACCTGAAAGGTAATTCCGCCGATACCAGCGATGATGCCGACAACAGCGGCATAGAAGATCCATCTTCCGGTCGTATGAAACGGAGCCAGAAATCGCTGAATAAAAGTTACGAAAGCACTTTTCCAGGTGCTGTACATTATTTGCTCCAGAAATACGCGGGGCTTGTGAGCCCCCATTCTAACAAGCACAGCAACTCGACCCACCCGGTGCCAGCATTCGCCTTATTGCAACTTCCCAACGTATTCCTGACGACTTTTTATGTATACTTCCACTCTCGCTCCATGGCAGAGGGTCGCAATTCGACACTAGTCGCGAAAAATGCGGAAAAAGAACCGGCAATTGTCGGTGCGATACCCGCAAGGACCGGCGATTTCCCCCTGAGGATGGCTCAGTTCTTCCCGTGTGAAGTGCAGCGGCGGAAGGGCATGTCCATCCACGGCAATCGCATCTAATTTCGTACTATTGCGGTTGGCTGGGAAAAGGCAAGAGATTTGCAGATAGACCTTCCGGGGAATTTCATTTTCACGGAGGTCGCTCACATGTCTCAACGTTTGGTTGCAGTTTTTACACCGT
>JBGSNR010000087.1:0-83555 GCA_041739545.1 Pirellulaceae bacterium | reverse complement strand
AGAGATCAGATTTCGCCAGAACAATTCACGTTCGAGAGAGGGAAGTCGAGGCATGATGGCAACTCCTGATAGCGCAAAGCAAGGAATAATTCCTTCACGCTATCAGTGCCCGCAAGGATGTCGAAGAATTTACGGATACTCAAAGCGGAAGATGTGTTTGGCTTCGACTCAGCGCGGCGGGTCGGAATCTGGCAACCGATCCCGCGGGAGTTGAGCCGGATTCAGGCGGCGGTTGATTTTCAAGATCGAGAGCACGTCCGCAAGCTGATTTGGGAAAGCGTGCAGGACTCGACTTACTTCGCAAAGCAGTTCCAATCGCGGACCACCAGTTGCAACCCGACAGATTACGATGCTGCTCGGCGCGAACTGCTGCATACGATCTCACGCGCTCGGGAGCTTGGCCTTCCATCCTCGGACCTCGCCAAGAAGTTGGAGGCGTTCAATCGGTCTTTCGACAAAAGCGTCGTTGACGCGATTATCCACGACGCGATGTTGGCTACTGATTCCGTGGATCGCGCATTGCTGCTGACAGCATCCGATTTGATGGGACACTGGCACAAAACGAGTTCGTTGGTGCGTGCCACAGAAGACAGCGCCAGTGGGCGGTATCACCCGCGCGAGCAGGCATTGGAGCCGGACGAACTCAAGGAGCGGCTTCGCGTCGTGGACGGCTTAGTGAAGATCCACCGCGAACTGACGCGAGACAAATAGATGCAGTGAACACGAACCGACTTATGAGGGAGAGAAACCAATGAAAGCGAATAGTGAAAAAGTTCTCGACATGGAACACAAAATTGGAGGTCCAGCATACAGGTGGGGTCTTGCTCAGCTGCTGACCAAGTCGCAGGCACCATCACCAGCAACTCAATCCGATGAGTACATCCAGCAGGCATCCAAGTATTTGAGGATGTGCTCCGAGGGTGGCAGGGGTGCGGCCGATCGCAAGTATCCAATGCTTGCCGCAGCCTGTGCGATGGTTGAAAACGAGCATTCTTTTCAGTCGCTCAAGTTGTCGGTTTTGGGGAGTTTGCCCAGGGCGGAGGTTGCCGGGCGGTTGGGTGTCGAGCAGCACGTCATTGACCTCGCCGAATTGTTGTTCTTTGATATTGGCGGCCTGGGTGAAGCCTCAAGCTGGATGAATTGCCACATCTTTGTCCCCGAGGCGAAGTTCGGCAGCAAGGAGTTCGCCGCGAAAATGAAGATGGCGTTCCATGGTGGTCCTGTTGTTACTCGCGCACTGCTGCATGGGCATGAAAAGTTGCCCTTGGAAGAGTCAAAACAACTAATTGATCAGGAGTTGTTGCTTCATGCAAAGCTGCAAGCTGCCTTGGAATTCGACTTGGACGCTCAATCGGCTGAGCAGTTCCTTAAAGTCTTTCTCGATTACGATCTGCGGCGTCAGAAACTTCAGTTCGAGCGTGAGAAATTCCATCTCGAATTCGCATTGGCGCGTAAGCGGCGCGATAGCGATGAAGCAAATCAAGAAGGTGACTCGACCAAAGTCGCTAGTCGCGATGGGCAGGTTTCGTCAATGGGAGAGCAGTTCCAGCTTGCCGGTGTTCATCAGGTCACCGCTGAGCAACACGTTGCGTGAGAGGAGAAAACAGAATGAAGACCACCAGCAAGAAAACCGAGATTATCGGCCGCTTCCTTGAATATTGTGAACCGTCGCGGAAGTTGCTGCTTGACTTCGTCGAGGTCGACGAAGACGTATTCGAGTGTGAGACAGATCCAGCAGAGATTGTAAACTTGCTGACCGGGGAGTTTGCGATAGCGGACTTGATGGAGTCTGGCATCGTGGTTGCAAGAGACGAAGGGGTATTTTCTCTATCGCCAGCGTTGACCGAGGGTTGTTTCGTTGTCATGCGCGACGCCGTCACCCATGAGCCCTATGATTTGTTGACGGTTATCGGTTGCCTTTCCGCGACCGCGCTTCCCGTCTTTGAGATCATGCGTGACGGCCATACCCAACAACTTATTGAGCAGGGTAATGGTGATCTGGTTGTAGCGTTTGATTTGAAGCAAGTCATTATGCTTCGTGCTTGCGGAATTCCAGCGACACTAGGAGTTGGACTCGACAATTTGCCGCTGGAACAAGTTAACGAATTTAGTGATTTATTCTGCCAGGCAAGCTTTCCAAGCGGTGGCAAGACGCCCAGTGAAATTGGTGAAGGACGTGGGCACCAAGCGGAATGCAATGTAGATGATCCAATTCGTAGCATGATGCGTAAGATGCACAATGACAATCCAGCCAGTATGGAGCAAGCAGCGAGTCCTGCCGACTCCAGTACAGAAACCCTTTCAGCAGAACCGTTTCGAGCTCAATTGGCATTCCTGGGATGGAATCCTGCGGAGCTTTCCAATGTTGTCCCGCCTCAACTAAAGGCAGTGGTTGATTACTTTCAACAACTCCACCGGTTTATGAATGTCGATCTTTACGATATGGGATTGTGGGAAGTGACCGAGGAGACAATCGCAAAATTGGAATTTATCGCTGCGCGTAAAAGTGCGGCGATCTTCAAGCGGGCTTTGCTCGAAACGGCGGAGAACATCAACGCCGACGTTATGTTTTTCGGCAAGGAAAAGCCAGCAACACTCGCGCGGCCGAACGACTACCCGGCCGCGGTAAATCGGTTAAGCGAGATTTCTTCGTCTGAAGAAGGCTCGCGATTGCCCGGTCCAAATCAAAAGAATGAAGCGTGGCGCGACGTCCAGCGGCTTCTCAGCCAGCAGGTTGTCGGTCCGGTCCGCGAATTGGCCTTGGCAACCAGTAACCCAGTTGAACGCAATCTGCTGACGGGTTTCGCCGAACTCAGCAATGTGTTCCACATGCAATCCTTAGTGATGAGTGAACAATTCAACCGACGCGTTACCGACCGCGGAGTTACAAACGGTGGACAACTACCCGAGGACCAATTTAAAAACCTAATTGCGATGGCCGATCGGTTGATCGGTATTGCGAAGGCGACAGAAAAATGCAGTCAACCACGAACAAAGAACAGCGAATCCTGGACAATCGACTCACCGAGTATCCCGCGCTTGCCGCACTCCGGATAACGGTAGGTGACTTGGACCCTTTAGCGGACCAGGGATTTGTATGCGAGGAGAGGCGAGGTAGTCGAACTTATTACAAGCTTCGCTTTCGCAATGACGGAAAGCAGATCGTACGTTACATCGGCAGCGCGGATCGCGCCGCAAAAGTAGAAATGGAACTTTCGATTCTTCAAGCGGAAACAAAGATCATGCGAGATCTCAACGTACGAACAAAAATCGCAAAGAAGTTGCTGCGAGAAACGAAGCGGGCGATGGAGCCGTTGCTTCGGTTAAACGGTTTCGTTTTTCACGGCTTGGCGATCCGCAAGCCGCGCCAGCGGCGGGTGGAGATTACTAATAAATTTACTTCCTAGTCAATCATGGAGAAAGTTTTATGGAAAACCGACCAATTACAATCGACGAAAGCGCCGTGCGCGAGCAATCGGGAAAACGCTCTGAAGCGGGATCCGTCCCGCTAGGCAGTTACCACAGCGCACGGCTGAGCCGAGTTCTTGATTATCAAATCAAGTCTCTGGAAAAAGATGACCCACTCGAAGCCAATCTTGGATCCATTAACAGCGGTCTCATTCGGATGGCGCTTTGGCTGGACGAAACCATTGAGCAGGCAATGGAAAGCGGCCCACCGAACGTCGAGCGACTTTCCAAGGTCCTGCCGGCGATCGATACTCATTTGCGCGTGACCCGCCAAGTGGATCGCTTTGCCAATATTGAGCTGCGGGCGGCTGAGGCGCGCAAGCCCAAGCCAGCGGAACACAACGGCAAAAAGAAATGCTTGGACTCCCCGGCCGGTGGTGGCGTTGAGGAAAGCGAAGATTCTGAAGTTTGATACCCACATGCATCTGTTGCATGGAGGAATCGAACATTATCATCAACTCGTGTGGAGCATGTTTATGGCGTGCCAAGAGCAATGTGGATTTGTCGTCTGCTGGCCAGGATATTTGTGGAAAGAGGTGCCAGTTGATTGTAGAAAGTGCGACTAAGTCGTTATATATCCGTGTTTCTGTGCCACGAATTATGTGGACCACCAGCAGGTTGTCCGAACTTAGAATTCCCCTTCGATACCAAAGCTCAGGCCATGGGCCCAATAGCCAGTATTGACGAAGGAGGCACCGGGACGAGGATCACCGACGAGCGGTCGGTTCGCTGCTTGGGTCAAGTTCAAGGTGCTGTCGATCTGTTCGCCGGCGCGGGCGACGTTGGCTAAAGCGATGAAGTTGTAGCCGGCAGTGAGTCGGAAGTTCGGATGCAAGGCAACGCCTAACTTTGCGCTCACGTCAGGCATCACGCTGAACATGTCGTCGCGAAAGCGACCGATGTTGGAACGCTGAGTGAGCAAGCCACCTTGCGAATTAACGGCGGCTGCCCCAGGGACAGTCGTGACGGTGTTGCCGCTGATGTCTAGTTCTCGAGCGATGCTGCCGATCGCACAGCGGGCGGTGATGTCGAGGCTGTAGGCACCCCGTTGCGAGTGCATGCGGAAGCCAAAATCGGCACCGACGAAGCGATTCACCGTGCTGAATTGTTCGTTCACATCGAGTACCGTTCCAAACGGCACCGACGAGGGCTGCTCCACAGAGCGCGTGCTGGTCGCAAAGGTGAGGCGATCGTGCAGGCGAGCATACCGATAGCCGGCCAGGTAATCGAGCTGATAGTAGCGGCCGCAATCGACGAGCGAATCGGCCGAGTAACGGAGCAACACACTCGCACTTTCGAAGCTGCTGAAGGAGTCGATTGCCAATGTGCCAACCAGTGCCGCATTGCCGTTTAGGTTGACGGCAATCAGGTTCGCATCGTTCGCCCCGTTGATGTTTATAAAAGGGCGAGCGATGGTTGGAATACCATTGGCTGCCGAAGCAATGCTGTAGGCTTCGTTCGACTCGCCGAGCGTCAGGTATTCCCCCTCGACTGCGAAACAGGGGCTCATCCAAAATCCGGCTGCCGCACGAGCACCGGAGCGAGCATCGGTATTCAGCGAATCTTCGCCGTAAAGAATGGTCGTGTTGGCCGAGCCAATCACACCTGCCTGGCCCCGAACGGCCCCGGTGGGTGCGGTGGTAACTAGCGCGGGAACATCTTGCCCGGCCGCCCAAACTAGCATGTATTCGCCTCGACCGTACCAGCCGCAGCCATGACTTCCACAACTCGAGCAGCAGCCATCGCCGCCGCAGGAACCGCCACCGCAACTTCCGCAGCAATCGCCGCCACCATCCCATTCGCCATGTCCGGCAAAGGAATCGATCTCGTCCTCGTAAGGAAGAATGGCGGGAGCAGGTGCGGATCGGCTGGGAGTAGGTTTTGTGACAGGGGGCGTCGCACGGGAAGGCGGAGGTGTGCTTGGCTTAGGTTGAGTTTGTTTGGGTGCTGGTGCCGGCAGCCGATCGGTCATCGGCATGGGAGCCGCCGGCATGGGTGCTTCCGTCATGGGTGCTTCCGTCATGGGGGGATCAACAAGGAGTGGTTCGTCGAGCGGATCTGTTGGGGGCGTATTCTCGAGCGGCAGCGGATCGAGGGGAGCATTCAATCGCGCTCGTTCCTCTTGTTCGATCTCCGCTGGAGTTTTGAAAGCACCGCCGGGCTGCTGGTATCTCACCGGCATGCTCCGCGAGCGGGAAGAAGTGGAATTGCTTCCCGCGCGGCTCCCCGATGAGGTCTGCCCTTGGACCGACACCGCCGGCAAGGAAAACAGCGCCACCAACAAAGGGGCTACCAGGATCGGAAGAGTTTTTCGGCCGAGTGTCATGTTTGAGCACCTCAATCACCGCCAGCGTTGCTATCCATCCGTCGCTCGCAAGCGCAAAGGTTGCTGACGACGGTCGGAATAGGTTATCGGCACGCAGTCGTCAAACTTTGACAAATCTTCCCAATCCGAACAAAAGGGAGACTCACTGCAATCGTTAAAGTCGAACTGGAGAGTGCTAGCGATCCTTCCCTTATGCGCAGTAACGAATGAGCCAACGAGCTGGATTCCAGGACTTTATTGATTGGTCTCGCGTTCTCGGCCTTGCTAGCGGAACATCCTTCCGTAAAAAATGATTCACTCCGGAATTATGTTCACAAACGGGGGGGATGACTCCGATAACAGGGACGTTAACGATTACATCGACTTTACGCTCGCGTTATGGAATGCGTCATGCTTCGAGTACTGCAGAGTCAATTCTGGGTTTTCAGCGGCTGCTGCTGGTTGGCCTGGGGTTCGACCGCCCTGGCTCAACTGCCTGCCAATCCCAATTGGGGGCGTGCTCCATCCCGGACAGCTCAAGCTGTCCGGCCGGTGCAATATGAAGTGGAATCGCACACGCCGCAGCGAGACCCGCGCAGCATCATGCGGGCAGGCGGCCCGATGGAAGAACAGTCGCGGCAAGCGCCGGCCGCCGCGGGGCAAAGTGCTCGACCCATCCAGGCGCAACGACCAACACCTGCATCCGGTCAAGCAGCTCCGGGTGGCATGTCCCCCGTTGAAGATCGGTTTGTGCAGGTGTCGTTCAAGCTGCGCAACGTCGCGCCGGCAGAACTGGAATACTTCTTCATGCGGATGGGGGCCCGCAACGAAGTGGATGAAACCCAGCCGAGCGAGCGCTTCACCAACTTTCGCTATAAGAATGGCGCTGGTGTCTCGATCGGCATGCGAGTCGATCGTGTCTCGGGCATGGTGGAATTAGAAGGGATCGATTCTTCAGTTCGCGTCTGGCGCAACCTGGTCGCAACGATCGACACCCCCGCGGTTGCCGGCGAAACCACGCAAATCGTGCCCGTACTAAAGTCGTGGCCCGAACGGGTGAAAGAGGCAATTGCCTTGGCTAAAGTGGCACCGGCTGCTCGCGGCATCGCGGCCCGCAACGTCGCTTTTCAAGGTGCGCCCGAAGCACAACCTAATCCAGTCGAACCGAATGAGGCTCAGCCCGGCGCAGCCGAGCCGATGGCTCCTGCCGAAGGGGAAGACAATTTCGGTGCCCTCTTGGGGAATGTGCAACTTTATTACGATCCAGCCTTGGATCAATTGGTGATCAAGGGGCGCAAGGAAGATGTCGACCGCGTCCTCAAATTGATCGAAGAGATCGAGAAGGGGCTCACGCAGACGCAGCCCGAAGTGGAAGTGCTGCCGCTCAAGCATGTCAACAACCAGGCCCTCTCCACGCTCATCTTGCAAGTCTACGATCAGGTCTTCAGCACTCGGCAAGGTCGAGTGACGATCATTCCGCTAGTGAAGCCGAACGCTTTGCTCTTGATTGGTCGGCAGGAAAACCTGGAGGCGGTGAAGGATCTGATTACGAAGCTCGATCAGCCCACCGATCCGAATGCTGAACTCAAAGTGTACGCCCTGAAAAACATTCCGGCCGCACAGGCGGAACTGACGGTTCGCAACTTCTTTGTGTCGCGCCCCGGCTTTGGCACCGATGAACGGCTTGGTTTGGGGACGCGGGTTCAGATCATTAGCGACTTCCGGAACAATTCGCTCATCGTGCAGGCAGCTCCTCGCGATCTGGCGGAGGTTGCCCGGATCGTTAAAGCGATCGACGGCGACGGCAACGCGGCCAAGAACGAGGTGCGCGTCTTCCGCTTAAAAAATGCACTGTCCCAAGATCTGGCTCCCGTGCTGCAACAGGCTATTACTGGCAGCGGCGGCGGTGGAGTCGGCGGGGCCGGCCAGGCTGTGAATCCAAATGCGGGAACGCAGGCAGGGGGTGGAGCGAATCAGGGGCGCTCGACGAGCCTGCAGTTCCTGCAGATTGATGGACAGCAAAGCCGGCTCATCGAGTCGGGGATCTTGTCGGACATGAGCGTCGTGGCCGACACGCGCGGCAACGCGCTGGTCGTTACGGGGCCTGCACGCGGCATGGAACTGATGGAAGCGCTGATCAGTCAGCTCGACAATCTCCCCACGGCCGAAGCGCAGATCAAAGTTTTCACCGTGACGAACGGTGATGCTACCGCGCTCGCGACTTTGCTCGCCCAATTATTTGGTCAGACCACGCAAGCGGGCGGCGGTGGTGGTGGCTTTGGTGGCGGCGGGTTCGGCGGTGGTGGATTTGGCGGAGCCGGTCAATTGCCGGTGCAAACCGCCACTGGCTCTGGCGAAACGAGCCTCGTGCCGCTGCGGTTTTCAGTCGATGCCCGGACCAACAGTATCGTGGCTTCCGGTACGCCGGGGGATCTCCGCGTGGTCTATCAAATTTTGTTGCGGCTAGATGAAGGAGATGTCCGCGAGCGGGTGACGACCGTCTACCGCCTGCTCAATGCACCGGCATTGGATGTTTCCACCGCCATCAACCAGTGGCTGCAAGGTCGGCGGCAGATCAATCAGCTCGAAACGCAAATTACCAGCCCATTCGAACAAATCGAGCGGGAAGTCATCGTGGTGCCCGAAGTAGTTAGCAATAGCCTGATTGTGAGTGCTACGCCGCGCTACTTTGATGAAGTTCGCAAGATCGTCACCGATCTCGATCGTCGGCCGCCGATGGTCGTGATTCAAGTGTGCATCGCCGAAGTCACGCTCGGCAACGTCGACGAATTCGGCGTGGAACTTGGCCTGCAGGACTCGCTCCTCTTTGATCGCGGCATCGGCACCGTCGGCTTCCCGTTCGTTGGGCAACCCCTGGGGAATAACGCCGATGCCACTTCGCTGGCGACGCGAAACAACGTTGCCGGGCAAGCGACCGGCTCCTTCGGCCTGGGACGGTCCAACGCCACGCTCGGCTATGGCGGCCTGGTGCTGTCCGCCAGCAATGAATCAGTCAGCGTGCTGGTGCGTGCGTTGCAGGATTCACGGCGACTGAACGTCATTAGCCGGCCGCAGGTGCAAACGCTTGATAATCAACCGGCCTTCGTGCAAGTGGGTGCTCGTGTCCCCCGCATCAGTTCGACGCAGATCGTGAACAACTCGCAAATCAATGCGACCGTGCTGGAAAATGTCGGTATCTTGCTCGGCGTCACGCCGCGGACCAGTCCCGACGGCCTGATCGTGATGGAAATCAATGCCGAAAAATCGCAGCTTGGTCCGATCGATCAGGGGATTCCCATCTCGATCAATGCCAACGGCGATGTGATTCGTTCGCCACAGATCAATATCACCACGGCGCAAACAACGGTCAGTGCGCGGAGTGGTCAAACGGTGATTCTGGGTGGTTTGATCACCACTTCCGAAAGCGAAGTCACCCGTCGCGTTCCTTACCTGGCCGACGTGCCGGTGGTGGGGCGCTTGTTCCGCTTCGACAGCATTACCAAGCAGCGCACGGAACTGCTGATCATCATGACCCCGTTCATCATGCGAACCGATGAAGATGTGGAATGGATGAATCAACGCGAAAGCGAACGGATGAGCTGGTGCCTGGCAGACATTGTGAACGTCCATGGTGAAGTTTCGATGTCGGCCGGTGCGGGGGCAAAATATCCGGGCGATTCGCCGCTGATCTTCCCCGATACGCAAGGCTATTCGGCACCGCAGGAATTGTTGCCGAGCGGCGCTCAGCCAAGCAACGGGCTGCCGCGCACTGATCCGGACTTCCTGCCGGGAGGCAATCCTTCGCAGCCCGAACGGTTCTTGCAGCCGCCACCTTATACACCGACTCCTGCCCAACCTTTACCCGGTGCAGTACCACCGCCTCCACAACCGGGCCAGATGGTAGTGCCGCTGGACCCCCTGGGGCCGTTGCCGCCAGATGCTCCGTTGCCGATGGGAACTCCCAATCCGCAGCAAGGGAATTATCAGCCGGGACTGAACCAGCCGGGACTAAATGCTCCGGGACAAACGGGGGTCAATGGGACCACGATCATCCCGGTGTCTCCGCCCGAAGTGAGTTCTCGTAATCCGAACGAACGGATCATCGCTCCGGCCGGTTACTTCCAGCCGTTGGAACTGCCGCAAGGCTTTCAAGTACCAGCGGGCCCGCAGCGATCGAATGTTTATCCCGGTTCGCCGCCGCAAGGTGCGCCGATCCAACAGACTCCGTCGCAGGCCGCTGCCGTGCAGGGCCCGCAGCCCGCCAGTTATTTCCAGCCGACTGCTCCCGCTGGGTACACCACCGCCCGTTAATTGTGCCTGTTTTATTCGTTTAATTTCGCTTCGCTTCATCTGGCCAGCCATGACTCGAAATCATCTTTATTCAGGCCTGCTTGCTCTTGGCGGATTGCTCCTGCTCAGTGGGTGCCAGACCCCGGCCATGTTGAAGCCGCTCGCCTGGATGAGCGACACGCCGAAGGTCAAAGAAAGTAAGTTCGAGAAGCCGACCCGGATGGTCGTGATCTGGACGGCGGCAACCTACACCGAGGCGGGCAAAGCTCCCACGCGAGGCTTCGGTGGGCGAATCTATTTCTACGACAACGACAGCCAGGCCATCGCCGTCGAAGGGCAACTGGTCGTGTATGGATACGACGACACCAATCCTTATGCCGACACGCGGGCGCCGGATCGCCGCTACGCCTTCACAGCGGAGCAGTTCACGCAGCACTACAGTGAAACCGATTTGGGCGCATCTTACAGCGTCTGGATCCCGTGGAACGAAGTCGGAGGACCCACCCAGGAAGTGAGCTTGCTGCCGATCTTCACCAGTTCGGCAGGGCAGGTGGTAGTGGGGCAGCAATCGAAGAATGTCTTGCCCGGCAACAAGGCTGCCTCGGCACTGAACTCCGGTGGACTGGCAAAATTAAATCCGGCTCAAGCGGCTCCTTGGCCCGCATCAACCTCGCAACCCTCGGAAACATCCAAGATGGGAATGGTGCGTACGGTTGGGTTTGAAGAGAACCTGGCCGCTTCACCGCAGCGAACCAGTGGGGGCGTGTTGCAGTCGGAAGGGATTACGTTGACGCAGCAGATGACGTCCCAATTGCAGGCGGCCGGTCCGACAACTGCGAACCCAGTGACTTCGGTGCCGGGCAGTTTGCAGTCAGGTCTGCAACCTGCTGCAGCATCAGCCGCGAGCAACGGGCCCGCAACTCCAGGAGTTATTCCACCGCCGTGGCAGCCGCCGGATCCACGACTAACTCGTTACGTACGTCCTCAATTCCAGGCTCAAGCCGGGCAAGGCCTTCAACCAGCTCGCGATCGAACTCAGTGGCAACCCGGCCCCGTAACACCACCAGACCTTCCTCCATGGCAACATCCACCGGCGCAGGGAGTTGTAATCCCGGAAGGCGCTCAAGTCGTGACTGGAACATAATCATCGGGTGGGCTGGTGTAACAACAACGGTGCGGCTCAAAGGAGTGAAGCCGAGCTTCATCGAGACCCGAACCTGCTGGCGATTCTGCTGCCCGCCCCGATTTTGTTGATTGAGTTGATTCTGATTCCGCTGCATCTGCTGGGTGAGTTGACTGAAGAACGCATTCGACTGGTTCATGTTCTGCTGGGCACCTTGCATTTGACTGAACGCTTGCGAGGTGTCGCCGCGATCAGCACCGACAAACGCTCCTTGGCGATTCTCGGGCAAGTAGCGAGCGTTGGCTTGCACTTGACCAGCGGTGTCTAGTCCGGGCGTTCCAGTTTGTCCGCTGAGATTACCCGTGCTGCCGTTCCCATAATTCGTGGGAAGTCCACTACTTCCACCTGTCCCGAAGCCGCTCCCTCCCAGACCAGCACCGCCGGTGTTGAAGCCTTGTCCGAAATTGCTCGATCCGCCTGAGGAATTGTTCTGAATTCCGCTTCCAAAACTGCGGGAACCAAAGGCTGTATTCACCTGGGCATATAGCGAATCGAGGCTCGTCCCCAGCACGATTAGGGCAGCCAGGACTTGCCAGCGAAATTTGAACACCATTGGGACACCTCAATCCACCTAAAAATTGAACACAGACCCCAGCGAGTGTGGAACCGGGTCATCCCTTATTCTACTGCCGGTCGGCCGATAAATCGCCAGCGGATTTGGACGAAACGGCGGACTTTCGCGGGTTGACCGTTTCTTACTTCGTCCTGCGAGCGGTTCCTACCGACAGAATGAAACCGCAAATCGTCATCTTGGGTACAACCCCGACAGTTTCACAAAGTCTCGCCTGCCGGAGGGCAGGGTGCGACCAGAACGGGGTCGCTGCGTTAAAAATCCGTTGATCTGGCGCACCTAGAAGATAACTCTTACCGGCGGTTGGTCTCCACTCCCTGAGGACGTAATTCATGTTTGACTATCACTTTACGCTTCGTCTCTGGTCCGCCATGGGGCTGGTTCTATTCGCCGCTTTGCCCGTTCAAGCTGAACGTCCTTCGGCCCCAGCGTTGCTGCCGGCCGACACTCTGGTGATGGTGCGGGTCGCCAACATGCCCGATTTGCGGGAAAAATTAAAAGACACCGCTGCCGGACGGATGCTGCAAGACCCCGAAATTGCGCCGCTAGCAGATAACCTGTGGGCCTCGTTGGCTGAATGGTGGTCGGAGATTGAAGACCGCGTGGGGGTTCCGCTGGATGACTTAAGGATGACTCCGCAAGGAGAAATCTGCTTTGCCGTCGTGCCACAAGGGGATCGCATGCCGTCGGTGGTGATGCTGCTCGATGTGAAAGATCGCCTGCGCACGGCGCAGATTCTGCTCGAAAAGGCGGAAGAAGCGATGAACGAACGGGGGCTCTTCAAGAGCACGGAAATTGTTGGCGATGTTCGCTGTTCGGTCTTTAAAGACAACAACGACCGCGTCCGAATGACCTACTTCGAGAAAGAAGGGACGCTAGTTTTTGCGTCGCGCTTGGAAGCCGTGCAGCAAATCGTGGAGGACTGGAGTGGCACTGCCGCCGAGCCACGGAAGCATTTATCCGATAACGAACGGTTTGCGGTCATCATGAATCGCTGCCGCGGCTCGAAAGATGAATCGCCACAGATCACCTGGTATGTCGATCCGGTGAGCCTCACTCGAACACTCGCCCGCGGCAATACGGCCGCACAAACTTCGCTCGCCTTGATTCCGGTTTTGGGAATCGATGGCCTGCAAGGGATTGGCGGAAGCGTGATTCTCGGCAGTGGTGAATTCGACCAGATCACGCATGTCCATGTGCTGTTGGAGAATCCTCGTTCGGGCGTGCTCGAACTACTCACGCTCAACGAAGGGGATACTTCTCCGGAACCTTGGGTTCCCGACGATGCCTCGAGTTACATGACCGTGCATTGGGATTTGAACCGCATGTATCGCCAGGGAGCAAAGCTCTACAACAGCTTCACCGAAGATGGAGCGTTGGAAAAAGAAGTTCAGGAACGCCTGAAAGAAGTCATTGATCTCGATTTTGAAATGGACCTGCTCGCCGCTTATGGTGGCCGGGCGACGATGTTCACCTGGATCGAAAAGCCCTATCGTTTAAATAGTCAGTCGATCGTGATCGGCGTGAAGCTCACCGATGCCAAGGCCTTTGAAGCGACGCTGGAAAAGATCATGTCCCGCGATCCGGAACGTGCGGACAAAGTAGCCTATGGCAGCATTTCCTACTACCGCGTGAAGACCCCGGAAAATCCTCCCGAAAATGAGAATGCTCCGCCGCGAGAGTTGCTGCGTCAGCCGACGCCGTGCATTGGCATCGTGGGGGACTATGTGATCTTCACCGACGGGGAAGAAGCCTTCCTGCACGCCCTGGAAGCGCAGAAGGATCCCGAGAAGCAGCTCTCTAGCCAACTCGACTACAAGTTGATTGCTTCGAAGATCAAACGACAGAACGGTGGCGAGTCGGCCGGCATGGTGAGCTTTAATCGTCCCGAAGAAGGCTTACGGATGATCTACGAAGTCGCTCGTGGCGAAACTGCCAAGGGGCAGATCGACCGCCTCGCCGATGAAGGAAACCGGCCGTTCTCGATTCTGAAGAAGGCGTTTGACGACCATCCCCTCCCTCCCTTCAGCAAGCTGGAACAATACTTTGCTCCCGGCGGCAGCATGGTGACGGACGAAGAGACCGGCTATCACTTCATGGGTTTCCAATTGAAGCGCGAGAAGGCGGAGTAGCCGTTCCAGTTGAACAACGGTACGAGGCCAAGAGTGCTGAAGTACCTGATTCCGCAAATCGCTTGGAGCGACCTGCCGCCGATGTTCGTGGCGGCAGGAATTACCCGAAACGTCGCTACCAATCCTTCTTCAGCAGTCGCTGTTCAATGCGATACGCATGATAAAGATCGTGCAGCGCAAGATGCCGAAACATGATGAAGACGGAGTAGTGCGAATACTCACCATGCTCGGCCTTGATTTCCCATTCTTCGAGCGAAAGCGTCTTTAATCGCTCGACGACCGCCCCCCGTTCTCGGCGAAAGCGACTCATGGCTTCGTCGAGATCGACCTTCAGCAGCGCATCGTCTGGATCATCGTGTGCCGGTTCGTAGGGAGTAATTACCGGAGACGGCGTGCTCAGCATCATGTCGAGCCGCGCCAGCATGATCGGCTGCACTGCCGGCAAATGACAGGCATGCTCGTGCGCGGACCAAACTCCCGGTGCGGGACGTCGTCGAAGGATCGCTTCGGGAACTTCCCGCACCAGCGGAATGACCAGATCCGGCCCCAGCACGAGTTGCTGGAGCACGGCATCGATTTCCACTGCGTTCGGCATCTCCAAACTCCGCCAAAGAATCGCTACTTCGCCGCTTTCACTCGCGATTCCAAGGTCGCCATCGTTTCCTTGAAGGTGTACTTGATGTAGTCGTCGTCAGGATGGATCAACGACTCGGTCACGATGTCGATGGCCTTGGTCGCTTCGCTGCCGCGGAAGAAGCTCAACGCGCGAATCGCTTCGAGCCGAACGCGCGGATGCTCGTCGTTCACCTGAACTTGCAATAGCTGCAGCGGCTCTTTCACATCACCGCGCCAGTAGCACAGCACGCGCGTGGCGGCTGCCCGGGCACGATAATCGGGCGAGCGGAGGACTTGCTTCAGCAGTTCCTCGTCGATCGCGTTGTGCCACTGATGCACCCACAAGCCTTCCAGTCGATGATGCTCGTACTCGGCATCCTTCGTATCGAGCCCGGCCAGCCACTTCTTGGTGGCCGCGATGACTTCGTCGCTTTTCCGGCCGCTCAGTTCGATCTTCACGCGATAGCGGGTGCGGTCTTCGTAGGTCTTCAACAGATCCAGCAGTTTTTCGGTCGGTTCACCAGTAATCTTGGCCGGTTGGACCAAGGCGTTCCCCTTATACGTCACGCGCCAAATTCGGCCGTGAATGTGATCGCGATTGGGGTCGCGAATGGAGTGCTGCATGTGCCCCACCAGCGGATTGAACCAGTCGCAGATGTAGAACGCGCCGTCGGGGCCGAATTCCATATCGACCGGGCGATAGTTCGGATCTTCCGACTTCAACAGCGGTTCCAGCGGGTCGCCATGAAAGCCAGAGCCTTCGTCGGTGACTTTATAGTTCAATGTTCCCTGAAAGCCGATACAGTTGTTGAGTAGGTAGTTCCCCTGCCAGTTGGCTGGAAAGTTGCGGCTGGAAACCGTTTCGCACCCCGCGGTCGGCCGCCACTGCATCTTCAAAAACTGCTTCATGCCGGGATGCTTGCGCGGGTAATCGACATCGCCCGAAAACGCCGTGCCGAAGTAATTCGCACCCCCCGAAGCATCGGCGACAAAGTTCTGTCCCCAACGATCGAAGGTGTGACCCCAGGGGTTGGCAAAGCCGTAAGAGACAAAAACGTCCAGCTTTTCCGACCGCGGTTCGTAACGAAAAACGCCCGCATTGGAAAGTCGTGTCGGCCCGTAAGGGGTTTCGATCTGCGACTGATGAAAGGTTCCTTCTTGAAAGTAGAGCGCTCCGCCTGGATCAAGCGTAAAAGCGCTGATCGAGTGATGCGAGTCGGCCGAGTCGAAGCCGTGCAACACTAGCTTCCGCACGTCGGCCTTGTCGTCCCCATCGGTGTCTTGCAGGAACATCAGGTTCGGCTGTTGCGAGACATACACGCCGCCGTTCGCCAGTTCGATCCCGATCGGCACATGCAGCCCCTCGGCAAACACGGTTTGCTTGTCCGCTTTGCCGTCGCCGTTGGTATCTTCGAAAATCAAAATCCGATCATTCACCGGCTTGCCAGGCAAGTACATCGGGTAGGACGCAATCGTGGTGACCCACAATCGCCCCTTCGCGTCGAAGGTCATCTGCACCGGGTTTTCAAGTTCCGGAAATTCCACTTCCGAAGCGAAAAGGTTCACTTCAAAGCCTTCCGGCAGCTTCATCTTCTGTCGCGACTCTTCCGGCGGCGTGAGATAGATCTCGCGCTTGAAGTTCGTTTCGATGGGAGTGAATTCCCCTGTATTGCTGTCGTCGATGGTGGCCGGTACTTCTTTGCCCGCGGCGACCGCCCAAATGCGCTGGTCACGATTCTCGATCATTTTCCGCAGTTTGGCGAACTCGGCCGGGAAGTTGACCACGCCGAACGGAGCCTTCCGGCCACCATAGATGTAGAAGCCGTTGATCGCGCGGTAATCGTACTGATGTTGCAGGTTCTTTTCGTCAATCTCGGCCTTGAGCTTCGCCAGATCAGCTTTGACCGAAGTGGGACGTGGGCCAAAGAGCGCTTCATCCATCATTGGGGCGAGCTTCTGATAGCCGGCATCGTTCAGGTGAATGCCGTTATCGGTGAGATGGGTCGCGGCATCGGCCAAGATGGGCAGGCTTGGTGTGTAGAGATCCACGAAAGGAACTTTCGCTTCGGCGGCGATTTCCGCCATCGCTTTGGTATAAACCGCGATTCGTTCGTTGTTGGCCTGGCAGTCGGTCAGGCCGGTACGCTTCAAGTCTTCATTCGCGATGGGGGAAAAGAGGACCAACTGCGGCGGAGTTTCGCCGTTATATTTCTTGGTCGTTGTCTCTTGCACGTACTTCTTCAGGTCGGTTTTGAACTTCTCCAGGCCGGCTTCCCCTTGGAAGGATTCGTTGAAGCCGAAGAAGGCGAAGATGACATCCGGCTTGTGATCTTCCAGATTGTGCCCGTGATCGGCAAAGTCTTTGCTGCGCAGCTTGATCGTCAGTTCGTCGGCCGACCAGCCCAGGTTTCGCACCACCAATTCGAGTTCCGGAAAGCGGCTGTGCAGCAGCGTTTCGAAGTGAGGGTAGTACTGCATCCGTTCGGCCAGCGTGTTGCCAACGAAGACAATCTTGTCTCCCTTGTTCAGCTTGACGAGCGGATCGGCCGCGCTGGCAGTCGGAGCAACAAAAGACAGGCCGCAGACGCAGGCCGCGGCAAAGAGATAAACCAGAAACCGCATCGGAGAGACTCCAAAGGTGGGATCGACAGGCTGGGAGAGCCGAACGAAGCGGCAGCCGAGTTGAAAACTCAGCCGCCCGCGAAGAGTTTTAGTGTAATCCACCGCGGGACGACGTTAAAGAAGTAGTGCAGGATCCCGCCTGCGTGCGCCGCTGATGCCCCCTTGCGCCTATTGAATCGTCTGTATCCCTAACTTAAGCTATCAAATCGATGAAGCATCGCTTAAAAGTTTTTCTAAGGCGAGGTCGAGTAGTTCATGCCTGTCACTATTCGTTGTCCTCATTGTGCCACGCATTCTGCGATTCCGCAGGAAAGTTTGGGGCACCCGGTGCGGTGCCCCAAATGCCAGCAAAACTTCGAATCTCGTGCCCCAGTGGTGCAGCCTGTTGTTCCTCGCGCGGTGGTTCCTCGTGCAGTCGTTGTCGCCCCGCGTGCTAACCCGCAAACTCCAGGAGTGTGGAATGCACCGCCGCCCGTTGCCATGCCAATATCCACCAAAGTGTGGTACCTCCGCACGCCCGATGGGCAGTCGTTTGGGCCTGTGGGGAAACAGGAACTGGACAGTTGGGTTGCCGAGGGGGCAGTGCCCGGCGATTCGCTCCTTTTGCAGCAGGGGGCCAGTCAATGGCAAACAGCCCGCGAGGTTTATCCCATTCTGGCCGGCTCGGGTGAGAACAACATTTTTGTGAATGTGGGGGCTCCTTCCAGCAGTGGCATGGCAGGAACTAGTTCCAGCAAAGTGAAGCAACCTCATCGGGCAAACCTGGTGATGATCTTGGCCGTTTTGGGTTGGTTTGCCGTCCCAATTCTCTCGATTGTGGCTTGGGTAATGGCTGCCAACGATTTGAAGCAAATGCGAATCGGTCGCATGGACCGCAGTGGAGAAAGCATGACCTTTTGGGCGATGACCATGGGCATGGTAGGGACCTTTATCTTGGCGCTGTATGTCATACTTGTGGTTGCTATTGCGCTTGGTCTCACCAAGCTACGCTAGGTCACTGGTGCAATCGCGTGGCACCCGGCGTCTACCCAGCGAATTGGGCGTGCGGACACCGAGACTTCGTTCCCGAGTTCCGTTCAGTCGAACACGACAGCGGTGAACCTTGATTGGGCATTCCAGCAGAAACGACCTCCACAGGTCAATCGGCGGGATGAAGCCTGCCCTACTTCACTTGGCCACCCTGCGCGAGCGTAAAAACCCGCGAGAGTTTGAACAAGAGGGAAGCCGGATTCTGTCAGGGACGGGGTCCCTGGACCTACAATAGAGTGCTCCCGTTGCACCGGACGTACTCGGTTCCGGGATTTACCTCTATCTGAACGTAACATTGACCAGGCAACTTCCAGCAGTGAGCCGTCAGTCAAAGTCAAACAGGTTGCTCCAGTCCAGTAGGTCAGGCACATTTCTGTACGAGATATTGGGCAATCAGGTATCTGTGCCTGACATAATACGCAATCGATCTTAAGAAATCTTAGCGATCCTGGCAAACGGGGCATCCGGCACTCTTCAAGTTGGGTCTGTTCAAGGTCCAGTTCTAGGGTGCGTCAAGCGCCGAAAACGTACCGACAATCCTTCCGACATGCTCCGCGCTGACGCACCATTCCGCAAGGACGTCTAAGAAGGTGCGTCGGCGCGGGGAAGATGTCGGCAGGAGGATAATCCATTGCCGCTTGTCACACCCTACGGCACTTACCGCAGCGTCAGATTCACATCGGCATCAAAATCACAACTCGCTCACACTTCCTCCAAGAAACGAATCAACCCGAGGAGAAACTTTAAGTCTCCCCCCGGGCTGATATGGGTGGCTGGGGCTGCCGTTACCGAAGTGCAAACTTCGGCCGACAGGGTTTACGGTTATTCGTTGTTGCGCTCGTCGCGCAAATCGCGAACGCGATCGTGAGCCAACTTCACTTGCTGATAGTGACGTTGCAGCACGTCGTTCATGGCCGTGCCGGGATGATTCTTGAGCGCACTTTCATACGCTTGCTTGATCACATCTTCACCCCGTTCGGCTTCGGCCAAGACGGTGTAGTCGTTGTTCGAGGAGAATGCTTCGCGAATAGCCATCCACGAACGATGCAGCGAGGCAGAAAACGAACCAGTGCGATTGGGATCGGCTTCGTTGATCGTCAGCACCGCGGCGAAATCGTCGGCCTGGGCCTGACGTTCGGCAGCCAGTTTGTCGAACAGGCTCACCAAGGTCAGATCCTCGGTTTGTTCGGCAGCGTAACGAAAGCCGTCGCGACTATCGACATTCAACTGCAACAGTTCCTGCAGCACGTCCTTCGTTTCCTGATTCAGCTCGAATTTTGTTTCGACGCCCATGATTGTTCCTTTCTAAAGGGGAGGGATTGGACACAGTCCCCTCCGTTATCGTGATGAACGAAGAAACTAAGAAAGCAAACCCTGTACCAATCAAAAACCTTGGGAAAACGCGAGATTTGAAGCAGGAACTGGCAACGGGCCGACCATGCTGAGCGAACCCGCACCATGCCGGACTGCACAAGTAGCTGTGATCCCAAAACCGGCTGGTGAACCGGGACAAACTCGTCGCGAACACTTTCCTCTCGCCCGCCCCTGGGTTACAGTCAGCCCAAGCCGCGGCAGGTCTCCCGAGTCTCTCCCCTCGTCCGTAATTCCCGCATGCCTCCCTCCACGCCTGAAATGTCTGTTGCCGAGCGTTCGCTCACGATTGAACGGCCGCCGCATACCATCCTGGGAATTCTCAGCCGACTTGGTCCTGGGCTAATCATTGCCGGCTCGATTGTTGGCAGCGGCGAATTGATCGCCACCACACGCACCGGGGCCGAAGCGGGCTTTTGGCTGTTGTGGCTGATCATCATCGGCTGCGTGATCAAAGTTTTTGTGCAAGTGGAACTGGGGCGCGATGCGATCACGCGTGGTAAGAGCACCATGGATGCGCTCTCAGAAATTCCAGGCCCCCATATTCCCGGCAGAGGGAATTGGCTGGTGTGGTACTGGTTTGTGATGTGGCTGGCGATGACAGCGCAACTCGGCGGAATCGCCGGCTCGGTCGGGCAAGCGATGGCAGTGACTTGGCCCCTGACCGAGGAGGGAAGAACTTTCAACACGCACCTGGATCGCCTGACCGAGAACGCCAAGAATTTGACGATCGCCCGCAACGTTGCCAAACGAGAAGGAAGGACGGAAGAGAGCGACCCGCGCGTCATCGAACTGGAAGCCATTAAGAAAGAGCTGTCGCAAGTTCCTACCTCCGGCTACGACGAAAAAATCTGGACCACGATCATTGCCTTGATCACCACGGTGTTGTTGATCGTTGGTCGCTATGGCTTTGTGCAGAACTCGACGACGGCTCTGGTGGCGATCTTCACGCTGGTAACGGTCGGCACGGTGATTGCGCTGCAGTTCACTCCTGATTGGGCGATCGGCTGGAACGATGTCTGGCAAGGGTTGCAGTTTCGCTTACCGCCGACGACGAACACCGGCGCTTCTCCTCTGGCAACGGCGCTGAAGACCTTTGGCATTATCGGAGTGGGAGCCAGCGAACTGGTTGCCTATCCCTATTGGTGTTTGGAAAAAGGTTACGCCCGCTTTGCCGGCCCGCGCGATGCTTCGAAAGAATGGGCGGACCGGGCGAAGGGTTGGCTCCGCGTTTTGCAGTGGGATGTGTGGTGTTCAATGGCGGTCTACACCACGGCCACGCTGGCGTTCTATTTTCTGGGCGCAGCAATTCTGGGTCGCACCGGTTTGGTTCCGGCGGACAGTGAATTGATTCGGACGCTGAACTTGATGTACGAACCGGTCTTCGGGCCGGCGGCGAAAAGCATGTTCCTGATTGGTGCGTTTGCGGTGCTGTACTCCACGTTCTTCGTGGCGACTGCCGGCAATGCGCGGATCTGCGCGGATGCGGTTGGGGTGATTGGCCTGGCGGATCGTTCCGAAGCGAAAACGCGCCGGCGTGTGATTTGGCTCAGTGGTGGATTTCCGATCCTGAGCCTGTTTCTCTACTTCGGCTTTACCTGGTTAACGGGGAAATCATCGCCGGATCAGTTGGTGTTGTTCAGTGGGATGGTGCAAGCGTTTATGCTGCCGATGTTGGCCGTGGCAGCCCTTTATTTTCGCTATCGCACCTGCGATTCCCGGCTGATTCCTGGGCCGATCTGGACCGCTCTGTTGTGGATTTCCAGCTTGGGAATGCTGGTGGCAGCGGCATTTTTGGGGTACGGCGAGATCGTGAAGTTGCTGAAGTAAGTTCCTTGAACCGGCAATGAATGCTAGAAGCCGCGCAGTCGCTCTACGCTGGCTATTCGCGATTCGATAGAATGAAAATCTTGTAGGCTGCTCAATTCGCTTTGTTGGAAGGATGTTTTATGTCGCGCTCGCTGTGGATGATTGCCGGGTTGGTGGCGTTGCTGTTTAGTTTGCAAGTTTCGGTTGCCTCGGCCGCGGACGAAGCGCCGGTCGCTCCGAATTCCGACGAGCCTGCTGCTGAAAAGCCAGCCGACGAGAAGCCTGCAGAAGAAGCTGCTGAAGTTGACATCTACGAAGTGCCGACCACTACCGACAGTGCCGAGCTGCTGAAGTTCATCTATCGCTTGCGCGATTTCCAGCCGAAGTCTCGTGTGGAAGCGCTCGATCACCAGAAGCGCGCTTCGAACGCTGCGTTTTTGGCGGCCGATCGAATTTTGAGCTTCGAAAAAGACAAAACCTCTGAAGCGTATCGCTTCGCGTTTCCTTTGGCGATTAATCGTCAGTTGATGGCGCTCCGCACCAAGTCTCCTGAAGCGCAAGCGAAAGTAGTTGAAGATGTGACTGCGTTCCTGGCCAGCGCTCCGAAGATTGAAATCAACGAAGCACGCCTGATGATGATGGTAGGTCGGGCTGTGGAATCGAGCGACAATGATGAACTCGCCGAGCAGGCCTACACCAAGTTCAGCGAAATGCTGGCGAAGGCCGATGAACCGCAATTGCAGGATTTGGGAAAGAAGTTTGCCGGCAGCGTGCGGCGGATGAAACTCGTCGGTCAAGAGATGGAAGTCTCTGGCACGAAGCTCGATGGAACGAAGTTCGATGTGGCTTCCCTCAAGGGCAAGACCGTCCTCGTCGATTTCTGGGCAACCTGGTGTGGGCCCTGCCTGGCGACCATTCCGCAGTTGCGTGAATCGTATGCCGCCTATCACGACAAGGGTTTTGAGATCGTCGGCGTGAGTGTTGATGCCGAACGATCCGATCTCGATCAGTTCATGGAAAAGGAAAAGCTCCCTTGGACTATTTTGAATGAAGAAGGGGGCCAAAACCCCGCCGCTTCTTACTACGGCATCTCGGGCATTCCCGCGATGTTCCTGATCGGTGCGGACGGCAAAGTGGTTTCCACCAACGCCCGTGGCCCGGAACTAACCCGCTTGCTGGAAGAACGCTTTGGCCCCATTCCCGAAAAGAAGCCGGCCGAAGATAAAGACGAAGCCAAGCCGGAAGAGAAGTAGTCCGAATGTGGGAGCAGCCGAAGATCACCGTCCTTGGATTTGGTATTTCAGGGACGGTGGCATTATGATGCGTGCTCCGCAGAGCGGACTCTCTCTCCGTTAGGTTGGGCAGGCAGCATGGCTCGTCGTGCTTTTACTTTGGTTGAATTATTAGTCGTCATTGCGATCATCGGCATCTTGGTCGCGCTACTGCTTCCCGCCGTGCAGTCTGCCCGGGAATCAGCACGGCGCACGCAATGCACGAACAATCTTAAGCAAATCGGCCTGGGCATTTGGAATTACGAGAGTGCGAACCGCACTCTTCCCCCCGGCGGCTTGTCGAGCAAAGGGGGCGGTTATGGCTTCTCCTGGTGGGTCCGGATCATGCCCTTCATGGAGTCCGGAAACATCATCGACCAACTCGACCAAAAGTCCAATATTGTGGGCTGGGTCGGCGGCGCGTCGCATGGGGGCAATGCCTTGAATCGAGACGTGCTCCGTTTCAAGTCGTTCTCCTACATGACTTGCCCGTCGAGCACGTTGCCAAAGTTCGTGCTCACCACCACTCAACATGGTGAAGCCAATCTGATGAGCTCGAACTATGCGGGGGTTGCCGGTGCGACCGATCATCGCACCGCGCGCAACAAAAGCTCGGCCGGTGGGGCTGCGGGGCGAATCTCGTTCGGCGGCGTGCTGCTGATGAATCAATTTGTAACGGTCGGCGATATTCACGACGGCACCAGTCATACCTTGGCAGTGGTGGAGCAATCGGCCTTTTGCAGAAACGCGGCCGGGACCAAAATTGATTGTCGCAGTGATTGTGGCCATGGTTTTCCGATGGGGCCTGGGAACGACGGTTGGGAGCGGGCGTTCAACACCACCTGCATCTTGCATCGCATCAATCAGAAGTCGTCGACCGCCCTCGGCATTGAAGGGAACTGCGGGCCCAACACTCCCATTCATTCCGAACACAGCAACGGAGCGCTGGCCGTACACTGCGACGGTTCCGTGCGCTTCCTGCGGGACAATATCCAGATTCAACTCCTCTACGATCTGGCCAATCGGGACGATGGCCACGCGACGGCGGAAGACTGATGCCGCGCGCTTTGCTCACCCTCAACACGGTCGTCCTGCTCTGCACGCTCCTCAGCACCGGCTGCTCTCCACAGGAGATCCTGGGCAGAGTCGAAGGTCGGGTCACCTTTGAAGGGGAGCCCGTTGCCGGGGCCCGCATCTTGTTTCAGAACGCGGAATTGGGGGTCTACATCGTGGCACCGCTGGATGATGACGGAAAATACCGCGTGGAAATGGCGCAGGGTTACGGCCTCCCCTTGGGCGAATACGAAGTCGCTATCAGCCCACCGCCGGAGACCTTTGTTTTGGGGCCCCGGCTGGATTCGTCTCAAACGACTGAAGCGGACCCTTTTCCAAACATCCCCCCAAAATATCGCGATCCGAAAACGAGCGAAATCGTGCTGGTGGTGGTCGAGGGGGGAGTGAACCGCTGCGATGTGGCCATGAAAGCCGGGGAATAGTCGGAAGTTAGGGCGAACGACCCCGCCGGCTCGTTGTAAGTTCCGTGAAACAGCCAAAAAACGTGTCGCAGGGGCGAACTTTCCACCCCGAAATCGCGTATAACGAACGGTTCGATCCGCCTGTAGGATCGTGCGATCCTCTGCCTGTTTCCAGGAGTTTTCTCCCCATGTTGCGAGCCAGCTGGCTAAGTTCGTTTTTGGCGTTTCTGGTGATTTTGGTAGTCACTGTTCCAGCACTCGGCCAGGAGACCCCTCCCGCGGCGGAACCTGCCGCTGAAGCACCTGCCGCTGAAGCTAAACCAACTGAAACTCCCGCTGCTGAGGCTAAACCGGCCGAAGCTCCGGCAACTGAAGCTCCCGCCGCTGAAACTGCACCTGCTGAAACTCCGGCAGCCCCTGCCATTTCTCCCGAAGAAGCCGACAAAGCCAAGGCTGCGTACGAAGCGAAAGTAGAAGAATGGCGGAACGTACTGAAGGACCTCCGCAAGCTGAAGACGCAATTTTCGGTTGCCGGGCCTGAAGAGCGCCCTGTTTTTGATTCCCAATGGAATGCCCTGATCGCCAAGGGAAACAAGATCGTGCCGGATTTGCGCACGCTGGGCTTGGCCGCGTATCAGGCATCTCCCAACACCGATCCGCAATTGTCCAGCTTCCTGGCCAAGCTCGCCGCGGATGCCGCTGCCGCCGATCGCTATGACGAGGCACTGCAGCTTTCGCAAGCGATGATCGCCGGCGGGACCGATGTCAAAGAATCATGGCTGGTCGCTGCCGTAGCTGCCTACGCCTCCGATAACTTCGCCAAGAGCGAAGAGTATTTGAAGAAGGCGAAAGAGCTGGGTGTCTTGCCGGCCGAACTCAATTCCAACCCGCAAGCGGAATCCCACTCGATTGCCGACCGAGCCAAGGAAGTGGAATTTTCGCTCCCCGATTACTTGAAGTATTGGCCGGAAGAAGAAGCCCTGCGCAAAGCCGAGGCCGAGAAGAACGACCTGCCGCGCGTGAAGTTGGAAACGACCAAGGGGCCCATCGTTGTGGAACTGTTCGAAAACGAAGCTCCCAACACGGTGGCCAATTTCGTTAGCCTGGTCGAGAGCAAGTTCTACGATGGCCTTGCCTTTCATCGCGTGCTGCCGACCTTCATGGCTCAAGGGGGCGATCCCAAGGGTGACGGCACCGGCGGCCCCGACTATCGCATTCCATGCGAATGCTACCAGGAAAACTACCGCAAGCATTTCGAGGGAACCTTGAGCATGGCCCACGCGGGCAAAGACACCGGCGGCTCGCAGTTCTTCATCACCTTCCTGCCAACTCCCCACCTGAACGGCCGGCACACCGCTTTCGGCCGGATCGTGGAAGGGATGGACGTGTTGGCGAATCTGCAGCGTCGCAATCCTCAAGATCCGCCGCCGCTGCCTGAGCCAGACAAAATCATCAAGGCCGAAGTGCTTCGCAAGCGGGACCACGCCTACGAGCCCAAGAAGGTGGAGTAAGTACGATGGCCCTCCGAGGCCGTCGATGGTGCACTAACTACTGTTCCGCCCTGCTGTTTACCAACAGGTTCACAGCGCCCTCCTCCGTACGATGGCCCTCCGAGGCCGTCGATTGTGCTTTCCCCGCTTTTCGACGCCGCTGTTTACGAACGATTTGCAGACTCACCTCCGTACGATGGCCCTCCGAGGCCGTCGATTGTGTGCTCACTACTTATCGACGCCGCTGTTTACCTATAATCCAGTTCAACAACGATCCAGCATTTCTCGTTGCAACACCCGCGATCGCCCAGTAACTTGAACGCCACCCACTTTCGCGGAGCCGCCGCACGACGGGCTTCCGGTGAGCGACTCCTTCCATCTAGCACCACCCCCCGGCTTTCGCGGATTGCATCCCGATCTTCCCGTTCGGATGTATCGTCGGCATCTGCCTCACTGGCGGCAGGATGGAGCTACCTACTTCGTTACGTTTCGCCTGGCAGATTCGATTCCTCAGCAGCAGCTCCGCACGCTTCATCGCTGGCGTGAGATTTGGGAACGAACTCATCCTGAGCCGCGCCAGCCTGCCGATTGGGAAAATTTTGCGCGCGAAATTACGCACAAGACCGAAGCCTGGCTCGATCAAGGCTATGGCGAATGTGTCTTCCAGCATCGGTCGCTGGGAGAGGCAATGAGCCAGTCGTTACTCCACTTTCAAGATCAACGTTGGCGAGTGTCTTGCTTTGCGATCTTGCCGAACCACGTCCATCTCGCGGCCAGGCCGCTCGGTTCCTTTGAACTCGAAGAAATTCTGGAAAGCGTGAAACGGTATGTCAGCCGCACGGTCAATCTGGAGCTGGGCCGGACCGGGACGCTGTGGGAGCAGGAAAGCCACGATCGCATCATTCGTGACCCGGAACATTTGTACCGGGTGGTGCAATACATTGGTCGAAACCCGGATAAGGCGGGGCTGCCGCGCGAGCGCTGGATTCGCTGGATCGATCCGATTTGGGAACAAGCTGGCTGGGGTTTTCGAGATTTTTAAAGTTAGGCTGAGATGCAGGCAATGGTAAACAGCGATGTTTTCGGAGGAAGGCAGCACAATCGACGGCCTCGGAGGGCCGTTGTACGGAAGGCGGATTCGAAGTGCGAAATGAGTGCATAAACTCGGGGTAAACAGTAAAGCCAACAAGTACTGAGTACACAATCGACGGCCTCGGAGGGCCATCGTACGGAGGTGCTGAACTTGGAAACTGGGTTCTAGGTAAACAGTGACGCCAAAAGGAATGAGTACACAACCGACGGCCTCGGAGGGCCATCGTACGGAAGAGCACAATCGACGGCCTCGGAGGGCCATCGTACGGAAGAGCTCAATCGACGGCCTCGGAGGGCCATCGTACGACGGTTTCTACTTTGCTAAACTAAAGCTCCCCAGACGACCGGAATGCCGATGACTCTGCTCAAAACTTCACTGCACGATTGGCACGCTTCCCACGGCGGAAGGATGGTCGATTTTGCCGGCTGGTCGATGCCGGTTCAATACGCTTCCATCGTCGAAGAACATCAGGCCACCCGAAAAGCGGCCGGCCTGTTCGACGTCTCCCACATGGGTCGCCTGCGGCTCGATGGCCCCGGAGCCGGCTTCTTTCTCGATAAGCTGCTCACCCGCAAGGTCTTCGACGCTGCTCCCGGCCGCATTCGTTACTCGTTGATGTGTAACGACGATGGCGGCATTCTGGACGATGTCCTCGCCTATCATCTGACCGACGGCGATGGTGGCAGCTATCGCTACTTGGTCGTGAATGCCAGCAATCGCGAAAAGATTGTGGCCTGGATGCAGCAACATCTGCGCCCCGAAGACCAAACGACTCTTACCGATGTGACGCTCGAAACGGCCATGATTGCCGTGCAAGGCCCGCAAGCTTTTGAGCTTACTCGGCCCATAATCGATGCCGCGGCCGAAGGCTTGTCGTACTACACCGGTCAGGAAACGCAGATTACCGGCGTTAGTGGGATTGTCAGCCGCACCGGTTACACCGGCGAAGATGGCTGCGAGTTGATCGTTCCCGCGACTGCCGCGGTGGAATTGTGGGATAAACTGCTGGCGATCGGTGCGCCGCTTGGGGCGGCTGCCGTGGGCCTGGCCGCACGCGATACGCTCCGCCTGGAAGCGGCGATGCCTCTTTACGGGCATGAGTTATCGGAACAAATCGATCCTTGGCAAGCAGGGCTCGACTTCGCGATAAACTTGAAGGGGCGGGAGTTTATCGGCAGCAGTGTGCTGCGCGCTTTATCGGAACAACCACGCAAGTTGGTGCGGATCGGCTTGCAACTTGATAGCCGGCGGGTGCCGCGGGAACATTTCCCGGTCGTCGCTGGCGAAACACGCATTGGCGAAGTCACGAGCGGCACTTTCTCTCCGACGCTCGATCGACCGATTGCGATGGCCTACGTTCCGCCGGATTACGCCGTCCCCGGCACGAACTTGAGCATCGATATTCGTGGCAAACTCGAACCGGCAGTGGTTATCGAGTTGCCGTTTTACGAGCGGAGTCATTAGTCATTGGTCACTCGTCATTAGGGCTTTGATGGAACCCAATGACGAAAGACTAAGGACCAATGACCAGACAACGAACGTTACCTTTTACTAGTGAGCTTTCCAATCATGGCCTCTCCCTCCGGTCTCCTCTACGCCAGCACACACGAATGGGCCCAGGTTGTGGAAACCGACGGCAAGAAGGTTGCCACCATCGGCATTACTGCATTCGCCATCGAACAACTCACCGATCTGGTCTTCATGGAACTGCCCAAAGTGGGCGCGAAAGTGACGGCCGGCAAAGAATTCGGTGAAGTCGAGTCCGTAAAAGCGGTTAGTCCTTTGTATAGCCCGGTGACCGGCGAAGTGCTGGCTGTGAATACCGCGCTCCCCGGCAAGCTCGAAACACTCGGCAACGACCCTTACGGCGAAGGGTGGATGTTGAAGGTCGCTATCACCGACGACGCCCCGCTGAGCCAGTTGATGTCCGCCGATAAGTACGAAGCCCAGTGTGCTGCCGAAGGTTAATTCAAGATTCCCCAGCCCTAGCCCCACCTCCAGCCCTCAATGCCTTACTTCTACAACACCTCGGCCGAACGCGAAGCGATGCTTAAGGCGATCGGCGCTAGTTCGATCGAAGACCTCTTCACTTCCATCCCGGCCGAACTGCGGCTCAACCGCCCCCTCAATTTGCCGCCGGCTCTCGGTGAACTGGAACTGACTCAGCACCTTTCCGCGTTGGCCGCGAAGAATGCTCCGGCCGGCGACAAAGTCTGCTTCCTCGGCGGAGGCAGCTACGACCATTTCGTCCCCGCCGTGATCGATGCCCTTGCGGGACGCGGCGAATTCTATACTTCGTACACGCCCTATCAGGCCGAAGTGGCGCAAGGCAACTTGCAGGTGATGTTCGAGTATCAAACGCTCATCTGCCAGCTCACCGGCATGGACGTTTCCAACGCCAGCCTTTACGACGGCGGCACTGCTGCGGTCGAAGGGGTGCTCCTCGCGATGAGCGTTACGTCGCGCCCCAAGCGGGTCGTGGTGCTCGATAGTGTCCATCCGGAATATCGCCAGATTCTGGAGACGTACCTGAACTGCCTCGGGACGGAAGTGATCACCGTGCCGACTCCGACCGGCGTCGCGGATCTGAACGACGTCGCGGTCGCGATGAACGACGAAACGGCCTGCTTGCTCGTGCAGCACCCGAACTTCTTCGGCGGTTTGGAAGAAGTCGCCGCCCTCGCCGACATCGTGCACAAAGCGGGCGGCCTGCTCGTGCAGATTTTCGATCCGATCAGCCTGGGCATTTTGCAGCGTCCTGGCGACATGCATGCCGACGTCGCCGTCGCGGAAGGGCAATCGCTCGGCACGCCGCTGCTGTATGGTGGACCCTACCTGGGCATCATGGCCTGCAAGGAACAATTCGTCCGCCGCATGCCAGGCCGCATCGCCGGTCAAACGGTTGATCGTCGCGGTCGACGCTGCTGGGCACTCACGCTGCAAACGCGCGAGCAACATATCCGCCGCGACAAAGCCACGAGTAACATCTGCACGAACCAAGGCTTATTCGCTTTGCGGGCCGCGATTTATCTCGCCCAGATGGGCCCGCACGGCATGCAGGAAGTCGCGGAACTGTGCTTGAAGAAAGCTCACTACGCGAAAGAGCAACTCACGAAGGGGGAACGCTTCACCTCCGCGTTCAGCGGCCCGACGTTCAAAGAGTTCGTCGTCCGCGATCGCCAAGGCCGCGTGTCGGAGCTTCTCGCCGAAGCTTGCGACGAAGGATTCCTCGCCGGCATCCCGCTCGGCAAATGGTATCCGCAGTTGGACGACTGCTTCCTGGTGGCAGTGACGGAGAAGCGAACGAAACAAGAGATCGATGCGCTGGCCACGGTGCTGGAAGCGGTCGCCAGTTCGCCATCCGTCCCTGCTGCGGTTTAGAAGCAGCAAACATTACTAACCCGAAGCGCAAGCGAGGGAGCAGCGAGTATCAACGTCAATTTGCACTATCCCCTCGCTGACGCTGAGGGTTGGTGCGAGTGACCTTTGGAAAATCATCATGCGTAACCTCAAATCCACCACTCTCCTGTTCGAACTTTCTGTCCCTGGCCGGCGCGCAGCAACGCTCCCCGCTTGTGACGTCCCTGCGCCGAGCACGAAGGACTTGATCCCGTCCGAGATGCTGGCGAAGAAGCCGCTGCCGTTGCCGGAAGTGAATGAGCCGGAAACCGTGCGGCACTTCACGAACCTGTCGACCCTGAACATGTCGGTCGACACGCACTTCTACCCGCTCGGCAGTTGCACGATGAAGTACAACAGCAAGCGGAACGAACGGCTCGCCGCGCTGCCGGGGCTCGCCAATCTGCATCCCTATCAACCGGAAGAGACCATCCAAGGGATGCTGCAGCTCTTATACGAACTGCAAGGAATGTTTGCCGAAATTTCAGGCCTGCCATGCGTTTCGCTGCAGCCGGCAGCTGGTGCTCATGGCGAACTCGCCGCCCTGATGACCGCGGCCGCGTACTTCAAGGACAAAGGGGAAAACCGCACTAAAGTTCTCGCGCCCGATAGCGCTCACGGAACCAATCCGGCCAGCGCAAAGATGGCCGGCTTTGAGTTCGTCACCGTGAAGAGCAATCCGAACGGCACCGTCGATTTGGCGGACCTCGAAGCCAAGATGGACGACCACCTGGCCGTCTTCATGATCACCAATCCGAACACGCTTGGCATGTTCGATGCATCGGTGAAGCAAATTGCCGATATGGTGCACGCTCGCGGCGGACTTGTTTATCTCGACGGCGCCAACATGAACGCGATCCTTGGCATCGCTCGCCCCGGCGATTTCGGCGCGGACATGATGCACTACAATCCGCACAAGACCTTCAGCGGACCGCACGGCGGTGGCGGTCCTGGTGCTGGGCCGATCTGTGTGGGGGAAAAGCTGGGGCCGTTTCTGCCTTCGCCGATTGTGGAAAAAGATGGCAACACCTATCGCCTGGCCTTCGATCGCCCCCATGCGATTGGCCGGGTGCGGACGTTCTTCGGGAATGTCGGAGTCTTGGTGCGGGCTTACTGCTACATTCGCACGCATGGCCCGGAAGGAACGCGCCGCGTCAGCGAAGATGCGGTGCTGAATGCGAATTACTTGCTCAGCCGCGTAAAGCATTTTCTCCCCGTGCCGCAGGGGGACCGCTGCATGCACGAGTTCGTCGCTTCGGCCGCCAAACTGAAGAAGGACAAAGGAATCTCGGCAATGGATATTGCCAAGCGGTTGCTGGATTTTGGTTTTCATGCTCCGACGGTCTATTTTCCCCTCACGGTTCCCGAGGCTCTGATGATCGAGCCGACCGAAACGGAAAGCAAAGAAACGCTCGACCAGTTTGCCGAAGTTTTGTTCAGAATTACGGAAGAATCGGCGGAGCTTTTGCACGACGCCCCACATTCCACCACGATTAGCCGGCCAGACGATGTTCGCGCGGCCCGGCAACCGGTCGTGAGGTGGACCCCCGAACGGTAGCAGACTTACTTTCGAGAAGTCGCTCCCTTACACTAACTCGAAGCGCACACGCGGGAGAAGTGAATTACAGTTTCACCTCGCTCGCTCTGCGGGTTCGTGTTGGAAGCTTCTATTCTCGAAAGCGAGTTCTGTCATGACAGCTCCCCTGAAATCTCTGATCGCTTGCGGCACCAAGTTGTGGCTCGATTCCATCGACCCGGAACTGGTCAAGCAAAACCGCGCGGACGGCGCGACCGGTGCAACCTCCAACCCCGCGATCGTCTCGGCCCTCATCGGCACAGGACGGTTCGACGACACGATCACCAAGTACATCGACCAAGGGCTGAACGACCACGACATCGCCTGGAAGATGAACGATGAACTGGTCGCCGATGCTCAAAAGGTGTTCCTCCCCGTGTGGGAGGAAACGAAGGGGAACGACGGCTACGTCAGTTTTGAAATCGATCCCCTGTTGGAAGATCCCGACGCCAACATGCCGCACGCCCAGCGCGTGGAACAATACGTGGAGCTCGGCAAGAAGTATGCCCAGGGGTACTCCAACCGCATGATCAAAGTCCCTGCCACGCCGGCCGGGCTCGATGCACTCGCGCCGCTGTGTGCGGCCGGGATCACGCTCAACGTCACGCTGATCTTTACGATGCGGCAGTACGAAGCCGCCCAGCAAGCGGTCTGGAAGGGTGCTCAGCAGCGGAAAGATTTGAACGCCTTCAAGAGCGTGTACAGCATTTTCGTCTCGCGGGTTGATGTTTACACCGAGCAGAAAGTGCCGGAACTCTCGCCTGCCGCGCAAGGGCTGGTCGGCATCGTGAACGCGAAGCAACTGTGGCAAGCGAACACCAAGTTCTGGAAACAACAGAACTGCCCGCTGCAGCAGGAAATCATCTTCGCGAGCACGGGGACCAAGGATCCCAAGCTGCCACCCTGGAAGTACGTCGCGGCACTGGCCGGCAGCGATATTCAGACGAATCCGCCGGAAACCAACGAAGCGGTTGCGAAAAGCACCCAGACCTTCACGCGCACCGTCGACCAAATGCCACCGGATGAAGTGGTGCAGGAAATCGCTGCCAAGGTCGATCCAGTGAAGCTGGAAAACACCTTGATGGAAGAAGGAATCAAGAAATTCGCCGTCCCGCAGAAGAAACTGTTGGAGACGATTGCCAATAAGCGGAAGGAATTGGTCGCGAAGTAGTTTCGCCTCTGGCGGATACCTTTTGCAGGGTGGTCCCACCGTTGGGACCACCCTATGTTTCGTCCGCATCCGCTCGACACCAATCCTCGCAGCGATCTCAGGCCGAGCGGTTCGCGCGTGGTGCAGGGCTCGCCGTAGCGTGTGCCGATCGTCTTCCCCCAGTAGGCCGCTTCGTCGCGCAGGCGATCGGTATCCAAGTCCTCGATCGGCGAATTCTGCAACAGTGCTCCTTAAAGGTGTTGTCGAAAAATTCGCCGTTTCCCCGCGGGTTTTTGCAATTTTCTTGATTTATGCAACAAACACCCCGTGTTTTTTCTTCCGTTTTGTTGCAAAAATAGGTTTTCGTCAGGAATGGCGAACTATTTATGCAACAAAGTGCCACTTTTTGCGTTAACTTGCGCACAATTGTTGTTGAAAGATTTCACTGTCGCAGATCGACCCCCCGTAGATCAAATTGTCAAAGAGTAGTCGTCCCGCCGCCGTGCGCAGCGCGCACCCCTGGAGCAGGGCTTGGAATGAATCCTCTTGATTCATTGATTACTTGTCAATAGTTTTGCAGGATATTTGAAACCAGGGTGGCCCGGTTCATGGGTGCCCACTCCGCCGTCCCAAACTGAACCGACCGGTGAAGATGGGGAACGAGTTGTTCCAGTTCTGTGTTCGCTCTCGCAAAACACAGACACTCCTCAACGTGCCCACCCCGCCCGATGCCAGTGCCGCCCGCCCGTTCCCTACTCGACTTGCCGGGGTGCTATAGTCGAGCTATCGCGAACGAACCTTTCCCTTTGCGGAGGCGCGACTTATGGCGCTCTGGCTCATCTACGGTAACCCCATCGTGCTGACGGTGGCGAGCATCGGCTATTTCTCCCCGTTCTTCTTGCCGGTGGTTCGCGGCGGGCCGTCGGGAGTCCTGGTCGCAAATTTGCTCTTGCTGTTTCTGGTGTCGGGCCTCTTTGCCTGGATCATTGCGGGCGGGCAGGTGATCTTGGGAATCATCGAATTTCGAAAGGGCAATTCACTCTGGAAGCATCACCTTGCTTCCGCCCTGTGGACCTTCACGTGCTACGCGATCGTGATCGCGTTGATGAACAACGGTTACTTATTGTTGGCGTAGAAATCGGCGTAATGCACACGCTACACTCGCATTCTCGGCGGGCTCAAGCCATGTAGGTCTTAAGCGACAGCCCGCCTCTGTCGACAGTCACTGAACTCCGTCCCTGACGCAATCCGCCTTCCCTCTTGAGACCGCTTGGTACTTCATTCACTCACTGGTGGGCCGGCACCGCTCCACGGCTGGTCCCACCCAACTTTTGCGTAACCTCTACACCAATCCCCGCAGCGGTTTCAGGCCGAGCGGTTCGCGCGATGTGAAGGGTTCGCCGTAACGTGTGCCGATCGTCTTCCCCCAGTAGGCGGCTTGGTCGTGATCGGGTGACCAGGATGCGATCGGAGTTACTGCGATGACGGTCTATTCTGTATTCAATGCACTTATTTAAGCAGAGAATGGAATTTTGAGGAAATTTTTGTCTTTCGTGTCAGATCCTGTGAGGCGGCGAGTTTAGTCCCTGAGGAGACGAGAATGACTGACTTTCCGGAAACCCGTTCAGACTTGCTGGCGAAAGTCCGATCGCCAGACGATCGCGAGGCGTGGGAGCAGTTTGTACTCCTCTATCGGCCTGTGATCTATCGTATGGCGCGACGGCGAGGAATGCAGGATGCGGATGCCCAGGAAATTGTTCAGATGGTCTTGGTACGGGTAGCGGGCGCGATCGACCGCTGGGAACAGGAGCCCGGCACGCGATTCCGGCACTGGCTCCGGCGAGTCGCGAAGAATGTCATCCTGTCTGCCCTCTCGAGGTCTCCCAGGGATGCTGCGGCGGGCGGTTCGGAACTTCAGGAGTTGCTCGCCACACAACCAGAAGTCGCAGCTGCCCTGGAACAGGAACTTGATTTGGAGTCCATGCGTGAACAGTATCTGCGAGCCGCAATTACCGTGCAGAAGGATGTGAACGCCGATACGTGGCGAGCTTTTGAACTTACGGTGATTGCCGGACAAGCATGTGACGATGTGGCGACGTTGATGAGCAAGTCCGTCGGGACCGTTTACGCGGCTCGCAGTCGCGTCATGCGCAGGCTTCGTGATCAGATTCAGCGATGGGAGGAGAGTGAACGATGAACGCGCAAGCCAGTGACTGTAATCGGAATCGCATTAATGACTTTCTCAGTTCTGATCCTGTCGGCTTCGACGACGCCGAACTCGTCCGCCATCTTGATACATGCGCGGCGTGCCGACAGTACCTGGAAACGCAGGCTGCCGAACCGGAGCGATGGAGCAAGGCGACCGAATTGCTGCAACCCTCGGAATTCGATCGCGCTGGTTCCGCCGAATGCTCGGCAGCCACCCTCGGACAAGAGCAAGTCGAGCCGACCGCCGCGATTCAACACGTGATCGATTCGCTCGCGCCGTCCGAGGATCCCAATCGGCTCGGACGTCTGGGCTGTTATGAAGTTTCAGGCATCATCGGCGTGGGTGGCATGGGGGTGGTGCTCAAAGCGGTTGATCCTGCGCTTGATCGGGTGGTTGCCATCAAAGTCATGGCTCCGCACTTGGCGCATAATGCGACGGCCCGCAAGCGATTTTCGCGCGAGGCCAAAGCCGCAGCGGCCGTTTTGCACCCGAATGTCATTCCGATTCACTGTGTTTCCAACGACGACAAGAATCCGTATCTCGTGATGGCGTACATCCGCGGCGGCTCGCTGCAAAAGCGGTTGGATCGCGAAGGCCCACTATCGACGGTTGAGATCCTTCGCATTGGTTCGCAGGTCGCAGCGGGATTGGCTGCGGCACACGATCAAGGACTTATCCATCGAGACATCAAACCGGAAAACGTCTTACTGGAAGATGGCGTGGAACGCGTCACGCTCACCGACTTTGGTCTGGCCCGCGCCGTAGATGATACCTCAGTGACGCGCGAAGGCACGATCGCGGGCACGCCTCAATACATGTCTCCCGAACAGTCGCGGGGAGAATCGATCGATCAAAAGAGCGATCTTTTTAGCCTCGGAAGCGTTCTCTACACCCTTTGTACTGGCCGTCCCCCTTTCCGAGCTGACTCCTCTTACGGAGTGATGCGGCGAATCAGTGACGCGACTCCGACGCCGATTCGTGAGCTGAATCCTGACATTCCCGAATGGCTGGTCGGTATTATCGCGAAGCTGATGGCGAAGGAGAAATCCGAACGCTTCGATTCCGCCGGTGAAGTCCGCGAACTCTTGGAAGCGTGCTTGAGTCATGTTCAACAACCGACGGCCGTAAGTTTGCCTTCCCAATGGTTGACGAAGGAGAAGCCGACATTCGGGAAACCGAGGGAACTACTCACCTTTTACAAAACGATTGGAGCATTATCGATGCTAAGTTTATTAATTGCCACGGCGTGGGGCCTATTCCTGTTTCAAGGCGAAACACAGTCGCCACAGAATGCCAGCGAAACAAAAGGCGAAGTAGTGGGCCACGGCTACACCCGCAAGGGGGAATTTATTTACTTCGATGGCCGGCGTATTGACCAAGCTGGAAAAGAAGATATCGACGCATTCGCAAAATTCACGGATCTCGATCTGACTCTTTGCTCAAACGTTGATGCAGCTAGTTTCAAAGCATTGAGCGAAGAGTACTCGAAGGATAAAAACAAGGTCTATTATAAATGGATCAGCCCCGACCGTTTCTGGGTCGTTGAACTTCCCAAGGCAGACGTCAAGAGCTTTGAGGTCGTCGGCTTCAACTTCGCTAAAGACAGCAAAAACGTCTGGTGGTACGGCAGCATTCTTCCCGAAGTCGATCCGGCGACGGTGGAGATTGTCAATGACGGTTTTGTATGGAAGGATGCCACCAGCGTTTGGTACCAGCACGAGAAAATTACCAATGCAGATGTCGAGACTTTTAGGCATCTCGAACAGGCCTTCTATGGTGACGCAACCCGAGTCTATTGGTCGTCCACACCCCTCGAAGGAGCCGACCCCCAAACCTTTCGTACCTTTGGCGACGACAGTCCGTACGGCGCTGACCGAAATGGGGTTTGGAAAGGTGATACAAGGATCACCGGACTCGATGCGGCAACGTTCGAGCCGGTGCATCAGTCGGTCTACAAAGACAAAAATGGTGTTTATGCGAGCGGTTATCCCATTAAAGATGCTGATCCGAAAACGTTTCGTAAGGTCGTGAACCTGGATCAACACTTCACGGCCTTGTTGGCGGATGCGGATAACTACTACATCTTCCTCCCGTTTCGAGGCGAGGTCTTTCTTTTAGAACCGACCGCCGACTCGCTTAAAGTCAGTCGTCAGATCTGGCCCCCTGGAACCCCGCAGCATCGGCAGGCTGACTTTGATCCTGTCGCGATCACGACGGCGGAACTCCGAGCCGATGGCTGGAGCAAGCACAACGTTGCGTCGGAACTGGATGGCGGCGCTATAAAGTCGCTAAAAGATCAAGAATCGCACCTGTTTACAATCTATCAGCAGCGATTCACCAAGGCCTGGGACATACTGCGTGAAGGGACCAGCCAAGCCAGCAAAATCGAAAAGAAGCCAAGCGAGCAAGTTCCAACAAGTGGCAAGGTAGCAGCTGAAGCCTGGCGAACTGATGTTGTTGCTTTCGACAAGTTCCTCGGCGAGCTTGTTGCCAAGGGACGAGTCCCCAATCAGCAGGCATTGGCAAAGCGGATCAAGATCAGCCCGCAAGGCAAAGAGCTGAACTCTGAAGTCATCCCGGTAACGAAAGGTGCCGGCGGCTACATCGATCTAAAGCCCGCGGAAGATACGGTGCAGTTTCGTGCTAATGAAGCCCTCAAAGGTCAGAAAGTGACTTGGGAGTTCACGCTCGGCAGCGATGTCATTGTCCGCAATGGCGGGATTGTGTTGATGCCGCAGTCAATTACCAATCAGGATGCGAAGGACACGAAGAAAGCGATCCCATTTCTGAGTGCGATCATGGCCCGCGTCACTCGTGACCAGGCTGCTGAGATGGGATTCAAAACTGGAGATCGGGTGAAAGTGGAAGGGACGATCGGCGATTTTTCGAGTAACAAAGGGATCGCGGCTCTCCAATCACCTGCCGGACCTGTCGCGGTCTACCATTTAGACTCTGCTCCCCATCCGATCTTCTGGGTTGGTCTCATCGAGGTGAAGATTACTGGCCCTAAGAGGAAGTCCACCCCTCTCCGCAAGCCCGCTGCCGACGTCGCCAAGGTCGCGAAAGCCGCGCTGCGGGCAAACTTTCAATACGACGAGCAAGCGATCAAAGCAATCTACACCGAAGAGGTGCTTTTACTCCCTGGGAACCGACTATTCCACTTCGGACTCGAACTTCCGGCGAAGATGACTCCCTCGGGAGTTGTTGTCAAACGCGACAACATGCTGCCCGCTCTTAAAAAACAGGCGGAACGGGATCCCGCCCCCGAGTCAATTGTCGCTCTTTTGGTCGATGAGTTTCGGATCGAGCAATTGGATGTGCCGGCGGGGGAGTTTGTCACAGAACCAAATCAGCCAAGCGACTCCCTCTATGGAAAGCTGAATTTTACGATTGAAGAGAATGATGCGTTAATCAAAATCTCCGTGCCTGATGCATTTCGATACTTGCAATTGCGAAAAGTGGACGAGCAATGGAAGGTTGTAGCCGAGTATTGAGCAGGGGTAGGTCGTGTGCGACAGCCCGCGTTTTTGCAGATCACGGGCCCTCGTCCCTGAAAGAATAGGCTGTGGCTCTTGAGTTCGCTTGGTACTTTATTCACTTCCTGGTGGACCAGCGCCGCTCCACGGCTGGTCCCGCCCTACTTTTGCGCAACCTCTACACCAATCCCCGCAGCGATTTCAGACCGAGGGGTTCGCGCGATGTGAAGGGTTCGCCGTAACGTGTGCCGATCGTCTTTCCCCAGTAGGCGGCTTCGTCACGCAGGCGATCGATGAACGTGGGGGGCTCGGTCGGTCGACCGGTGATGAATTGGCTCTCGAAGCAGCGAATGGCGGCGAGCTTTTGCTCCCACACGTCGCTGATGTCGAGCACGAAGGCGGGTTGCGGTGCCATCTTCAAATGGACGCAGTAATAGTGATACACGCGCTCCGGATGATAGGGCTCGCCGGGCAAATCGGTTTTTGTCAGTTTGGACCAAAACCGGGCCGCTTCAATGAGCGCGGTCGCGGCCACATGATCGGGATGGGCATCTTCCCAGTACGGCGCGAAGATCCACTTGGGGCGTAGCTTGCGAAACTCTCCCGCCAGTTTGCCGCGCGCTTCCAGCGTGTGTTCGAGCGACCGATTCGGCAGGCCGAGATTTCCTCGCCAATCGAGCCCCAAAATTTGGGTCGCGGCAGCGGTCTCTTGAATGCGCCGTTCGGGGGTGCCGTGGGGGGTTGGCTCGCCGCTCGTTAAATCGAGCACGCCCACGCGCAAGCCTTCTTGCTTGGCCTTCAGCAGCAGGCCGGCGGCACCAAGTTCCGCATCATCGGGATGGGGAGCAACGACCAGCAGATCAAGCATGAACGAGAGCCTTGCATAGTGAAGCGGCAGCGGCACGAACAAGAATCCGTGCCGCGATTCCCTTCAACTTACACCACGACAGACGACTCGGCGACGGAACCGGCGCGAACCACGCCGCGGCGATCGAGGAACCGCATTTCCCCCGTGGTCACATCGTAAATGCCCCCGACGATCTTGATTTGCCCTTCTTCATCGAGGCGGTTCAAGGTGGGGCTTTCCTGCCGGATATTATCCATGGTCCGCAGCACGTTGCGGCGGATCACATCATCCAGGAAGGCGTTTTTTTCATCCTCGGTCCAATCAGGATACTGCTTCAGCGCGGCACTGTTGATCGACTTCTGAATTTCCAGCACGACCGCATCGAGGTTTTCGCAGCCGGTGGTTTCGAGCGCCGTTTTGCCTTGCAGCATCAGATCGACGGCAGCCGAAACTGCGCCGCAGCGCGTGTGCCCCATCACCAAGACCAGCTTCGAGCCGGCCACCGCACAACCATATTCGATGCTCCCCAGCACGCGGCTGGTCGTAAGATTCCCGGCCACGCGAGCACTAAAAATATCCCCCAGCCCGGCATCAAAAATCAGCTCGGCCGGCGCGCGAGAATCGATGCAGCTCAAGACGACTGCCATCGGGAACTGCCCCTTGCAGGTTGTTTCGATCGAACGCGGAATGTCTCGCGTCAAGCGCTGCCCCAGGCGGAAGCGCGAGTTTCCTTCTTGCAGGATGCGGATGACTTGCAGGGGAGTTAGTTTCGATTGCAGATCGCGGTCGAAATGATCGACAAACTCCAGCGTATCGCGCATGTCGTAACGATCTTTGAAACCAATCATGCTGACACTGACATTCCGTGCCGGTGCCGTATGTTCCTGGAACTGACGGATCAGGTCCACCACATCGGGATCGATATAGTCGGTGTAGCGGGCATCGAGCAGCACGTTGCCCCCCGGCTTGACATTTTCCAACGTATCCGAGAGGACGGCTCGATTCAGAAAGCTGACTTGATTCGCAAACTCGATCCGGAGCACGTCCCCGCCGGGATGACGTTCCAAAATCCGCCGCAATGGTCGACGGAGGTTGCTGTTCAGAATAAAGCCCAAGCAAATGGCCAAACCGATGAGCACGCCGGTTAAGAGATCGGTGAAGACGATCGCCACCACGGTCGCCGCAAACGGAATGAACTGATACCACCCTTCGCGCCAGATTTTCTCAACCTTGGTGGAATAGATCAGCTTGCCACCCGTCACAATCAAAATCGCAGCCAGGCACGAGAGCGGAATCCGATTGAGCCAGGTCGGAAGCAGGGCCACGCTCCCGAGCAGCAGGATGCCGTGAATGATGGTCGTCATGCGCGTTTTGCCGCCGGCATTGATGCCGACTGAACTGCGCACAATCACCGAACTCAGTGGCAAACCACCAATCAGCCCGCACACTGCATTCCCTACTCCTTGCGCGATAAGTTCTCGATTCGGCGGCGAGTGACGCTGCAGCGGATCGATCTTATCCACGGCTTCCAGATTCATCAGCGTTTCGAGCGAAGCTACCAACGCGATGGTAACTGCGGCTAAATAAATGCCCGGATTGAGCACCTGCGAGATATCCGGAAAGATCACCTGGCTCTGCAAACCGGCCAAGGATTCGCTCACGGGAACTTGCACCAGGTGGGTGGCTCCAATCATCCACTTCCCACCCCACGTGGAAAGTAGTTCATGCAAGGCGACTCCCAAGACGACCACCACTAACTGCGAAGGAATCATGCACTTCTTCAAGATCTTGACTCGGTCCCAACCCAGCAAAATGATCAGCGACGCTATCCCGACCAGGGTGGCACCGTAGTGAAAGTCCGGGGCAATCTCCAGAAGTTCAGAGAAGGTGTTTTCTTTGTCCGGTTGAAAGAAGGACATTTCACCTTCGGGATCCGTATCGTGTCCGAAGAAGTGGGGGGTCTGTTTCAAGATCAGAATGATGCCGACTGCGACCAACAACCCTTTGATCGCGCTCGAAGGAAAGAAGGCGGACAAAAAACCAACCCGCGCGATCCCCATGCCGATCTGAATGATCCCGGCAAAGAAGACCGCCAGGAGTAGTGCTTCAAACGAACCGAGGGTAGCAATCTGAACAGCTACGATCGTAGTGAGTGCCGGAGAAAGCCCACTGACGCTTGTATGCGACTTGCTGATCGCCCCGACGACGATCCCGCCGATGATCCCCGAAACGATTCCTGCGAAGAGATGATCTCGCCCCGCGGAAGCAAACGCGACTCCCAAACAGAGCGGGAGGGCAACCAGAAAAACCACCATCCCGGCAATCGCGTCGGCCGAAAGGGTGCGAATGGAAAACGCTTTGGTCACCGGCGGATATCCTCGGTTTTGGGACTTTGCAATTCGGCCGGGTCGAGTGGAGTACAACTGGCAATATTACGATAATGTCATCCTACTGCTAGAGCGCGCCGTCAGAATTAACCGGATTCTGCGGCGGCAATGAAGAAATCCCCGGCAAAAGCGCTGCGCGGGGATCAATAGACGTCCGCCATTTGCGGTTACTTAGTAACGGACGCCGGACCGCGAGGAAGGAGCAAAATGGGGGACAGAAAGCCAGCTGGGAGAGCCACTTAGTCCAGCTTCCAGGCGGTAATCCATTCTTCTTCCCCCCGCTGGCAACCAAAATCGTTAATCAGCCGTTTTTCCATGTCGGACAAGTGCCCCGCCCCATAGAAAATGGCGATGTGCTTCTTTCCAGCCTTTAATTCCTTGTCGAGCACCTCGAACGCTTTGCGATTGCGTTCGGTGATGATGGTGGAACCTTCCTCCCCTTCCAGCACAGCCATCTGCCCTTCCATATCTTCGAACTGGCGGGCCATGCTGATCTTTAACTGTCGCGAGCGATCCTTGGAAAAGAGGGCCAGGAGCAAATCCAGATCGCTGGAGCCTTCTTTCTTTTGCTGTTGCTGAGCGATTCCCTGCCCCATCATCCGCAAGAACATCTGGGCAAAACTTTCCCCCCGATCCTTCATCGATTTGTCGAACTCCTCGGGGGACATATCCGCATGAACAAAGTTGTCCTTGGTGTAGTCCACCTGTTCCAGTTGGAACTCCAGGGCCAGCATCGACTTCATCCCCATCTGCAAACCGCTTACGGGATGCGGCACCCCTTCTCGTTTGCCATCCTTGGGAATTTTGGTGCCGGCCGGGGCAACCAGTTCGTAGAGGACCACTTCGTATTCGGCAAAACGCTTGTTCAAATCCTGGTAATACGATTTCTCTCCCACGTGCACCGCGCCGATCAAGTCGATGCGGATGGGAGGCTGCGAAGGATCCTCGGCCGGCTTGGTGAAGTGAATGATATTCGTCTGTAGCGCGGTGGGGACATCTTCGGCGTCGCGTGTGAGGCGAATGTACTTGGGCCCCTCGTCCTTCTTCTTCTTGGCCGAAGCTGGCTCCCCGGCTTCTTTCGGCGCGGGCTTTTCCTCAGCCTGCAGCACGACGGCCGCTAGCAGCAACGAGAAACCAAACAGGAGAGCGAAGACAGTTCGCCAGGCAGGAAGATTAAGCAAACGCATGGCTCGGGCCTCGCGAGGAAAACGGGAAGGTTGCTATCAAATATAGGGCTGGAGCAGGGGCTGAGGCTAGAGCTTGCGGCCGCCGTTTCGCAAATGGCGGTGCCTGTCGAATCAGTACCCGCGGTTTCTGCCGCCGGTTTTTGGGGTTTTGCCCGCTGCCAACGGGCGTTCGGCCTGCGGTTGCTATCACGCTGCGGTCCGGTGCAACCGGAATTTTCGGTACTGGTTGCCTTTCTTACTCAATTTCCACGACCGTTGCTTCCGATACATTAGGCACGCACGGAGTAGGCGGGCTGGCATGGTTGTGCCGTCCGTCCCCGTTCAAATCCCTCAACGACGGATTCGGAACATGGCAACTAAGCTCCCGGGTAAACGGCTGATGGCCTTCGTCATCGCCGCCTTCCTGTCCTGCACCGGCTGGGCGCAGGAATTTCAGCCGCTCATCGAGCCGGATTACTTCGGGCCCGATCTGCAGTTCTTCGCTCCGGCAGTGGTCGACGACTACGGCGGGCAGCAACTCGCTCGCACGGGATTCTTCGCCACCTACGAGCGCGTGTTCACCAATGTCTCGCGGCCTAAAGATGCGCCGCCAGACAACCTGGGCTTTCCCCAGATTGGCGATCCAGGAACTCAGCCGGCCAGTATCCAAGGCCAGTTCGGGTCCTTCGAAGGGGACTGGACCTGGGGTGACCGCTATGAACTGGGGTACATGACCCAGGACGATCACGGCTGGCTCTGCTCGGTGACGACCGTCACCGGCCCGAACTCGTCGTACATCATCCCGCAGGACTCCTTGGAAGGTTTTGTCGGCGGTGAAGATGGGGGTGGGACCGTGCCCAACATTCCGGCCATCATCGGTCTGGAACAAAGCTTGAACAAGGCGAGCCTCACCAGTGTGGAAGTAAACAAGGTTTGGCGGGCCGATCCTTTCCACAATGGCACGGTTTTCGAGCCGATGGTCGGGGTACGCTACGCCCGCTTCATCGACTACTACAAACACGATATCTACGGTCGATTCGATGCGGACCCATTGAGCGGCTATCCCGACTTCCTGGTCCCGAACATCGATGGGCCGTTCGAAGTCATCCGGACACGCAAGGCCGACTTCGATAACATGATGCTCGGTGGACAGTTAGGCTTCCGCTTGCACCGCCAGTTCGGCCATTGGAGCTTGAGTGGTGAAGTGCGAGCCTTCGCGATGCAGAACTGGCAGTTCCTCAGTATCTATGAGCAGCAGACTGCTTATCAGTACGAACAAGGAACGCCGCCACAGCCCCGTATTCAAACGATTAACACGAGTGCTCCCCCAACCTATGTCGACAATCACGAGTTCGTCTGGGGTGGTGAGTTCCGCGGAAACGTCTCCTACGACATCACTCGCGACATCATGTTGAAGTTCGGCGTCACCGTGCTCGACCTCGGCCAAGGGGTGGGACGCGGCGGGAATCTCAACGGTGGAAACCAGGATGTGCTGATGGCCGGGCTCAACTTCGGCATCTCGTACAACCGCTAGGTCCGCAACAATTCAGTTTAGGGGGGAGGTCGCGATCAGAAATTGGTCGCGACTTCTTTTTATTTCTTGAGGGAACCAGTAGTCCAACTACCGATCGATGTCAGTTGTGAAGAGTGCCACTGCTGGCTTGTCCAGCAGTGCGGTGCTGGGTACGCTCTTCCCACTGCTGGACAAGCCAGCAGTGGCACCCGACGTTGACCGATTGTTGAAGCACTAGCGAGCCCTCACCGCAGCACGGCCCGGTTCGCTGCCAACCGCACCGTGCCCAATGAACACCGCTCGGCAATGATGGCTGCATACGCGGCAGCATCGACTTGATCGCTGGTCTCGCGCGGGTGCCCGGTCCAGCCGAGTAGTTCCGCTTCGAAATCGAGTCGCCACGGCAACGGCTCCTGCGGCAAGAAAACTTCACCCCGCTCCAGCCGCGTGACCAACCAGGTGGCCCGGGTGACCTTATCTCGGCCGAGCGTTGGTACGGTCGCCATCGGCAGTTCTTTCCGCAAGATGTCGACCGCCGCCTGACCCAGCTTTTCATTCTCGATCCACAAGCGTTCCGGATGCCAGCGGCGATTGATTTCTCGCAAGTGATGACAAAGCTCGTCGAAGCCAACCAATCCGCGCCAAGCCTCGCGTAGAACCAGCGCCGGAAACGGATGCTCGATCACCTGGTCCCACACTTGAATCGCCGTTGAGCAGGGAGCATGTCCCCGTTTTTCGCGTGCCCGATCGGCACTCGTCCCCGCGGGATCGATCGTCACCATCCGCCGGCAGCGCCGCGGATCAATGCTGGCCAGCAGTCTGCCATCCGCTGCGAACAAATCCAACTCCGTACCCCGCGTGCGGAAATAGCGGAGCCATTCCGCTTTCAGGAGTGCATCCTCGCGCAACGACCAATCGCCGTGCATCAGCCGTTCACGTAGCAGTGGCGGCAGATGCGCGAGCGAACGACCATACTCGGCTGCATCCAGGGCCGGGTTGTCTCCGATCTTGGCGGGAACGTATGCTCGCTCCCCCTGCCAAACGATCTCGTCGGCCTGCAGCGGCATAAAATTCGGCGGGATGAAGCGCCCCTTCACCCAGGCATGTCCCAGGCCGCCCGGATTGCTGGCCGATCGCATTCGTAAGGGAATATTTAAGTGATTTGACTTGCGTAAGCGGCTGAACAGGAACAAATAATCTTCCTCCAGGAACTCAGTGAGTTCGTCGAAGGCAATGAACTGAAACTCGCTGCTCGCGTAACGATATTTGTCGTTCACATCGCGCAGGTAGCCAAACCGAATCGTGGCCGGCGCGCCCGAAGTGGGAAACGTCCAGGTCCGCTGTGTATCGTTCCACTGCGCCCCTTTTCCCGTCAGCCATTCATGCGACCGCGGAATCAGCCCCCCTGCCAAACGCAGCCGCTGCGTATCCTTGCGCAAAATCAAGGCCGCGTAGCCCGGCACATGTGCGAATTCCAGCGCTGCCATCAGCAAAGCTTCGCTTTTCCCTCCTCCGGCTGCGCCGCCGTAAAACGCTTCCAGGCAATGCAGTCCCAGGAACAACGACTGCCGAGGCCAAGGTTCGTGTGGACAGAATTTTCGCAGCGAATTTTCTTCTGCACACGATGCTGACTCAGGCAAACAAGTTGACGCATTCGCTGCGGCAGGACGCGCGATGTTTGCAGGACCGCGTTTCCCCCGTGAACGAAATTTTTTGCGGTTTCGTCGGGACTCAGTCATGGCTTTGCTCCGGGAGAAAATCAAACGAAGCCACTGCTCGGCCGACCGACGTCGGCAGCTTTCTTCCCTCCGCCAATCTCCGCGCCGCGTTCCCTCTCCGCTGGACGTTCTTCGCTTGCCAACGAGGAGAGCGCCGGCAGTAAGAGACAATGGCTGGATGACTGGCTGTGATCGACAAGCGAAAGCCGCGGGCCGTTTCGTGCTCGCACACGCGTTCCATCAGTCGCGCACCAATCCCTAGCCCTTGATAATCGGGGAGAGTGACGATCCGCGAGATCCGTTTGCAACCTTTCCGTCCAAACTGCGCTACGACGGCGCAGAACGCAACGGGCCGACCATTCCAGATCGCGGCGTAACAAGTGCTGCCGCGCGACAACTGGCTGCTTAGATAATGATGTCGGGCAAACAATCGCCACCAGGTTTGGCGACAACGCACGACTTGGATTCTGACGGCCGGTCGCCGAAGTAACCTCCGCGAAAGTTCCCCCGTCGACAAATCGGCGACCCAGTCGGGCGCCAGCCACGCCCGAATATCGTCGTGACAACTAATCGCGATCAGTCGCACCAGCAGGCGCTGATTGCGAATCGCTCGACTGACGGCCGCGGAAGCAACCCGCGCCACATTCCGATCAACCATGCTGGTGAATTCGTCGATCACTGCCAGGCGGCTGGTCGTTGCGGTCGCATGCAACAAGGTGCGGGCTAGTTCGCAACGAAATTTCTCCCCGTTGCTGAGCACGTGAAACGGGCGAATCCAGGCCGGCGGACTGCCGAGACCAACGGCCGTTAGCAGTTGCGTGATTTGCTGAATCGGCTGCGAATCGAAGGCGTCGATGATTCCAGCGTCGCTGGGCCAGTGGAACGGCGGCGGGAAGTATTCGCCGAACGCTTCCCGCGCGAGCGTGCTTTTGCCACTCCCCGACGGGCCCGTGATTAGGCCGATCGACCAATGGTCTGTTAGTGCGGGAAGCTCCATCGAAAACGTTTCGCTCGTGCGATCCGCAAGGGGCAAATCAAACATGCCCGCAATCTGTTCCACCCGAAACGAACGATTCACCGGCGCAGAAACGGTCGCAGTGACAAGAGGCATGACAGGAACTCCGAGAAGAAGACGACGAACGTTCACAGCGCAGATTCATAACACCAGCAAACGACAGGCATGCCCCTGACTACGCAGCGTTTCAAAAACCTGTCGTTGCTCGGTCTCGCTCCGGCATGTAACGATCACCTGATAGACGGCCTCAGATTCTTCAGGCGCTTGCTGCTCGTCAGTGAAAGTTTCGCTGGAAGTCCGTTGCGCCGGTTCTTTCGTTTCTGGCTGGTTGATCAACTCTTGGTCATTCGCGGCCGGAAAGCTCAGCCAATCTTGCAACTGCGGCAGGTCTTGCACCAGTTCCGCCGATAGCGCTTCCCAGGCAGCCTCGTCCGTCTCTGCCAGCCCAGCCAGCGGATTGAGCGTGGCCAGCAGTTCCAACGCTTCTTGCGGATCGACATCCAGCACCAGAACCGGCACCAGTTCGTCGGGGGTAAGCTCCGCTCGCAGGTGACCATCAATGATCTCCAGCTTCCCCTCCGCTGTTTCGCGGGCGAGAAGGGCCTGCGCGTAACCAAGTCGCTCCAGCAAGGTTCGCACGGCCTGCTGCTGCATCGGCGGATGAAGCCGCCAGTTGCGCGGATGGGGAAGAAGCTCGCTCCCCTTCACGCGGCGAAGTTCCAAAATGCGATCGCGGATGGTCATGATTGGTAGCCCTTGAGGTAGTAGTGGAAAGAAAATGGTGCGGCGATGTTCATTCCGCACGAAGTCGCTCCTGCTGAATTTCCAGCCGGGCGAGTCGTTGTTCATGGTTTTGCAATCGGTCCCCGTGCCCCAAATGGGCGTGGAGCGATGTTTCGATCGTGGTCAGCCGCCCATGAATGCCGTACGCCCAAGGAATGGCGGCCAACAAAATGGCGACAGAAACACTGACCAGGCAAGTGAGCACGGGGACGGCAGATTCAAGTGACATGGCGATGGAGGGGGCCAGAGGACGAGCGGGCAGAGCGAACACGGCAAACGGAGATCAAAACAAGCCGAGGGACTTCTCAGCAGCTCTTCGGTTTGGCAGGTCTTACGGCAGAAGCTTCCGCGCGCGGCGTTTGCGCTTCGGCTTCAAATCTTGCGGAATCTCGCAACGCCCTTCGAGCTGACAAGCCAGGCAGGGCCAAAGATAGACCTGCTTCCCGCAGCCGGAGCAGCGGCGCACCTGCTGCGGGTCGTAACCTGGGGGTGGATCGGTGGGATCAATCGCCGCGCCATGTGGCCTCGCGTGCGGCCGGACCGCTCGCAGCCGGCCGCGACGGGCATTGATGCGCGTGACCGTAGCGATTCCCAGGCCTGTTTGCTGGGCGACCTGCGTTTGGGTATGGCCGGCCTGAAGCAAGCGCAGGACGAGGTGGCGTGTTGCTGCCGAATGGGCTTTCATGGGTGGAACTCCGGGAGCGAGAAGGCTGGAAGCGACGACCCATGGTATACAACTGTACACTACTTGTCAATAAGTCTTAAACAAAATAAGACAATTATCGTTAGCGGCGGATTGCAAAAATTCTCAGAAGTTGCTGGGAATCTGTTCTCAATCCGCCGCGGAAAAGCTAAGCTAAAGTGTGGCTGGAACTTTTCTTTTTTTGAGCTCATTGTGTTGAGGAGAATTTTGCATGGCGAAGAAAAAAGCTGCCAAAAAAGTGGGCGGACCCGAACGGAATCCACGCAAGGAGCCCTATACCTCGGCGCGCCTAAATAGCGTGACGGACCGCATGAAGGATCAAACCGGAAAAATGAGCGCTCTCGCCCGAGCCATTGCCGACGCGAAGCTCGACGGGATCGTGATCGACGGTCACGCGATGTTGCTCCGCGGCCTGAATCAGATCGACAATTTCATCGACAACGCCTCGCGAGCAGTGCGAGAAGCGCGAACAGCGCGCGTCGAATACTAAGCGGCACTAAGCCGAGAAGTTGACCAACCACGAAGAGCTTGAATCGTCGGCTGGACTGAGAGAACCATCGCGTTCGCTTAGTTCAGCATGCGGTTCGGGCGAATCGTGGTTTTTTTGCGCGCCGGCTGGAAGGAGCGCGAGTACGAGAAGGATTTTGAGTTCCCATCTGCGCAAAAAAAATGCCCCCGGATCCGAGTGTCCTAGGGGGGCGAAGGACAAAACGGTTTCCGGGAGCGATTGGACGGTTTAGCGGGCATCTTGCCCTTAGCCGCGCCTGCCAGTCAGATCCGCACGATTCGCTTGCCAGCATCCTTGCCAGGCAAAACTCCTCGGTGTCCGCAGAGACATGTGCGGGACATGCTCCGGTGCGGGCCGCCGATCTGATCTAGTAAGTCGCCGCAAGTTCCGCAGTCTGTGGAAAATGATCTTTCCCCCCAGCGGATGTCTCGCAACAACGGGGCGGAGAATAAGGCCGATCCGCACATAGGGTCAAGAGCGAATCGAAGCGGCTGGAGAAAAAGTTTGAGAAGTCGTTGTTTCGCCCAAGAAAGGAGCGAAAAAAAGCTTACGGCCCAGTCCCTTTGACCCACTGCACCCAAGCCAACACTGCCATCGAATGCGCAGCCTTGAAGATCAACAGGCAGACCCCCAGGCGATCGAGTTGATCACTGGCTTGCCGCGAACGATTCCAAAACGAGAAAGCAATCGCTGCCACTGCCAGCAACAACTCCCCCGCCTTGCTGACTGCCATTAAAGTCGTGACAGCGCTGACACTCACGGGCAGGAATTGGATCAGATACCCAGTCGTCAGCATTTCCCACAGTGCCCAGGAAGCAAAAAATCCTCGCCAGATCCCCTGCTTCTGATAGGTACAGGCGACGAGCAGAACACTGATCCGGGAAATGCTCGTCGCACACCATTGGACCGCGATCCAACTCCCAATCACGGCACCCTCCTTATCCGTGGGGATCAGGCACGTTGCCACCAGACTGGAAGCAGCCGAGATTCCCAGGGATAAGAAGATCCAGTGTCCTGGCAAGCGAGGAAATCTGGCGGGATTAGAAAAACCATATTGCACCAGCCACAGCAGTGAGGTGAGTGCGAGCCCAGTTATTGCCGCGCGAAAGACCTCCAGAACTTGCAGAACGCGTGTCTGTTCCGCCGTTTGGTAGAAGTAGTGCACCAGGCGGGAGTCGATCCCCAGCACCAAGGCTGACGCTGTCATCCAGGCAAACAAATGCAGCAGACTGATCCGCACTGGCGGAGGGGGATCTTCGGCAACCGGAACAGGGGGCTCCATCGCAGCGTCCCAAAGTCGAGGGAACGGGGCAGGAGTCATCTTAGCGTTTCGCCAGCTTAGCCAGATCAAGTGCCGGCCGGGTTGAGGTGCCATCGTGGAACCAGGTGGCATTGCGCCCCTTCTGCACGGCTGATTCCAGGGCCTTACGTGCCCGCTCCATCACGATTCGCATGTCGTCCCCGTCATTCGCTTCCACACAACCCACCGAGGCCGTAAAGCTCGGCACCGATCCCGCCTGTTTGGGCAATCGGCAACGTTCGACATTCTTCCGCACGCGCTCGCCAATGTGGGTCGTATCGGGAAGCTTGGCCCCGGGAAGAAGGAGCGCGAACGTATCGTCGCTGATGAGTGCCAGATGATCCATGTCGCGCATGGTGGCCTTCAACAGCTGGGCTGCAATGCGCATGATGCGGGCCACCACTTTAGGTCCCCGATCTGCTTGCAACCGGCTCACGCCATCCACCTGCAACAGCAACAGCGACATCGGTGCCGTTCCCCGCCGACAATGTGCTAGCCGCCGCACCAGGTCGTCAAAGAAGACAGTTCGGGACGAAATGCCCAAATTGAGTTCGCCATGAATTGGAAGCTTCGCGACTTCACCCGCTTTCCCCTCGGCCGCCGTCAGCCCGACCAACTCAGGATCTGCGGGAGCTTCTACCAAATGATTCGCTTCGCCGTCGCTCCAGAACGCACAATTTCGGCCATGATGCTTGGCCGCATAAAGCGATTCGTCCGCGCGGCGGATAAGTGATTTTTCGTCGTCCGACGTATTGAACTCCGACATCCCCGCACTGGCCGTCACCCGCATCTGTCGGCCTTGGAAATTGAATGTCGTCGAAGCAATCGCCCGTCGTGCTTTCTCGCCGAGTTGACGCGAGGTGGAGAGGGAAGAACCGGCAAACAGGATGGCGAATTCTTCACCGCCGTACCGTGCTACAAGCTCTGTTTCTCCCACCGATTGCCGCAGCACTTTGGCGACGCCCCGGAGAACTTCGTCTCCCGCCTGGTGCCCTTGGGTGTCGTTGAAGCGTTTGAAATGGTCGACATCGATGAGCATCAGCGTCGTGGGTCGCCCCCGGCGTTGATATTCTGCCAAGGAACGCCGCAGTTCGTCATCGAAGCAGCGGCGGTTCGCCACTTGAGTTAGCGCATCGGTGCGTGCTTCCTTCGAGCTGGTTTCGATCTGGCGGGCTTGTGCTTGGAGTCGGGATTCCGCCTGGTCGAGCTGCGACTGCATCCGCTGATTGGCTTCGATCAGCTTTGTGACCGCATCGACCACTTCGCCATCACCGCCATTGGTCGAAAGCTCTTTCCCAATCTCGCGTACCACGGCCGAGTGCTCATCCACTTCGGCTGCCATGCGGCTGGTCAGATCGTGCAAGCGCTGCAATTGTTCGCGGGCGGCTTCGGTTTGAGCTTCGAGTTGGGGCCCGCTCAGCGCGCTCTTTCCGCGCAACAGCCAGCCAATCGCCAGGCCGACGAAGCAGCCGAGCGGTACCAACAACGCAAATAGCAGCAAACTCGACATTTAGGTCCAATCACCCTGTTCCGACCTGTGCAATGCCCCAGAGAGAGTTACGTTGCGGAAATACGCCAGTCAACGTTGGGCGGGCAAGAGTACCCAAGAGAATCGCGACGCGTTTACCGCCACAGCAGCGCCCAGCAGATACAAGCGATCCAATCGCTACATTCGACAGCGTCGTGAACTGCCGTCCCCCCGGCATCGCTGCCTGCGCGATGCCGTCTACCACCTGCGAATCCTTCGTCAGAAACGACTAAGCCACCCTGGTCGCGGGCATGGGACGCTCGATCACTTCCTCCGCGATCACGGCCGTGGGGGGGCCGCCGTCCATCGCGTAGTTGTATGCCTGCATCCAGGCATTGGCTTCGGACAACGTGCAGCCGCGAGCAACGACCTCACGGCGTGGGAGCAGAATGACTTGATACGTACACATGGGAACCTTCTTCTTCTGAGACATGAAACGAACCCTCCTCAATGACATTTGCATTCTTCGACCTCCCTGGGACACGTTTGGTCACATCCTGAAATTGACGAACGTCATGATAGTGTACTTTTGTTCATATTCTATGCGCGAGCAAGCACGAAATGTGGGGGCTCTCCTGGGTTCCAACAACTACCCCTGGTGCTCAGAAAAACGTGAGAATAACTGAGCGAAAATCGGGCGGAAAACAAAAAATTCTTCCGCCGCGATCGACGCGCACGAGGTGGACATTCGTTATTCCGGCGTGGGCGTTCCCAGCGTCTGCTGCAAAACTTCGGTCAGTGGCCGGGGACGAATTTCGAACTCCGTCTGCGGACCGAAATTGAGCCGTGCGAGCGGCCGCAGCACGTCCCGATCAACACACTCCACCAGTTCCGTAAACTCGCTTTGCACCGCGCTGACTGCCACCGTGAATGGAATCCAGCGCCCCGAATAGCCACTGCCGGAAGCGGAGGCTTCGATGATCTCGGGGGGAACTTCGAGCGCTTTGAGCAATTCCAGATCGTTGTCCCGTTTCCACTGAAAGATCGCAGTCGCATTCCCCGTATCGCGCGGCGGTGTGTAATCCACCAAGCGGCGGCCATCGTGGTCGTAAACCATCGGCAAAGTGAGGGCACCGCCACTGGTCCGATTCTCGACCACTTCCCGCGCAACATCGCGCCAACTGATGCTCCGGCCATCTTGCGTTTCTACTTTGCGGTCGGCTGGATACCAGAGTATATCTCCCAGATAACTGTCCTTCACCATCCGCATGCGGAGCGTCTGTTTCACGCCGCCGTCGGAGTACTTTTCGTACCACGCAGGATAGGCGCGCTCGAGCAGCGAAACGCCATAGTGATTATCAAACTCCGCGCCGTACGTGCACACCAGCGCCTGCGGTGCGAGCAATGTCTGTTCGGCAGCGGGGCCTCCTTTCCACCGAAAGCCACACAGTTGGTCATCGAGCGTCAGCAACCGCGCGTGACGCGGCAGTCGTTCACGTAACGATTGAGCTTCGATCAGGCCACGAAAGTTTCCTTGAGACCGCACTTTGAGTTTGACTTCGAACGGCAGGAAGCCGTAGAGCTTGGCGCGCAGCATCGCTTGACCATGGCGGGACCAAAGCCGATCCCATTGCTGCGAAACCCATTCCACCACTCGTTCGTCGTCACTGGTAACTTGCACCTGGGCGGCGAGTAACAATCCGTTGCGTGCTCCCAGGCCGATCCGAAGTTGCGGATCAAAACGCATCAGCTCGGCCGTTTGCAGTTGAAACGGCGGGATGCGATCGACCAGAGGGCTAGCAGCCCGCGAGCGTGCCGGCTGAATTTCGTCCGCTTGAGGAAACAGAGCCTGTCGGAGGCGGTTGATGAGGGAAGACATAGGGGCAAAAGGGGTTCGAGGTCAGGGATCAGGGGTCGGAGAAAGGCAGAGGTCAGGAAACAGGGTTAAGTGCTGCGGAAATTGCTCACCGATGGCAGGTGGTCGTGCGTCTCGGCAGCTTCGGGAACTTTCAAGCGACCTCGGCCGATGTCGGTCAGCGTTTCGCAGTACCAGGCAAACAAGTTCGCCAAGCCGGTCGGCAGGGCTTCGTCTGTTTTGCGCGCGGCCAGGAAGTACGCCGCGAAAACGGCATTGGCATCGCGACACCAGGCATTGGTGGCAAGTGCAGACAGCGAATAACGCTGTTCCAACACCGCATTCAGTTGCCCTGCCCCGCGCTCGATAGCGTGTTCAATGAGCGCTTCTTCCGCCGGCGAGAGGGAACTGTTGTTGTCATCGTCTGCCGCCGCCAAAACCGCGGCCGGACTCCAAACCGATTCCACATCGGCACGTGTGCAGTAGGTATTCATGGCGGATCTCAAGGGAAGGGGCGAAGGGAGTAGACAAGATTTAACGTTGACGAAGCCGGCGTCGCAGATCGACGCCAGCCAAAACAGCAACACGACAAGAGAAAGAAAACTAAGCTTCCTCCTCTTCGCCGGTGATCAATCCATACGCGACGGCCTGCGGCGTGTAGAGAGCCGGGATGCCGTTGAAGATCGCGGCCAAATCCCAGCCGCTGGGATCATGCGTGGGATAGCCATACGCGTAGAAGCCGAACTGCTCGCTCTTCGGACCTCCGTGACCTTCCGTGACGATTTCGGAACCTTCCAGATATTGCACCCACCGCGACGAAGGTTGCGGCAGGAATGCGGCATGATCGTCTTCGATCAAACGCGTGAAGACATGCGCCGAGCCGTCCCAGATTTCAAGCCCGTAGTCGATCACATGAAACGTGATCCAGGGCAAAGCCCGCAAGACGGCCGTGAACTCACCAGCACCGACGCGACGGAGCGATTCGAACACCACGTTGGCTGAGCCGCCGAGCGCTTGCACCTTGGTGTTGTTCAAAACTTTCTGCCAGCCGCTGCCGGTGAGGACAACGTGGGCCAGCCCCATGCCTGTCAGCCGGACCATGGCCGAGTTGATGTTCTGCAACTGACCGGGAATATCGCTTTCGATATCTCCCCAATCAGCAGGCAGGATGTCTCCATCGCCGAGCATATCGAGCTGATTCAAATTCCCCTCGGGAATGCGGAAATGAATCGTCGTGCCGCTACCGCTGAAACTATGCCGGAGTTCATCGCCGTCCGCCTGGTAGCAGTACTCCCCACGCAGCATGGCCGCGGTTTGAAACTCAACCAGGTTGGCGAACCGCTGCGCCAGGTAGATTTCCTGGCGGGTGATGTAATTCTCGCCAGCGATGTCGAGAACGGTAGGTGCTCGTCCGATGCCGCGGCGATTGTGCAGATCCTCATCGAGCAGCGAAATAATTTCCGCCGCCCGTGGGAAAGCACCTTCGACGGACTCCACTTCACTCGCTGCCTGGCGACTGGCTGCTTGCCCCGGATTGCGTCCCGTAGGAATGGTGCGGGTGGGGTTGAAAACGTCGTAGGCAAAGCTCCGTCCCGATTGGCGGATCACATTTCGTCCGCCAAAGCCCCAGCCAAACAAGCGCGACAGCGCTGTCCCCGGCAGATCGAGCTGCTGGACCGCCTTAAGGATCGTCTTCGGAGCCAAGATTTCTTCGGTTGTAGTCATAAGTAATTCCTTACGAAGTTTAGGGGTATAAAAAATTTTGCGAGCGGAGGACTAGCTAGGAAATCGTGGCGGTCGTTCCCCCCAGGTTGCTGACTACCCACCGCAGCTGATCGGCAGCGATGTAGAGGCACTCGACGAGCACGTGGCTGCCGATCTTCTGGCTGGACGTACTGAACGCTACCTGGGTGGCGGCCGCATTTCCCCGATGCAGCAGATTGCTGCCGGCGATCGTCAAGTTCTGATCGGCCGATTGCAGAAAGCGAAACGCGAGCCCATTCGCGGCCGTTGGCAGCGTGAACTCCACCGCGGCCGTGGCGACGAACAGCGCGCCGTTGTCGTCGGCCGTGACGTTGGTGTTCGCACTCACGCGGCGGACTACTCGCGGCTGCATGAGGGGTCCAGCGCCTTGATCCAAGTGCCGGTCGAACAGGAACCGCGGCGCGAGTTGTTGTCGCCCCCGGGCATCAAGCCCGATCAGTTCCGATTCTTTGAGCATTCCTTGCACGATCACTTGGGCAAAGCGTTCCGTCGCCACGCCATCGACGAGCATTTCCACAGGACGTTCGAGAACACCCAGCGCGACCTGCGTGCCGTCGTTCGCGGTGGGATCGTAAGCGTGAGCTTTGCCGGTCGAACTGTTGAGGGCCAGCACCAACCCGGCCCGCAACGTAGTCGTCGGCGTGTTCGTAGTATCGACGGCAGTTGCGGCGATCGTCACTTGGCGTGTGGCAATCTGGTTTTGACCGCCGCGACCACTCCACCAAATTTGCTTTTCGGTGGCGGTGCGGCGGGGTTGAAAGCCGGGGGGTTGGTGAGGGTTAAAGTCGGACATGGGAAACTCCTGGGAAGGGGGTCGGGGATCGGGGTGCAGGGATCGGGGAAAGCAGAACGATCAGGCAGCGACCGGCGGATCGGCTTTGAGGAGGCCAGAAGCGGCGAACTGCTGGCGGACGATCTGTGCGGCACGCGCATCGGAGAGTCCTTCGGTGCCGTCAAAGAAGCCATCACCGCCTGGATGAACGACGGCATGCAGCGTGCGCGGATCGGTCAGCCAGTTCTCCGGCAGCGCGGCAGAAAGTGCGGCGACCGCATCGACCACGGGAATCAATGGCCGGCCCAGGGCGTCGCGAAGCGCTTCTTGCGCGTCGTCGAGGGAACGAGTGAAATGAGCCCGCACCGCCGGCGGCAGATTCTGCGCCCGCGCTACCGCTTCTCGGGCCGCCTGCTGCCAGTCGATTTGTTGAGCCGCGAGGTCGATCGCCGGTGATGCTGGAACTGCCGGAAGGACGGCAGTTTCCGCAACAGGAACGTTTTCGGCAGCAACCTCTGCCGGCACACTTTCAGCGACCAGAGGCAACTGGTCCGAGGGGATTTCAACGGCTGGCGCAGCCGTTTCTGGGGAATCCGTCAACATGTTCACACTCCCAATTGGAAAACCAAGGGTCGTGGCAGTGCGACAAATGCACCAACCACCGTTACGTGTGAATCTTCAAGACGGATTGATTAGTTGTCAATATGTGTTAAAAAAATACTAAAGAAAAAATGTCACGACTTTGTCGATGCCAAGGCCCAGCAATGCGCCCAGAGAAGTTCCCATTCCCGGCGGGCGATCTGACGAGCAACTTCCTCGGCCGAGTTTCGTCCGCCGGCGATTGCCTCGCAAGCGTCGATGAAGGCGTAGGGATCCCAGGCACTCGACGGGCAGAGCGCTTTCGCTGCCGGATCGTTTTGGGCAGCGATCAGCGTGCGGGCGTCGGCTGCTAGATCCGCAAAGATCGGATGCTTCCCGACCCGGCGGAACCAGTACTTGGCGTTCCCGTAATCAGGCTCGCGGCGATGCATGATGCCGTGCCAGTAACTCCCCTCGGCCGATTCGATGCGTTGGCTGATCTCGTGCGACTCGTCCAGAAAATCGTGCCACAACCATAACGCCGCCAAACAACATTGGGCCGCCTCTGCGTCGGCGATCTGGCCGGGGAACAAGTCTTCCGCTCGCAGTTTCTTCAGGTCCGCACGCACGGCCTGATTCGGTCGTCCGGGACCAAGTTCCGGCAAACGAGGCTCACGGAGCAAGGCGGCGACGACGGGCGGATACACTTCAGGGGGAAATGGGGTCGACATGCGAAACGATTAGGCTGGGGTGGGCGCAATAAAAAACGGGCAGTCCAATCTGGACCGCCCGTTACAGACGTTCGTCTTATCGATTTGATCGTAGCGCGATCAATTGGGGCTTAGCCACCTGGGAGCTCGCCGGCCTTGATCAGTTCGCCGTAGGTTTTGCCTGCAGCGTTCTTCAATTCGGCAGCCTTGTCGAGTCCTTCGGCAATCCACTTGCTGGCAGCTTCCTTGTCGGCCTTCACTTCTTCGAACTTGGCCTTGGTCAGGATCGTGCCGACTGCTTTGCCGTATTCGTTCTTGTCTTTCTTGCTCTTGCTATTGGCGTCGTGGCAGACGTTGCACTTGGCGACGTCGGTCTTCTCTTTCAAGTCCGGATACTTCGCCTGGAAGGCGGCATTGAAAGGAGGGAGTGCGAACGTGGGAGCCGAGAGCCCCATCACGATCGCAGCCGCGATCATAGCGACTGAAAACTTCTTCATCCGAGAATCTCCAAAGGAAAAATGGGGGGAAGGGCGTGGCCCGGCGGCGGTAGTGCGTCTGCAAACCAGAATTGCACACGACGCCAGGTAATTCCCGGGCGGGAAATGCAGTTTTAGTAAAGCTGGCGCTATGCCCGCTGTCAAGTCTACGCAGCGGAATAGAAAAGAGTTCTTAACCGCAATTTCTCTTTGGTTTTAGCGGTCTTGGCTCGGGCCATGTAAACTGCAACATCCTCCTTTCCTCCCCAATCAGCGGTCCTCTGCACGGTGGTTTGATGCGTCCTCATTCCGCAGTAATCCTCGGCCTGTGTTATTTTGTCACACTCCAGGCGTTTGCTTCGTCCGCCGTAGCCGATGAACCTCCCGCCCGGCTGACCATCGCGACCTGGAACCTGGAATGGTTCTTCGATGACCACGTCGAAGACAGCTATGCTGACCTGGCCAAGACACAGGCTGCCCCGACACGTGCTGACTGGGACTGGAAGTTATCGGGCGTCGCTGCCGCGATTGCCAAGATGGAGCCCACGATTCTGTGCCTGCAGGAGATCGAGAATCGGCGCGTGCTGTACTACTTGATGAGACAGCTCCGTGACGAACACCAATTGCAGTACAAGATCGCCTACATCGAAGGGGAAGATTTCTTTACCGAGCAAGATGTTGCGATTTTGTATCTTTCGGGAATGGTGGAATATAGCCGCCGCGAACAAACGCAGGAGGATCGTAAATCGAAGGAGTTTTACCACCTTCCCAAACACCTGATCGGCAAGTTCGTGTGGGGGAGCGGTTCCCACCGCGACAGCTTCACCTTGATCAATCTGCATCTGCGGGCAATGCCCGAAGGTGCTGCGATTCGACAGCGGCAGGCGGCGTTAGTGCGACATTGGTTGCGCGAGGAAGTTTCTCGCGGCGAGCAAGTGGTGATCATTGGTGATCTCAATTCCAATGAGAGTTTTGAAGAAACCACGCCGACCGGAGATATCGGCACGCTGCGCGGTTTGAACACTCCCGACACAGCCGACGACCTGATCGACTTGCACGCCTTCCTCGCAGTCGAGAATCGGCCGACGCACATCGTCCAGAAAAGCTTTGATCGGATTCTGGTCAGCCCGACCTTAATCAGTGACGAGCCCAATCGCACCGACCTGGTCTTCAAACAGGTCACGGTCCCCAAGGAACTGGTCATCCGCGGGAAAGAGATCGACAAGGACCACATGAACATCTACTGGCAGATTCCCGCCGAAGAACGGGATGTAAGTGACCACTGGCCCATCCTGGCCGAGTTCGAGTGGAAGTAAATCAAGGTAGTAGGCACACTCCGTGTGCCGTTCACTGCAGTTTGAGTTTTTATTCGCTGGAACGGCACACGGAGTGTGCCTACTACCTTTACCCCAGCACCTGCAAGCCGGCCGCGGTCAGGGTATTTTCCAGAAGCATCGCAATCGTCAGCGGACCAATGCCTCCTGGAACAGGCGTGATGTGGCTGGCGATCTGGCGGACGGCCTCATAATCGACATCGCCGACAAGACCGGCCGGCGTGCGATTAATTCCCACATCGATCACCACGGTGCCCGGACGGACCATCTCGGCCGTCACAAACTTCGCCTGCCCAATGGCCGCAATTAAAATGTCGGCCGTTCTGGTGATCGATGCCAGGTCGCGTGTGCGGCTATGGCAAATGGTGACGGTTGCATTGCCAATGTCTTTGCCCAAGTGCGAATCCTTCGCCAGCAGCAAGGCCGCCAGCGGTTTGCCGACAATCTCGCTCCGGCCGATAATGACTGCATGTTTTCCAGCCGTGGAGATTCCACTGCGGTGCAACACCTGAACCACTCCATGGGGAGTGCAAGGCAAGTAGCGGGGCCGACCTTGCGACAAGAGCCCCACGTTTTCCGGGTGAAAGCAATCGACATCCTTCAGCGGATGGACAGCATCCAGAACGCGGGCTTCGCGAATCTGCTTCGGCAGCGGAAGTTGCACCAGGATTCCATGCGTGGTGTCATCCCGGTTGAGCCGCGCCACAAGCTCCAGAAGTTCATCTTCCGTGGCTGTCGACGGCAAACGGTACAGCACACTTTCAATGCCTACTCGTTCACAGGCAGCCTGCTTGTTCTTCACATAGACGGCGCTGGCTGGATCATCGCCGACAAGGACGGCCGCCAGCTTGGGAGTGAACGCGTTGTTCTGCAGGAAGTCGGCCACGCGGAGGGCGAGGTCGGCTTGGATCTCGCGGGAAAGGCGTTTTCCGTCGAGAATTTCAGCAGTCACGATAAGGCCCTCAATACGGCGGTTTTCAATTCTGTGGATTGTAAGGGAGCCTTTTCCCTGTGACGAGGCGGCAGCATCCGCACAGCTTCGCGGGCCGTGCCCCAACCTGCCGGTTGTCGCGATTCATCAATCAGCGCCCGTTGTGCAACGTGTGCCTGTCACGCGACTGCCCGGCACGAAGCTGGCGGGAACCTGCAATGCTAGCCGAATGAGCGGTAAGCACGACTGCTCGCTCCGCAGTCGTGTGAAGCTCTCCGAAAATCGATGGCCATCTCCGCCCAGCGTGGACGTCGACTTCCGCTTCAAAAACCCACCCGCCGGTCCCTTCCCAGAGTTGTGTTGTGCCTTATTTGCGAACCATCACTGGCCGACTCTTCGCGCTGACCATCGGCTGCGCGCCGATCTTCGCCGCCGAGACGACCTTGCCGAAACGCGATTACAGCGTCACGCCAATCCCGCTTCACTTTGCCGATGAAGAGGAGCTTCCCTCCCCGCGACGTGCTGGGCCGGAATCAGCTACGGAGCTGTCGCCGTTCCAATCGTCACCATCGTCCGCACCGGAACTGACTGCTCCTACCAAGCCCGACCCGTTCGCACGGCCAGGCTTCGACCCCTTCGATGACGAATCGTTCGCGCCGGGTTCGAGCGAGAACGTCAAGTCGCGCCTCGTACCCCGTTCGATCGCCAGGCCATCTCAGCTGTCGCCGGGTCGCGATATCCAGCCGCTCGATACCTTGCCGAACATGGTCGACGACGGAACCATTTTCGATGGCGAACGCGAGACCATTCGCGAGCGTTACCCGAACGGCGCGGTGAAAATCGAGCGGGAGATGATGCAGGATACCGATGGGAACTACGTTCTCGATGGTGCCTGGCGGTGGTTCAACGACAAAGGCCAACTGATTGCCGACGGCGATTACACGCGCGATCAACGGCAAGGGGTGTGGCGACGGACCTTCACCGTCAATGATGCCCCACTCTTTAAGGCCGCTCCGTACAACCAGTTCCAGCCCCCGTTTCACTCGGAAGCAAACTTTGCGCAAGGTTTGTTGCACGGCGCGTGGACCATCTACGATGGTCGCCAGCGCAAGGTGAGCGAAATCTACTTCGAGAACGGCCAAAGACATGGCGCTGCAACTTGGTGGCAAGTTCGCGGCACGCCGGTGATTCAATCGACCTTTGTGAATGGCGAGATCCACGGCGAAGCGTTCGTCTTTGACGAGACCGGCAACGTGATCCGCCGCGACATGTACGAGCACGGCTGGAAATTCGACCGCCGCACCGAAAAGTATCCCAGCGGCAAGCCGAAGGAAATTTCCTCCTGGCTCGATGGCCGATACAAACTCACGAATAAAGACGACTGGTGGAACGCCCGCATCGCCTCGTTTGAAGTGGTCGACGAACCGATCCGCCACGGGCATCAAATGACCTACTTCCCCAACGGCCAGGTCCAGCGGAAGCAAGAGTTCAATCGCGGCAAGCCCGCGGGAGAAATTCAGTACTGGCACGAGAACGGACAGAAAGCGCTCGCGGGGCACTTCAACGACGAAGGCAAACCAGACGGCGAATGGATCTGGTGGCACGCCAACGGCTTGAAATCGATCGCCGGCATGTATGCAGCGGGGCAGCCTCAGCAGGATTGGACCTGGTGGAACACCGAAGGCAAGATCACTCGCCGCGGCGAACTGACGGAAGAACTTCCCGAAACCAAAATCGCCACCGGCCCGCAACCCACCACACTCGGCCGACCTCGCCCCGTGGACTAAGCGAGTCTGGTTCTAAAGGTGGTGCCACCGCTGGCTTGTCCAGCAGTGCCGTAAGCACAGAGCCCTCCCCACTTGTTTGCAGCGGTTCGAAGCCGAGCGGGCATGCGAATCCAGTTTAGCAACGGATGCAAATGATTGGAGGAGAAGTTCCACAATCAACACTGCTGGACAAGCCAGCAGTGGCACCAGCCCATCACTCTCGACAACCTGTCAGGAACCCTTGCCGGATCCCTACCGCGACAATTCAAAACCTAGCACGGGGCCGTGATACACAATCTGCCCGGCATGGTCGATCGCGGTGGGCCCTAACTGCAATAGTGGCAGATCGCGCTCAAAGTTATCTGCCCCAAGTGCCACGCCTGTGACCCAAGTCGCTTGATAGCCGGCTCGGAAGGTGAACCCGGGAGTCACCTGGTAATTTCCCACGAGCAGCATCTCTCCCAGGAAAGACGTCCGATCACGTTGGGCCGCACCATTGACGGTGGTGGTGACGGCATTCGCGTTGGTATTCGTGTAGGTCGAAGTCATCGAAGCCGCGTTGCCGAGCATTGCTCCCTTTGCCGAGAATTCGATCCACGCCTTCCGTGTAATGAGCGCATTCACGCCGAAGCCAAGCTGGGCTCCCCACATGTTGTTTTTGGTATCCACCAGCACGTTGTTCGTGCTCCCGCCAGGTCCCGGCACATTGGATCGCGAGAAGTAACTGAACTGCTCGTCGACTTCCGCAAACCGCGCTCCGATCAGGAAGTACGTATCCCAAATCCCCGGCGGATTGTCCGAGCGATAAAGGAAGTTCAGTTCAGCCGTGTTGTACCTGTTCCGCATCGCCACCGAGATGAAGTTGTTGAAGTCCACTCCTCCCTGCTGCGCCAGTCCCAACGTGAACGGCGATTGAAGATTGCCAGTCCCCCCGAGCGCATTCGCGGTTTGATCACGTACCGCGGCCGTATCGTTGTAGTCGTAGAACCCTTGAAAGCCCCCTTCGATCGAAATGCAATCGGTCAGTGCTCTCCCCAGTTTGAACCGGGCCCCTGCGTTGAAGTCGGTGTTGAAATCGGCATCGTTCAACACAACCGTACCGTTCTGAGCACCAAAGTTGTTCAGCGAGTAATTGTCGTAGAAAAGCGGAATGAACTCGGCCGAGGCATACCAGCCACAGCGTCGATGGGCGAGCGCGCCACAAGCGGGCATTCCGGCCGCTCCGTTGCCACATTCGTTGCACTCGTCGCACGCATCGAGCATCTCGCCGTTCGGCCCTTGCATCTGCATCGTGGGGTCACAGGACCAAACAGGTCCAGGGTCGGTGCAGGGGTTATAGCGGCTCTGCCAAGGGACATCGAAGAACGGCTGCGCCCGTGGAACCGACCAATCGGTCTGGGCGAACAACGGAGTCGCTCCCGCCGCGATCAGGCACCAAGTGGCGAGGGTTAAGCAAGAGTTCCAAAAACGCGATAGCATAGGGCCGTCCTTGCCGAATCAAAGGCGCGGAAAAATCGTCAGCGCGAGTAATCTTTACTTCGTCGATAAGCACCCCTCCAATCAACAACTTCCTTAAATCCGGAAAGGTTTGCCCAGCTTTGCAACGGGGTTATTGGCAGTCCAGGAAAGTGACGAAGAATTGGTAAATCGCCGCCCTCGCCAACGAAGGCACTTCGGCTATATTTCCTGCTTCGTTTGGCACCCCTCCCAGGCACCCCACCACTTCCAGCCCCATCGCGATTCGATTCTGTTTCATGCAAGACATCATCATCGAGAAGCCCTATGTATTCGTGCCGCCGTATCGGGGAACAGCGTGGTCGTCCTGGATTCAGTACTTCAACCTGCATGGCTACTACCTGAAGAAGTACGAAGGGGTCGAAGGGTACGAATGCCGGCATGTCGAGCGCTTGAAAGCATCGCTAGCGGCCGGGCACGGCATTTTGCTCACGCCGAACCATCCCCGTACGGCCGACCCCCTCGTGCTCGGCTGGCTGGCTTGGGAATCTCGGAGCCACTTCTATGCAATGGCGAGTTGGCATCTGTTTCACAAAAGCGCGATGATGTCGTGGGCGATGCGTCGCGTCGGCGCCTTTAGCGTGTATCGCGAAGGGGTCGACCGGCAGGCCATTTCCACCGCGATCGAAATTCTGGAGACGGCCGAACGCCCGTTGGTCATCTTTCCCGAAGGAACCACCTCGCGCGCGAACGACCGTCTGCAATCATTGCTCGACGGCGTCGCCTTCGTCGCTCGCGCGGCTGCGAAAAAGCGCGCGAGAGGGGATCATCCGGGCAAGGTGGTCGTCCATCCCATCGGCATCAAGTATCTGTTTCATGGGGACCTACAAAAAACCGTCACTCCCGTGCTCGAAGAAATTGAACACCGCCTCACTTGGCATCCGCAGGAAGGGTCGCTCCTGCAGCGGATCGGCCGCGTGGGCTTGGGGCTCATCAGCTTAAAAGAACTGGAATGCCTGGGGCAGACGCAGCAAGGGACCCTCGCCCAGCGGCTGGTGAACTTGATCGAAGCGCTCTTGAATCCCTTAGAGAAGGAATGGATGGCCGGAGTGCAATGCGGCGCGGTGGTGCCGCGCGTGAAGGCGATCCGGATGAAATTGCTCCCCGATATGTTGGCGGGGAAGATCGCAGCCGACGAACGGAAGCGGCGTTGGAAACAACTCGCCGACCTCTACCTCGCCCAGCAACTAGCGTTTTATCCCCCCGATTATCTCTCCCAGCCGACCGTGACCCGCATTCTGGAAACCGTCGAGCGGTTTGAAGAAGACCTGACCGACCACGCCCGCGTTCATGGCCGACTGCGTGCGGTGATCGAGGTGGATGAAGCGATCGAAGTGAGCCCCGACCGGGACCGCTCCGCCGCCGTCGATCCGCTGATGGCCACGCTCGAAAGCCGCCTGCAAACCATGCTGGATCGCTTGTCGACCGAGTCCCCCCAATGGCCTTCCCGGTAAACCTTTTTCGAGCAGCCGTGTACGTCAGGGACCCCGTTCCTGACAGAGTCCGGCTTCAATTTTGGCCGCGTTAAAACCCCTCGACCGTGCCACCCATCGAATCAACGGCCCAGCCGGATTTCGTCAGGTGCGGGGTACCTGAACCTACGAAGGAGGCCACGCGGCAAACCTGATTGATGCGGCCACAAAAACATACGACGTGGAGGATTAGACCTACACGACTGATCTAGCGGCCAACCCATCCCAGCCGAGGCGGTCCGATCGCCCAGCCCAGGGTCACGCAGCGCACCCTGGGTAAAGTCGCCAAGAGGTTTCCATTAGCCACCCCGCCGCCAGAGCAACACCGCACCGGCGACGATGGCAAGTACGGCGAGCACGTCGGCACTTTGGGAGAAGCGAACCGAGAGAAAGGGTGCCGACAGAATCCCGAACAGGATGAGCCACACGCCCACCAGCATCAGGCCAAGGTTTCCGAAAATCTTCATCGTTGTTCTAATCCATGAGCAGTGCTGAGTACCACCTGCATCGTAGCGGCCAGGGAGAGAATAAGCTTGAAAATTGTGTAATAATGTCGAAATATAACTGTAGTAAAGCGTGCGCTGGCCGAACTTAATCATTGGTGCAAACAGTTGGGATGGATGTTCTTTCCTAGCCGAAGCGGTCCGGTCGCCCAGCCCGGGGCCGCGCAGCGCACCCTGGGTAAAGTCTGATTGGCCTTGCGTTCGCCGATTAAAGAATTCGGAAGTCTGCAATCTCCACGACCATTAACTCAACGTCGATCTAGAAGAAGGCACGCAGAGGTTGCTCGTCGATTTAGTACAAACCTTCGGAGAGAAACTTTCCCTTTTCGGCTGGATCATTTTCCAACTGACGCCGAATGGATTCCGCTGCTTGCAACACCAACACCGCTGATCCAATCACTTCCGCAATTCGTAAAAGCTCAGCGGCGGCGTCCAGTGAAAATTCAACATCGTAAATCACTCGCCAACTCCGTCCCTGACTTTCGCCGCTACTTGAGCCCACGATAGACGTTTCCCGTCTGGGCTGGCTCGGCTTCGTGCTCGTTCAATCTCAGCCTCCGACGGCGGACGGCGGACCACGCCAATCGTCTGTCCCTGTGCGTCGACCAACTCGATTGGACCTTCGCTGCTTCGGATTCGTTCGGCAATGTCTTCGGCGATCGCTACTTTGGTCATGATTGGCTCCTTGACCCCTTATCCTATCTTGACCTAGGACATTCTGCGAGATTATTGCCATGGCTCAAGTCGCCACCCCATCCAAAAACGGGGCGGCGAACCATGGATGGCAATGGAGCGTGCGAGCCATATTTTTAAAACGTCGTTCCTTCCCACTTCCCCCTAGCGACTTCCCTTCACTTCCGCCTGCCTCTTCTTCGCGGCGTGGGCGTTGGCTTCCACGTTCAAATAGTGCCCCAGAATGGCGAGCCACATCACCCATTCTTGTTCCGGCTTGACGGTTACTCCCCCCAAGATCAGGCCTGACATTTCGTCGGCACTACCTTCCCCCCAACTAATCTTTTGCGGCGGATGATGGGGGTTGCGAGGATTGTCTGCCGAGTTGTCCCAAGTGAAGTCCGCCTGAACGACGGTCCCCTGGGGCAACACAAACGGCCGGCGATAGCGATAGCTGTCTTGCCAGTTGAAATCCCAATCAGAAATGAGAAATAAATCCTGCCTGGTGCCATCGGGTAACCGGGCCCAGACTTTCACTTCGCGGCCGATCAGGTGCATGTGGGCCCACACATCGCGAACCTCGAAATCAACAGGAAGAGTGAAGCGGTCGGAGCGTTTGTAAGCCTTTTCACCGGCCGGGATGTAGACGTCGTTATTCGCCATCAAAATCACCCCGGGCGTGCGCTGGGGCTTCTTGTCCGTGAAGTACAGACCGACTTGCGGCTGATCGGTTTCTTCCTTGCCGGTCGGATGATAGTGCATTTGCAGGACGATATCGGTCCCCTTCGCCAAGGTGAATCCGCGGTCGTCGGATTCGTCGACGGTGGTCGTTTGCCCGGGAGCATAGCCGGGCAAAAAGCCGCGCGGAATGAAGCCGGCACCGCCGAAATTGGGATAGTGATCGCCACCATGTTGCTGCGCGAGTTTGCGCGCCGTTCCGCTCCCATCCAGAATCGGTACGCCATGATGGGCGACGCGCCGATTGCTGGGCAACACCTGGCAGGCCAAGACGTATTTGTCTTCCTGAAATTCGAGAGGCAAGACAAAGTGGACGTAGATGTCAGGCCCTTCCGCAGGAATGACATAGGGCTTGGCAATCTTGATGATCAAATCGGGTTCCCCCAGATGCCAACCTTCGGGATACTGGGGAGCGGGCGGCAAATCGCTCGCGGCACCTTCCGGAGCGCCGGCCTGAGCCCAAGCTTGTATGACGGCGATTTGTGCGTCGCTGAGAGTGCGGGCGTTCTTGAAAACTTCATGACCGGCAGAAGGCTTCCACGGCGGCATGATTTTGCGTTCCACCACGCGCGCGATTTGCTTGGCGCGTGAGCGGGCCTGAGCGTAAGTCAACAGCGGGAACGGCCCCACTTCGTTCGGCCGATGGCAGGACGAACAATGCTGGAAAATGATCGGGGCGATATCTTTGTTGAATGTGGGTGGGGTGTCGGCGGCTGCAGCGGAATCGAAAGGGGAAACGTTGGGCAACACAATACCTACCAGCAGAGTTAATAAATTCAGCGACCAGGCGCGCATGGTGATTCTGCTCCCTTCTTCGATGGGGCAACGGGCTGTTGCGGAAAATCGATATCACAGCCGATCGCAGTGGTGCGGCGGTTTGCGATGGGTTTCTGGGCCAGCACAGCCTGCAGCGCTTCACGCAGATCGTGACTCGTCACTTGTTCCCGCCGTTTGCCGAAATCGAGATAGCGATTGTCGATGCGGCCTCGGTAGAGCAATTCCAGTTTGGGGGACAACAGGGCGACTTCCGGCTTAATGGTGGCTCCCACTTCGCGGGCGAGGGTGAAAGATGGGTCGAGCAGGGCCGGACAAGGAAAACCATATTCCTGGGCATGCTGGCGGGCATCGTCCGAAGAGAGGTCGGCCTCGGCATAGACGACGCAGAAGGTGACTTTTTGGGGGGCGAACTCTTCGCACAATCGGCCGATTTCTTTGGCGTAGCTGTTCGAGATAGGGCATTCGTGTCCCAGGAAAATCAACACGACGGCCAAGCTTTCGGCCGGGTCCGCCAGACGGAATTTTTCGCCACTTAAGACGTCGGCAAACTCGGCCTGGCGCAGATTCTCGGCAGGCGTTTGTCCCCAGGCGTGCGAGCCCTGTAGCAGGCATAAAACTATCAGCAGCCGTAGTTTCCAGCGGCTTCTTGAGTTGAGCATCGAGGCATTCCTGGGGCAGTTCTTCGTGGCAGTGTTGGTGCCTGGAATTACCCCGGTCTGTGGCGTGAAGTTCCACGCATCCCGCAAAAATGTTTCCCCCAACCTCCCTCAAGGCGCAACTGGCGTGTAGTGCGGGCGGGAGGCGGCATCGCTGTCGCCGCTGTCATCACCGTGATCACTGTTGTCTTCGATCGGCGGCGGGGAAGATTCCTGCTGAACGACATTCACCACGTAACCAGTGCCTGAGTTCTCGGTCTTGCTTACTTGATAGGTTTGCGTTTGCCCGTCGCGACGGACGGTCATTTCAAATCCGTTCCAGCTGGCGGGGAGTTGAGGCTGAAATGTAATGCCCGCTTTCGACCAGCGCAGTCCCAGGATCGATTCGAGTGCCGCGCGATAGGTCCACGCTGCGGAACCTGTGTACCAGGTCCAGCCGCCGCGACCGATATGAGGTTCCACGCCGTAAACATCGGCAGCAATGACGTACGGCTCGACCATGTAACGCCGCACATCGGTGGCAGTGCGACTATGGTTGACCGGATTGATGAGGTCGAAAATTTGCATCGCCCGCGTGCCGTCCCCGAGTTGGCAGAGGGCTTCGATAAGCCACAGTGCCGGATGCGTGTACTGGCCGCCGTTTTCGCGAATGCCGGGGAGGTACCCTTTGATATAGCCTGGTTCGAGGTGCGAATGATCGAAGGGGGGCGTAAACAACAGCACTAGGCGACTATCCCACTTGACCAGTTTACGCATGACCGCTTCCACGGCCGACAACTGGTGCTGCTCCGGTGCACCAGCCAAGACTGCCCAGGTTTGCGCGATGGAATCGATCTGGCATTCGTCATTTTGTGCCGAGCCGAGGGGCGTGCCGTCGTCGAAATAGGCACGGCGATACCAGGCACCGTCCCAGCCATGCACCTCCATCGAGTGCCGCAATTTAAGGGCGTTTTGCGCCATTTCGTCCGCCAAGGCTGTATCGCCGCGCTGACGAATGATCGGAATGAAGCGATCCAAAATCACCAGGAGAAACCAACCCATCCAAACGCTTTCTCCTTTTCCCTCCGGCCCGATCTGGTTCATTCCATCATTCCAGTCGCCGCACCCGATGAGGGGCAATCCATGCGGACCCAAGCGAAAGCCGTGTTGCAACGTCCCCAGGCAATGCTCGTACAGCGACCCTTCCCGGGCCGAGACCGTGGGGAGCTCGTAACGTTCTTGTTCCGATTCGCCGAGCAGCGGAGATTGCAGATAGCTGGCAGTCTCGTCGAGGACGGAAGCATCACCCGTGACAGCCAGATAACGACAGACCACGAACGGCAGCCACAGGAGGTCGTCCGAAAACCGCGTCCGGGTGCCGCGCCCCTGCGGCGGATGCCACCAATGCTGAACGTCCCCTTCTTCGAACTGGCGAGCAGCAGCCCGGAGCAAGTGCTCGCGCGCCAGCTCGGGGCGACTGTAAACGAGGGCCATCACATCTTGCAGTTGGTCACGAAAGCCATAAGCGCCCCCTGCCTGATAATAGGCACTGCGACCCCACACCCGACAAGACAAAGTTTGGTACAGCAGCCAGCGATTGACCAACAGGTCCATTTCCCGGCTCGGGGTTTTGATTTGAATGGCGGACAGAGTTTCGTCCCAGTGGTCGCGCGCTTGTTGGCAAGCTATGTCAACGGCAGATGGCGAATGGAACTTCGCAAGTAGCTCGTTTACTTCGGCCTGATCGCGACCAGCACCGAGGAGGAAGATGAATTGTTGTTCCGCGCCGGGAGCCAGCTTGAGTTTTGTTTGTAATGCTCCACAGGGATCAAGCCCGGCACCCACCTTCTGCGATAGACGAGCTTGCGCCAGCGCAGGGAACTCCCGGCCATCGTCGCTGCCGAAAATTTCACGGCGATCGCCGGAGAAACTTCGCTCGGCATTCAACGTATGCAAAAAGGCGACGGTGCCCGCCAGTTCTGGATGATACGGATTGCAAGCGAGCAAGGCCCCAGTGGTTTCGTCGATTGACGTGACCACATGCAACCTCGTTCCCGGCCGATCGACCCCCAGCACCCATTCGGCAATGAAGGTGGCAGATAACTCTCGGGGACGCGTACTGAGGTTTTTCAGTCGCACCACGATGAACTTGATCGGCTCGCTCGGAGCGATCGAAATCAGCACTTCCTGGGCAAGTTCATGCGAAGTATGCAGATGGCGCGAATAGCCTTGCCCGTGTTGCGTCCAATATTCGGCTGCATCGCGCTTGCTTCCCGCGAGGGGCGAGAAAACTTCGCCGGTGCTCAGATCTTTCAGGAGCAGCCATTCGCTGGGGGTGTCGAGAATCGGATCGTTCGCCCAGCTGGTGAGCTTGCATTCGCGACTATTCTCGAACCAGGTGTAACCGCCACCGGTCTCAGTTTGCAGACAGCCAAACCGCTCGTTCGCGATGACATTCGACCACGGCATCGGCGTACTCTGGCCGGCCGTTAGACGAATGTGATACTCCCGTCCATCATGGGCGAAACCGCCGTAGCCATTCCAGAATTCAAGCTGCTCGGGAGCGACGATGTGCTCGCTTTTCAGAGTAGGCGAGGTGGGTTCCAGAACCGTCGGGCGGAACGAGGTTCCGGGAGCAGCGTTCGAATTGGACGTTGTCACGAGGCGTGGCAGCGGTGCTAAGTCAGCGACCTCTTCCGCCAACGCTTCGGCCGCGGCAACCGCTTCCAGTTGTTCGCTGAGCGAGCCCTTGATTCCCGACAGCACGACGCAGGCGACCGTGTCGAGCAGGGTGCGATCGTCGTTGTGAAGTTGACCCCCGCGCAACAGGAATACATCGGTCGGTCTTCCTTCGACAACCGATTGCCTCTCCTCCATCAAGGTTACTAACTGCTCCTGCAGGGCATCGAAGTAGCTCCCCGGATAGTCGTTCAGCAAAACCAGATCGCAGCGCAGCCCTCGGCCCCGAAGATAGCTATGTGCGCGCAACAGATCGCGGACGAGGTCGACTTGATCCGGGTCGGTCACATGCACGAGCAAAATCGGGTGATCGCCGGAAATGCCGAACCGCCAGAGCGCTCGCTGCCCTTGTCGATTGGCGGCCAGGATTTGCGGCGGCGCTCGCAGGGCGGATTCCGGGAAGATCAATTTGGAGGCCAGCCGCTGATACAGGTGCATCTTGGCCGGTGAAACGTGCAGATGTCGCAGTTCGACTTGCGCGTAAGCCCAGGCAAGTTCAAACGCCCGTTGAACTCCTCGCGGTTCGTGATATTGGTCGGCCAGCGCGATGGCCTCTTCACGCGTTTTGGCGAATGCGGTGGTCACGGCCAACATGACCGATTGTGAGGGAGGCACAATCACGCGCGTGCGGAGCGACAAGACGGGATCAAGAACGGCTCCCGTCGTGCCGGGAAAACTGCCATTTTGCAGGGCGGCCGGTAGTTTTAAGTTGCCATTTCTCCCCAGAAATGCGGCCCGACTGGTTTCATATTCCACGGCAGAATGAGGGCCCGCCGCCAAGACATGGACGGCCCACGGGGGTTGATGCGAGGCTTCACGCGGACGTCGTTTCGCAATGAGGGCCGATTCTTCCGGGACGAACTCCGTTTCAATGAACAGCTTTTGAAACGCAGGGTGGGCAGCATCGGCTGCTTGCGATGCCAGGGCGATCTCCAGGTAAGTTGTCAGCTCAATCTCAATCGGCTCCGCGCCATGATTGGTCAGTTTGAGTTGTCGCAACTCCGCATGATTTTCCGGCGAGACAACAACTTCCAAGTGCGATTCGATGGCTCCATCGACACGATGAAAGTCAACCTTGTCGATCGAGTACACCACCTCGTACGAATCGGGCACAACGCAGGTGGGCTGATAGGTAGGAGACCAAACGCGTCCCGATTTTACGTCGCGCAGATAAATGAACTGCCCCCATTCATCCCGGGCAGCATCAGGCCGCCAGCGCGAAATGGCTGTTTCACCACACTTGCTATAGCCCGTGCCGGTATGCGTCAGGCAGACGCTGTATTCGCCGTTCGACAAGATATGCGTCAGGGGGGAACCGGCTTCAATGCCGACAATCCGCCGGCTGACCAATTCATCTCCCGCGCGAGCGGCAGGCGTTTCGCGCTCTTCATCCGGATGCGGCTGAAAGGCAACACTACTGAGCGGAGTTTTTTCTTGCAGTAACAGTTCGCTGGAACGAATGAGCGGATGGCTGTGGAAGCGGTTGCGAACACATTCTTTGATTATCGTGTTGCCCAGCGCCAAGAGACTCATCCCTTGATGATGGGCCATGTAGCAGCGGACCAGAATCGAACGCTTCCCCGCTGGTAAACGCTCAGGAGTGAAATCGATGGCCTCGTAATAGCCGAAATCACCGAGCGCTCCTTCCAGCTGCAACGCAGAGAGGTTTTCGAGGACGTCGGCAGGAGCAAATTCAACGGCCAGGAATGCCGAGTAAGGAGAAATCACCAGATCTTTCGAGAGCCCCCGTTTCAAACCCAGTCCAGGGACACCAAACGAGCGATAGTGGTAATCGCTATTCACGGCCAACGCTCCGAAAGCACATTCGGAGATCCCCCACGGAACGCCGCGTTGCCGGCCATACTCTTGCTGTCGGGCGATCGCTCCGTGGCAGCTTTGCGTGATGAGCGAATCCTCGTACTGCCGTTGAAACAGACAGGGCATGAGGTACTCAAACATCGTGCCGCCCCACGAGAGGAGCGTCATGCGACCGGCCGTGTAGGTCATTTGCCGGCCGAGGCGGAACCAATGCTTCGCCTCCACATCTCCCTTGGCGACAGCAAAGTAGCTGGCAATCCGACATTCGGAACAGAGCATGTCGTAATGCGAGCGATCAAGTGTTCCTTCTTCGAGATTGAAGCCAATCGAGAACAATCGCCGCTGCACGTTGAAGAGAAACTTGAAATCCATCGACAGAGCGAGATTCTCAAAACGCGCGGCGAGCGCTTCCAATCGCGACTGCAACGCGCGGGCAGCATCGGCACCCGCGTGAAGGGCTGCTCGCAGTCGAGCCTGCCAGAGCATGGCCTCGTGTTGCAGCGGTTGCGGGAGGCTTTGAATTTCGGCCTGCAATTGGACAAGCGATACATTGGTCGCGGCCGGCAGTTGTGCCAACTCTTTCAAGCTGTGGTTCTTTCGCAAGATTTGCCACAGTTTCTGCCACGCTTCCGGCTGGGAACCCGCGAACCAGGTGAGCGTTGGCGGCTGTTCGCCGAGAACGTCGCCCCCGGGAGGCAATGCCTGAGTAACCACACTCTGCCAGGGAAGCAAGGTGTCTCTCTCTGCCCGCTGGTGAGACAAGTAGCCCAGTAGATCCTTTAGCTTGATCCCCAGCTTCTCTTCCGTTAAATCGAAATGATGCAAGAGTTCGGGCACGATCTGCTCTAGTTCTTGCTCCGCAGCGAGTGCCGCAGCCCCCCGGCCGCGATGTTCCAGCAGCAATTGGAAGCAGCGGCGTGCAGAATTCCAATCCCGTTCCAGGGTTGCATCGGAGGTGACACCAATGCGAATTGCATCCGCTTCGATCATCGCGATCGTGTCAGCCAAACCAAGTTCACTTGCTTGCTCATCGATGGGCGTTTCGAGCAGGTCCATAATTCCCTGTTGCGCCGTCAGGAAGCAGGCCGCCAGATTGCCACTGTCGACGGTGGAAATGTAGCGCGGATAAAGGGGCTTCAGCGTGGAGGTTTCGTACCAGTTGTAGAAATGACCTTGGAACCGATCGAGCGTTTCCCAGCGATTCAGATTCAGCTCCCAGCGCTCGGCCAGGCCGTGCAGCGACAGATAGCCAAACTCGCGTGCGACCAGTGCCGCAACCAGATACAGCCCTTCGTTCGTGGGTGAGGTACGATAGGCGACCTTTTCATGGGGATATTCTTGGACATTGTCGGGAGGGAGAAAATTTCCCGCTTCATCCACATAGGTCTCGAAGAAGGACCAGATCCGCCGCGCTTCCAGTCGGAGTTGTTTCGCCTGCGAAGGCCCCAGTCGTTGGCTGCGGAGAGTCGTTGGCGCGAACGAGGTCCAATACGAAAGAAATGGGGCTGATAGCCACGCCAGCAGAAATGGGAGGGCCGAAAGTGTCGCAGCCGGGGCGAGAACGAAGGGAAGCACCACCGCGAGCAGCGGCACATACCACATCTGCGTGAGTGGTGCCCAGCGGCTCTGCGCGACGCGCCGTTCCACATCGGAAGCGGTTTCCCATTCCAGCATTCTTCGCCTCGTCAACGTCATCCGCACCAAAGTGCGAGCGATGGCGTCGAGCATCATCCAGCCCCGTTGCGGCAGGACAGCCATCGCGAAGAACGATTGCTGCAACGAGCGCGTCACCTCGCGCAACAGCGTCCAGCCGCGCTCGGCGGAAGTGATATTGCGGGAGGGAGCGGCCACCAGCCCTAGCACTAACTGCGCGAGTAAGGGAAAGCAGAGCACCAGCAAGCCAGCCAAAGTAAACCACGGGGCCGCTTGCGGTGCCGCGAACCAACCCACAATCATGAGCGCTGTGAGCAGGGGTGGAGCCAGGCTCCGGCGGAGATTGTCAAAGATCTTCCAGCGGGATAACAGCGACAAGGTATTACTACGCCAACCTTTTGGCGTGGGTACCCAAGGGAGTAACCAGGGGAAGATCTGCCAATCGCCACGCACCCAGCGATGTTGACGGCGGGCGTCGGCTTCGTATCGCGGCGGATAGTTGTCGAAAAGTTCGATGTCGCTGACGAGCGCCACTCGCACGTGGCAGCCTTCGATCAAATCATGGCTCAGAATTTGATTTTCGGGGAAGGTATCGTCGAGTGCCTGCGAGAAGGTCTCAAAATCGTAGATCCCCTTGCCGGTGAAACTTCCTTCGCCGTACAAGTCCTGATAAACGTCGGACGCACAGGTAACATACGGATCCACCCCGGGACTATTGGAAAAGAGCTTCGCGAATCGGGTGCGATTGGCGCTGGCCAGATGCACGCCGATTCGGGGCTGCAGCAAAACGTAGCCGGAAGTGAAACGCTTTAAGGCCGGATCGAACGTGGGGCGATTCAACGGATGAGCGAGAGTGCCGATCATTCTTCGCGCGGCACCGTGAGGCAACTGCGTATCGGAGTCGAGCGTGATGACAAAGCGGACGCGCTGTGTCGCATTGCGACCGATCAGATTCGGCATGTCGCCGATCAGCACCTGATAGTTTGTGTCCGTCTTGCCCTGCATCAACTGGTGAAATTCAACCAGTTTGCCCCGTTTGCGTTCCCAACCCATCCAGACGTTTTCGCGTGCGTTCCAAGTTCGGCGTCGATGGAGTAAGTAAAACGGGCGATGCTGTTTGCGTTGATACTTCAAGTTCAGCGCTTCGATGCCGGCTCGCGCTTGGGCGAGCAATGCCGCATCTTGGGGCATTTCTTGCTGCGGCGCATCGGTGAAGTCTGTGAGCAGGACGAAGCGCAGTTGCGGATCGGGGCCACTAAGATAGTGCATCTCCAGCCGTTCCAGCAGCGATTCAATTTCGCCCGGGCCGGAAAGCATGGAGGGGACAATCACCACCGTGCGGCAATCGTTGGGAATGCCGCCGCTGAAGTCGAGTTTGGGAAGCAATCGCGGCGGCAGGAGAAACGTCACCAGCAGGTTGGTCAAACTGAGAGCCACTTCGCTGAGCGGAATGGTTGCGAGCAAGGCGAGCGCAGCAATCCAGGGCCAAGAAACATTCTCGGCAGCAAGAGCTAAGGCCCCGAGGGCCAACAGTGCCAGGGTCAGCATTGTGACACTGCCGACAAACACCCAATCCGGCCAGCGAAGCAACCAGCGCTGCACGCGATGCTTGAACCTGGGGCGATATTTCAGTTGCTGTTCCAGCCGAGGAAGGCCTGCATCAATCAACCAATAGCCAACATGCCTGGACTTGCTCTCACGATCGGCCAGGGGCACCTCTTCTGCTAACTGAATTGCTTGCCGCGCAACATCGACCTCAGACGTTTGGCTTCCCTTGGCTAAGCGTTCGATCACATGCCGATAGCGGTCTCGACTTTCCAACTCCATGCGGGGATAGATTCCCAGCGGGTCAGTGCGGAGCACTTCATCCACCAGGCTGGTCCGTTCGAAGAAGGACGCCCAGTCCAAGGTCGAAATCAGCCGCATGCTGGTGATTACATTGCCGATCGAAACCTGATTCGCGGCCCGTCGCTGATTCTCTTCATGCGAGATATCGGCGGGAGTCACATGATGGGCGGCCAGGCGGCGTTCGAGCTCACGCATCCGCTCGGATTCGCCGGGACGATCGTCCTGCAGCCCTTCGAACAAGTGCAGGATGAGTCCTTTGCACTCATGCAGTTGACTCAGGTCGGGGATGTGACTGGGATCTTTTTTCCAGGCATCCAGAATGCGCACGGCTTCAGCCTGGCAAGCATGCGAAGTGATGAACTGCGAAGCGATGCGGCGAAGATTCTCCACCAACACCAGCCGCAACATGATAGGAAAGGCCCAGAGTTCGCCGATGTTCAGCGGCATGACCGTCTGGAACTGCGAGATGAATCGCACCACGGTCTCTTCATCGAGCACGCTATCGGTGTGCCCAATCAGTTCCAAGGCCAGGGCGTGAACGCGTGGTTGCCCCGTCGTAATCTGCGGAAGTTCGCGAAAGAAGCTCTCGGGCAGGTCGTCATGAATCTCCCGTAGCTGCTCTTCGACAATATAGAAGTTGTCGAGCAACCATTCGGCATCCGATTCTAAGACGTCTCCTTGCCGAGCGATGGCAGCAATGAGTTGATTGACGCGCCGCAATAATTGGGCGTTTTCAACGGTTCGTTTAAGAAAGCTGCCATCATCGACGATCTTGTCGCGGAGGACAAAACTCTGGCCGAGGGAACGCGCGTGCTGTTCCAGGCGTTCCAATCCGAAAGGCTCCATCCGCAAGGGATGGTCATCGCTACGAAAGCGCCAAGAAATAACGGGGGTCGAAATTGCCATGCCTGCTCCGGTCGAAGGGTCGTGAGATCAGAGCAAATGGCTTACGAATTCGTGCGAACTTCTCCCGTAGCACTGGGGCGCTGTAGCGCTGCCAAGAGCTTTTGTTCAACAAAATCGGTAGGTCGCCGTTGGCTGCGCCGATCCGAAACAAGCACGTCACGTTTTTGGGTTGCGAGTTTAGTTGGGGATCGCGGGGTGAGGTTCCTGAGGTCGTCTAAAGTGGGCATGGGTTTCGAGCTCCTTACTTCCGGTTGTATCACGGTCCCGCCAAGGCCAGAGACCGACTCCTGGCTTTACTTAACGCAAACTGCATGCCGACGACTAGATTCCGCCCTTCCAGTGCTCTCTCAGCCTGCAAGGGGTTGGATGTTGCCTTAGAGCACGTATTTGGGAATTACGTCAGCATTGGCAAGAAAAGAAGAGAAATCTGGGATTGACGTCGCAAACAGCGCCGAAGGGTTCGCCGCGTCGCTTTTGTGCTCAAGCATGGTTCCTCGGGATTCATGCTGATTGCAAACCAACCAGCCCCGCGGAAGCGGATCTGCCGCGCGAATTTGGTGCTCCAGTTCGCACGGCTTGCCGCGAAGGACCGTTTCTGGCGTCGCGACGCAGGGAGTCCTGGTCCCCCTGCTGGCTTTAGCGGGGCACATTCGTCGCGAAGCGCTGACGTTCATCTGCCGAACTTCGGTGTGATCTTTTCACCAGGGAGGTGCAAGCGGTTGCCCGACCGAAGTCTTGATCCTCGTCCTCTACCAGCTCTTCTCTTCAAGCAACACAACGCAATTATCAGGCTTGTGTTCTCGTGTGCCGCTACGATGCAGGGGTAACTCAGTAACGACCTACTTATCGGAGCACCTATGAAGATTCCCGGCAACCTTGGTCTGATCTTATTGGGTGTTTGGCTCATCCTATTCGGGATTCTGTCAGCACCCTTCCTCTCGATTCGCTTCACCAATAGTGCCGATGTGCTGGCCGGATTTGCCATCGTCACCGGCGCTGTGTTGCTCTGGCGACGAGGAGGGTGAGGCATGGACCGTTCAAGTCGAGAAGACGTGGTGCCTGCGCGCGGAAGCCTTTGCCACTGGGGATGACGCCTCCTGGCGAAGCGCGGGCCTCAACTCCGCAAGATTCGGCGGGGGTTTCTCGCCGCAAGAGCAGCAGAGGTCTTCCTGGTATTGCCATGAGAGAGCTTCTCGGACTGCGATTTACACGTTTTGCCGACCGCGATATTTTGTCGCTGCTGTAAAACTCCCTCCTTGGGCTACGCCATGACTTCCCACGAAACAGTCAATCGCCGCTATTCCGACCTGCAAACTCAACTGCGACTCGTTTTCGCTGCCGAAGGACGAGGCCTATCCGAGATGGTGCGCACGGTGGAAACGCAAATTCCTCCCACGCTGAGTTGGGAACTGCGTGCCATCGCCCACATTCGGAACAAGGTGGTGCACGAAGGGCTGGCAGAGATTCCGCGATACTTTGAGCCCCTCTGCAAAGAAGCGTTGACCACACTCAAGCGCTTGAAGGCCGAGAAGAAGAAGGCGAATCAAAAGCGGGCCAAGATTGCTGTGGCGAGGCCTGCAATTGCCAAGCCTGCCGCTGCCAGACCAGTTGTGGCGAAGGCAGCCGTTGCTAAGAAACGCCAGATGTCTGCAGCGACGAAAAATCCGGCACACATCAAATCCGCAACGAAAAAGCCAGTGACCACTAAACGGGGCGCACTGGCATTGGTCCCGAAACGGCGTAAGGCTTCGTGATGCGACGTTGAATCACGTGCGCATCAGCTAAATCACCTGCCTGCCTTCACGGTCAATCACGATCAGTCAGGCAGTCTGGCGCGTTCGTTAGTGCTTATAAATCTTGTGCTGCGGTCGGCCGGAGAGGATTTGTTCCTTGCCCCAGTTCGTCACTTCTTTGAAGGCGGCACTGTGAATGAAGTCCAGGAACGCTTGCTCTTCCGACCATTCGCTGGTGATCAGGTACGAAGCATCGTCGCTGACGTCTTTCCACAAAGTCGACTGCGTGTGCCCGGCCGCGTTGCGCAGGGCCTCGATTACGGCACTGAATTTCTGCTCAAAATCCCCCTGCTTGCCGGGAAGCACGTGGTAGTTCATGCCGACTGTAATCATGATTTAATTCTCCTGCGAAGGTGAAGCGTTCGACCCGTTGCCAATGGTCGTGAGGCGTTGTTTCGTTGCTGCAAGTGTAGCAGACCGGCAACGCTGTTTGCCGGGCGGAGGGCTGGGCAATTGCCAGCTTGGAACCTGCCGCGGGGAGCCTGTTCCATCCCGCAACTCTTTCGCGCTCAGCCCACTTCACAGAAACGATCGGGTATCTTGGATTGAGTTGGCCGAAATCTTGAGATACATCTTGACTCACTTCTAATTGCCTTCCGGTAGCGCCATGCGATGATTTTGACTTGGATTTTGATTATCGCGATGATCGCGCTTAATGCGCTATACGTGGCGGCGGAATTCGCTGCAGTCAGCGTGCGACATAGCCGGATTCGCTCCTTGGCGGACGCTGGAAATGCATTGGCGCTGCGGCTGTTGCCACGGATCGACGGGGCGGCAGAACTCGATCGCTACGTTGCTTGCTGCCAGGTAGGGATCACCTTCTCCAGCCTGCTCCTGGGGGCGGTCGGCCAGGCGGCACTGACTCTGCAACTGGCTCCGTTATTGGAACTTTGGTTTTCGATCGGACCGGCAGCGGCACTTTCCACGTCGGCCATCGTGGTTCTACTCTGCCTGACCGCGGCTCAGATGGTATTGGGAGAACTGGTGCCGAAATCGTTGGCGCTCCAGTTCCCAACGCAAATCGCTCTCATGACCGTCATCCCCATGAATTGGTCGCAGAATGTCTTTTCGTGGTTCATCGCAGCGCTCAACGGAAGTGGCTCGTTGCTGCTGCGGCTCTGTGGCGTGCGGGGGAGCGGGCATCGGCATATCCATTCACCCGAAGAGATTGAGTTGTTGATTGTCGATAGTCGGGATGGTGGCTTGCTGGAACCAGAAGAACAACACCGGCTGCATCAGGCTTTGCGACTCAGCCAGCGGCCGGCCAGTCAACTGATGGTTCCCCGCAACGAGATGGTTACTATCGACGTCAACTCGCCTCCTAGTCTGGTGCTGAAGCATGTTGCTGAAAGTCCTTATTCAAGGTTCCCCGTCGTGCGCGGGCCCAATCATCAAGTGATCGGGCTGCTCTACACCAAAGATGTGATCGCCCGTTACCTCGAAGGGCGGCTCCCTTCCGTCGACCGAACCATGCGTCCCGTCCTCACGCTGTCGAGCGAGTTAACTGCCGACCGCCTGTTAGCTCTCTTCCGCGAGCGTCGCTGCCAGCAGGCGATCCTGGTGGATGCCTCTGGAAATGTTGAGGGCTTGGTGACGCTGGAAGATGTGCTTACGGAGGTGTTCGGCGACCTGGATGACGAACTGAAGCCCACCAATCGGGAACCAGAGGTGTTACCCGATGGGCGCGTTCGTGCTCCGGGAGAAACGTCCTTGGAAGAATTGCAGGCTCTGCTGGATGGAAAGCTGGCTAGTCACACCGGGACGATTGGCGAGCTGGTTTTGAATCGTATCGGACGGCGTCCGAAAGTAGGTGATCGAATCGCCGTGGATGATGTCGAGATCATCGTTGTGGCCATGAAGGATCGCGCCATTGCCTCGGTCACGCTGCGCCCCTCAATAGCCTCTGCGGGGGAAGAAGGGGAGCAATCATGATCGAAATCGGCTTGCCGATCTTGATTATTGTTCTGCTCATTGCCGTGAATGGCATTTTTGTAGCGGCCGAGTTTGCACTGGTGATGGCCCCCCGGGCGGCCATTGAGCGCTTGGCCGAGCAAGGTGTCAGGACCGCCGTTTCGCTTAGCCGGGTTCTGGCCAACCCGCTGCTGCAAGATCGTTGCATTGCGACGGCCCAACTGGGCATCACACTGGCTAGCCTGGGGCTGGGGATGTACGGCGAGCATGTCTTGGCCGACTGGATTGGCCATGGCTTGAGCATGATCGGCACTCCCAGTTGGCTGGGGGCCCACGCGCTCGCCAGTTTCTTATCGATTGGTTTGCTGACCTACCTGCATATTGTGCTGGGGGAAATGGTTCCAAAATCGCTGGCACTCCAGCGCCCCGATGAGATGGCTCTGTGGTTGATCTGGCCTGTGCAGTGGACTCAATACGCCGTGTTTCCTTTGGTCTTTGCCCTCGCGGGGCTGGGGAACGGATTGCTCCAACTTTTCGGCATTCGTAGGCAGACCGCCCACGAACATTTCTACACTGCCGAGGAACTTCAATACGCGGTTCAGGAGAGCCAAGAAGGGGGACTTCTGCGAGCTGAATCGGGGCGCGTGATGAGCGACCTGTTGGAATTCGGAGAGATTACGGCCGGAGAAGTGATGGTCCCGCGCACGAAAGCCGTAGGAGTTCCCCTGGGGGCTTCGCCGGAGGAGGTGAAGCAGATCATTCGTACTTCTCGTCACTCGCGTTACCCCGTCTATCAAAAGGATCTGGACCATATCGTGGGGGTGGCTCACCTGAAAGAACTTTTTCAGGGAGTCCTCGCCGGCAAAGTACTGCTCGAAGCGATGGTGCGACCCGTACCGCGCGTCCCCGAAGGCTTAACGCTCGACCGGGTTCTGGAGGCCATGCGCGGCAATGGCGCGCAGATGGCAGTCGTGATGGATGAACACGGTGGCACGGCCGGCATCCTTACCATGGAAGATTTGTTCGAGGAGGTAGTAGGGGATATTGAGGAGCCGGACGGCATTCCTTCCCACGCACAAATCTATCGCGACGACGAAGGGGTGGTGCACGTGGACGGAGCCCTGCGCTTGCCCGAAGTGGGAGAGGAATTTGGAATCGAATTGGAACACGAGGAAGTCGATAGCGTGAGCGGGCTAGTGCTGTTGTTGCTCGGTCGCCCCGCAGAAATCGGCGACGCGGTGGAATACGAATCCCTCCGGTTTGAGGTCACCGCCATTGCCGGCCATGGTGTGGATGAGTGTCGAGTGACCCCCCTGCCCGATGAGACCGGAGCGGACCAGGCCGAAGACGAGTAACGACTACAAGTGAGTCGTCGAGGTGTTGACTGGCCGGTGTGCCAGGGTGCTACGAAATGCCGATTTACAAGCACCTCATTTCTTCCGCGTCGGTACCGCTACGTCTGTACCGCTACACCAAAGAATCCAAACTCTGAACCAGCGGGCCATTCCGATACCTCGCAGCAGATTCGTTCTTACAAAGTTTTGCAGAATCCGCCCATTTCGACAGTCCTAGGAATGGGCGGTTTTAGGAATCTTTGTTCCAACACTAGAAATGCGAGTCGCGGATGGGCTACAACGACACGAGATCATTCCAGTAATTTGATCGGGAAAGCGCCTGCGAGAACAGACTGCCGACGCCCTGCAGGAAGCTAAGCAAAAGCGCGACGACCAGTGACCGCCGGCAAAGTTTGGTTGCACCAACGGTTGCACCTGTTCCAGGCAAAACTGGTCAATTAGGGACATTATGCGACGCTATGGCGGGCAATCCGCTGCGGGAATCGGCGCACGAAAAAACCCTGGAATTCACCGGAAACACCGAAGAAAACCAGGGTTTTGCTAAGCGAGGCCGACGGGGCTCGAACCCGCAACCACCGGATCGACAGGCGGTCGGAGGGGCGGGCCGAAAACAGCCGCAAAGTCCTTTGACAGTCCTAACCTTACCGCGACAAAACAACTTTCGCAAGCCGTTGCAAAAGTCGACATAAGTCCTTATTCCATGGTAGTACTGAAACGCTCAAATAGTACCCAGTAGTACCACACGATTGCACGAACACCCTGTGACTGTGAAAGTGGTGCATGATTAAGCAATCGACCAAAGTGGGAGTCCTTACAGGTAGCTCTGCTCCAAAGCATTGGTAGGCATTTCCGCTGGTAGTTATTGGCTGCATACATCGCCTTCAACGCCTGCCGCACATGTTCATCCGACGCAAGCTGAGCAGAGTAGATCAGCCGGACAATCCCTTCATTGTGCTCCTCACGGAAAACCTTGCTCGCTTGAAAGCTGAAAGAGGTAGAGGAATGACCTCCATCCATTGTAGTGGAGGAAGTCATGAGTATGCATTCGGATTGGGAACAGGATGGGTTTCCAGAAGCAGACGCTGGTAAAG
>JBGSNR010000046.1:0-79247 GCA_041739545.1 Pirellulaceae bacterium | reverse complement strand
AACGGTGTAAAAACTGCAACCAAACGTTGAGACATGTGAGCGACCTCCGTGAAAATGAAATTCCCCGGAAGGTCTATCTGCAAATCTCTTGCCTTTTCCCAGCCAACCGCAATAGTACGAAATTAGATGCGATTGCCGTGGTTAGTAATACCAGTCCAGTAGCCAGGCTCCAGCCGACCGATCGCTGCGATGTAGGCGGGAGTTCTGCCGCTGGCAGAAACCGATCGCCCACCCTTTTCCGATAGAGCGATAGAACCAGTGCGGCGAACGTTGTATTCGCGAGAACGCTCAGCGACATGCCTACCAGCAGGTTCACCGCCAAGATCACTCCGGTCACCGGGATGGCGAGCTTCAGGGAATCGCCGGTTTGATTCAACGCCCACTTTGTCACAAACTGCATGGAAAATGCAACGACTGCCGTCAGAAGAATAGATGAACCAGCCCAGGTAGCCAGGATGACCAGCCAAGATTTCAATTGACCTTTAGTTCGGTCCCAACTCAGCTGCAGAGTTTGGGTAACACCCACTTCGCGTTCGAACAGCAGCGTCGGCACGGCCAACAGCCAGCGGACGAACAAGCGCAGGGCGATGGCAAAATAGATCGCGAGAGCTACACCGGCCACTCCCACTCCAATCCAGAACTCGATTGGCTTCAATATGATCAGCCCGTTAATATCGCGCCCCCGCCAGAGTAACCCGTAGGTCAATCCGATGATTGCTAAGAAGGGAAGCAGTCGCAAAAGATACGCCAATAACTGCCAAAGACCTAGTTCGAACAAGCGATGGAGCCGCACCGTCGATGGGCTTAGCGCTCGCCACCAGGGAAGCTCGTCCGTGGCCAACAGTTTGAGCAGTCCTGCAAGTTCGAAGTAGGAAGTAGCCAAGAGAATGCTACCGACCCCCAGTAACGCCAAGACGCCGCTCGAAGAAAGCAGAAAATTTGCAATTTCAAAATTGCCAACGGAAGGACTCCCCCAGCGTGTCAGGCAGGATCGCAAAACGAAAGCCGTCAGGGGAGCCAGCAGCAGAACGTTGATTGCCTTGAAGGCTAGCGAGAATCCGAGCAGGGAGCGAATTCGGGTGCTTACTCTGCGAAACGCCCAAGCCAAGTTTGGAGGCATTGATAGTCGTGAGACGAAAGTTGGGGGAACGCGTCGCCAGCGAAGTGGCACACGTTGTTATGAAGCGCGGCTCGCCGTTGGCAAGGTTGCCCGCAGCGAGCACGGTGTAGTGTAACACACGGCTCTGGCGGAGAAGCCAGATTTGATTCCCGGCTGAAATCGTGGAGAAGTTGAAGCTTAGCCGAACGTGGTTAACTTAGACGCCGGCATCGTCTTGCGTGAAAGCAAACCTTCGAGCGCTGAACGAGCGAGATCAGCAACTTCGCTTTGATCCTGAAAGGACGACGATAGGTTGGAGATCGCTGCTTTGATCTTTTCTGAGCTTCGCTCATCGCCGTGAAAAGGTGACGTGAGCGCCGCGAGAATCAGCCAAATCTTATTTTCGTGGGTTAACGGGTTTTGCCCCTCAGAATTAGTCGTGATCGCGAACGCGTTCGTTTCCTGGTCGAATTCCACCTTGTAGCCACATTCGCGGAGTACTTTGATATCGCGAAAGATCGTACGGCGACCAACTCCGCACATTTCGCTCAGCTCGATGGAGTTGTAGCGATTGCCCCCCTCCATGATGCGAACGAGTCGCATCAGCCGGACGATTCGTTTTTCTGCAAAAGCAATCATGGGGAGTGGAGGTGAAGCGGGAAATCTCGAGGGAGTTGGTTGCTTACAGAACAGGATTCACAGAATTTGGTTTGGACGGAGGTCGGTTATCAGGTGTTGGAGTATTCAGGCTGGGTTCTGACGCCGATGGTTGCTGACTGTGTTGCTCGGCGTTCCATTTCGAACGCGAGGTGAGCATCTTTGCCAGCACCGAAGCAATCCCTTCGCCAAAATCGGGAACCGTTTCGCGGGCTAATTCGCGAACAGGCGCGGTACGATTCGTGGCAGCCATGGCATTCTCCAGGGGGCGAGACGGCCCAAGCCAACGCTTTGCGCGATAAGACAGTGCGCATTTCGCCCGAAAGCAGGTTCAGGCCAAGGAAGATTTTCGCGCGAAAATTTTTCGAGATTTTTTCGCTAGGTTAAATGAGCCAACAGAAGGGCGCATTCATGCTGAATCTCAGCATCAGTTCCCGGTTTATGCCAGGCGACCACTTCCTGCAGGGCGGCCTTAAATTCCAGCCTCGCTTTGGCGTATTCCCGGTGCAGTTTGGCCGGATCTGCCTCCCAAAGTTCGGCAATAGCCCGGATAGGCTGGTTTTCCTGGAATTTCAGGCGGAGCAATTCGACACGACGGAGTGCTTCCGGATCACCTTGGGCCGCCAGGCGATGGCGGAGAACTGCCTCTTGCATGATAGAAATAGCCCAGGCTCGGTCAAAAACCTGCGACAGCGAGGAATCATCGCTGACAACGTTCGGGAGGCCACCCTCAAGCCCCTGACGACGCTCCAAATCGGTCATTCGCTCCACTTCGAAACGGCGAGCGATATTTCTTACCGCGCCATAGAGAAATGGCCGAAAACCGGAAGCAAAGGTTGGTTCAGCCTTCGCCAAAACACCGTTCTGCCGAAAGCATTCGACGAAAACCTCTTGCGCCGCATCGTCGACTGCAGAAAACAGGATCGAGGATCGCCAACGCGTCGTCAGATACGCTCGAATCGGCCCTTCGTATCTTCTCGCAAATTCGTCCCGGTCGCTTTGATTGCCGCGCGCTGCACCATCAATTAGCTCCCAGCTTGTTGTTTCCATGCCGCTCATCGATGCGAATTCCAGAGGTGAATGGAATCATCTATCGAAGGATGGATGTCGTCAAGTTTTATTTGGCGAGCAGGCAGGACACGACGGCAATCTTCACGCAACTTTTGCTCCCCGTAATTCTTCAAGGTTGAATGTGACAATCTCTGTCACTGGCTCTTCGTTCCGAAAGCTCTGCTTCCTCTGTTACTTCAGAGGTGAGCGAATGCGACCGGGAGATAGCGAGACTCGCCTAGTTCTGACCGTCCGAAATCGCCGCTAAACGTTCCACCACACTATTTACTTCGGGATCGGCGTTATGTTCGGCGGTTTCACGAATGAATTCGACATGTCCATCGCCAAACACGAACTGACAGCCATCAGAATGCAAACTGCTGAACGAACGCCGACAATTGGGGAAAGTATTAATGCGCTGATGGAACGAGGCGAGGCAGGAAGCTGCATGGGCATCGGTGGCAACGTCGCAGCCGACGGCGCCAAAGATAATCCCCCCGCCACATTCGTTCATCCCGCCCGACTTGATTCGCGCGTTGTAGGTTCGCTCCCCCAGCGCGATGGTATTTGCCAGGCCATCCGTAATGCAGTGAAAACCGACGCGCCGAACGGGTGAGGCACGCATGAACATGCCATTCGCAAAACCATCCGGCTCACCATAAACGCCTTGCAAGTCGCCGCTGCTGTTGCAGGCGAGGTAGTTCGAAGTCGCAACCTGGAAACGTACATTCAGGGTGTTGCCACGCGGCATGCGCTGCAAGCGCTCGTTTAAGGGGGCTCCGACATCCGTCGGACAACGGAACACCGGCAATGCCCTTTTCATTGCATCCGCGGCAGGCGTATCCAGTGACAAAGCCATGGAAGGAAACTGCCCCATGCAACCTATTTCGTCCGCCAGATTCTGCTGCTCGACAAAAGGGAGGATTAGCGCTCCCCAGCCCCAGTTGCCACGAACGTTGGCCGCTGCGGTGTGATACGGAAGAAAACCGGGGGGCAGTGTGTTGTACGCATCATGGTAGCTATGCAGCGCCAGACCTAATTGCTTGAGGTTATTGGTGCATTTGGTGCGGCGCGCGGATTCGCGAACTGCCTGTACCGCCGGGAGCAGCAACGCGACGAGGAGCCCGATGATCGCGATTACGATCAGCAACTCGACCAAGGTAAAGCCGGGTTGTCTCGTCGAACGTGTCTGGTGACTGAGTCCGGGAGGGATCATCGCGTTACTCCACCTCTTCGAAGGTAAGCAATCCGACCAGGCTCTGGCAGATGGCCAGGAACGCAGGATCGTCACGGAAGCTGGCAAAACAAGCGGAAGTTTGCAGGAGCACTCCGTCGGAATACCCAAGATCGATCGCCCGTCGCAAGGAGAACAGCGTCCGCTGGCGCATGAGTGCTACGTGCGGCTCCAGTTCCGGCGGCAAAGTTGGTTGGGCTCGAAGCTCTCGATGAAAGGAAGCTGACGTCGCGCAGGCGAAGCGCCACGCCAAGAGCATATCTGGATGGGATTCGGCAAATTCCCACGACTCCTGCGCGGTTTGGGACGCAGCCCGCAGGTCTTCAGCATGGCACTGCCCCAGCAGGCGTAAAAAATAGAGTTCGGGTTGTTGATCGAGTGGCTGTTGATGAATCGAGTCTCGATCGCTCGTCACCATTTCACCGAGAATGCTTTGCTGAAGATTGGTTTCCAATCGATTGAAGTTCTTCTGGAAGCTTTTAGGACATTGCTGCTGGGAGACACCTGCCAGCATTGCGAGCCCAGCGCGTGCCTGTCGTTCGCATTCCTGGTAATCCCCGCGCTTGCGAGCCAGTGTGGCCAGTTCCTCGTGGCCGTCTGCCACATCATGCTGTAAGGTGGGGTTCTGCGGATCGACCGCAAGCAAGGCCTGACGAATTTCTAAAGCGGCTGTGTAATGCTGGGTGGCTTCCTCAACTTGCCATTGAAACGTCAGGCAGTCGCCAATCCATTTGTTCATCAGCGCGAGATAATATTGGTATTGAGTATTACTAGGATCAGCCTCTGTCAACTTAGCCAGCATCCGTTTGGCCTCACAAAATTCGGCCTCGGCTTCGGCCGCGTTCCCCGTAGTTAAGAGGACGCGACCGATCTTGAAATGCGCGATGGCGAGAAAATGTTTCCGTTCCAGGCTGAGCGGGTCCGCTTCAAACAATCGCTTGCGAATGAGTAACGCTTGCCGGTAGGCCTGCAGTGCTTCGGGAAATTCCCGGCGTGCATACTGAACATCACCCAGGCGGTTGTACGAGAACGTCAACTGGAATTGATCCTGCAGGCTATCGGGCTGGATCGCGAGCAATTGTTCACGCAAAGCCAGGCTGCGTTCAAATTCAGCGACGCCGCTTCCTGTACCTGCTTCGCGAATTGCAGTTCCAGCCTGGTTCAAGGCGGCGGAAAGTCGGCGAATCACAGCTAAATCGCGCGGCTTTGCCAGCAGTAGCAGTTCCCAATGCTGTAAAGCCAGGGTGTAGTTCTCTAACGCCGGGGGCAATTGACCCTGAGCGACCAGGCAATCGGCAATGTTGGTAAGATCGCGAGCGAGATCCCAGCGCGCTACGGAGAGGCTGGGCCTTTCTTCATGCAGTTGGCGACTGATTTCCAAGGCAGCGACGAAATGATTCTTCGCGAAGGATGCTTGTCCCAATCGCAAATGGACCAGGCCCAAGTTGCCAAACGAAGCGGACAAGTCTCGTTGATGGGTGAGGTCACTGGGATGTTCTTGGGCCAGTCGCACGAAGTTCGCATGTGCCTCCAAGTAATTTTCTGCCGCCCGGGAGACTCCCTGCATGCCATCTTCGTCGCCGACTTCCATGAGGATGTCTGCCAACTTGGATTGAATGACTGCCGCGTAGCGATCGGTGAGCTCGGTATCATGCTCCTGGTTTCCCAGGGCGATTAAACTGTTTGCCGCTTGCCTGAGGATCGCGCGCCGCGCCTGGTGCGCGGCGGGAATCTGAGTCAATTCGTTTTGAATGTCGAAAATGAGCGCTTCAGTGGTCGCCATCAGGCGGTCGCAAGTGGCTTTAGTGGCGGCGCTTGCTTGCTGCTCTTTTTGATGCGCGATTTGAAGTTGTTCATTCTTCAGACGCAACAATCCGGAGCCAATTCCCAAGGCGCAAGCGACTGCCAGAATGGTTGCCAACAACGAGGAGACGATCCTGGGATGCTGCCGCCCCCAACGCTGAACGCGTACCAACCATCCATCTGGATGGCACGATACGGGCTCATCGGCAAGGAAGTTTTCCAAATCGTCTGCCAGTTCCAGCGGGCTCGCGTGACGTTGGCTGGGATTACTGGCCAATGCCTTCTGGCAGATGGCGGCCAATTGCCGAGGAATGGTCGGCACCCGGGACTGTGGGCTGGGGATGCCTCCAGAACTGAAGATGGCAGCGAGCGCTCCTGGCGAACGCGCCTGGTGGGGCAATTCATTCGTCAGCATTTGGAAGAGAATGCCCCCCAAGCCAAAAATGTCGGTGGCAGCGCTGAAGCGATCCGATCTTCCCAGGGCTTGTTCCGGACTCATGAACGCCGGGGTGCCACATCCACGTCCTACCCAAGTTAAAACGTTGGCGTCGGTGTCGATGGCCGAATTGGGAGCCGCATCGCTCGCCACAGCAAGCGGGCGGGCCGGATTCCAATCGGGGGCCTGTTCATTTTCGAGAGGAGAGGCCAATCCCCAGTCCACGACCAATGTTTCGCCATACTCGCCGAGCATGATGTTGGCCGGCTTCAAGTCCAGATGCAACACGCCCCGGTCGTGCGCAAATGCAAGGGCGTTGCATACATCGATCAAGCGCGAGAGGAGGGCCCGAAAATCTCGACCACGATAGGCCGACGGCGGCATGTGGACGGGAGTTGAACCGTTTGAATTCGGTGGCGCGTATTGCTTAAAGAAGACTTCTATTTCTTCTCGCAGGCATCTGCCTCGAATCAGGCGCATCGCGTAGTACGGTCGCCCATCTGCATGCTCGCCAACGCTATAGACGGGCACGATTCCGGGGTGTTCCAGCTTGCCCGTGAGGCAGGCTTCGTGCAGGAACTGTGCGCGCTGCTGATGATCGTGAACGAAGTCCCGCTTAATCTCTTTCAGGGCGACTTCGCGATTCAACTCGCGATCGATGGCAATGAAAACTTTTCCCCGCCCCCCTTCGCGATAGGGAGCGACAATCTGAAAGCGAGGTACAGACTTTGAATCGCCGGGTAGGGCAATTTTGGGATCGACGGGAAGAACCGATCCACAAGTTCCCGTCAGCGGCAAAGCAGCTTTGCTTCCAAATGGCTGGTCTTGCCACCCTCGCTTGGCCTGGCTGGCGTCGAGCAAGGAATCAAAATCGAGCAAGCCTTGGAGCTGTTCAGCCAACTCGGGAAAACGCGCCAGATAATCGGCCCGGTCGATCGTTCTGCCGAATTCTCGACGCAACGAGACTTCGGCGTAGATGAGTTCCAAAAGCGCCGCTTGATCGGTTCGCAGCGACGGAAAGTCGGCGAGCACGTCTTCCAGCAGAAGCTCACTACCTTGCGAATACGCTTCCCATTGACGACGGCAAATCTGAGAGATCGAAATCTCGATTTCGGACGCCGCCAGCATGCAAGAATTCCCTTCGATTCGACGTAGCTTTCGACGTCAACAGTTTACTCGAAAGCAACCCTTTATCGGAGATGAAATTGCGGGTATTTCATAATTAATCTATCGCTGTGAATGAATGTGGAGGCTTTTGAAAGCTTGATGGTTACTCCCTGGAAACTTTGGCGTAAACATGCCGGCTTTCGGCCCCCAGAGCCGAAGATAACTCGTTCTTTTGGGGAAGTTCCAAAGGCGGCTTAGTTCGCTTGGGTACTTGCACTGTGGCAGGGCTGTACTGCGTCTTTTCTCCGCTGCACCGCCATCAGAATTAGCGTGACTTGCCCCGGAATTTCTCGGCTGGATACTTCTGTGCGTTTTTGACCATCTTCTGCCGGATTGCCGTCGCGATATCTAGCTTCATCGCGTTCGCCAGCGATAGTGCGTAGCAAAGTACATCCGCCAGTTCTTCGCCAATCGCATTTCGGGCGGCCGGATCGCTGGGAAGTTTGCAAGATTCTTCTACCGTGAGCCATTGGAAATGTTCCATCAGTTCACCGGCTTCGATGGCTAGCGACATGCTCAAGTTCTTGGGGGAATGAAATTGCTGCCAGTCTCGTTCGTCGACAAACGCCTGCATCAGTTCTCGCAATTCGGCGACCGTGGTTTGAGTGTCGTTGTTCATGGTGGCGTTCATTCATTAGCAAGCTGCAGCAGGCGCTCGTGGAAGGGCCCCTCCTGCATAAGATCGAGACTGCGGGCGAGACGTTGACGATCGGCGATACGGGGCAGGCTTTCCAAAGCGGCAAAGACGCGATCGACTTGCGCGGTTGAAACGGTTCCCAAGAGGGGTTGACCCAAACCCATGATGTACTTGGCCCGCTGCAGATCGGCGAACTTTCGCGGATCGTCCTGCATGGCGGCGAAGAGCGCTGTGACGGCGGCTTGCGCCTGTTGCACTTCAGGCCAATCGTTCTGCTCCGCCGCCTGGAGCATGTGGAGGTATTGATAAAGGGCGAACGACATCGGCCCGGAAGTGACACCACAGCGCTGCCGGCCGTTGGCATCGTACACTGGTCCGTCTTGCAGCGCTTGAGCCAGATGCGGATCCCAACCCTGCACGATTTTTAGCCGCCGAAGTTGTGGGTGCTGCAAGAAAGATCGCGTGCTGCTGGCGTAATCGGCCTCGGTCACTTTGATGGCGACCACGTTTTGCCCCCCTTCCCCCTGCACGACTTGTGCAGCAGCTTCTGCCGACATCGGCAGGCCACTGACATCGGGAATGGAATACAGCCCCACAGCCAACCCATTGCGAGCCAGCCTGGAAACGAGAGGTTGAAGATTGGCAGCTACTTCGTCGTCCGTGGCTGTTGGCGAAAGATTGTTACCGGGACGAACATAGACCAGCGGGAACTGCAGTTCACGCAGTTGTTCGATCAGCCGGGCGTTGCAGGCCTCGCCATCTTCGGGGCGGAGTAGCGCCGATTTCACGGTTCCGCCCAAGCGTGCGTCGGCAGCGACGGCGAACCATTCGCTGAGTTCATCGACCGTTCGCAGATGGCCACCACCTGTCGAGGCAGCGATCAAAACGGCGGGAGCACTGGCAGCAGCCAGTTTTTCCAAAAACATCTGCGTGCGAATTTCATCCAGTTTCCGACGTGGCAATTCGCCGCAGGTGGGATCAAAGCAAGCGACGGTGGCAATCGGGACGTGGGCCAGCGGATCAGCCAGGAGCTTTTCGACGAAGTCGAGCATGAGAAACATTCCTGAAGCAAGTGCCCGACGGCATCCGTGCGAAGCAAAACTATTCGCCGCGCACCCAGCGATACGCCAGCCAGGCGAGGAGAGGGAACATCACGAAGATGATGCCATACGTGTAAAGCGTGGTCCAGGTATGACGGGGCCAACGTGCCATGGAATTCTGTTCTTGCAAGGGAGTCGATTCGCCCGTGCTATTCTAGCGACGTGGCGCTACTCGGCCAGCGGACGCATTGCTCCGTCGAGCTTCAATTGGCAACCATGATTTCCTCTAAAGCTTCTGCCAGATTTGTGGCGTAGTTCCGCACATAGGGATCGTTCGAAGCTCGTAAGCGATGAAGTTCCACAAGAATGTCTTTCATCGAAATGGGTGACAGGCCGATTCGCCTTTTCAGAAAGCGATCCAGTTCAAGCAAGCCACCATAAAGTTCGTATTGATCTGAAACGTTCAACGCCGCGCAGATCGCTCGGCCTATTGCCTCGGAATTCGAAGAGCAACGGACAAGTAATTTGAGACCTATGATTCGGCCGTCGATTAAGTCGCACTCCAGCAACTTCGCCGGCAGTTCCGACGGGACCAAGATTGAATCTGGATTTTCTCGCAAGTAATCATTGGCCGCGCCCCCTAACTGCCAGAAGGTGGTGATTTTGATGGCTCGTCGATACAAATCATCGAAACGCTCCTGAAACTCTTGCGGAGCGATAGCGAGCGTTTCGCTGGACCAAAGCTCTTTAGCAGCTCGAAAGGCTTTGTCGCGTTCAGACATAGAATTTCTGATTCTGATAGATCAATCAAACCATTCATCTTCAGGATCGAACTTGGGAAAGACCACAATCAAAACCTTCATCGGCCCGATCGCGCGATGCCGCGTGCCGGGGCGTATCATCACCAACATGCCAGGCCGAACGGCCAGTCGCTCGCCGTTGAGTTCCATTTGAGCGTCTGGTTCGCATTCCAGAAAGTAATAAGTCTCCGTCAATCCGCGATGGTAATGAACGCGGGCGTCTTGGGAAATTTCCGTGATGTGAATCGTGGCGGGAAAATCGGCGACGTTCGCCAAGCCGCGGCGAGCAGTGCCGCAGGGACAGGGAACGCCGGGAAGTTGGGCGAAGTCGACAATCTCGTAGGGAGGGAGGTTTTCGGTGAACATTGACTACATTGACGGGCGGAGCACATTCGACGGCCTCGGAGGGCCATCGTACAAAAGGGTCGGCCTCGGAGGGGCATCGTTCGGGGGCAGAGGCAATTAATAACCGCTGGTGTTGCGCGCCGTCAGCGTGATCTGCGGCAGGCCTAGTTCCACGCGGCAGGGATCGAGAATTTCCTTGGTTCGGCTCGCACCGACGCGGGTTACGCCTAGTTCGCGAACTTGCAACAGCGTGGGAAAATCTCGCACGCCACCAGCGGCTTTCACCTGCACGTGCGGCGCTGCGTATTGACGCATGAGGGTCAGGTCTTCAAACGTCGCCCCGCCGGTGCCGTAACCCGTGGAGGTCTTTACCCAGTCGGCATTCAACTCGTTGCAGATTTCACACAGGCGGATTTTGTGTTCGTCCTTGAGGTAACAGTTTTCAAAGATCACTTTTACCTTCCGGCCGGCCTCGTGAGCGACCTCGATAACGGCGGCAATATCTTGCTTGACGTAGTTCCATTCGCCGCTGAGGACCTGGCTGATGTTGGCGACCATATCGAGTTCCTGGCAGCCGTCGGCGATGGCCTGCTGAGCCTCCGCCCGCTTGATCGCGGTGGTGTGACCGCCGTGGGGGAAGCCGATGGTGGTGCTAGGCTGCACGGTGCTGCCATTCAGGATTTCGGCACAGCGGCGCAGGTAGTAGGGCATGATGCAAACGCTCCCCACATCGTAGGCCACCGCCAATTTGCAACCGGCCTCCAGGTCGGCAACCGTCATGGTCGGCTGCAACAGGGAGTGGTCGATCATTTTGGAAATCTGTTGATACGTATACATGGCACCCGCAATTAAAGTTGACGGCTAAAAGATCGCACTTCCGCATTGTCGAAAGGGAAGGCGAAGGGGGCAAGTGGGCGGACAGAGGGTCTGTGTCAAAGCGGTGACTTGGCTTCGCGGCCTGTTAGCCCGACAGCGATTGCGGAAAAAATGATTGAAATTCAAGATTCGGAAATCTTGACCTTGGTACCCGACCGAATAACAGTTAAATAGATAGCCAAATGTGCGGCCTTTAGGTCGCCGTCGTGCGTAACGACGCTGAATTACCTCTCCGAGAAAGCGCCGTACGCTAAGCGGCCTTGGGCCACTGGGCCACCGTCTTTCCTGGAGGGGGAGTTATGCAGCATTCCGACTCTGCCGGATCCCTGGATCGCTATTTCACCGGCCTGACTGAGTTCGTCTTTCATGCCCGCTTGGGCGTTGCCGATCCACCGCTGGTGGATTATCTCAGCCAGCTTTTGCACCGCTTTGTCCGTTCGGATTCTTTGCAGCGAATCCGGAATTCCCGAGGAAAACCGATCGTGCAAGTGGTGGAAATGCTCCAAGAGGCGGAGTCTCGCGTGGGACTGGCCCGCCGCGATGTCCATCGGCATATCGGCGATGTGACCCTGTTTTGGATCGGCGTTTATCCCGAAGCAATGGAAACCCTGCGCGGGACCGACTCCAAGGATTATTTTGTCGACTATTGCTCGCAGGGAAAGCGGGCGTATCAAATCGCCAGCACGATCGACACCGATCAGGAAAATGACGCCCCCTGCGAACTCTTGTATCGGCTGAGTTCGCAGTTTGAGATGTGCGCCTATGGATTAGGAGAAGTTCGCCGCGAATGGGAACAAGGGGACAGCGATGAGCGGAGGATTTTGTTGATCAACTAGAGGACACGCTTGCCTGCAATGGTGTGCCGGAACCAGCGAAACAATGGTTCCGGCACGCATCTGCTGCGTTACAGCCTCGGTCCCGCCTTCGCAACATCGCTGGCGACTGCGGATTGATACTTCACGAAATTTTCGATAAACAGCCCGGCCAGTTTGCGAGCCGTGGCATCGTATTCTTCGGGACTTCGCCAAGTATTTCTCGGCCAAAGGATTTCGCTGGAGACGGCGGGGCAACTGATTGGCACGCCCACGCCGAAGACCTTGTCCGGAACCGTTTCAATCGGCCGCAAGGTTCCCGAGTGGATCGCGTCGATCATCGCGCGGGTAATGACAAGCGGCATACGCTTTCCTTGCCCATAGGATCCGCCACTCCAGCCGGTGTTCACCAGCCAGACGTTGACGTTATGCTTCTGCATTTTTTCGGCCAATAGCTCTGCGTACTTGGCAGGATGCCAAACCAGGAAGGGCCCACCGAAACAGGGTGAGAAAGTCGCGGTCGGCTCTTTCACCCCAACTTCAGTGCCCGCGACTTTGGCGGTGTAGCCGCTGATGAAGTGGTACATCGCTTGCTCCGGCGTGAGTCGGCTTACAGGAGGAAGCACGCCGAATGCGTCGCAGGTGAGGAAAATCACGTCGGTGGGATGGCCGGCAACGCAAGGAATCTTGGCGTTGCCAATGAACTCGATCGGATAGGCGCCGCGCGTATTCTCGGTGATGCTGGTGTCGTGAAAATCGACGTGATGGGTCGTTTCGTCGTAAACAACATTTTCGAGGACCGCGCCGAAGCGCAGCGCCTGAAAAATTTCCGGTTCGCTTTCGGGCTTCAAATCGATGGCCTTGGCGTAGCAGCCACATTCGATATTGAAGACGCCGTCGTCGGTCCAGCAGTGCTCGTCGTCCCCGATCAAAAGTCGGTGCGGGTCGGCAGACAGAGTCGTTTTGCCGGTTCCCGAAAGCCCGAACAGCAGGGAGGATCGCCCTGTTTCTCGATCTGCCGTTGCCGAGCAATGCATCGACAGCATCCCCGCCTTGGGACCGAAATAGTTCATCAGGGTGAAAACCCCCTTCTTCATCTCGCCGGCGTACTCGGTCCCCAGAATGATGAGCTGCCGATGTTCGAGCGAAAGATCGACGCTGGTTTTCGAGGTCATGCCGTGCGTATGGCGATTGGCCGGGAATTTCCCCGCGTTAAAGATCACCACGTCGGGCTCGCCAAACAATGCCAGCTCTTCGCGCGTAGGGCGAATGAGCATGGTGTGCATGAACAGTGCATGATAAGGACGCGAGCAAATGACACGTACCTTGATACGAAATTCCGGATCCCAGCCGGCAAACGCATCGACGACGTAGAGCTTCTTGCGCGTATTGAGATAGTCGATCGCCCGTTCGCGATTGACCAAGAAGGCATCCTCGTTAATGGGGATGTTGATGTTTCCCCACCAGACGTCGTTTTCCGAGTCCGGATGCCGGACCACGCGTTTATCTTTTGGCGAACGCCCCGTCTTAACGCCCGAGTAAGCGATCAAAGCGCCCGAATCAGCAATGGCGCACTTGGGGTCTTCACGAATGGCTTCGGCATAGAGTTCGGCCGGGGCGAGATTCCGACAGATTTGCTCGACTTGGATGTCGTGCTTATCCAGGTTGAAGGGGCCGGCGACCGGCGGGGCATCGGCGAGGTCGACTGGTCCACCGAACAACGAACGAACCATCTTCAGACTCCTTTATAGAACCTGGGAAGCAAAAACCCAGGATGCAGATCATAAGCCATTCCGCCGCGAGGAAGTAACGGGCGCGGCCCTTCATTAGAACTCGGGAGCAATAACCTGTTCCCGCGCTGCACCAAAACGCGCGGGCTGACCGGTCGTAGCCAACACGGAAGCCCATAAATTCCCTTCCAAATCGACCTGTCGCCGCCGTTCGACTGCGAGTGGAATGGGAACGTGAACGAATTTTCCATGCAACGAACCAAGAATCAAATCGGTCTTGCCGGCCATGGCCGCATGCGCGGCATGGCGGGCTAATTGATCGCAGAGCCACGCGTCACTGACATTCGCCGCGACGCTGCGGATAATGTAGCTGGGGTCGATGTATTTCAGATCCACCGGCTTACCGATCGCCGTGAAGTACTTCACGATCTGCTCTTTAAGGAACACGCCGATGTCTTGATAGCGCACATTGCCCGAAAGGTCGCACTGCTCATCACCGGGACGGTTAAACAGATGCTGCCCAGCACCTTCTGCGACGACAACTACCGCGTGCTGCCGATCCTGCAACCGCCGACCGATGGCGTTTAACAGTCCGTCGGGCCCTTCCAGTTCAAAAGGAACTTCTGGAATCAGGGCAAAATTCACATCCTGACTGACGACCGTAGCGCCACAGGCAATGAAGCCCGAATCGCGCCCCATCAACTTGACCAGGCCAATGCCGCGATTGGCGGCAATCGCTTCGTTGTGGGCGGAGTTGATGACTTCCTGTGCCTTTTCGATGGCTGTGATGAAGCCGAAGGTGCGGTCGCAGTAGAGGAGGTCGTTGTCGATCGTTTTCGGGATTCCGACCACCGCGATCGGCAGATTTTGCCGCGTGATTTCTTCGACCAGTGCATGCGCGCCACGCTGAGTCCCATCGCCGCCAACGCAGAAGAGGATGTCGATATGGTGGGCCTTGAGGAACTCCACCATCACTGCCGTTTCTTGTTTTCCGCGGGAGGTTCCCAGGATCGTGCCTCCCTCCTTGTGGATATCGTTCACGATGTCCGGAGTTAAACGGAGCGGGGGCAGACCGGCAGAGGCGTTCAGCCCTAGGTAGCCATTGCGAATCCCAAAAACGGTTTGGATTTGATAACGGTAATGCAGTTCCATGAACAAGGACCGCACTACGTTATTTAGCCCCGGACAAAGGCCGCCGCAGGTGACAACGGCCGCATTCGTGCGACGGGGATTAAAGAAAATCTTCTCCCGCGGGCCTGCTTTTTCGAGCAAGACTTCGGAGCGCGCGAGGGGAAGTTCCACTTCCCGGCGGATCAGGCTTCCTTCCGGCACGAACCTTCCCTGGCCATGCCCGGGCTCATCAGCCAGGCGCTGAGGCGAGTAGTGGGCACAATCCCCAAGCTGACGAATGGTGACAACTTGCTCGGACGGATGAGTCACAGGCATGCTCCCAAAAAATGCTGCCGGAGCGGCGCAGGAATACGCCGCAAACACCTCCGCCTGGAGGAGCGACTCAAAGGGAGTCGCGACCCGCTGGATCAAGTATGGGCGATGTTCTCGCGGGCGCGAATGGGGCGAACGGCACTAGTGGCTCGCCCCCTGTTTTACAAATTCAACGGGTATTAGACCTCGTTGAAGGTGTCACCCACGGAAGTTTGATAGAAGCCCCCCGTGGCCAGGATGCTGTAGTCCGCGGCCAAAGTATTGCCGTAGAGCCAATCGATTGCCTGGTCATTGGTGGTGGCTGGGAGTAACACAGACCGAACTGCCGCGACCCTGTTGGCAAATGTTAGGCCTGGTGTGGTCCAGCCGGTCATCAGAGCACGCAGCGCGATATCATTCGCGCTTAGGCCTGAAGCGGGTGTGCCAGGGACATAGGCAGCGTTCGGCGAATCTTCATCGAGGGTGTTGGACTCCGTGACATTCACGTCTTCGCCGTTGTCGTTGAGGTCGTAAATGCGATCGCTGCCAGCACCGGCAAGATGGAAGTCTTGTCCCGCACTGCCGTAAATGAAGTCATCCCCCTCTCCGGCAATCGCGATATCATTCCCCGCGTCGCCGACGAGCGTATCGTTGTCGGCGTCGCCGCGCAGGATGTCGTTCCCGTCCCCGCCGACCAGATTGTCGTTTCCAAGGCCGCCATGCAGGTAGTCATTACCAGACATGCCGTTGAGCAAGTCGTTCCCGCCACCGCCAAAGATGGTGTCGTCACCGGCTCCACCTTCCAGGCGATCATTGCCATCGCTCGGCTGGCCTGCCCGATCCGCCCAGGTTAGGGCGCGGTCGTCACCCCAGATTTCATCGTTGCCATCCATGCCGATGATGTGGTCGTCTCCCGCGCCGCCCACGAGCAGATCGTTGCCAAAGCTTCCCAGAAGCTTATCGTTTCCTTCGCCGCCATAGAATTCCGCTCGCACTTGATTTCCGATGGTGTAATTGAGCTGAATCGAATCCGAACCTGCTCCACCGTAGGCCACAATGCGATCCGACGGCAGGAAAGGACTCGGCGAGAAGTACGAGCTGCCATTGCGGAAGAGCACATCCGACGAGGAACTGTAGCCGCGATAGAACAGGAAGTTATCTGCAGTACCGCTCGCGTCGCTCCGAACGAACATGTCGTTCAAGGTGACATCGGTAAGGGCACCATCGTCGTACAGGCCAAAATCTTCCATCCCGGCGAAGTTGAGCGGTGCATGCCTCAGGCCGCCGCTGAAGGCCAGCAACTGACCACTGCCGCCATCCAGAATTTCGCCCGTGTTCAGGGTGCTGATGTCCACCATGAACGTATCCGTAAATCCGTTGGCGGGCGTCGATGGGTTCCGCTTCACGCCTGGTGCAAAGGTGGTGGCTGCATCGCCAAACAGCACGACGTTGGTTGTGAAGGACGGGACAAATCGATTCGCCGCCGTGCCGAAAGTGTCGTCACCCGCGCCACCGATAAGCGACAAGCGGGCGAGGAAATCGACTGCCGGCGGCAGGAAGGTATCGTTGCCAGCCCCGGCGTTGACGGTGGCCGTGACGAGCCCATTGTTGGCATCCATCGTTGTCAAAATGGTGTCGTTCCCGCTGCCGAGCAGGACCGACAAATTCTCGATGCCGGTGAAGTTCGTATCATTCACAATGCCCCCGGCGACCCCCTTCACGAAGTTCTCGCCAACCTCGACAGCCTTGGCCGTGGTGTCGGTAGAAGCGTCTACGATCAGGGCATCAGTGCCCGTGCCACCATCGACAATCACGCCCCCCGGCGGAACCGGATCGCCGTTGACCTTGTCGATAATGACGGTGTCGTCACCACCCAAAGCGTTAATCGAGATTTGAGCAAAGTTGGAGTACGGGGCCGGGAACTCAGGTGTTTGCACCACGCCGTTGACCAACACTTCGAGCAACGTGTTATCGAGCGCGTTTCGCCGCACGATGATCACATCAGGGCCAGGAGTGCCGTTCACCGTGGGAGTCGCCCCAGTCAGCGCGAGGACTTCGATCGTCACCGTGGCCAGGTTCGAGTCGGAGAATCCATCGTTGGCCCGGTATTGGAACTGTACCTGCCCCGAGAAGCCCGCCTGCGGCGTATAGACGAAGGTTCCATCGCTGTTCAAAACCAGCGTATGGCCGACTGGCACGTCCGTCACCAGGGTGGCGGTCAGTGGATCGTTTTCCATATCGGTATCGTTTTGCAGCACGCCACCGACGTTCACTTCCAACACCGTATTTTGCAAGGTGAAGTAGGTGTCGTTGAGGGCGGTCGGCGCTGAGTTGTCGTCATTCACGATCGTCCCAATTGCGGTCAACGCGCCGAGCGAAACGCCCGACGATGGATTGCTGAGCGTGACCGTGAACTGCTCGTGCATTTCAATCGTGGTGTCGCCGCTGACATTGATCGTGAGGATCTGGCTAGATTCCCCGGCATTAAATGTGATTGTGCCGAAGGGCAAAATGCCGCCGAAATCATCAGCGTCGGCAGGATTGGCTCCGCTTCCGGTCACCGCGTAATCCACGGTGGCAGATGTTGTGGTGTCTCCCGTGCGGGTCACGGTGAAGGTGAACGGCACCAGGCCTGAATTCGACTCCGGCTGATTAGCATTCAGGGCCGCAATCGCTACCACGCTATCGTCGTTCAGAATCGTGCCAGTCGCAGTGCCGGTGGCGATCACTGCCGGAACACTGGGGTTCGACAAAGTCACCGTGAAGGTTTCGTTCGGCTCCAGGGTGGCGTCGCCATTGACATTGATGGTGATGATCTGCGATGTCGAACCGATCGGGAAGGTCACCACTCCCGTAATCGGCAAGCCGCCGACAAAATCGGAACTATCTGCTGGATTCAATCCGCTCCCTGCGACGGCATAATTCACCGTGGTGGGTATGGTCGTATCGCCAGCACGAGTGACGGTGAAGGTGAAGCCATTCGGGCCAGCATTTCCTTCTGCCTTGTTCGCGTCGGTGGCAGCGATCGACAGATTCAAGAAGTCGTCGTTCAGAATCGTCCCGAGTGCGGTTGCCGTTTGAATGGTGGCCGAACTGCTGGCTCCGGAGAGTGTGACGACAAAGCTCTCGTTCGATTCGACCGAAATATCGCCGTTCACCGGAATGATGATCGTCTTGCTGGTTTCGCCGGCGGCAAAGGTCAGCAGGTCGGTGGGGAAGACCCCGCCGACAAAGTCCAGCCCGTTCGCAGCAGGCGCGGATCCAGCGCCAACCGTGTAAGTGACGGTGGCAATGCTGCTGGTATCGCCACTCCGCGTGACGGTGAAGGTGAAATCGGTTTGCCCCGCATTTCCTTCAGGCAGCGTAGAAGCAGCGGCAGCAATCGACAACACCGCAAAGTCATCGTTCTGGATTGTTCCCCCGGCAGTGCTGGTGGTGATCGTCGCCGGAGAGCTGGGATTCGAAATCGAAACGGAGAACGTCTCGCTGGGCTCAAAAACCGTATCGCCGACGACTAGCACCGTGATCGTTTGCACGGCCGAGCCAATCGGGAACAGGATCGTGCCGGACAGTAGACCCGAGAAGTCGGCGGCATCCGTCGTGCCGTTGGTGACCTCGTAGCTGGCGGTGGTGGTAACGCTCAGGTCGCCGGTGCGAGTCACGTTGAAGGTGAACGGAGTTGTTCCGCCGGTCCCTTCTGCTTTGTTGGCGGAAGCGGCGGCGATGGCCAGTTGAATGACGTCATCGTTGCGGATCGTCCCCACGGCCGAATTGGTCGTGATGACTGCTCCCCCCGTGGCGCCCGAGATTGTGACTGCGAAGGTTTCGTCGGGTTCCACAATTGTGTCGGCAGCGACATTGATCGTAATATCCTTGACCGATTCCCCGGTCAGGAACGTGACGGAACTGGTTGGGAAGATGCCCCCTACGAAGTCTGCTGCGGTGACGGTTGGGCTGCCGCTAACTCCCGTGGTGTACGTCACCGTGGTGCTGCCGCTTAAGTCGCCGCTGCGAGTGACTTGGAACGTGAACGGCGTGGAACCGCCCGTCCCTTCTGGTTTGTCGGCCGACAGCGGTGCGATAGACAGAGTCGTTTGATCGTCGTTGGTGATCGTCCCTGCCGCGGTGCCACTGACAATCACCGAGGATGGGCTCTGCCCCGTCAGCGAAAGCGTGAAAGTTTCGTCTGGCTCCGTAATCGTATCGCCGATGACCAACAGCGTGATCGTTTGGGTCGCTTCATTGGCAAGGAAGGTCAGGCTGCCTGAAGTTAGCCCGCTGAAGTCGGCAGCGTTCGTTGGATTGGCTCCCGAACCGGCCACCGCCCAGTTAACAGTGGTGGTGGTGCTCAAATCGCCGGTCCGAGTGACCGTATAAGCGAACGGAGTGGTTCCCGAATTACCTTCGGGCAAAGTGATGTTCGCGGGGGTGATCGTCAGCGTGGTGCTGTCGTCATTGACGATGGTCGAAACCGCGGTTGACGTCCCCAAGGTCGTTGCCAGGCTGGTGGGATTCGAAAGCGTCACGGTGAAGCTTTCGTTCAGTTCGACCACAGTATCCGCGTTCACCAATACGCTAAACGAAGCGGTGGTGGCGCCGGCATTAAAGGTGGCAGTTCCTGTCGGGAATGTTCCTCCCGCAAAATCGCTGGCCGTGGCACCGCCGGTGCCGGTGACTGTCCAAGTGACGGTGGTGACGCCGCTGGTGTCTCCCGTGCGGGTCAGGTTGTAATTAAAGGGAGTTGTGCCCCCCAAACTTCCTTCATTCAGGCTGGCGTCAAACGTACCAAACGAGACGACAATAGTGTCGTCGTTGATAATCGAGCCGTTCGCGGGAGAGCCGATGATCGTGGCCGGCGCGTCAACACTCGTCAGCGTGACGGTGAAGCCTTCGGTATTTTCTGCGACCGAATCGGCATTCACGTTGACGGTGATCGGCACACTGCTGACCCCGGCACCCAAGGTTACAGTCCCGCTTAGGCTGCCGCTGATGTCACTCGCGTCGGCGGCGAACGAATAGGCTCCGCCGAAGCTAATTGCGTAGTCGACATCGACGGCGGTCGACAAATCTCCCGTCCGATTCACGGTAAACGTGAATGGCGTGGTGCCTCCCGTCCCTTCATTTTTGTTCGCATCGGTGGCAACGACGGCCACTTGCATCACGTCGTCGTTCTGAATGGTGGCCGTGCCCGGCGAACCACTCACCGTCGCGCCGTTCGTGGCGCCAGTCAAGACGATCGTAAAGGTTTCGTCGGCTTCCACAATCGTGTCGCCACTCACGTCGATAGTGAGAGGAAGCGTGGTCACGCCGGCTCCAAAGCTGATCGTGCCCCCCGGCAAAGTTCCGCCGAAGTCCGCCGCATTTGCAGTGCCGGTTCCAAACGCGTAGGTCACCACCGTGGCAAACGAAGTATCGCCCGTGCGGGTGAGCGTGAAGACGAACGGCGTGTTGCCGCTGTTTCCTTCGACCTGTGGAGCAGGGCTCGCGGTAATCGAAATCGTAGAGGAATCATTATCCAAAATCGTGGCCGTGGCGGTGGAACCAACGATGGTTGCCGGTGCGCTCGGGCTGCTCAACGTCACCGTGAAGTCTTCGCTCGATTCCAGCAAGGTGTCGTCGAAAGTGCTGATCGAAATTGGAATCGTGGCCACCCCCGGGTCGAAGGTCACCACCACGTTCGTCGGGAAGGTTCCGCCGAAGTCAGCTGGCGTTACTTGCGCCCCGCCGACCGTGTATTGCAACGTGGTGGTGGCCGACAGATCGCCCGTGCGAGTGATGGTGAAGTCGAAGGCACTTCCTTCCACTCGGCTGGCAACGCCAGTGGTGGCAATCGACAACGTCGTGGCATCGTCGTTCTCAATCGTTCCCGTCGCGGTCATGCCGGTGGGGAATGTTGCCCCAATCTCGCTGCTGCTGATCGTCACCACAAAGCCTTCGTTGGGTTCGATCAACGTATCGTTCAAGATCGACAAGTTGATCGGCAACGTGGTCTGCCCGGCCGTGAAAGTAATCGAACTGCTTGGGAAAACTCCCCCGACAAAGTCTGCGGCAGTGGCCTGATTGGCTCCAAAACCGCTGACGACGTAATTCACCGTGGTGCTGCCGCTGGTGTCCCCGCCGCGGGTGACGTTGAAGACATACGTGGCCACGCTTTCCAATTGCGAAGGAGTAGCGGCAGCGATGGCCAGATTCACAAAGTCGTCGTTCACAATCGTGCTGGTGGCGGTCGTCGTACTCCCCAGCGTGGCGGGAGTGCCAACCGTAGTCAGCCGCACGGTGAATTGCTCATCCAGTTCCGCCACCGTATCGCCGGCGACGTTAATCACCAGGTTCGCCGATGCCTGCCCCGCCAGAATCGTGACCGAACCGGTCAAAGCGCTGCTGAAATCGCCGGCCGAGGTCGTGCCGAGCAAGTCGATCGTGTAATTCACCAGTACATCGGTGGAAGTATCCCCCACGCGCGAGACGGTGAAGTTGAACGGCGTGACGCCGTTCCCTTCCGCCTTCGTCACGTCGATGGCGGCGAGTGACACAACCATCGAGTCGTCGTTTTCAATTACCCCGTCGGCTGCCGTGTTTACCCCCAGCACTCCGCCGCTGGAGGGATTGGTCAGGGTGATGGTGAAGCTCTCGTCCACCTCCACGATCGAATCGGCCACCACATTGATGGTGATGGTCTTGCTCGTTTCGCCATCGGCAAAGCTGATCGTTCCGCCGGTCGGCAAAACTCCCCCTTGGAAATCGGCGGCACTGGTGGTTCCCAGCGGCGAGAAGGAGTAGTCCACGCTCGAAGCGCCCACGGTGTTCACGCTGCGGGTCACGGTGAAGGTGAACGGAGTTACTCCGCCGCCGTTCCCTTCCGGCTTCACGGCCGAATCGACGGCCAGGTTGTAAACCGGCGGGCCGTTGCCGTTGCTGGCACCCGGCGTGGGGTTCTGCACAAAGAACGCGTTCATATCGCGCGGATCGCCGCTGCCGTTCGGCACACGCGAGATCGACTGGGTGTTACTGGCGTTGAAGATGTTTTCGTTCACCTTCGAACCGGCACCGATCAGAAACACTAGATTGTCGTCGTCGGGAGTATCCGCGCTCGTTTGATCGAACACAACCGCGTCGATCAGCGTGGCAGCGCCGGGAGCCTCGGCCGGCGTGGCGACACCATTGAACGCGCTGGCGGATGCTCCGACGTAGATCGCCACCGCGCCTGCCTGGTCATCGGTGATGTTGAACGGCAAGGTCGCATCAGACTCCGTGACGGCGACCGCGCCAATCACATAATAATCACCAGGGGCTACCGAGCCGGTTGTCAAGTCGACCGCACCAAACACGCCCCCTTGGTTGTACAAAACCAAGGTGTAGGGGGTCGTAACAAAGTTGATCGTCGAGCCGGTGGCGTTGTAAAGTTCCACAAAGTCTCGGCTGCTCGTCAGCGCATCGACTTCGTTAATCAGCAAGCCTTCGACCGGTGCTGCCGGATTCACCACGATCGTCGTATCGTCATCTACGGCAGCGGCCATGTTGTTCGTTGCTACGTCGGCAATGTTCGGCCCGACGCGCAATTGCAACTGCCCCGCGCCGGTCACGGTGACAGGGACGGTGAAGATGCCCGAAGTCGCCGTCGTTTCGGTGATCGTCCCCACGGTGAAGGTCGCCCCGCCACCAATGGCATTGGCCAGATCAGCGTCAGTGAAAGTTGCCGCGTCGATATCTTCGCTGAAGGTGATCGTGTAGGTAATCGTCGCGCCGACGGTCACTGGGCCACCGCTAACGTTGTCGACGATGGCGGTTGGCGCCAAAGTTGGCGGCGTGGTATCACCGACCCCAACCGTAAACACGGTGGAAGAAAACGGGCCAGGCTCATCGTCAAGCGTCCAGTTGGCAATATTGTTCACACTCGCACGAATTTGTTCAATCGTGCCAGTGAATGTCGGGAGATTGTAGGCCCCGTTGTCGATATCGGTGGTAGTATCCGTCAACTGAATATTGTTGGTGCCAACTGCACCCAGAGCGGCAGGCAAAGCTGAGGTATTGGTGTTCGTTGTATTCGCTGCCCAAGCATTGGTGCTAATGCCCGCGATCCAGTTCGTGGCGTCCGTGGACGTAGGAGCAGTTCCCTGGTAGGCAAGAATCTGGTCACCACCGGCAGCAAGTCCGGAAAGCCGCCCCACCGTTGTCCCTGGGACCGTCGAAGTTCCCACTAGGTTGACTAGCGACTGCGTGCCTGATCCCGGATCAGACATCACGATATGGGTACCGGCCGGGTAGCTTCCGGTGAAGGTGAGCACCGCAGTGTTTTCGTTCGAGGCCAGCGTCTGCGAATCGCTGTTCCACCCATTGTCCGTGAAGGTAATGGTGGTTCCCTCAGTCACATCCTTCAGTAGCACGAATGAAAATGTATCCGGTGCATCGGTTCGAATGGAAGTAAAGGCAATGTCACCTACGGTGAGCACGACCGAGACCGGCGCCGGATTCACCGTGATGGTGGTATCGTCGTCGACTGCAGCAATTAAGTTGTTGCCGGCGACGTCAGCGATGGTTGGTCCGACACGCAATTGCAAATCACCGGCAGTCAGCGTGGTAACGGGAACGGTGAAAATGCCCGAGGTTGCCGTCGTTTCAGTGATCGTTCCGACCGTGAAGGTTGCTCCGCCCCCAATCGCATTGGCAAGGTCGGCCGAGGTGAACGTGGCAGCGTCGATGTCCTCACTGAACGTGATCGTGTAAGTGATGACGGCTCCAGCCGTCACCGGCCCGCCACTCACGTCGTCGACGATCGAGGTCGGTGCCAAGGTCGGCGGGGTAACGTCGGCTGATGGGTTGACCGTAATGGTCGTATCGTCATCCACGGCAGCAGCCAGATTGTTGCCCGATGCGTCGGCGATGTTCGGCCCGACTCGCAATTGCAATTGTCCCGTGCCGGTCATCGTAACGGGAACGGTGAAGATGCCCGAGGTTGCCCCGGTTTCGGTGATCGTTCCCACGGTGAAGGTCGCTCCGCCACCAATCGCGTTGGCGAGATCTACGGCCGTGAAAGTCCCTGCACTAATGTCTTCGCTGAAGGTGATGGTGTAAGTGATGACGGTTCCCACGGTCACTGGGCCACCACTCACGTCGTCGACGATGGCGGTGGGGGCCAACGTCGGCGGAGTTGTATCCCCCGTACCAATCGTGAACACCGTGTTAGACGTCGGACCAGTCGCATTGTCCAGCGTCCAATTGCCAATGTCATTTACGCTCGCTCGAATCTGTGCGACTGTTCCCGTGAACGTCGGCAGGTTGTAGGCTCCGTTGTCGATATCGGTAGCAGTGTCCGACAACTGAATACTGTTCGTGCCGACTGCCCCCAAGACTGCTGGCAGTGCTGAGTTGTTGGAGCCAGAGGGATTTGAGACCCAAGCGTTCGTGCTAATCCCGGCAATCCAGTTTGTCGCGGACCCCGTTGTCGGGGCCGTTCCCTGGTACGCCAAGACCTGATCCCCGCTTGCCGAAATGCCTGACAAAACGCCGACCGTTGTTCCTGGAACAGTCGAAGTCCCCACGATCAGGGCAGCCTCACCGCCATCTCCTGGATTGGACATCACGATGTGGGTGCCCGCCGGATAATCTGCGGTAAAGGTCAGCGTCACCGTCCCTTCCGTACCGCCCAAAGTCTCCGTGATGTCATTCCACCCATTGTCCGTAAACGTGATCGTGGTTCCCGAAGTGACATCCTTTAACAGCACGAACGAGAACGTATCTGGTGCATCGGATTGAATGGAAGTGAAGGCAATGTCACCTACGGTGAGCAGAACCGGGCCCGCCGCCGGATTCACCACGATCGTCGTATCGTCATCCACAGCAGAGGCCAGGTTGTTGCCGGCAGCGTCGGCGATGTTCGGGCCCACGCGCAATTGAAGTTGTCCCGGTCCGGTCACGGTGACCGGGACGGTGAAGATGCCCGATGTAGCCGTCGTTTCGGTGATCGTTCCGACCGTGAAGGTTGCGCCGCCACCAATCGCGTTGACCAGATCAGCGTCGGTGAAGGTCGCCGCGTTAATGTCTTCGCTGAAGGTGATGGTGTAAGTGATCACCGCGCCAGCGGTCACCGGGCCACCACTAACATTGTCGACGATGGACGTTGGTGCCAAGGTCGGCGGGGTAGTGTCACCACCTGCGGTCACCGTGATGTTGAAGGTTCCGCCTGGAACGCTCCCAGTGCCGTCGTTCAGATCGAAGGAAAACGAGGTGGAAGTCGCAGTTGGGCCAGCGAGAAAATTAATTTCGTTGCCATCGACGGTCGCTTGAGTGAAGCTGTCCCCGACACCGAGTGCGGTTGTTCCGACGCGCAGCGTTCCCCCAGTCGGGATACTGGTAATTTCATACGTGACCGTCATTGGACCTTGCTCATTATCAGTCGCCTGGAGCATGCCGTTGGTAATGACTGCGGTCTGGTTGACCGGCAAGGAAAGACCCGTGTTTATCGCGACGGTCGGCGGTGTGTTAACGCCTGGTGCTGTGAAAGTGAAATTGTCTAGCGCTAAGCCATGATCGTTTCCTGCGTCATTGACTTCAATCCAGCGAATCCACAGCGTTTGCCCTACGTCCCAAGTTTGCCCCGTGATGGTTCCGCCAAGTCCTGCAACTCTGGCTCCAGCACTATTTCCATCTAGTGCACCGGAGGATGCGGTGGCAACGGGCGAGGTAAAGTTGAATGCTGCTCCTGGCGCAGTCCAACTGGTCACGTCCGTGAAATTTGTCCCGTACCCGTATTCCAGCACCATGGTTTGCGCCGTGGTATTGCCACCGTTGCGCCACTGCTCTCCATCGTAACCAATCGTGAATTGGGTCTTCGTGGCAGCGGATGCGTTCGTAATCGCAACCGCCATGTAGCCGCCAACGGCTCCAGTACCGGGAGAGCCGAAATAAGCGCCACCCGATCCCAGGCCACCTAGAGCACGTTCGTTAGCAGCAGTACCAAAACTGTAAAATGCACCGGCAGTACCCGATCCCGTACCGGCTGCATAAGTGGCAATTGGATTGTTGGCCCCTGTGAACAGTGACCAACCTTCAATGGTCGAATCGTTTGTCCACGCGTTTGCTGTTCCTGATGAGGCAAGCGAATCAAAGTTCTGCGAATACGAACTTCCGGTCAGTGCTATCGCCATCAGCGACCGATCTTCCAACCCTTCCAACAACAGCCGGCGGCGGTCGGAGGCGCGGCGCGGAAGGCGAGGCGCTACTCGAGTGGGGCGTGCGGATTTGGAACGCTTGGGCAGAGTAAACCACATAGCAGAGACTTTCCGAAGTTTAGGACAGTTATGTTCAGGTTGGTTAACGCGGGCGCGACGGTGGGAGGGATTTTGCTATCCGCGCAGTAGGAATTGACTTTAAGGTTAACCACGCCATGCAATTGGTTCAAGGTTTGGGCAGGTGAAGTTTTGGGGAATATTCCCCGGCTTTTCTGCACTTTTTTTGTTAATCACCTATTGAGATTCGCCATTGCGTGACCGGGGGGTGGCTCCCTGCTAGCACTAGTTCTGGCGCACGTCCCGTAAACGTTTGACTAATCATCAATGGGGCAAGAAAATAGGAGCTTGGATCGCTCGCTGGGAGTGGGGACCAAGCACCTTGCGGGTGAACGCAGCGTGGCGGGTTTCCACCCTTCCCACGCAGACCAAAACGGGTGCTAGCACTCGCTGTTAACCCCCCGGACGAGTAGATAACAGCCAGGAAGTCACTTCTTGGAGTAAACCAATATTCAGAAAGGAGTTCGGACGTACGAAAGACGTGTAAACCGGTTTCCAAAACCGCCCTAACGAGTGGTGCTTGCGGCGACCCCTCTCGGCGACCGTTCGGATGCTAGCAGTACGGCGACCGGGAAATCGTTCAGGAGGTCGGCGACGGGCGTATCCGTGAAGTCGGTTCGCAAAGACGCGCCGGTGAAGACGTTGGTCCACGTGCTGCCGAGCGGTTCGGAAAGTGAGACGGTGGTTTCTTCCCAGGCTCGTTCCCCCAACGGAGCACGGGTTGGGTCATCGGGAATAGCGAGTCGTTCCATCAACCGGGCGATGGAACGCGGGACCACAACGACGAGCGCTTGGGGCGAACCGTCGGCGGGGGTGAACTGCCGGGCGAACGAGACCACATTTCCCGCCTGACTACCATCCGCCTGGAGAGGCAGGTAGCGGCCGCGGGTGAACAAATCGGGAAACTGGCCGCGAAGTTGGAGCAGGGCCGAGGTGATAATGAGTTTGGAGCGGGAGTCGCGCGGATGATGGCCGAGATGGGAGACGAACGCCGTGCGCTCGTCGGCCGGACCGGTGAGCGCCGTGCGAACTTCCCCCAAAAGCCAACGGCGGAGGGAGTAATCAACGGGGCGGCGGTTATCGGGATCGACGAGGCTGAAGTCCCACAATTCCTGACCTTGATAAATATCCGGCACGCCGGGGGAGGTGAGTTTGAGAGTGGTTTGACTGAGTGCGGTGTACAGACCGTAATCGAGAATCTCTTCGTGGAAGCTGACAAAGTCGGTGAGGAAGCGATTCTTTTTTCCGGTGGGTGCCAAGGCTCCCGCGATGAACTCGCGGAGGGCAGCATCGTAGCCGACGTTGGGAGTGATCCAACTGGTGCGCTGCTTGGCTTCGTGCGATGCCTTTTCCATGTACTGCTGCATCCGGGCGGTGAGTTCCGCCAGTTGCTCGGCCGTGGGAACATCGATGGGCCAGGCGCCGACCAGCGTTTGATAGAAGAGGTATTCGTCGTTGCGGCTGGGAGCGCGCAGGCCGTCGATTTCGCGCACGAGGGCACGATTGGTGCGCGACCAATGATTGATTCGTTTCCGCCAGCGACTGGGAATTTCGGACAGGACGGTGATACGCGAACGAACGTCCTCGCTTCGTTTGGTGTCGTGAGTGCTGGTAGCGAGGAGGGCGAACGGATTGTGTTCGCTGCGGTCGATATTTTCGCGATGAAATTGCTCGACAGAACGGACGGGCTGCCTTGGTTCGCCACCGACTTCATTGGCGGAGGCGAGAGGGCAATAAACATAAAACGCAGTGTCCTCCACCCCCTTGGCCATCACGGGGCTGGTGACCTGCTGAAAGCGACCGGCGAACAATTCCCGTTCGCGAATCGCTTCGGGGGTGGAACCGGGAGGATGTTTGAGCAAGAGGAGGTCTTGAATGAAATCGAACGCGGCCGGTTCGACGGTGGGATTTTTTCGCTTTGCCCGCGCAACTGCCATTTGCGTGAAGCGGCGATCGCGGTCGGAGACTCCGCCGGGACCGGGATAGGTGCGATAGACGGGAAAACAGACCAGGATTTCACGCAGGACGTGACGGAGGGTGTTGAGGGTGTAATCGCGCGAGCGGCGATGTTGTTCCGAAATGCGATTCACGCGTTGGGCCAACATTTGCAGTTCGCTCGACATAGCGAACTTGAGAATGGTTTGTTTGCAGGCGGCGGCAGTGGTGTCGAAGTCGATGTGCTCCTTCAGGAACAGATCGTAGGTGCGCGTGATTTCTTTCAGCCCGCTGCGCGAGATGAATAATCCGCCGAGCGTGGTGAGGAAGTCGTAGCCGGTGGTTCCCGCGGTGGGCCAGGATTCGGGAAGGGGTTCTTCGGCACCGAGGATTTTTTCAACCACTACATACAAGGGCCAGTGGAGCGTGGTGCGATTGGAAAGGTTCGGAGTTGGAGGAGGGGCATCGGCGTCGAGCGTGACAGGGGGCAGATCTCGCGGGGCGTCGTCTCCCAAGATGGCGAGCAAGTCATCGGGGCTGAGGTTGGGCATTCCCAATCGCTGACTGACTTGCTGCAAGAGTTCTGGCGCCACTTGTTGCCAGTCGGCAGCCACGAATGGATCGCCGGCTTGTTCACGAAAAATAACCTTTGCGGTTTCGGCCAGGTACATCCACTGCAACCGCCACAGATATTGTTCGGGAGCAAGGAGGCCATCGATATGATCGATACGGACGCCGTCGAGTTTGCCGGCCGCGAGTTGGCGGGCGATCGCGGTATGCGTGCGCAGGAAAACTTCGGGAAGTTCCATGCTGAGCGCGGCCAATTCGTTGATATCGAAGAAGCGGCGGTAGTTGATTTCGTCGGAGGCGGCTCGCCAGTGACACAGGCGATAGGGTTGTTCGTTAAGGAGACTATCAAGTTGATCGAAGGAACTGGGATCACCGATCACGCCATTGAAGAGGGTCACGTTCTTCTGCACGAAGGCTTCCACTTCGGCAGAACGGGCGCAGAGCTCTCGCAAGCGGCGTTTGATGATCTCTTTTTCGCGTTGACGAATGACCACTTCGTGCGGCAAGGTGTCGGTAGATCGCGGCAAGTTGCCGATGGCGTTGAGAATGCTTTCGTACTCGCTGCACTCTTCGGATGTAGGGCCCAGCGTGGTGCGGAGGTCGTCGAGATTGTGCGACAGAATCGGCAGGTACATGCGCGAGCCGATCGGCAGGCGATTGTCGAAGTAGTTGATGGTGAAGCCGCCGTCCTGAAAGTTCAGGATGAGTTGGCCCCCTTCGAGAACGTCTCCGTATTGTTGACCGAGGATTGGCAGGAGAACTTTATCGTGAAGTTCTTCTTTGACCGGTTCCCAGTCGATGTCGAAAAAGTTGGAGTAGGGGGAATTGCGACCGTTCTCCAACACATCGGCCCACAACGGATTAAACGTGGTAGCGCTGGTGTGATTGGGAACGATATCGACGATATGGCCCATGCCGTGCTCGCGGAGCGCGGTGACGAGCGTATGCAAACCGGCCTCGCCCCCCAGTTCGGGATTGATGACATCGTGTTCGCAAACATCGTAGCCGTGAGCGCTGTTCGGACGAGCTTTCAAATAGGGAGACGCATAGAGATGAGAAATTCCCAGTTCATGCAGATAAGGAATCTGCTCCAGCGCTGCGGCGAAGGTGCACTGGCCCGTGAACTGAAAACGATAAGTGGCGCGGAAGATGGTGCGCCGTCGTTCGATCCGGGCCAGGAGTTCTTCGATCAGCGGTGCGAGATCGAAACGAGCAGGAACGGGAGGAGTAGTAGCGAATGTTTCGAGGGGGAGTTCGTCAATGCTCAACTCATCTCTCCTGTTGGGGAAGGAGTACCAAAAATCAGGAGTTCCCACGGCAGCAGCGGAGTGCCGGGCTGCCAGGGCTGTTCGGTTGAACGTGGGCCGCCCCACCGGGAGTCTTCAGTGGACAGCAAAAAATGGGCCGGGGGTGGGAGCGTGACCGGCAGAGGATTTGGTGTGAGATTAGCCCAGGCAAACAGAGGCGCTGCTTGCCCACGCTGCAAAATGAGCGTTGGCGCACCAGCGTCCCCGGCAGTGGCCAGGGTGAACTCTTCTCGCAAGGAGGGCCACTGTCGGCGAGCGTGCAACAAGTGTTGGTACAAAGCGCGCAGGCCAGATTTGAAAGGATCGTCTTGCCAATCCCACTTCAGCCGGGCCAGGTTGAAAGTGGCCGTTGCAGGGGGATCCGGAATTTTGCCTCCCCACTTGAGTGCGAGTTCTGCAAACTCCCGCTTGCGACCTTGGCGAACCGCTTCGGTCAGCCCCGGGTCTTGGAACGAGCAGAAGAAGGGAAAGGGACGGTCCTCGCCGTATTCTTCCCCCATGAAGATCAGCGGCGTGCAGGGATTGAGGAGCAACAGCGCGGCGGCGAGGCGGGATGCAGCAGGAGGGACGAGTGCTGAGAGACGTTCCCCCCGCGCCCGATTGCCGACCTGGTCGTGATTTTGAATGAAGACGGTGAATTTTTCGCGCGGCGTTTCCCCTGCCGGGCAGCCGTGGCGACGCTTGAAGAATTCGCTGTAGTTCCCACCGTAAGTGAAGACTTCGTTGTAACTTTTGATGAGATGTTTGAGCTGGCCGTAATCGGAGTAATAGGCTTCGCGCTCGCCGGTGAGGAGAGCATGGACGGCATGATGAAAGTCATCCATCCAAATGCCGGAAAGATTGTAGCCTCCCAACTCGCGCGGGTTGGTCAGGCGGGTGTCGTTCTGGTTCGTCTCGCCAACGACGTGGACGATCCGACCGGCCGCTTGGGCTTCCTCCTGCACCCCGGTTTGAATTTCCGCCAGGAGATGCTCGGCACTGGTGTCAAAAATGGTTTGGACGGCGTCGAGCCGCAGGCCATCGAGATGGAATTCGCGAATCCAGTAGCGGGCGTTATCGACGACGAACTTTCGCACGTGGTCGCTGTAGGCGTCATCGTAGTTGAGCGCTTTGCCCCACGGCGTGTGGTAGCGTCCCGTGAAGTAATGACCAAAGAAACCAAAGTAGCTTCCTTCCGGACCGAGGTGGTTGTAGACACAATCGAGGAACACGGCGAGTCCCGCTTGATGCGCGGCATCGACGAGTTCCTGCAACGCCCGTGGTCCGCCGTAAGTGTTCTGCGCGGCGAAGGGATGCACGCCGTCGTAGCCCCAGTTACGAGCGCCGGGAAACTGCGAAATCGGCAAGAGCTCGATAGCGGTCACGCCGAGTTCAACCAATTCCGGCAAGCGGGGGATGATTCCGGCGAAGGTTGCATCCCGGTTGAAGGTCCCCACATGCAGTTCGTAAATCACCAGGTCCTTGGCCGGAATTCCTTTCCAGGCGGAATCGCGCCAGTCATAAGTGCCGGGGGTAAAAACGGCGGAGGGTTTGTGGACCCCTTCCGGCTGCGATCGCGAGGCAGGATCAGGAAGGTCTATATCGACGTCGTTCAGGCGGTAGGCGTAACGGAAGCCGTCCGGAATGTCTGACGCCTGATAGACAAAGTAGCCGTCCCCTTCGGGATTCATCGGGATTTCGCGGCGTTCCCCCTCCGGCCAGGTGATAAGCTTGACTTCCTTGCGGAGCGAAGCCCAAGTTCGCCAGAGGACCGATCCGTCGTCATTTCGAAAGGCGCCCTGCGGGCGAGCATGCAGTGCATCGACAGTATTCATCACTCCGTTTTATCGGTGTTGTGCGGACGTGCACAGACCTTGCACGAACGGGTCGGAGCACTTCCTAAACGCCCCGACGTGCGCAAACTGCCCTAATCTACGAAAATGACGCGCATTTTCCCGCTCAAATGGCGCGTGGTCTTAACTCAGGGATGGTGGCTGCCGATGGGAAATAAAGTGAGAGACTCGTCAGGTTCGATGCGATAGCACGGTTCAGGCGGATTCTTGTCGACTCGAAGGACCGGGGAGACTGATCGATATGCCGCGATGGAAGCCTACCATGGTGACGGCGCTCAGCATTGCGCTGCCGCTATTTGCGCTATCGCTCGTCGCCCCCATGATGTGGTGGCGGCAAGCACCTCCGTCCCCTGCTTTGGAAAGCGCTGGCTATCCGCCCGCAGCTAGCGTTCCATCTGCTGCAGTGGAAATCCAGCCACTGAGCATCGGCTGGGAGGAGTCCCCGCGGGAAGAGCCTCTGCAAACGCAGGAATTGGCGGAAATCGTCCCTCAAAGTCAATACGTGCGAACTGAATCGCATGTGGATGAAGAGCCCGCGGGAAATCTCCCTGCGCTTGTTGGCCCCGACAATTACGCCCCCCTTGCGTTTGCTATCGCCACGGAGTCCGCAACGGAATTGCCGGAAGTCATTCGAGAAGAAGCGGAAACTGAACTGCCCAGCGTGACTTCTGAGGTTCCAGATCTAAACGCAGAAGCAAGTGCTCCCTCGCGAGAGCCGGCGAAGATCGTACCGGAAGAAATGATTGAGCCAAGTCCGGCGGTCCCCGCGCCCGTTTGGCCTCAGGCAGATTCGCTGGTGTTGCAGATCAATCGTTTGGCGGAGCTTGAGCCGGATTTTGCTGCTTGGTGCGAGCGGTTGGAGACGGTGCTCGGGGACTTACGGCGGCAGGGGGAACTTAATTCCTCCTCCTCGCAACAACTGCTCGCCGATCTCGCCGAACTTAAGGCGTTGGGTGAGAAGGACGCGACCGCGCGACAAGGTAAACCTGCCGCTGCCCGAGTGATGCGCGTGACCTTTGCGCTGTCACGTCGGCTGGCACTGTGGGAAGTGGCGGCACAGTGGGATGAAGCAGCGAGTCCCCTGCCGGCTTTACCGACGACACACGAATGGCAAAGTACGCTGCGTGCCGTCAGCCAGTTCTTGCAGACCGGGCAAGCGGGGCCAACCTGGGTGAAATTTTTGCGGCTGCCAGAGTTGAAGTTCTTAGCGGATGAAACGGTGGCTGATTCCGATCGACGCTTGCTGGCCCGTGATGTACTCCGGCGGATGTCGAGTTCGCAACTTAACGGGGAGCAGCACGATCTGATGCAGTCTCCCCCGTTTGATCGGCTGCAAGCAGGCTTGGAAAAGTTCGCAGCTGAACCGCTCAACGTTTCCGCATTGCTGGCAAACTTAGAAGCGTTTGAGACGGCGCCCCTCTCGGTGCATGCCAAGCCAGTAGCACATCAGTATGAAATCGCGCGCTGGTCGGCGAATCCGGTCGAACGCGACCTGGCGGATCAGCTGAACGCCCATTACCGCAATGCGAATGTTCGGGTGGCGCTTTCTGCCGATTTGCTCAATCGAGTGTTGCCGCAAATGACCCGGACCAAGGAACGGGTCAGCGACAATATCTTGGGTGCGGCAGTGCACGGTCAAAGCCAGACGGCAACGCGTTTGCGCCTGGTGCTTTTTCCCGATCGATGGCGCTGGCGGTTTGGCTTGGAGGCCCGCGGCGAAGTTAGCACCAGCACGGCATCCACGAAGGGTCCGGCTACGTTCTATCAAGACGGCTACTCGCAGTTCCGGGCCCGGAAAGAACTAACCATCGACCGCCGTAGCATCAGCCTCTTCAACGCGGAAGCCTCTGCCAGTTCCAATAATACACTGCGGGACTATCAGACCGATTACGATAGCATTCCCATCTTCAATGCCATCGCGCGTCAGGTCGCGCGGCAGGAATACGAAGAACAATCGCCCCTCGCCAGGTATGAAGTCGAAAATAAGATCGCGGGACGCGCCAGCCGAACGCTGGATTCCCAGGTGGATGCCCGTGTGAATCAGGCCTCCAATCAGCTGAAATCACAGTTGCTCGCGCCGCTGCAGGAACTTGATCTCGATCCGACAGCGATCGATATGGAGACTACCCAATCCCGGCTCATCGCCCGCTATCGCCTTGCGGGCCATGAGCAGCTTGGCTCCAGCACTCCCCGGCCGCAAGCGCCTGGGGACAGCATGCTGAGCGTGCAGCTCCACCAATCGGCCATCAATAACGTCTTACAGCACTTGCATCTGGAAGGGCAAAAGAAGGAGCTCCGCACCCTGTATGCAGAAATGACGGCCCTGTTTGTGCGCAAAGAAGTGCCAATTCCTGAAGACATTCCAGAAGGTGTTTTTGCTACTTTTGCTGACACCGATGCGGTGCGCATCGACGCTGAAAAAGGAAAAGTTCGCGTCACAATTCGGCTGGTGGAACTGAAGCATGAAAGTTCGCAGTGGCGGAATTTCACCGTGCGGGCATATTATGCTCCCGATCCTGATCAAAAGTCCGCGAACCTGGTACGTGATGGCGTGATCGAATTGATCGGCAAGAATCTGCGATTGGGGGATCAGATTGCCCTCCGCGGCATCTTTAGTCGAGTGCTTTCGCGGAACCGCAATATCAATCTCATCAACGAACAATTGGCGAAGTCGAAGGCGCTCAAGGACCTGCACGTGAGTCAATTCGCGATTCAAGACGGCTGGGTCGGTATCGCTCTGGCCGCCGGCCCGCAGCGCCCGATTCTCTACACGCGGCCACCCGTGCCTGCCAAAGAACAGGACGGCGACGATGAAGAAGTTGCCCGGCGCCCCCTGCCATCTGGGCAGGAACCCAGTTTTCGTTGAGATCGTTCGGGGCTGAAAAATCGGCGTTGCTCCTTTTGCTGCGCCCGCATTAAGGGTGGTCCCTGAATTAGAATGGAAGGCAAACTTGCCTTCACTCGCCGTGCTGGGAACATGAGATGCAGCCTGATTCGCCGAATCCCTATCAGACACCGAATTTTAGCGATCCCCCCGCGGGATACATTCCGCCGGAGATGGGAAACGGACTGAGCCCCGGAATCCTGACGCAGCAGCGAATCGTGAGCATCTTGATGATAGTGCACGGTACGCTTTGCTTGCTGATGGGAATGATGCTGCTGGGCATGGCCTTTTTGCTTCCTGCCCGCCTGGCAGCCGACATGCGGCGGCAGGGTGGCGCTCAGCCGCCCAACATGGAAATGATTTTGACCGTGACCTATGGCGTGATGGCGCTGGCGGCTGGCGGACCGGGCATCTTGCAGATCTATGCAGGGATCCAGAACTTCCGGCTGCGAGGTCACCTGTTGGGGTTGATCGCGCTTGGCTGCGGCATGTTTGCCATGGGAAGCTGTTACTGCCTGCCGACGGCGACTGCTTTGTTGGTTTACGGCCTGATCATCAACCTGAACGACACCACCAAGCGTGCTTTCGAGTTGGCTAAGCAGGGGCACTCGTACAACGAGATCATGCGGATGGCGACACAAGGCAGGTACTAATCCAGCCCTAGCCCAGGCAGAATATTCTTTGCCGAAGCATCTTTCGCGGCAGTTGCTTGGCGTGGCGAAGGTTGTGAAAGCGTGACCGTGGGTGCAGGAACTCCTTGATCTCCCAACTGTTCAAGGTCAAAGAACTTCGCGCTCGCCAGTTCCTGGTAGCGTTCGGGATGACAGGTCAACAGAACGACCTGAAAACGCTCCGACAGTTCCGCTAAGATTGTGGCGACACGAGCGAGTCGGCCGCGGTCGGTAAAGGTGAAGACATCGTCTAGAACGATAAGCTGATTGCCGTCTGGAAACGCGATCTCTGCCAGGGCAAGCCGCACGGCAAAATGTACTTGCTCCCGCTCGCCGCCGGAAAGTTGGGTCAGCGGAACCGCTTCCTCTTGGGCTCGAGGATAAATGCCCGTCGCCGCGAACTGCTGATCGAACTCCAGATCGCCAAATTTTTCATCCACGATACGGTGCAGAAATTGAACAGCCCGCTGCTGCACGGGACCTACCAAAGAATCGACTAAGTTCCGGCGTTGAGTTTGTAATGTCTCGTGCAATAACTTGATGGCTTGCGTTTCTACCTCCAGCCTCGTCAATTCTTCACGCAAGCGGCCTGCCTGCTCTTCGGCTTCGGCGAGTTTCGAGTAGGGGGAGTCATCCGTGAGTCGTTTCAATTCTCCTTCCGCCAAATGCATGCTTTTGAGAGCATCTTGCGCGATCTTTCTGAAAGCCACCCCTTTTTCTTGCAGAACCCGCGCTGTGTCACGCGGATCTGGCCCGGCGGCCGCTAATTTATCCTCGGCAGCTTTCAATTGTCCCTGCGCCGCGGCGAACTCGAGCGCTGCAGACTGATAAACTTCGTGCCGGACTTCATCGGACAGGCCGTCGCTGGTCCATTGCACCAGTCGGGCCTCTTGCAGCAAGACTTGCTTTTGCGCGTTCTGCAAGTCGGACTGCACTTGCGTGGAACGCACCAGTGTTTTTTTGGATTCCGCTTCGGCAATCTCCTTTTGCTGCTCGGCGCGATCGATGGCTGATTTGAAGGATGTTACCAGTTTCTCTTCGGCTTCGCGCAACAAAGCGACATCCGGCAGAGCAACCCGCCAGGCAGGCTCTTCGGCAAGAAGTTCTTCCACCTGCCGCGCCGCCAAGGAGCAATCGCGCTGCAAGTCCTCGATGGTTCGTTTGCCAAGCAAGGTTTCGATGCGAGTCGCCAGAACGCGCAATTGTTGATCAAGTTCCGCCCCCTGCTCGGCAGCCGCTTCGAGTGCCGCTAGATCCTGCGTTTGCCAGCCCGCCGTGAGTTTCTCGAGTTGTGTCTCGGCTTTGTTCCATAATTCGCGATTCACATCGGCGGAGCCGGCCGGGCCGCAGGCGCGAATCGAGGCGATCCCCTTGAGCCGCAAGGCAACTTCGGGGGAACCACGGGCGATCCAGACTTCGCCCGCAGAGAGCTGATGTTCCGCGCCCGGGTGGTTAGTCGCTTCGCCGTGGGTTAATTCAATCTCGGCCGGAACCTCGGTCTGAATTTCGATCGTGATGAGAGATGCTTCGAACCGCAAGCGTGCATCATCTCGATCACGAAAGGCCTTGCGCAAGATCGACAATTGCTTACTGTCGGGGGCAATGATTCCCTTACGCTGTTGCTGCAGCACTTCCTGCTGCTGAGTGAATTCGTTGACCTCTTGAAGCAATTGTTGATCCACGTCCAATTGCCGGCGGGCTTTCACCAAACGCTCCGCCTGCTGAACCTTGCGATGGGCAAGATCAATGGCGCTTCGCCCCGCCCGAACTTGCTTCAATTGCTCCGCGGCGTCGTCGACGAGTTTTTGTCGTAAAGCAACTTCCCCTTTCAGCCCGTCCTCGGCAGCTTGTAGTTTTGCAACCTCTTCCTGCCAGCGAGTAACCTCGCGGCGGGCAGCGGCGATTTCTTCCAAACGCTGTCGCTTTTGCTCGGCATCTGCCTTCGTAGCCTTAAGTTGGTTCGCGGCCAATTCGCGCTGCTGTACGAGCGCGGCGTAAGCGGTTGCTTGGGCCTGCGCGGTCGCTTCGGCAACTGCCAATTGCTGCTCTTCACTCTGAGCTTCTGCCGCGCGCACACGGAGGTCCTCGATGATGCGTGAGGCATCGTCGAAGCTCTGCAGCTTTTGTCGCAACTCGGCAACAGTCTCCTCCGCTCGCTTCAACTCATCGCGGAATGATCGCAGGGGAGAACCAGTTTTATCTTTGCCCGTGCCCGTAAAAAATTGATCAAATGCCGCTTCAACTCGGCTCTCGACCTCCGTCCCTTCCGTGCCGACCAATTGGGCACCCAGAGATTGCTGAATCAATGTCCGGGCCGGATCGGAGAGCGCTCCCAGTTGCATCGCCCCCTGCTCTGCCCAGAGCATCTGCGCAAGCCCCCACTGATTTGGTGTAATGCCCGATCGCCCGGGCATTTCCATGTGCAGCATTTCGCGGATACGATCGTCCGCACTTTCGTTCTCGGCAATCGGAGACCAGGCCTTTCCGTTCCACTTGGCAAGTCGCGCCAGAGCACCGGTCAAGAACTGTTTTTCAATCCGCCACCGTTCGTCACCATGCTCGAACTCGATCAGGGCGCGCGGCGAAAGATCTGTTCCCCAGGATTGCAAAGACTTGAGTGGGTCGGCCTTGGATTTAAATCGATCGCCAAAAACATGCACCAGGGTCTTGAATAGGCTCGATTTGCCGATTCCATTGGGCCCATGGACGATGTTAAGGCCGTGGCTGAAGTCCGCTAGTTCCACGGGGGTCGAAAAACATCGCCAACCCGAGACACTTAGTTTGCAAAGCTTCATCCTTGTGCCTCCCGCCAATAGCGATACAGATCGAGAAGCGCCCGGGTTGCAACCGCTGAAGTCACGCCGGCCGGACGTTCCGCAGCAGGCTCACACCATTGCCGCAGACTGACAGCCGTATTGCGGAGCACCCCCGCAGGAAGTTCATCCACCCAGCGTTCGTCTTGGGGCGAAGGGATCAACGAACTGAAATCGCAACGGGCATAACAAAAGCGGGCGGCAACGAGTTCTTCTAAACGACGCAATTCCGGATGGATTGCCGGGGTCAGCAGCCCTTGCAGGCGCAGGTCGATCAAGGCTTGGGAAGGCTCGGGCCAGGCCTCGATTTCCTCGATGATACGCTGGATGTCGGCAGGTTCGTGAATCGTCCGCTCGATGACCGACCATTGAAAACCGCCGCTGCGAAGGGGAGTGATCTTTGGCGCAGCACGCGGCGCGGAGATTTCCACCAACAGCACTTGGCCGCTATCTCGTTCGCCAAACTTGGTGGTCTCGTGCGTGCCGCTATAGGCCAGGCGAGCCACGCCGTCCGAACCGGGGAAAGCGGAGTAGGAATGCCAATGGCCAATCGCCAAATAATCCAAGCCACAACGCTGCGGGGCGTCGCGCGGAATGGGGTAGTCGAGCGTTTCCTGCTGAATCCCTTGCACAGTGCCGTGCGCGAGACCAATCGTGATGCCGGTTGCGCCGTGGGCATTGATGCTGGCGGTGGGGTTCAGCGTGGAATACTTCTCCGTGAGTGGAGCTGGAAACAACATGCCGCCAGGAATTTCTACGGGATCGCGAGTGCGAAGAATGTGCACTTTGCTGCCGCATCGCTCCCAGGCAGGATGTTCCCAAACAGATCCTGGTGAAATCGGATCGTGATTCCCGGCAATCAGATAGACGGGAACTTGACTGGTCGCCAGGATGTCGGCAATCTTCTGCACCAGGATGCGATCGACGGCGTTGTCTTCAAAAGTATCACCGGCAACGACAATGAATTCTGCTTCATGCTTCGTCGCCAATTGCATGACGCGCTGTGCTGCACGAAGGCGTTCTTCTCGAATCTTTGATCCCACCGCACCAACGTGGGCGGCCTTCATCCCAATCTGCCAATCGGCCGTGTGAAGAAATCGCATCCGTGACACTGCTCCGTAGGAAAGGTGCTCCGTGCTTCAACGCAATTTCATTGCACGCTGACGACGACCTGATGCCAGGAATTAAACAAATAGCCTTTGGCATTCCAGGGCTTCTCGGCGGGCATGGTAAAGCCTGATTCATCCGTGGCTCGGCAAGACACGGTTACGTCACCCGCGGGAAGTACGATATCTGCAGTCCAGAGATCCCAGGTGAAAGCACCAGCTTTCTTCTTGCCGAGCATAGCTTTCGTCCACGTTCTCCCATGGTCGATTGAGACTTCCACTTGCTTAATCCGATTGCCAGCCAGTCCTGCGGCGAAGGCGTAGCCGGCGATGGAGTTCTTGCCGGCACTTAGCTTTGCTCCAGCAGAAGGGAGGCAAATGGCAGCATTGGTGACGGTTTCATAAATGGGGTCTTTGGCGCGTTGTTCGGCCGGCGTATCTTCAGCGAGGACTTTGTAGGCATCGGCGACATAGTGATTAGGCGAAGGCTGATCGCTGACAGTGATTTTGCCGAGCCACTTGACGCTGCGGGCGCCGATAAAGCCGGGCACGATCGTCCGTAAAGGATAACCATGATCGGGCGAAAGGGGCTTGCCAGCCATGTGGTAAGCCACCAGAACCGGATCGGCACTCATCACGTTGCCAGTAGGCTTGTTGTGGCCATAGATCTTCTCAATGGGAATGGAGCCGCCGAAGTTCTCAAAACCACCGTCCTTCTTGGCGACGTCGTCCAAGCCATCGAACCAAACATGCTTGGCCTCCGGCTTGATCTCTGCCATTTGCAGAATCTCGGCCAAAGTAGCGCCGATCCATTCGGCAGTAGAGATTGCACCTGCATCCCACTGCACGCCACTGATTGGCTTCACAGCGCTCATCTCGATCCGTCGGTTGCCGGCGCAGGTGATCGTGGCAGCCACCGTCCGCGAGCGAAATTTTTCCTTAACCTCAGAGAAGGTCAGATCGAGCGGCTTGCCGACTAAGCCTTCAACACGCAGCCGATAGGTTTTGATGTCTACTTCCGGTGTATTGCCGTGGCTCCGGATGAAGAAGCTTTCTACCGGGGTGAAAAAGTCTTTTACCAGATCAGCTAGCGGTGGCTCGGCATTCAAAGGCTTATCGCTACGAACGAGCATTCCGGGGGCAACTTCAGCCCACAGATTCTGGGGGCAGAACGTGGCCGCTCCGGTAAGTGCAGCGGCAGTGCGAAGAAAATTGCGGCGATGCAGCATGGCAGATCAGGGCTGTTTGGGGAGAAACGGCAGGTGGCAATCTGTACACTGACTCCGATTCTACCGTGGGAGGGGGTGGCAGGAAACATCCCCTCGAATCCTGGGCCGGATTTTCTCGCGCGTTCGTCTACGTGAACGGCACTCTTTGCACGCGCTGGCGCAAAAGTCTCGCAAAATCTCCGGGGCGCGGAGGATCCACTTCGCACTTGCGTGGCACGCCGATTGGGATCGGGCCGGGAACTTGAACCAAGACCAGCATTCCGCGCGCGGGATGCCACCAAACGTCTTTCACTGGCCAGCGTGCGACCCCCTGAGACGTATGAACTCGAAACTCCTCAGCGTCGACCTCAAGCACCCATTCTCCCAGGGCTTGCAAGGCAGGATGCGAACGAAGTCGCTCGAGATTCTTCCGCTTCAGCCACTGATGAATGACAACGTGATAGGCAATGGCTGCGCAGGCACCCACCGGAAAGCCGACGAGTGCAGCGCCGAGCAAATACCGGCTGGGCTGCCGGCGGGTTCCCAGTTCCACCGGCGTGAGCAAGGCACCTAGCAGCATGCATAAGCCGAGCACCAGAATCGAACTAGTGAGCAGCAGTGCACCGGGCATAATCAAATCGTACGAAATCTTGCGTTGCCAACGTTCGTCGACCAGGAACCGCGCGCGAAGCACCACCTCCGAATCGACTTCGGCATCGAGTCGTTCCACCTGCGGCGGCGCATACGGGTTAGGTGACGGCGTGCCTGTCATGCCGGTTTTTCGTCGGGAGGATCAGCAAAGGCATTTCGAGAATTATTGTCGCTTGTCGGCGCCTGCGTGGTCTCGGCCTGGAATGGTTGGGCTTCACCTGGCATGTGCGATCCTAGGCTGGAAGTCACTGAAGTTAGTGGCCAGAGCTTGATCGTAGTGAAAATCGCAGCGATCACGCCAGCCAGTGGTGCCAGGAAAATGGCAAATCCAAACGCGGAATCGCTTCGTCCATCGAAGGTTAGAATCGTTACAAAACCAGTGGCATGGCAGGTACCAAAAAAAGCTCCCAAGGCCGCTGCGAAGACGGACAAAGCAACACCGACGCTTGCTAACGCTCGCGCCGTGACGATCACTGCCGTGCGCGCCGTTGGTTGTTCCGATCTTTTTCCTTGCTTGGCGAACCGCACGAACACCGGCACGCTGCAAACCAGAAAAAACAAGCCAATCGCCGGTGCGATCGAGATCACTCCCAAGAGCAGGGCCGCTGAAACCAGAAAAATGGTGGTAGTGGAAACTTTCTGCGGAGGGAGCAAGGAGGCATCGGCTTCAGCTATCGTATGCGGCGGCTCATAAGGATTCGGCGACGGTTCGTGGGGCAACTCACTCATCCGGTCCTTCTGCTTTCTGCATCCGCTGGTTTAGAATGACGACCGAAGTTTCTAATCCCATTGTACCCGGCGATAAGCAATCACGATGAAAGCCCTGCAACTAGCCGCTCCCGAACAGTTCACCTGGATCGAAATTCCGGAGCCCAACCAGCCGGCCGCCGGCGAAGCGTTGGTCCGAGTCCATCGCGTTGGTATTTGCGGAACGGATATCAGCGGTTATCTGGGAAAAATGCCCTTCTTCAGCTACCCGCGTATTCCAGGGCATGAACTGGGGGTGGAAGTGCTGGCTGTCGGGCCAGATGTGACGAATGTAAAGGCTGGCGACCGCTGCAGTGTGGAGCCGTATATGAATTGCGGCGATTGCCATGCCTGCCGCAAAGGAGCAAGTAACTGCTGCGCTACCCTGAAGGTATTGGGAGTTATGACGGACGGCGGCCTGCGAGATAGCTTTGTGCTTCCTGCACGAAAGCTGCATCCCTCCACCAAGCTGAGCTTTGAACAACTGGCACTCGTCGAGACGCTCGCGATTGGCTGCCACGCCGTGAATCGAAGTGGCTTGCAACCGGGTGAGCCTTGCCTGGTCATTGGTGCCGGCCCGATTGGTCTGGCTACGATTGAATTCGTTAAGCAAGCTGGTGGCAAGTGCATCGTGCTCGATATGAACGAGCAGCGGCTAAAGTTTTGTCGCGAGGTGATGAAGGTCGACCATACCCTGATGCTAACAGACAATGTAGTCGCCGATTTACGAGACTTGACTGACGGAGCGTTACCCGATGTTGTCGTCGACGCGACCGGCAGTAATCACAGCATGAGTGCCGCGTTTGGCTATGTTGCCCCGACTGGACGGCTGGTTTACGTCGGCATCACGACGAAGGAAGTCACTTTCAATCATCCGATTTTCCACCGCCCGGAAGGAACCTTGATATGCAGTCGCAATGCGTTGCCGGCGGACTTCACGCGGATTATCAAGCTGATTGAAGACAAGAAGATCGATACGGTTCCCTGGATCACTCACCGCAGTAAGTTCGACTCGATCATCACCGATTTTCCGAGTTATACGAAGCCGGAGACGGGCGTGATCAAGGCGATTGTGGAAGTGCAGACTTCTTAAGTACGATGGCCCTCCGAGGCCGTCGACTGGGCTGCCTATTTGTGAACCGCGCGATCAATACTTTAGTGAAGATGAGCGCAATTCGAGTTTGACGACGGATTCGACGGCCTCGGAGGGCCATCGTACGAGACACCCCATGCCCACCATTCACGCCTTCGACTTCCTCGAAACGCCGGTCAAGCATTTGTTGCCGGCCGTGATCGTGACGTTTGGTGAGGATTCATTCCTGCGACAGACCGTTGGTCACGCGATTCGCCAACAGTTTTCTGGGCCAGACGATCCCAGTGAAGATCCTTGCTGCACCCTCATCGATGGTGAAGAAAAGTCGTTGGCTTGGCGAGACATGATGGACGAATTGTCGTCGTCGTCTCTCTTCGGCAGCGGCAAGCGGCTAGTGATTATGCAGCGGGCGGATACATTCATCACCGCCCAGCGTACCAAGATAGAAGATTATGTCGCCCGGCCGCGCGAAAAAAGCACGCTCGTGCTCGATGTGGGAACGTGGGCGGCGAATACCAGGCTCTATAAGGCGGTCGAAGAATCGGGACTGCAGATTCAATGCAGCCCGCCGATGAAGGGGGGCAAGAGCAAGAATGTCGACGAAGCTCGTTTAGCCAAATGGTTGATGTCGCGAGCGCTCGTGCCGCATGGCTTCAAGCTAAAGTCGCTAGCCGCCGAAGTGCTGCTGGAGCTAGTGGGTCCGCAGTTGGGATTGCTAGAACAAGACCTCGCCAAGCTTGCGCTCTATGTCCCCGCAGGGGGTGAAGTTTCCGCAGAACTTGTGCAGTCTGCCGTCGGCGGCTGGCGGGCGAAGACGACTTGGGACGCCATCGATGCCGCACTCGACGGCAACGCAGCCGAAGCTTTAGTGCAACTCGATCATTTGCTGCAGGCAGGCGAACATCCCCTGGCACTGTTTGGTTCCATTGCTTGGTCGCTACGACGTTACGCGGCCGCCACGCGGATTTATCAGGCCAGCGAACGACGAGGCCAGCGAATGCTACTGCCGCAAGCGATGACGGCGGCAGGTTTCAAAGATTGGCCACCGGGAACCATGCGAAAAGGAGAGGACCGCCTCAAGCGTCTAGGACGCGAGCGAGCAGGCAAGTTGCTGCACTGGGTTTTGGCAACGGACCTTGCCTTGAAGGGAACGCACTCCGACGAACGCCGTTCGCGGTTCATCTTGGAGCAGTTGTTTTTGAAGCTGGCCCAGACCAACGAACCGGCCAAGGCAGGCAAGTAACGGTTCACGCGGGGGTAATTGGCGGCAAACGATACTTGGGATTCTCTTCCGCTGCGCTGCCGCGCAGATAGTGCGGCTCAAGCTGTTGCCATGAACAGGGCTGATTTGCACGTTGACGCTGAAGCCAACCAAGTTCACCAACCGTCCTGGCCCGCGGCTGCCAGGCTTCCTCGTCAATCACGCGGACACCGGCAGGAAGTTGTTCTCGCAGCGGTCTTAAACCCGCCCCTGTGACGACATCGCCGGGCTGCAACTGCGATAGCCACTGCTCCCGCGACATCACTTGGGAGGAGATGCTGGGCGTGCATTCGGCATCATTTGCCAATGCGGCCGAAAAAAGTTGTTGCCGCTGAGCATCGAGTATCGCCCAAACTCTGGCAGACGCAATGCTGCCTCCTAGTGCTTGCCGTGCGATGACACGCAGAGTATCGACGCCGATCACGTCGCATTTCCAGGCATAGGCCAGAGTTTTCGCAGCCATAATCCCCACTCGCAGGCCCGTGAACGATCCGGGGCCGTGCGCGACAGCAATCAGCGAGATTTCTTGGGCTGCAACGTTCGCGGAAGCAAGTAAGTCTTGGATGGCAAGTGTGATGCACTGTGCCGAGCGTTGATCCTCACGCATGATCAATTCGGGGCCCGGTTGCAATTCGCGCAGCAAGGCCACGGAACCGTGCATGCCAGAAGTTTCGAGAGCGAGAGTGTACAAAATCAATCCGTACGAAGGCTGTTGGAAGCCGTCGAGAAGTGCATTTTTGGCGATGAGACCTTATGACTTTTAAGGCACTAACCGTACGATGGCCCACCGAGGCCGTCGAGTTGTGAATCTTTGGCAAAGTCACGCTTCGGGCTGGGAATATATTCCCCTGAGTCGCGCTCCAGGCCACGGAGGGCCATCGTACAAACTACGTCGACTTCCCACCAATCGAATACAGGTGCGAGATGGTCCGCAAATACAGTCTGCCTCCTGCAACTGCGGGCGTGCTGCGGCATTCTTCCTTAAGCTCAACTTTTCCCAATTCAGCAAACTCGCGGGTGGCTGAAACAACAACTACGGTTCCCACATCGTCCACGCAGTAGATTTTGTCCCGCACTCGAATCGGCGATCCCGAGTAGTTGCCGCCGATTCGTTTCTGCCAGACTTTCGTCCCATCCTTGGCCTCCATGCATGTCACGATCCCGCCATCGGACCAGAGAAAAAGCAAGTCTCCGTGAGCCACGGGGGTTGGCACATAAGGGGCTTCTTTCTTCACTTCGTAAGCTACCTCCGGCTTGCCCCCATTGGGGTTCACGGCAACGACATAATTCCCACCGCCGCCAGAACCGGTGGTGCCGAAAATGAGATCCCCCACCAACAGCGGCGAACTGACCGTGCGCATGCTGAATACCGGGATGGACCAAAGTTCCTTGCCGCTCGTCGGATCGAGAGCAAAAACTCCTTCTGCCGTACTCAGGCTGATTAATTCTTCGCTGCCCGATTTGGTGGTTCGGATGCAAGGAACGGAGTAAGAAGTGGTGTCGACCTTGCGCGGGGTCTTCCAACGAATTTTGCCATCATTCTTGTCGAGTGCGACCACAAAAGCCGTCGATGGCGTGCCGGAATTAGGGCGTTTGGGATCTTCGTGATAGACAGAAACAATCACCAGATCGCCAACAATCATCGGGCTCGTCCCAAATCCGTGTTGGCTGACCCAAGGTCCAAGATCGACCGACCAAGCATCTTTGCCATCGTGGTCGAAAGCCATCAGTCTAGTGTGTTGCGGGTCGGACCAGGCGACGTACATGCGATCGGCATCCACGGCCGGCGTGCAGGAGGCGTAGCTGCTCCGCAGATGCAAATGATGGGCAGCCCCGGGGAACGTCCGCTGCCACGCAATTTTCCCGTCGGCCGCATTGACGCACAACACGTGGCGGGTGGCATCTTTGGACTCAGCACTCAACAGAAAGATTTTGTCTCCCCATAGCACAGGGGATGAATGGCCGACACCCGGCAGGGAAACTTTCCAGTTGTAGTCCTGATCGGTCCAGGTCGCGGGAATTCCATTGGCTTCGCTTTCACCGGTTCCATTCGGCCCTCGAAACCGTGTCCATTCTTGAGCCTGAGCAGCGGTGACAAACGTACAGGCGATCAGTCCGACCACCGTACATAGAAACTGGCGGGACATGGGAAAACTCGCGGAGGGAGGCGGGCTGTTGGTGGGTATGTTTTGATTTGATGTTACCCGACTGCTCGCCGCGATGCCAGCGAAAGTGAGCAGAAAGCTGGCCTCAGTGCGGTACCCCGTTTATTGAGCCCCCATGGGCAATAACTGAAGTTCCAATTGATTGGTGCCAGCTTGGACTTCTGCCGTCAAATCGGTGGTGGTGATCTGGTTGTACTTCACGGGTAAAACAGGTGGCTTGGGAGGCGGAGCCACCTCAACCGGCGGAGGGGCGACTCCCGCAGCCGGGTCGACAGGTTCCGCCGGCTGGCTCACGACGACTTTATTTAAGCCGATGTAAGCACCATCCTGTGGGTCGAAGGTCGTTAATGAGAACTCGCCGTTCTCGTTCGTTTCACCAAATGAATGTCGCGGCGCACCCACTTTCATGAACGTCACCGTCACGTTCGCCATCGGTTGCCCGTTAAAAACCACTTTGCCTTGGACTGGCGCAATCTCAGGGTTACCACCGCCGCAGCCGGCCAACATCAGGCAACACACGGCGACGCCAAATCGAATGAAAAGAGACCTTGCCACTCATTTATCTCCACCACAAAACCTTGGAAAAAGCTGCTGAAGCATCTCAGCCAAATGGACAGATGCGGGCCTCAATGGGACGGAATGTCCCTAAGCTAGGCTTAGTAATCTGCGACCGGGGCACCATCGCGCCGGCAGCCCAGTCGCTGATAGTTGGTGTAGTCCATGTTTTCGCGAAGAAAGTGGACGCTTCCATCTGCGAAGACGAACAGGACCCCGCCCGGATGCGAACTCTTGAAGCCTGAATCGGTAGCCCAGTTCGAATAGCCGTTGCACCCAGTCCCGGCGTTGCCGACCCCTTTGCCGGGACAGGTATTGAAGTTGAGTGGGGCTGCCGTGCTGATGTAATACTGCTGTCCGTTCCACCAGGGGTAGAACTGCATAGCCGCATTGCATTTGATATTCACTTCCCCCATCGCAATCACGTTGGAGGTTCCGTCCAGGATGTCAGCAATCGTGCAGGCCCACTGATAGCGCGAGAACAAGCCGGAAATCTGATTGACATCGATGGCATTGCCATCGGCCGAGGGGCCGGTGCCGAACACGTTTCCGGGATAAGCACCGCAGCGGGAAGTGTTTCGCTGCTGCGATCCCTGGCTAGGGGCATAATTCGTTAGCGCCAACCCTGCTGAGTTCAACTTGTCGAACGCATCGCTCGGACAACGCATCAAGGGCAGTAGTGTTTTGCGTAGTTCGGCGTCGTTGTCGATCTGCGCGACGACATCCCCTTGCATGTCGAGCTTCGCATAGAAATTGGACGCCTCGGTGAATGGGAGCAGTTTCACATGCATGGGGCCCTTGCGATTCGCACCCGCGGGGTACCACTGGCAGTTGAGCGGAAAGCGACGCTCTGTGTCGTGATAATTGTGTAGCGCCAAACCCCATTGCTTGAGGTTATTCGTGCACTGACTGCGACGAGCCGATTCGCGTGCGGACTGCACGGCTGGGAGCAAGAGAGCCACCAGAATGCCGATGATGGCGATTACCACTAGGAGTTCCACCAAGGTGAAGGCGGAGCGAATTTTGTGGAATGAAATACGAGTCGCAATGTTCGCCAGCATGAAGCTGATCCTTCGCTTGGAGAGGAAGGATTGAGGTGGGTCTTCCCCACGATAACCGGATAATTTTTTTTGAGGAGTAGCGCTCCGGCAAAGCCCTGAGTTTCGAAATCGATTGCGGATTTCCCGTTCATTGCCTTGCGATTTCGCAGGGAGGTTTCACAATGATTATTTGCCGGTGATTGCAAAGGTGAAGCCCCGGTCATCCACTTGGCAATCTACGACCGCTTATTGAAGCGTAATGCTTGGTCACATCAAATCAACAGATGCTGCTCCTTCGAGAAGAATGAGTTGTAGCGGGGAATCCATTAACATTCCTTCCTGTTTTATTTTGAATGACCCTCCGTTTGGGATGCAAATTTGCAGAAAGGGTGAGCAAGTTCTGGCCTAGCGACCGCGCCTGCCATTGGTGGATGGTATGGATGAATAAAGTAGAGGGTAACTGTTTTGCATTGAATCATTAGTTTTGCAGGACCGCTTGAGATCGCCAAAACTCTTTGCGGCAAGCAACTTGCAGATGTTGATCAACGTTCGAGTCGATTGCCTCCGACGCTTGCATTACTACCATCGTTCGGTTCACAATGGTGCTTGCCTTCCGCTTCCTCCCTCCCCGGGGCCGCTCCATGACAGGTCGTATTGCCGTGTGGCAGTTGGTGTTCGTTTTGTGCCTGGCAGCGCCGCGGCTTGGATCTGCGCAAGTCCCTGCCGAAACGGGAGTTCAATCGGCGCCGGATTTTGTGAAGGACGTGCGCCCGATCCTGGCGGCTGCTTGCTTCGACTGTCACTCCGCCAAGGAGCAAAAAAGCAACTACCGGCTCGATAATCGCGAGATCGCGTTCGCGGGGGGGGATTTTGGCGAAGCGGCAATCGTGCCCAGTAAGTCGGCCGAAAGTCCACTGATAAAATACGTGGCCGGTGAAGATCCGTCACTACTCATGCCGCCGGCCAAGAGCGGCAAGCCGGCCCTGAAGCCAGAGCAGATTGCCATCCTCACTCGCTGGATCGATGCTGGGGCCCATTGGCCGGATGAGGCGAGCGTAAAAGTCGCGGATCGCTTTGATCACTGGGCGTACAAGCCGCTCGAACGCCCTGGTTTAGCGCTTATCGACGGGCAGAATCCCGTTGATGCACTGCTCGATGCGGAGTTGAAGTCCCGCAAGTTGCAACCTAATCCAGCGGCCGGGCGACTGGCGCTGGTCCGCCGCTTGACCTACGATTTGACTGGTTTACCGCCGACCCCCGCGGAGATTGATGCTTTTCTTGCGGATTGTGCGCAGGATGAAAAAGCCGCGGACGCCGCTCAGAATTCCCATTTGCCGCCGCCGCGAGTCGCGTACCAGCGACTCGTTGAGCGCCTCCTTGCCTCTCCAACCTATGGCGAAAAATGGGGACAGCATTGGCTTGATCTGGCCCGCTACGGGGAAACCCACGGTTACGACAAAGATCAGCCGCGCAACAACGCTTGGCCTTATCGCGACTACGTGATCCGCAGCTTTAATGAGGACAAGCCCTACGGCCGATTTGTGCAAGAGCAACTGGCCGGCGATGTGCTGTTTCCCGATGATCCGGAAGGCGTGCTCGGTGTTGGTTTTCTCGCGGCCGGTCCGTGGGATTTGATCGGGCATATCGAAGTGGGAGAAGGAAAAGTCGACGGTCGAATCGCCAAACATCTGGACCGCGATGAAATGATCTCGGCGGTTTACAACGTGTTCCTCAGCACCACGGTGCAGTGTGCCCAATGTCACAACCACAAGTTCGACCCGATCAAGATGGAGGACTATTACCGCCTGCACGCGGTGTTTGCCGCAGTCGATCGGGCGGATCGTGTTTATCGGGGGCTCAGTGGTGAGCAAGCCAAGTTAAAGCTGACGCTTCAGGAACAAGTGAATCGCCTGCGCGGCGAGCAAAATCGACTGCGGACCGAGACCACTCAAAAACTATCGGCGCGAACATCGGGGATCGATCGCCGACTCGACGAACTCAAGCAGAAGCATGGCTCACCGCTGCAGCCGCAATATGGCTACCACAGCAACATCGAGGCATCCCAGACCGTTCCCAAGTGGGTGCAAGTCGATCTGGGAACGCCGCGCGGCGTGGAGCAAATTCGACTGATTCCCGCATTTGACATGTTCAACGACATCGGCGCGGGGTTTGGTTTTCCCGTGCGCTATAAGGTGGAAGCTTCATTGACGGAAGACTTCTCTAAAGATGTTCGCTTATTGCGCGATTCCACGCAGGAGGATCAGCCCAACCCGCTGGATCGCGAGCTTGTCATCGATGTTGGCGGTGCCGCGGTGCGATTCTTTCGCATCACGGCGACTAAACTTGCCCCGCGGCAGAACGATTTTATTTTCGCCCTCGGCGAATTCGAAGCGATCGGGGGCGAGAACCACAACAACATTGCTGTTGGCTCGAAGGTTACGGCGCTCGATTCGATCGAAGCTCCGGTCCGGTGGGGGAAGTCGAATCTGACCGACGGTATCTACCATCGCGAATTAGATAACCCCGCAGCACTGGCCGAGATGCGCGAACTCGAAGCCAAGAAAGCCGCGATCGCGGCAGAATTGCGTGACGAGAAAATCGAAACGCGGCTCGCTGAGTTGACATCCGAACTTGACAAGCTCCAACCGCAACTCTCGGCTCTCCCTGCTGGCGAACTGGTTTACGCTGCCGCGACTCATTTCAATCCGGCTGGCGGATTCATCGCGACTCAGGGGAAGCCGCGCCCCATCCATTTGCTGAAACGTGGAGATATTCGCTCTCCTGCCGAGCAAATGCAGCCTGGGATGCCGGCGCTGTGGCCGGGCGTTAACGCGGAGTTCCCCGCGCCGATCAATCCTTCCGCCGAGTATTCGCCGCGGGCTGAGCTTGCGCTGGCGGTGGGTTCGAAAGAAAATCCGCTCTTGTGGCGGTCGATGGCAAATCGGGTTTGGCTTTGGACCTTCGGCCAAGGGCTTTCCATTTCTCCCAACGATTTCGGCCACATGGGAGCCGAGCCGACGCATCCGGACCTGCTGAACTGGCTGGCGTGCGAACTGCGTGACGATCCGCGGCAGTCGCTCAAGTCGCTGGTCCGGTTGCTCGTTACCAGCGATGCCTATCAGCGATCGAGCGCAGCGAATCCCGATAACGTCGCCCGCGATGCGAACAATCAATACCTGTGGCGCACCTTCCGACGGCGGCTAACTTCGCAGGAAATTCGCGATACACTGCTCGCCGCCAGTGGAGCGTTGCGGCCAGAACGTGGGGGACCCAGCTTTCGCGACTTCGTCGTTGAACGCCCGGAGCACTCCCCGCACTACGAGTACGATTTGTTTGATCCTGCGAACGCAGCCGCCCATCGCCGCACGATTTATCGCTTCGTTGTTCGTTCGCAGCCGCAACCGTTTTTGACCACACTCGGCTGTGCCGATCCTTCTCTATCCGTCCCGGAGTCGGAAGAGCCCACCACGGCGCTGCAAGCGCTCACCATGTGGAATAATCGTTTCACCGAGGCAATGTCCCGCAAGTTGGCGGAACGTCTGCAGCAAGATGCCACTCTGACAACCTCGCATCGGATCGACCATGCCTGTCGACTTTGCTGGGGAAGATTGCCGGACGAGCGCGAGCGAAAAGTTTTAGAAGACCACTGGCAAAAGGATGGGGCGGCCAGCGTGGCGCGGGTGTTGTTCAATTCGAACGCGTTCGTTTACTTGGATTAGGAGCCGATATGAACTTTGCAACGACGCGCCGCGATTGGCTGGGCTCACTCACGGGTTCTTTTGCCGGGATTGCGCTGGCTCACCTGCTGCATCGGGAAGGAGTGCTCGCGGACGATCAGCCGGGCCTGGCCGCTCAGCCCAATCCCTATTTGCATCACGCTCCGAAAGCGAAGCGGGTCATTCAACTTTTCATGGCAGGTGCTTGCAGTCACGTGGATACGTTTGACTACAAGCCCGCACTGCAGGCGAAGAACGGACAGCCCTGGGATCCGGGTGAGAAAGTAGAACTGTTCCAAAGTTCCCCCGGAGCCTGTTTTGGCAGTCCTTGGAAGTTTGAGCCGTTCGGTCAACGGGGAAAGATGTTAAGCGAGATTGTCGCGCCCCTGGGTGCAGTCGTCGACGACATTGCTTTTGTGCATGATGTGGTCGGCAAAACCGGCGTGCATAGCCAGGGAACTCTCCTGCAAACGACTGGCTTTAATTTCCCTGGGTTTCCCAGTGCGGGCACCTGGGTGACGTATGCACTCGGCAGCGAAAACGAGAACCTCCCCTCCTTTGTCGTCTTGCCCGATCATCGCGGGCTGGCTTCCAATGGAGCAAAGAACTGGGGAAACGGCTTTTTGCCCGCCCAGTTTCAAGGGACGGTGATCCGGCCCGGCGCAAAGACTCCCATCGCCGATCTGCGTGCACCTGCCGATTCGTTTATCACGCCGGCAATCGACAAAGCAGGCTTGGCTGCTCTCGAAGCACTTAATGAGCGTGACCGCGAATTACATCCGGGGGATGATCGCCTGGCCGCTCGGATTCGTTCCTATCAACTGGCGGCCGCAATGCAGCTCAGTGCGTCCGATGCGCTAAATATCGCCGATGAGCCGGAGCACATCCGAAAGCTCTATCAACTCGGGCCCGAAGGTTCTGCGGTCGACGACACCACGATCAACGATCGGGCCGAGACGGAGTTTTTTGGGAGGAAGTGCCTTGTGGCGCGTCGGCTGCTGGAACGAGGCGTGCGTTTTATTCAAATCTATAGCGGTAACGACAACGGCTTTCCACGCCGCAATTGGGACAGCCACGAGGATATCAATCGCGATCATGCGCCGCTGGCGTTGGGGATGGCTCGCGGAACGGCAGCCTTAATTCAAGATTTGAAGCAACGGGGGATGCTGGAAGATACGCTCATCCTGTGGACCACGGAATTTGGTCGCATGCCCTGTTCGCAGGGAAGTAAAGGTCGCGATCACAATCCATTTGTGTTTACCAACTGGATGTGCGGCGGCGGCGTCAAAGGTGGAACTTATGGCGAAAGTGACGAGTGGGGTTTCCGCCCGCTCGATCGCGAGCGTCCCAAGCAGGTGTACGACCTGCATGCCACCATGTTGCACTTGCTGGGGATCGACCATACCCGACTCACTTTCCGCCACAACAGCATCAATCGCCGCCTGACCGACGTGCATGGCCACGTGCTGCAAGAGATGATTTCTTAGGCCAGTGTCGGTGCTTGTACAAGTAGTTTCGGTGTGGTGAGTCGAATTGCTCGCGTTCGCGCGCTTGATGTGCATTTCCGCACTTGGGAGAGATGCGCAGATGCGCAGAGCTTTTGAATTCTGCCGAGTTCATCGCATTCTGATTGCATTAAGAAACCGCGTCTGAGGTACGACAGTTGCAGTTGAACTAATCGGACAGTAACGAGGCACCTTCTCTTCTTAAGTAAAGGAGCTCGCCATGAAACCGTACACGATTCTGTTCCCTACGGATTTTTCTCCTCAGAGCCAAACTGCTTTGGAGTTGGCGACTTCTCTGGCGCGAGAGCGGAACGCCACCTTGCTGATTGTGCATGCTCAGGAACCTCCCATGCCTTTCGGGGGCGGAGAGTTTTACTACAGTCAAACAGAGTTCGAAGATAAGCGAGCTCTGCAACTGCTGAAAACGATCGTTCCCGCGAATCCCACGGTGCCATTCGAACATCGGCTCGTCCAGGGGGATCCAGCAGATGCCATTTTGAAGCTGGCGGACGAGGAGCAAGTCGATCTGATCGTCATGCCCACGCATGGCCGCACTGGCTTGTTGCGGCTGTTGATGGGAAGCGTTGCCGAAGCGGTTGTTCGCCAAGCCAATTGCCCAGTACTCACGGTGAAGGGGGCTGTTCCGGCAGCCGCCAACGCCCCGGTTTAGGAAAGGAGCCTCGTCATGTTTACCAATCAAGAATGCACACCTTATCTCGAACACTTACGGAGTGAACACCGTCGCTTACATGCTCTCTTGGGAGATGCTCGGGCGGCAGTACAACAGTTCCAGATGCAAGATGAGAAAGCGGTTACGTCACTGTTGCAGACCCTACAGCAAATCCGGGTAGAGTTGGCTCGGCACTTCTCCGAGGAAGAACAGGGCTCCTGCCTGGAAGAAGCACTCGCCCGTTGTCCTCGACTTTCGGGAGAGGTGAAACGGGTTCAAGCCGAGCACCAGGTGCTGTTGGAAAACCTCGATTGCCTGGTGGCTCGGGGGAAGATCGTGGCGGAAACACAAGCAGAATTGAAGCGTGGCTTCGATGACCTTTGCAATCAGCTTTATGACCATGAAGCAGCTGAGAGTCGGGTTCTCGAAACCAGCTTCGGCGAATCTGTAAACGAATAAGCGACTAGCAACGCAGTTGACGGTTGCGGACGGATAGGCGGGCTGCGAGTTCACGGGGTAGACCACTCACGACAACTCGCGGTCCGCCTTCTTTTAGCTGGCATTGGGTCGATGCTCGTCAATTCAGACAGCCTGCTCTCCTGGTAAGCTGCTCCTTCTCCGGTTACTCTGTGGGGACTCAAAGTCCTGTAAGATCTCGTCGCCAAGAAGGGGTTCCAAATGTTGGGTCACATGGTTTACTTCAAGTTAAAAGACGATTCCCCTGCGGCGATCGAGGCTCTGGTCTCGGCTGCGAAAAAATACCTTTCGGGACATCCGGGGACCGTCCATTTCAGCGTGGGAACGGTGGTGCCGGACCTCAGTCGGGAAGTGAATCAAAAAGATTTCGATGTGGCCTTGCACGTGGTTTTTGAATCGCGGCAGGCGCATGATGAGTACCAGGTGCATCCCCGGCACTTGGAGTTCATCAACGAGAATAAGGCGAATTGGGGCAAAGTACGCGTTTTCGACGCGGACGCCTCCTAAGGCTGTTCCCATTCGGTCTGAGAATCTGCCATGAATTGGAACGACGAGCCAGTTTCTCCGCCAAGCCGCTCGCGTCTGCCTTTGTTGATCGGCATGCTTGCCGTGGCTGCCGCAGCACTGATTTTTTTCTCGGTGTGGGAGCCTCCAGAAGCCGATCAATCCCCCTTTGGCCCGCGACATCCGGCGGTCCTTGCCAAGACAAAACTTACTGGCTTTGAGCTGCAACCGCTACTTGATTCAGAAGAATCCGTCACCAGCGATTCTTTGCAGGGGAAAGTCGCACTCATCAACTTTTGGGGACCGTGGTGTGGCCCATGCGGCACCGAATTTCCGCACTTGATGCAACTGCGGGACGAGTTCAAGACCGAACAGGCGTTTCAGTTTGTTTCAGTCTCTTGCTTGCCGCGCCCCGGAGACGAGCAAACCATTGCTGAAGACACGCGGGAGTTTCTGAAGGCGAACGGAACGCAGCTTCCCATTCATATCGATCAGGACTTCCTGAGCCGCAAGCGGATGCTGGCCGAGATGAAGATCGAATTGAGTAACTTTGGCTACCCGACAACGGTGGTGATCGACCGCGAAGGCAATCTGCGCGGTTGCTGGATCGGCTACCGACCTGGGTGGGAAGTAGAAATGGCGAGCGTGGTGAAAGCTGCCTTGACGGAATAGTGCAAGTAAAAGACTTGCTAAACCTTCGATACTCTCCAATCGACAAGCTGAACTTCCACCGAACGACGTCCTTGAAACTCGTTGATGACAGGGCGATACGCAACATCGAGCAGTTGGTCGATGTTCTGCAGTTCATCTGCCCATTCTCCGCAGCCAAATCCGACCCCGCGCAGGCGGACGTTCTGTTGCACCAGCTTGAATGACAAGTGGCGTTCGCCGCTACCGATCTTCTTGGGTGGTTCTGCAAGCCGAACACCCGTAGCGCACAAAACGGGGCGCGGATTGCCTGCTCCAAAGGGAGCAAGCAGCTCAATCTGTTGCACGGTTTGCGAGGTGAGTTGACTGAACGGCCCCTCGGCATCAATGCGAACTTCCGGAGGACGCCCGTCGGTTCCTAGTTCACTGGCCGCATACTCGCAGAAGGCATGACGAAAATCATCGATCTTTTCTTCGGCAACTCGCACCCCTGCCGCTGCCGCGTGGCCGCCGAAGCCAACCAGATGCTCTTCGCAGGCAGCGAGTGCGGCGTGCAGGTTCAACCCTCCTGCCGTGCGCGCGGAGCCGGTTCCTGGCTTGGTCCCGTGGTTATCTAGGGAAATGAGAACCACCGGGCGATGAAATTTTTCGGCCAGTCGACCAGCCACAATTCCGATCACTCCCAAATGCCAACCGCGACCGGCAAGCACCAGGGCCGGGTCATTTTCCGGATCGAACTGCTCTTTGATCTGCTTGTTGGCGGCGAGATAGACGCTTCGTTCCAGACTATCGCGACTGCTATTGAGATGATGAATGTACTCGGCCAGATCCTTTGCCCGGGCGGGATCGGTCGTGGTGAGTAGCTCGATGCCAAGCTGCGCTTGCCCCAGACGTCCCGCCGCGTTGAGCCGCGGCGCGATGGTGAACGCAATGTCCTCGCTCGAGAGAAATGGCTTTTCGTCGAGTTTTGTGAGCTTCAGTAGCTCGGCAATACCTAGTGGCGGGGAGTATTTCAAGCTGTTGAGCCCGTGGCGGACGATGATGCGGTTTTCGTCCAGAAGCGGCACTACATCTGCCACCGTCCCTAGTGCCGCCAGCCCGACTGCGGATAGCAAGAACTCTCGCATCGGATCGGTAACCTTCTTCGATTGACTTGCCTGCTGACAAATCGCCCAAGCAAGCTTGAAGGCGACCGCTGCGCCGCACAATCCGCCGAACGGATAAGCCGTTCCTGGCAGTCGCGGATGAACGATCGCTGCCGCAGCGGGAAGCACTTCCGGAATTTCATGATGATCGGTGATGATCAGTTCCAGGCCTAGTTCAAGCGCAGTGGTCGCTTCATGCACGCTTGCGATGCCGCAGTCGACGGAGATGACGAGCGAGATCCCGCGACGGGCAAGCGTGCGGAGGGCTTCGTCGTTTAGTCCGTAACCTTCTTCAAGTCGATTCGGAACGTAGTAGGTGACATCGGCTTTGAGCATGCGCAGGCAGCGAACCAGCAGCGAAGTTCCGGTCATGCCATCCGCATCGTAGTCCCCATAAACGGCGATTTTGCGATTGGCTTGAATGGCGGCCTGGACCCGCTGGGCGGCTTCGAGCGCTCCGGGAAGTTCTTCTGGATCGCGGAGCCCCGAAAGTTTGCAATCGAGAAAGGCTCGCGCCGCAGCCGGATCGTAAACCCCACGACAAAGGAGTAATTGGGCGACGATGGGGGGGACGCCAGCCGACTTTTCGAGATGGGAGATTCGTTCCGGTTCATGCGGATGAAACCGCCATTGTTTTTCCATACGTTCCTCTCGTAGTGCCCTGCATTGAAGCAAACCCTTGTCTTAACCACAACGGGCCGACTGCTGGCGTGTGGTTGCTGGCATTCGTTCGTCGCTGTTTTCCAGCCGGTTTTCAGCAGTTCTGGCAGAAGTAGATTTCGGGTTATCTTTCGAGCATCCAGAGGACGATGCAAACGGAAGAAGCCTTAAAGTCCCCTTATTCGGAACGACCAGCATCGACTATGGCACGCTTGCGTTGTTTTAACTCGGCCAAGCCCAAGGGTCGCCTGCCGTTAATGGCGTCTCTGGCGGCGGTGTCGTTGCTGGTGGGACTGGCCTCGACAATGCAGGGGCAAGGTCAGGAGGAGACGAAAACGGCTCCTCCCCCGGCGGCTGTCATGCCTTTTGAGTCTTCGCCCGAGTTCAACTTGGACCCGGAATTGGAAAAGGAACGGACTCGTCGCGGGCGCAAGTCTTCTGAAAAATCAAAGGCTTTGTTTGCCTGGCCAACGTTCTCCAATCCGCTGCCAAATCCCAAGCTCCCGGATTTGCCACGCCCGCCTGTCGTGACCCTGCCGAATCCCTTTTCCAAGCTCCTCAGCGATGGACAAACGGAGGCAGTCCCACTCGATCCCACCAAGCCCCCAATTCAACCAGCACCCCAGGAAGTGCCCGAGAGCGCCGCGGCTGCTCAGCCGTCGCCTGCAGTTGGGCCTAAACCAAAGACTCCCCTGGGCATTGCCTGGCCCACTTTTCCCGCAATCGGAGTTGGGAATAAGGTTGAACCAAGTGCTACGTCTCCGGCCGCACCAAGCACCGCGTCACAAGCCAGCGGTATCACCGCGACGCAGGTTCCGTCGGGCGTTACCCAGCCGACACCGCTGGAGCCTGCCCTGAATGAAGATCCGCAACATTTGTCGTTGCGTTTTGAACGCAATTCAGTTGTCTTCGCTCCGAACGAAAAGTTCCAATGTCATGTTGCGCCGCAGCGTGTCGAAGTGCTTCCCAATCAGCCGATTGTGTGTCGAGTTCAGCTGTGCCTGGCGGGACTCAATGAATCGTTCTGGCAATTTGACGCCAGCGCAACCGCATATGAAGACGGCACGATGACCGAGGCAGGCCCATTTGTGGTGCCGTTGCCTTCGCGGGAAGGGGTTTACGATCTGGTTGTTTCGTTTGACAAACGAGAAGGAGATCGAAACTCACCTGGCGGCTGGGCTTATCGGCGAAGATTTCAACTAGTCGTTGTTTCCAATCGTTCCTCGGGCGACGACAAACAAGCAGCTTGGGAATTGTTGCAAGAAGTGGACCTTATCCGTCCAGCCAACGACTTGGCAGGCTGGGGAGTCTTGACCCAGCTTCCGTTCTTAGAAGAGTTCGCTCGCAACAAAAGCACTCCCACCGATGCAGCAGCGGGGGTTGGCCATGGCATTGTCAGGCCCCGCAGTTTGGGCAGCCGTCAGGGGACGGAAATGGCAGGGGGCGGTTGGCGCGCCGTGCCATTGCCGGTGAATCCTGTCGGCGGCCCCCATGTTTTGGAAATTGATTATCCCACCGATCAGCCCATTTCCGTGGCGCTGGCGATCATCGAGCCGAGTCAGCCTAGCGGAAACGGCGCGACGCTCGACCGTGGATTTGAAGTGCTGAAAACGTCCGTCGACGACAGCACGAATCGTTGGTCGACGCATCGCTTTGTCTTTTGGCCCACAACGCACACGCCGTGGCTTGTCGTTGCTAACCGCAATCCAGCCCGGCCAGCGACCGTCGGAGCGATTCGGCTCTACGGCGGTGAGCAAGCGCGTCTGCACCATGACACGCAGAAATCGGCACCAGGCGATCGCGTCGTGGGCGTGCAATTGGACGAAATGTCGCTTCTTGATGCGTTTGCCGGGGGGCTGGTGACGCAACCCAACCAGGCCAGTGCCACGAGTTGGCAGACCTGGCTGGATGCCGGTTCTCATGCGACGCAATACCTGCGACATGTGGGCTACAACGGGCTTTCGATACCTGTGGTGCACGAAGGAGGGGCGCTGTATCCCAGTCGGCACGTGCAGCATTACCTTGATCCTCAGCGCAACTTCTCGGCGGCCGGTCCGCACGACCCGCTGCCGAAAGATGTCGTCGAACTGCTCCTGCGACAGTGTGACCGGGAAGGGATTCGGCTGAACCTGCAAGTTGGATTGACTGCTCGCCTGCCTGAACTCGAAGCGGCAGCAGCCAACGGGGAACGAGGAATCCTGTTGGTGCCCCCGGCAGATCTTTCGCCCCAACATCGAGCGGCTTGGCCTCGCTACAACACGCTTCATCCAACAGTGCAGCGGTGCTTGGGGAACATCGTCCGCGAACTTGCCCAGCGCTATGGAGCTCACCCTGCCTGTGGGGGAATTGCGGTGCAATTAGCACCGGAATCGTATGCGACTCTCGCAGGGGAACTTGCCGGTGCCGATGAACTATCGTTCGGCCAGTTTCTGCAAGACGAAAGCATTGAGATAGCTTCCGCGTCGAAATTAACGAGTCGCGACGCCGTGCTGACGTTGCTACGGAATGATCGCAAGTTACACGTCAAGTTTGAACGCTGGCGAAACAAGACAATCACGAAATTTTATGGTGAACTCGCAGGCCAACTGGCTGCTCGTCAGCCGTCGGTGCGATTCTCGCTAGTGCCAAGAGGTCGCTACGCGAGCGCCGCAGAGACTCTGGAAGTCGCGTGTGGATTAGATAGAGACACCTTGCGTAAATATCCCCATTTGGAGGTTACCTCCACACAAAGTTTGGCGAGTTCTGCCTCTGCCGAGAGTGCTGCTCCATTCGCCAAGCATGGTTTTTCGGGAGATGAGCTTGCCAGTCAAGTTTCAACAGATTCGTATCCCGCCGTTACCGATGCCTGGCCCACGGCGCTCGTTTATCACGAGGCCCAGGAGTTCAAATTGGCGGGAGCAAAACTGGTGACGGCGGGAGTTGCGACGCCGGAACTGACGCTCAAAACTCAGCCTTCGCGCAGCAGTGACGAGAGCCGTCGTGTGTGGCTGGAACGCTTAGCCGCCCAAGATGTGCAAGTGTTATGGCAAGGGGGAGCTTTGCCCCCGTTCGGCTGCGAGGAAGCGGTCCGCGATCTGGTGCAAGCGTGGCGTCAATTACCGGCCGTGCCATTCGAATCCTGGCGAAACGCCGAGGGAGTAAGCAGTGCCGAACCTGTTGTTGTGCGTGCCACTCGTTACCAAGGGAGACTCTACTTGTATCTGGTCAATGATCGTCCCCAGTCGCAAAGCGTACGAGTGCAGTTCGAAGGTTCGGAAGACGTTCCGCTGCAGAACTTGATGGAGGGCGAGTTGCCCCCCGTGGTTCGCAATGGTCAACATTGGGATTGGAAACTCACCCTGCCTGCCTACTCGCTGATCTCGGTGGTCATCCCGCATGCGACTTGTCAAATCACTGCCTGCCAGGCGGAAGCCGATCCCGCGGAATTGGCCGCGCTCCGACAGCGACTCGACTCTCTGCGTGCGGCCACCGATCGTTTGCAAAGCCTGCCGACGCGAGTCGTTAATTCTGATTTTGAGCAACCGCTGCACTTGGGGAAGATTCCAGGCTGGCATCCCGAGTCTTCGGCAGAATCGTCCGTCCGGCTCGAAACACAACCCGATGGCGGCCAGGTCATTCGATTGCAGTCGAATGCGACCTCCACGGATGCCGTCGCGCAATTGTCGAGCGATCCAATCCTGGTCTCCGGCGGAACATCGTGGGTCTTGGCAGTTCATGCACGGGTCGTCGATCCTGCACCGGAGCAAGTGCTGCGAGTGGCGCTGGAGCTTAAGACCGGCAGCGAAACGATGATTCAGTCTCGCGAATTCGGCCAGTCGAAGGGGACCGCAGAGTTGACGCCAATTGGGAGTGACTGGACGCGACTTGAGTTTCCGCTGGAAGACGTTCCACCTGACGTACGACAAGTGCGCTGCACCTTTGCGTTACGAGGCGGCGGCGAGGTTTGGGTGGATGATGTTGAGCTTTCGCGAGAGAATCGCTCCAAAATGGAACAGGCGCGATTGCAAGAGCTCTGGCAGCAGGTCGCTGGGCATCTGGCTGCGGGGCGAGTTGTCTCCGCCCGCAAAATCTTGTCAGGGGCGGAGGCGCGACAACTCTTGGCCGCGGACCAAGCTGGAATGGGCTTGAATCAACTGCGAGCCCGTCCGTTCGTCGATTCTGCACCGAATCAAAGCAGCGGTCGCGTAATTGCCAATGCAACCCAGCCCAATCAGATTGCACCAGCCCAGCCTGTGCAACCCAATCGTTTCCAGCCCCCGCAGGCTCGGCCACTCGATGGCATTCGCGTGGGAAACGTTCCGGCTAGGCCTTTCGAGAAAGGGCCGTTGCCGATGATTAACACAACGCCGCAGACATTTCATTCGTCGGGCGCGGGGCCTGTGGTTCGCATCGGTACACCAAACGGAGCCGACAATGCGATTCGAGCAGGGGAAAAAGAACAGAAATCAGATATCGAACGCTTGCCTCCGGTCGAGGCCACGATCTTACGGTAGCGTGGTCTATAACTTTTCCGGATCGAGTCCCTGGAACTCGGGAGGAAGTTTGCCGCCATAGAACTGCGTGATGTCGATGCTCCCCTTCGTGTTTTCTTCCTCGATGAGACGTAACCGCAGTTCCAGCGCTTCGATCCGGCGCTGCAGTTGCGGAACCAGATCTCCAGAGGTTTCGACGCGCTTCATTCGCGGGACTGCCGGATAGTCGAGATGCCGCTGCAGCGCGGCAAACAGATAGAGCGGATCCTTCTGCCGGTTGGCAAACGCGATGCGTCCTTCGCGGGCGCCGAAAAGAACCGGTTTGCTTTCCCCTGCCGCAGCATCCTCCTCGGGAGAAATGCCGCGCTGCTGTCGTCGCAGGATGTATTCTTCGCTGCGAACGAAAATGAGATCCGCGAGTTCAACCAAGCCAACTTGCGCGCGAACGATTAAGATCCAGTCGCGCCAATCCTGGCTGTAGGCGGGGTCTTTAGCCATGGCCCCCAAGCCCGGATCGTAGCGTAAACGATTGCGGCACAGACACTCGAACTGGTAAAGAAACAATCCCTGCGGCCCTTTACCTGCTGCCCGATACTCTGCCTCGCGCTGCAAGACTGCAACCGCGGTGCGGATATCAAATCGGCCACGATCAGATTCCGCTTCCTCAACCACATAGGTCTGAAAGGGAGCAAAGTAATGTCCCAATTTGGCCATCGCCGTGGACATCATCCCGGTATGGCGAAGTTCCCCCAGCAAGTAGTCGACTGCTAGCGGCAGCTTGGTGGTGGCAAGCAGTTCTTGCCGCACAAACTGCAGGATCTCCTGCAATGGGACATTATCGGGAAGCCGTTCGCCTAGTACGCGAAAGAGATAGGCTTGCTCGACATATTCTTCTCGTTCCAGCATTCACTTATCGTATTCCACCCCCAGGCGCAGGTCGATCCCTGCGATGTGTTCGCTAGCGATCCGATCCGCACATTGCATTCAAGCGGCTCAACCCTCACGACCGATAATAACGAAGTGCCGAGGCATAAGAGCCGTTCGCTTGCCAGGAGTTCCGCCGTGGACGAACAATTCATGAACAACATTAACCTCTACTCCCATTTGGGACTGGAGTGGGTCGGTTTCGGCACAATTGTGGGCCTGCTGGCCAAGGCAATCATGCCGGGCAAAGATCCTGGCGGAGCTGTCGCGACACTCGCCATGGGAATTGGTGGCACGATCATCGGCTGTGGCGTGGCAACCTACTTCTTTCACGACCACGTCGTCACGCCGATCAGCACGGTCGGTTTTGCGGTCGCAACCGGCGGTGCCTTCATCATCTTGTTCTTCTACAAGTTGCTGGGGGGCTACTACTTCGACGAGACGAATGGCCCGGTGCGCTATCGCGGTCGGCGGGCGGTGACAACACGAACGACACGTCGCCGGGGTGCAACGGTGCTGGTCGACGACGAATAACGGTTCCTTGGCGATCAGCGATTTGAAGATCGCTGTAGTTACCCGTACAGTTGAATTGCCCTGACGATATCCGCTAGTTCGTTAGGGACGGCGACTGCGCGATTCGCAAACGACGCCCGTTTGACACCGCGACTGCCAAGATACTGATTGAACTTCTCTTGGTCGGTGGTGTGATAGGCCACGGTTGCATCAGGATCTTTGAGCTGATGCCCGGTGAGGATGCACACCACACGTTCGTCGGCACCGATGATACCTTGATCACGCAGCAAGCGGGCGCCGGCCACGCTCGCCGCACTCGCTGGCTCGCAGCCAATTCCACCGGCAGCGACCTTGGCTTTAGCATCCATCATCTCTTGATCGCTAACCTGTCGCACCACGCCGTCCATCGCATCGAGCGCTCGCAAGCACTTTTTCAGATTCACGGGGCGATTGATTTCGATGGCACTGGCGATCGTCGATGCCTTGCGATGGAGATCGTCGAGTTCTTGATAGTAGTGTTTGGCGATCGCCATGTTGGACCGGCCACCATTCCAACGTAGTGCGCGATGTTCGTAAAGCTCGTACAGCGTGTCGGCCCCGGAGGCATTAATCACGGCAAGCCGCGGCATGCGTGTGATCAAGCCGAGTTCTTTCAACTCAATGAACGCCTTTCCAAAGGCACTCGAGTTCCCCAGGTTTCCACCAGGAACGACGATCCAGTCAGGAACTTCCCACTGCAGCGCCTCGAGTACACGGAACATGATTGTCTTCTGGCCTTCCAAGCGGAAGGGATTTACGCTGTTGACCAGGTAGATGCCTAGTTCCTTGGCAACCTGTTGAACGCGGGCCATGGCATCATCGAAGTCCCCCGTGATCTGTAACGTGAGGGCACCGTAATCGAGTGCCTGGGAAAGCTTCCCGTACGAGATTTTCCCAGAACCGATGAAGATGATCGCCCGCATCAGTTTGGTGGCCGCACAATACATCGCCAGGGATGCGCTGGTGTTGCCGGTGGAAGCGCAGGCAGCACGCTTGGCTCCGATGGCACGAGCGTGAGTGAACGCGGCCGACATGCCGTTGTCTTTGAAACTGCCGGAAGGATTCATCCCTTCATACTGCAAAAATAGTTTGCCCGGCTGCATACCGACAAATCGAGCAACGGCGTCTGCCTGCTGCAAAAGTGTTTGTCCTTCACCAACGGTGACAATCGTTTCCGCGGTTGCGAACGGCAGGAGTTCTTGGAACCGCCACACGCCACTGAAACGCGTCGGGTCCATCCGCTTCATCCACATCGACTCAAAATACTTCAACGATTTTGGAGGGCAGGACTTATTCCAGTCGTAGACAATGTCCAGCAAGTCGCCGCATTTCGTGCAGGCGGTGAGAACCTCGCACGTGCTATAAGTGGCCGCGCAATCGGGAGAAATGCAGCGTTGGTGGGCGAATTCGTTAAGCGGCACGACCGTATTTCCGGAAGGAGGGACTTGTCGAGATGTATTGTAGCGACGGGCGCTAATCAAGGAACGGCAGTTGCACCCGCGGTTCGCGCTGTTTGCCTGCGATCAGGGGGGATTTTAAGATCGATAGAGCTTTTCAAGCTCCTCGTTCAAATGCTCGGCGATCACGTCGCGGCGCAAACTGAGCTTGGGAGTCAGTTCGCCCCTCTCAATTGTAAATCCTCGGCCAAGCAGCTTGAATTTCTTCACTTGTTCCCAGGGGGCCAGTCCGACCAGTGCCCGTTCGACCGCGGTGGCGAACCAACCTTGAACGGTTGGATGTTCTTGGACGTCCGGACTGAAGACGATGAAGTGCCGCTGGACCATGGGAACGAGCAACTCGAAGTCTGGCACGATCAAGGCGGTGAGAAAATTCTTTCCTTCACCCGCCACGAACGCTTGCAAGATGAGCGGCTCGGCAGTTAGTCGTGACTCGATCGCTGCTGGCTGAACTTTCTTCCCCGAAGCGAGAACGATGAGTTCTTTACATCTGCCGGTTACGTACAGAAAGCCGTCGTCGTCGAAGTGCCCCAGATCACCCGTGTGCAGCCAACCGCTCTGAAGGACATTCTGCGTTGCCAATTCGTCGTGCCAATAGCCGAGCATGACGTTCGGCCCGCGGGTGAGAATTTCGCCATCCTCCGCCAAGCGGACTTCGACACCGGGCACGGGTCTACCGACGGAGCCCCGGCGAACTTGCTGTTCCGTCGAGAGGGTGACGACCGGAGCGGCTTCCGTCAAACCATAGCCCTGGCAGAGCGTGATGCCACGCTCCCGATAGAAATCGAAAACATGGTCCGGGAGGGCCGCTCCGCCGACGTTGCAAAGCTGGAGTTCACCGCCGAGCATGCCTGGCAAAATTGTTGTTTCCGGCTGGTCGTCAATCTCGACAAGCGAGCGGCGTACTTTGTCAAAAAAGTACGGCACACCATTGAGGACTTGGGGCTTGAAGCGTTGGCAGTCGGCGAGGATCGATTCGCGGCTGGTGGCGAGTCCCACCTGCGTGCCACTCACAATCGTGACATACCAATCGCAGGTGCGGGCGAAAATGTGGCTCAGCGGCAGAAAATTTAAGCGGCGCAGGTGACGCTGCGGCGCGAAGGCGTCGATGAGTGCTTGCGCGTTGCAAAACAGATTGCGGTGCGACAGAAGTACGCCCCGCGGCTCACCAACAGTGCCCGAAGTATAGAGCAACGTCGCTGGCGATTCAGGCTGGATCTCAGTGCGCCGGATTGCCAGCTGCTGAGCCGCTACAGCCGAGGCGTCCGTTGAAACCTCGCCGAGAAGCTTGTGACGGACGACTTGAACGCTCCCCCCAATGGTCGCTGCTTGGCAATCATCGTGGGACAAAATCGCTAGTTCTGGCAGATGCAACTCGGTTGCGATGCGCTGCCATTGCTGATCATTGGAAACAATAAGTACTTGCGCTCCACTATCAACTATTTGTTGCCGTACCGCAGTCGCTGGCAGCTGCGCGTGAATCGGCGCATGAACTCCGCCCAAGAGCAGGATGGCGAGGTCCGCCACGAGCCACTCGTAGCGGTTTTCCGAGAGTTGAGCGATGCGATCCCCTGGTTGCAGCTTGCAGGCCTGCAAATTGGCGGATGCGCGCGTCACTTGCTCCGCGATTTCCCGCCAGGAATAAGCGCGCGTGACTCCGTCCGCAAACGTGAAGACAGCAGGCTGGTTGGGTTGCTCCTCCACGCAGCGCCAGAAGGCATCGGCAATGGTTTCACGCGGCAAAGTCATGTTTAATCTTGCACCCAAAAAGATGGTTCATCCGCTATTCTAGCGTAACGAACTGATTTCGCGGCCGATCCAATCCTTATGCTTCCTCCCCATTCCAAAGCCGAAACCGGCATTTATTCGCAAGCCCCGGACTCCGCGGCCAGTCCCATTCATCGTGCCGTTTGGGAAGCCACCTTGCCTGTCGAGGATTTCCTGGCGGCAAACGACTCGGCCATGGGGCTCGCGCGTGAGGTGATGGATCGCTGCGTGGCTCTGGTATTGCGACACCGTGAGAATCAAACCCTGCACGACGGAAACGGCAAGGTCACGCCCGAGGTAATCGGTGAACTGTCAGCCGCGGGATATTTTGGCTTGCTCGTGCCGCAGAAGTATGGCGGCAGCGAATGTTCATTTCGCAGCTTTACGGCTTTCGTCACACGGATGGCCGCGATTGACGCAACCGTAGCAGGTCTGGCGGCCGTGCATGGTTGCATCGGCGCTGTCGATTCGTTGCGCTGTTTCGGCAGCGACGAGCAACAGGAGCGATTCCTACCGGCCTTGGCTCGCGGCGAAAGGCTTTCCGCGTTTGCCATGACGGAACCTGCGGCGGGTTCCGATCTAACCGCGCTGCGCACCCACGCCGTTCGCCGGGGTGATCAGTTCCTGGTGACGGGTGAAAAACTCTTCGTGACCAATCTTGAGCTGGGGCGCACCATCGCTCTGGTCTGCATCGTCGACGGGCAACCTGCAATCCTGATTGTCGATCTCCCCGCGGCCGAGAGCGAAAGCTTTCAGCTGATTAACTATGGCCTGCACGCGTTGCAGCACAGTGTGAATCGTGGCGTGCGTTTTAAGAATTTTCCGGTCCCCGCTTCCAATCTGCTCCAGTCGAGCCATGGCAATGGCCTGACGATTGCCTACCACGGTTTGAATCTCGGCCGGGTCGCCCTGTGTGCGAATGCGGCCGGGGTGATGCGGCGGATGCTTGCCGGCATGCTGCCGTGGGGAAAATTTCGCACGACTTACGGCGCATCCATCGACCAGCGCGAGTTGGTGCAGCGGCGATTTGGTCGGCTCGCCAGTTTAATTGTGGCTGCCGATTCCACCGTGGCTTGGTGCGCGACGTTGCATGATCGTGGGTTGCGTGGCGAACTCGAAGGAATCGTGGCCAAGAGTCTTGGCAGCGAAGCGTTAAAAGAAGCGGCCATCGAGCTTTGCTTGAAGACTCACGGAGGTCGCGCATTCTTGAAAGGTCATTACTGGGGGGACCACATTCACGATTTTCTCGCCCCTGCGATTTATGAGGGAGAAGGCGAACTGCTGAGTCTGGCGTTCTTTAGGACGCTCGTGAAGCAGCACAGTAAGAACCTGTTCGTGCCTCTGGCCCAGCGAATCAATGGCTTGCACGTGAAACGCTTCAACCCGCTGTCCCCCGGCCATTGGCTCGTCATGCATCGCGAGGCCTGGCCGTACATGCGGTGGTTTATCGGCGAGCGAATCGGCCGAAAAACAAGTCGCGGCATGCCGCGCGAATTCGATCAGGAACCTCGCCTGCGTCGCCACGCGGAGTTTGCTATCGAGGAATTGCAAAAAATGGCGCTCGTTTTGGACGACGCACTGCAGCAGCATCAACTGCAGACCGCCCAGCGCCAGTGCCGAATGGGAGTCCTTTCCAGTCGCATTCAATTGCTGGCTGTTTCACTTGGTACCGCGCTGGCCGGAATGCAAACTCAGGACGACCTCACTCGTCGTGCGGCCGAGATTTTCTGCTGGGATGTGCACCAGAAGTTGCTGAACCGGCCTCCCGATGATCGTTTCTTCCAAGCCATTACGGAACTGGGGGCGGATCTCGCGGCAGGAAACTGGTCGGCACTCGCAGGGGTTCCGGCAGCGGATATCATGATGCCCTACGATCGGTAGCAAAGGGCTGTGCGCAAACTGCTAAGGTTTACGCTGATTTTTAGATCGTGTTTTGACGCTCGCATTTCGGAAAGCACGGATGACACTGCTCATTGGCACGGACGAAGCCGGCTATGGTCCGAATTTAGGGCCGCTGGTGGTTGGTTTGTCGGCGTGGCAGATTCCTGACGACTGCCCGGCAGATCAATTGCCGCAACTCCTGCGGAGTTTCGTCGCCGAGCCAACCACGCTCAACGATCCGTGCCGCCTACCGCTCGCCGATTCGAAACAGCTTTATCAGCCTCAACGCGGCTTAGCAGTTTTGGAACAAGCAGTTCTGGCTGCGTGGCATGTCGCAGGGATCAAGCCGACTCAATCGGTCGAGGTGTGGCCCCATTTTGCGGCTTGCGAGCAGGCTGCTGCGCCGCGGTGGCATAACGTTTGGCAAACGGATTTGCCCGTCAGTTTTCAAGATCCCGCTTTAACTCTCGCGTGGCGAGCATCGTTTGCCGCGGGACTCGCTGCGGCGCGGATCAAGCTTGCCAAAATTCAGGCCCGGCTGGTGCAACCGGCGGAGTTCAATCGGCTCGTCCAAACGTGCGGCAACAAAGGAACGCTCCTTTCCGAAACGACTCTCCGGCTCGTTCGAGACGTGCTAAGTTCCCTGCCCGCACAGGATCTCGCGGCTCGTACGCTGGTGGTCTGCGACAAGCATGGCGGTCGCGATCGCTACGCCCCCGTGTTGCAATTCATTTTTCCCGATCAGCGGCTGGAAGTGCTCCGCGAAGGTCGCGCGGAAAGTGCGTACGTGCTGCATGGGGACCAAGACCAGCGGATCGAATTCCGCTTCCGGACCCACGGGGAAGAATGGCTGCCGACCGCGCTGGCCTCAATGACGGCCAAATATCTGCGTGAGCTATCGATGCACGCTTTTAACGATTTCTGGCAGCAGCACGTCCCCGGCGTGAAACCGACGGCCGGCTACCCCAGCGACGCCGTCCGTTTTCGAGCCGACATCGCCACCGCTGCTAAGCAGCTGGGAGTCAGCGACGACGAACTGTGGCGTTGCCGGTAATTCCATTCGTAGCTGAGCCAAGAAACGAAAAAAGACCTACGATTTTGTCGTAAGTCTTTGTTTCAACTAGTGCGGGCGAGAGGAGTTGAACCTCCACGACCTTACGGCCACAAGAACCTGAATCTTGCGCGTCTGCCAATTCCGCCACGCCCGCAGGTCGATCACGAATGATCGATCCAATTAAGTTATAGGCCTCCCCGCATGTCGACAAGGGGAGCCAAATATTTCGAAGATTCTGCCGGGAAATCGACTACAGGTGGTAGCCCAGCCCCTTAATCACCCCCAGCATCTCTTCAAAAGTGATGTACCGGCGGCGGTGCATCAGCTTGTACTGGTCGATCGCCACGGCCAGATTCTTTGCTTCCGGGGAGAGTTCTTCGTGGCTGTTGGCGAATTGGCGGCGTTCGCTCCCTGGGGCGTCCAGGTGCAAATTGCGGCGTTCGACAAACGATTGCGATTCCGTCGACATGGTGGCAGACATAATGATTCCTTCCGGGGCCAATTTGAGAGAGGACGCGCGAGTTTGCGCACTCGCGGGCCGTACAAAACTACGACACCCATTGAGAGTGGTCAAAGAAAGGACGCCAAATAAATCACGCATTGGCGCCACTTGCCGCGGAATGGCCCGAAAAATCGGCGTAACCTCACCAGCGACTAAATCACTTCCTTCAGCGGCTGCACCCCTTCGTCCACCAGATACTGCGGTCGGCCGCGCAGGTCGAACTCGCGGACGGCTCGCAGATTCAAGCCCAGGTTGTGATAGAGCGTCGCCCACACTTCTTGGAAACTGACCGGACGGGCACTGGCTTGTTCCCCCAGCCGATCGGTGGCACCGATCACTTGCCCGGTGCGCATTCCGCCGCCAGCTAGTAACGCACACGAAACTTGTGGCCAGTGATCGCGGCCAGCGTTGGGATTGATCTTGGGCGTGCGGCCGAATTCACCCCACACCACGACCGACACATCCTGGTCCAAGCCGCGCTCGTGCAAATCGCTGATGAGCGCGGCAACCGCGCGATCCAGGAGCGGTCCATCCTGCCGCACGGCCTGGAAATTCTGGCCGTGATGATCCCAGCGGCTGAAGTTCAACGAAACAACACGCGCTCCAGCTTCGACAAGCCGCCGGGCGATGAGCAGATTCTCGGTTAACTTCGGTGCGCCGTCATCACGGAATTTCGCGTCGCCGCGGCCGTAACGCTCGATGATCTCCGGCGACTCCTTCGAGATATCCAAAGCTTCTGCAAGATGGGACGAAGTCAGAATGCCCACGGCTTGCTCGGTAAAGGTATCGACTCCTTCCATGGCCTGAGTCGTGTCTAACTCGCGGCGGAAGCGATCGAAGGCCTGTCGCAAGTTGGTGCGGTCGTGCAGCCGATCAAGCGTGATGCCTTGCAGGACCATGTTGTCGGTCTTGCTGGTTTCGTTCTTTCCTCCCACCATTTTGAACGGTGCGTGCGCGATCCCCAAAAATCCGCCATCGCCATCGTAGCCCCACGGTCCGTGATCGGTTTTGTAGCACAGGCTCAAGTGGGGTGGCACATTGCGGTTCACGGGCCCCTGCAATTTCGAAACCCAAGCTCCCGCTGCCGGCCAACCGCCGCCAGGGGCGGGAGTCAACGGCCGACCGGTCATGCATTGGTACGCATCGTGCCCGCCAGTGGCTCCGACGATCGAACGAATGAACACGCACTTGTCGGCAAGAGCAGCGATCTTGGGGAAGACTTCGCTGATCTCGATCCCAGCGACATTCGTCTTGATGGGCTGAAACTCGCCCCGAATCTCGGCAGGCGCATCGACCTTCACATCCCAAAAATCTTGATGGGGCGGACCGCCGGGCAGAAAGACGTTGATGATCGCTTTGTGCGATTTGCCGATTCCCGCCTGAGCTTCGGACGCCAGGAGTTGCGGCAACGACAGGCCGCCAAGCATCATGCCGCCGATCTTGAGGAAGTCACGGCGAGCGACGCCGTCGCAGGCTCGTCCTCGCGGGCTACCGGATAGGGTTAGCATCATCTTGCTCCATGCAGGTGGGAAAGGGGGCGGGTGCTGGCAATGCAGCCATTGGAATTATGGACTTCGCGGAGTCAAGGATCAAGATGAATTGATTAAATAGAAGTGCAGTAGCCGCTGCACCTTACCGCAATGTATAACCGACGCATGTCCCTTTTTTCCTCTCCGCCGCAGCCCCGTTTCGATTCGGGCCAACTTCTGGCTGCGGTTGCTTTCGCAATCTTATCGGTCGTCGCATTTTTCTATTGCGATCTGCCGGTTGCCCAATGGTTCAAAGGGGCGGACCTGCCCGGGGATGTGCGGCGTTTGATCAATGTCGCCGAAGTGTTTGGGCTGGGGACGAGTGTGATTTGCATTATCGCAACGGCGGCAGTTTTGGATCGCCGGGGAGTAAGATTCGGCGGTTGGCTTGCAGCCCATGCGCTTGGCGCGGGATTGCTCGCTGATATTTTGAAACTAATCTTGGCGCGTCAACGGCCGCGCGGCGGAGAGCTTCCGGGAAACGTTGCAGAGACCTTGGGAACATGGTTCCCATTGGTCAACCAGGCGGAAGGTTATGGCTCGAACTGGCAATCGATGCCGTCCGGGCATACAGCAACGGCCTTTGGTTTGGCGAGTGCGTTGGCGATAGCTTACCCTCGAGGCCGATGGTTGTTTTTTGGGTTTGCGGTCTTGGCTGCGACCCAACGCTTGCAAAGCCACGCCCATTTTTTGAGCGATGTGTTGGCTGCGGCCGCTTTGGGACTTACCTGGAGTCTGATCCTGGAACGCATTCCGCGTGTGGTTGCTCTTCGCAACGAAAGTACGATGGCCCTCCGAGGCCGTCGTGATGGGCAATCGAAGCAGCGACAACCGGGCAGTTCGCGAAACGGTGAACGTGAAACGCTTGTTGCCAACAACCCACAATCGACGGCCTCGGAGGGCCATCGTACGGACGCGGTTGCCGAATGAACGCGCCTCGTTCGGCATCGCCTGCTGCCAAAAATAGTCACGTTGCTGCTAAGACTAGCGCCGTGTGGGACCTTCTTGAAGTCCTGCTGATCGTGGTGCTCTTCTTCGTGCAGGCCGGTTCGCTGCCGCCGGATGTTAACGAGGCTCACTATTTGGTGAAGGCGCGGCACTTCTGGGATCCGCAGTTTTGTTCCGGCGACTTGTTTTGCGATTCGAGCGACGCCCACCTCGCGTTCTACTTCACGCTTGGTTGGCTGACGAAATTTATGTCGCTGTCGGCTGCCGCGTGGTGCGGACGATTGATCTGCTGGACCTTGCTCGCTTTCAGTTGGCAAAGACTCTGTGCGGCCGTGGCGCCGGGAAGGTTTCTGGCCTGGATTTCCGCAGGAGTCGCGGTCGTACTGTGGCAGCATGGTCATCTGGGGGGCGAATGGATTGTTGGCGGTGTGGAAGCCAAATCGCTCGCGTATGGCTTTGTGTTCCTCTCGCTCGCCGCGTGGACCCGCGGACGCTTCAACTGGAGTTTGGTCTGGGCGGGACTAGCTGCCGCGCTGCATGTGCTCGTTGGCGGTTGGACGATCGTTGCTCTCGGCATCGCCTGGTTGTTGCTGGCGAGCGAACGCCCCGCTTTGAAAGCCATTCTGCCGGGTTTGCTCGCGGCCTTTCTGATTTCCATTCCCGGCTGGCTTCCTGCGATTTTGCTCAGTCGCGGAGTGGATGCAGCGACCTTGGCCGAGGCGAATCACATCTACACGTACGAGCGGCTCTCGCACCATCTTGTTTTTCACCGCTTCGATCACTACTTCATGCTGCGACATGCAGCTTTGGCCGGTTTACTTGTTTGGCTCTGGTGGCGCACCTCGACAACCGATCCGCTGAAAAAACTGCTGGCGGTGTGCGTCGGCGCGGTCGTCATTGCGTTCTTGGGGGTGGTGATCGATCAAACGCTCCTCTATTCGCCGCGATTCGCCTCGGGACTGCTGCGTTACTACTTCTTTCGCCTATCGGATGCACTGGTTCCGGTTGGAATTGCCTTCGCTTTTGCCGCGTGGCTGGGGCGCGAACAATACTCTGCTGCGAAACCGAGCCTGCAAGGGAACCTGGGGGGGGGCGTCGCCTTGCTGTTGGTTGTTGTCCATTTGGGAGTCGTCTGCTGGCGACGCTTGCAAGATCCTCTCCCTCCTGCCGTGCTGCAAACGATGCCGCGGCCGAACAGCCAGCCTGTGCGACTGTGGGGCCCTGCCGCATTTTGGCAGACGGATGATGTGCCGCCCGAGGAAGCGGCAGAGTTGCCGGTAGCGAATGAGGCAGATCAAGCCAAACAGAACGACCAGGTTGCGGATCGTGCTGCGAATGGCACACGGAGTGTGCCTGCTACCTTGGCAACTCCCGCCGAGCGCGCGGAGTGGTTCCAGGAGTGGCAACAAGTCTGCAGTTGGATTCGCGACAACACCGATCCCGCCGAGCGTTTTCTCACGCCCCGCGGCCAACAGACCTTCAAATGGTACGCCCAACGCCCGGAAGTGGTGAACTGGAAAGATGTGCCGCAAGATGCCCGCTCGCTGGTCGCCTGGCACGAAGTCTGGAACGAAGTTCATCCGCCGGAGAATGGCCAGTTGGGGATCGCCGGCCATTCCGACGAGCGCCTTCGGGATTTGGGGAAGAAGTACTCCGCCCGCTTTGTGGTCATCGATCGCACCCGCGCCACGCGCGCGATCGGTCTGAAGCGTGTCTTCCCTGCGTTCGGGCCGGGGACGACTTTTGAGGTTTATGAGTTGCGGTGATAGCCAGTTTGCCCGGCAACTCACCCAAGAAACAGAAACGGCGAGGATGTGATCCTCGCCGTGACTGCCAATCGCTCCCAGCATGGGAAATCTAATTTGTCTGGCCGATTATTTTCGACCGAATTGCTTGTTAAGTTGAGGTTAAGTGTGCTAGAAAAATTTCCGTTTGAGTCCCGAAGACGGGAACACTACGGGAACAAGTAGATACCGCCAACGACTGCTCCGGTTTGCATCGCAGCCCCTCGTAAGCTCAACGGAATCGGGGGAATCATCCACGGGGCACAACTGCCGGGGCGATAGTAGCCCAGGGCGTATTGGCATTCCGTGGGAGGGTTGATTCCCATCTTGTAAGGCAGTACGGCAACGTTCAGGAAGAAGTGAGCACCGGACAATACCGGCTGCAGGATCGGGCCGGCAACATGGCCGTACCGCTCTGCCTGCACTTCTTCAAAGTACAACGGTTTGTGACACAGCCCCGAGGCCGCATAGGCAAATGTCGTTGGCATCCATTTTCGTTGTTCGAAAGTGCGTCCTTCGGCAACACACTCGGTCGGCAGGCTCCACCAGCCGTTAATGAAACAAATTTCGTCTTCGGCCAGCACATTCATTGAGATCCGTTGAATCGTCCCGCCATCAGATTGAATCACGGCCTTGCCATTTTCCAGATCAATGAGTCGACCTTGCACCAGCACATTCCCGGCTCGGTCTTGCCACTGGCGCGAATCGGAGTTCTTCAGGGTTTCGTCTCGCGAGGCGTAATCCTCTTCCCAAGAGGGAGCGTCCGGCTTGAAGCGGGGGGTGATGTCGATCGAGATGTTTCGAATGTTGGCATCCCGGATGAATCGCCGAGCATTCTGACAGAGGCGATCGGCATCGCAGCAGTCCCGTTCGTTATACATCCGCTCGCACTTCTCACCTGGCTGCATCGGTTCATACACGCCGTTGGAGCGACGCAGGCTATTGTCGGGCTTGATGAGATTGTCGAGCGAACGATTGTCGCCCCCCATCGGCTCAGCCGGTGCCAGCATTGGTTCGGCAGGAGTCAGCATCGGCTCCGGACTCAGCATGGGTTCCATCGGAAGCGGATCGAGCGGCAAGGGCTGATCAGAGGTTTCCGGCAAAGCCTCGTTTCGCAAGGGATCCGCCTGAAATTGATTGTCGCGAGGCGCTGCCGGAGTAGGCTCGCCATCGAGAGGCGCGGCCGGCGTGGGCTGATTCAGTTGGCTTATTCCCGCAATCGGTTGAGCCAATCGCGGTTGGCGCTGGGCGACGCGCAACGTACGCGGGGCACGTGCATCGCCGAAAGGATCATTGAAGGGATCTATCGCCTCTTCATTGGCGACCTGACGTACACTGCCGTAGTTCGCGGCATTCATCGAAGGCTCGACGTCGCAACTTCCCTCGCAGATAGCCGGGCCATTCGCCGGGCCATTCAAGGAGAATTCGGTCGCCTGAATGGTTGCGGCTTGTTTTGCCGGATTTGCGACAGCCGGCGAGGATCGCCACTTCAGCCCGCTATTGTTATTGCCGGTGGAAGTCGCCGACGATTTAAGTGCTGCTTGGGCACTTGCCCACGAGTCTCGTTTCGCTTGAATCGCGTCGGCGGAGAGAGATTGCTCGACGTTGTGAATCGGCCGGGCGTTTTGCGGCGCGAAGAAGACCGGCGGTTCGTCCGCCAGGGAACTTCCGCCAGTGATGCCGGCGAGTCCCGTTCCCAGGAACAAGCACGTCCCCAGGCTAAGCTTAACGGTTTGATCCCGCAGAACGCTAAGAATCTTCCTTGCCGCCGTGCGACTCGGAACTGTAGTTGGGTGCTTCTTGAGTGATCGCAATATCATGTGGGTGGCTTTCTCGGACGCTCGCTGCCGTGACTTGGATGAACCGCGTTTCCGTACGCAGCTCTTCAATTGTCTTCGTGCCGCAATATCCCATCCCGGCCCGCAGGCCCCCGACCAACTGGTAGACGAAATCGCTCAGCGGGCCTTTGAACGGCACCCGCCCTTCGACTCCCTCCGGCACCAGTTTGCCGGTCCCCCCATCCTTCGTTGCGTCCGCTGCCTGTCGGTAGCGTTCGCTCGACCCCTTCACCATGGCTCCCAGCGAGCCCATGCCGCGGTAAGCCTTGAACGTTCTGCCTTGGTACAAAATGGTCTTGCCCGGGCTTTCGGCAACGCCGGCGAACAAGCCGCCAATCATTACCACGTGTGCACCGGCCGCAATCGCTTTGGTCACATCGCCCGAAAATCGAACTCCGCCGTCCGCAATGATCGGCACGCCGCTCGATTTGGCTTCCGCTGCCGCTTCCATGATCGCCGTGATCTGCGGCACACCCACGCCACTGATGACGCGCGTCGTGCAGATCGAACCGGGACCGATGCCCACCTTAACGGCGTCGGCACCAGCTTTGATCAGGTCGCGACAAGCGTCCCGCGTGGCAATGTTCCCCGCGACAACATCAATGTCCCAACGCTTCTTCAATTCCCTCACCGTCCCCATCACGTTCGACGAATGGCCATGTGCGCTGTCGACCACAAGTACATCGACACCCATATCAATGAGCATCTTGGCCCGGTCGAAGTCGTACACTCCCACTGCCGCCCCAACTCGCAAACGACCCAATCGATCTTTGCAAGCATTGGGGAACCGCTTCATCATGTCGATGTCGCGGATCGTGATCATGCCGGTTAGGCAATGTTTATCGTCCACCAGAAGCAGTTTCTCGACTTTATTTGCCGTTAAAATCTTCTCAGCTTGCTCAAGCGTTACATCTCCCTGTGCTGTCACTAGCTTGCCAGCGGTCATCACTTCGCTAATTGGCTGGTCGATTCGCTCCAAAAACCGCAGATCGCGGCGGGTCAAAATGCCTACCAATCGGCCGCTAGCATCCGTGATGGGAAAGCCGCTGACGTTCTTCTGCTGCATCAATTCGCGCGCCCGCCCTACGGGATCTTCCGGCCGCAAAGTGACGGGGTCGGAAATAATGCCGTTGGCGCTCCGTTTGACTTTGTAAACTTCTTCCGCTTGCAGTTCGGGGGGCATGTTTTTGTGGATGATTCCCAAGCCCCCTTCCTTCGCGAGCGCGATGGCCATTTGGTGCTCGGTGACGGTATCCATCGGCGAGCTTAAGAGCGGAATCTGCAACTTGATTCGCTTGGTCAGGGAGGTGGCAACCTCCACATCCGCGGGGACGACCTCGCTGAAGCGCGGCTCGAGCAATACGTCGTCAAAAGTGACCGCCGTCCGAATGATCTTGTCCGTCATACGGTTCCCTTCCATCCAAGTGGGGAACAAAGTGGAATCCCGCATTATGGGCGGATTTCTCCCAAGCGGGTAGTCCCTGCCAGCAGGGCGGAAAATGGCTTGTGGCGCACCAGCACCCGCCGATTTTGTAAAATCAGACGGTATTCGACCGTCTTCTCCCTTTCCCGGAACACTGCCATGCATCCCGAAATCATCAACTTCGTTACCAAGACCGATTTCACGCGCCGGGGCTTTGTGGTCACGTCGCTGGCCACTGGGTTCGCGCTCGCGGTGCAACCCGTTTCGGCCGAAACGATCACCACCAGTGCCGAAGGTCTGGAAGCGGGGGAAGTAAAGATTCCTACTGCCGACGGCGAAATGCCCGCCTACCGCGCGATGCCGGCCAAGGGAGAGAATTTTCCCACGGTGCTGGTGGTGCAGGAAATTTTTGGCGTACACGAACATATCAAGGACATCTGCCGCCGCCTCGCCAAGTTGGGATACCTGGCCGTCGCACCGGAACTTTACGCGCGGCAAGGGGATGTTTCCAAGCTGACCGAATTCCCCGAGATTCTAAAAATCGTGAGGACCGTTCCCGATTCGCAGGTGATGAGCGATCTGGACGCGACCGCGGCTTGGGCGAAGAAATCGAGCAAGGGGAACACCGACAAGCTGGCGATCACCGGCTTTTGCTGGGGCGGACGCATTGTTTGGCTGTACGCCGCGCACAACAAAAATTTGAAGTGTGGCGTGGCCTGGTACGGCCGGCTGGTCGGGGACAAGACCGATTTGCAGCCCAAGTATCCGCAGGACCTTGTGGCCGATTTGAAAGCCCCTGTGCTGGGTTTATACGGTGGCGAAGACATGGGGATTCCGAACGAGACGGTGGAACAGATGCAAGCCTCGCTGAAGGAAGCCAAGCAACCGTCGGAGATTGTGCTCTACCCCAAAACGCCCCACGGCTTCTACGCCGACTATCGCCCCAGTTATCGCCAGACCGAAGCCGCGGATGGCTGGAAGCGGCTGCAAGAATGGTTTCAGAAGCACGGGGTTTCGCCGTAGGGCAAGCTTGGTCGCGGCGGAGCGAAGGAGATTGGATGGAGTAGTTCAGTCGAATTATGCACCAGTGTTCGATTAAGTTGTTGCCCAAGATTTTGCCTAAAAGTCCCGGCTTTTTGCAATTCTTATGAATTCTGCAACAAGAACCACGGTTTTCATGCCGGTTTTTGTTGCAAAATTCGGTTTTCCACAGGAAAAGTGTTTCATTTTTGCAACAAAGTACCATTTTTATCCCGAATTGCGCCAAACTTGTTGCAAAAAGAATCTTCCTGGTTTGCACACCCGCAGATCGAATTATCAAAGAGCACTCGCCCAGCCGCACGCAGCGCGCACCTCCTGAGCAGATCTCGGAATGAATCCTCTTGAATCATTGATTACTTGTCAAGAGTTCGTTAGCGGCGTAGGGTGCAGTCAACGTTACCCACATCTTACGGTTTTCAAATCGGTGCCGCGGAGGATTAGGAGTAGTTTTTCCAGGCCGCGCCACAGCGTGATCCAGCCGGGGCGACCGTCGCATTTTCGGCCCAAGTGGCCACCGAG
>JBGSNR010000044.1:0-34508 GCA_041739545.1 Pirellulaceae bacterium | reverse complement strand
AGGAGGCGGCGGATATCGCGGTGGTGGAGGCGGCGGCAACCGAGGTGGTGGCGGTGGCGGCGGACCACGTGGCGGCAGCCGAGGTGGTGGCGGCGACCGACGGTAATTTGTCGTCCGGAGTTTAACGTTTCTGGGTGCCACTGCTGGCTTGTCCAGCAGTGCCGCCATCAGAACAGGCGACGAATTTTCGTTGCTCACTTTCCAATCGGATTCACCGACGTCCGGTGGCACGTCGTCGGTTTCCTAGTAGTGGTTGGAACCTGTTCCTCAGTTACGGATTCAACGACGTGGAGAGTTTCTCCGCTAATTCGCACTGCTGGTCCAGCCAGTAGTGGCACTTCTGCAACAACTCGGCGCGGTTTCCATGGTTCACGAATCCGACCATTCAACCGCTGAAGAAGAGCCCGTCATCGACCCGGATGCTCCGCTCGATCATCTGCGCCAGCAGTATCAAGAACTGGCGGAGATGGCTGGTTCGCTCGCCCACGAAATCAAGAACCCGCTCTCCGTGATTCGCATGAACATGGAGCTATTGGCGGAAGACTTTGCCGACCCGCAAACGGCCCGCGATCGCCGGGCGCTCCAGAAAATGGAGATGGTCACCAAGCAATGCACGCGGCTGGAAAATTTGCTCAACGATTTTCTACGCTTCTCGCGCGTGCGCAATCTCGATCTACGATTGGGGAGCCTCAACGACCAGGTCGATCGCGTCCTCGATTTGTTTGCGGCCCAAGCGCAAGACTCGAACATAGAAGTGGTTCGCTATCTTGATTCCGATTTGCCCAGCATTCGTCTGGAAGCGCAAACGCTGCAAGCGGCATTGGTGAATCTGGTGAAGAACTCGCTCGAAGCGATGCCCGACGGCGGGCAAATGATCGCCCGCACGCGCATCACGCGCACGGGTGTGGCGCTCGACTTGATCGACACCGGCTGCGGCATGGATGAAGCGACCGCGATGAAGATGTTCGACCCGTTCTACTCAACGAAGTCCGGCGGTTCAGGCCTGGGCTTACCGACCGCGCGAAAAATCATCGAGGCCCACGGCGGCATCATTGCGGTGCATAGCGAAACCGGCCGGGGGACGCAGTTCACACTGGAGTTCCCCACGCCGAAAAGGTTGCCGGGGGAAGTGGAAGTGTATGAATAGGTGCACTTAAATTCACTGCGTCGGTGAGCGGGTGCTAAACTGATGACTGCAGGATCGGGGCAAACGGTCCGTATCATTACCGCCCGCGAGGCGACCCGCGCAGAACGAAGGGACTACGAAGGTGGCAGCTTCCCCTGACGACCCGAATCGGCCCGCCGACCAGATGCGCCCAGAGTATGACTTCCTTGTGCTGCGCGGGGTGGTCCGCGGACGGGTGCCTCTGTTCTTCGGCGAATTCCAGGCGGGCCTGAGTTCGCGGAGCATAACACAGCGAATCGAGTCGGCTGCTCCATTCAATAGAGCCCCTGTTCGGTGACATCCGCATCAATTGGCTACTCGCAGTGAATCGCGCCCACGGGTCGCGGTGAATCTCTTCCAGCGAACGCGGTCGCTAAAATTTAATGGAGTCAGGCTCAACAAAAGTGAACCTCTGACCGTCGTTCTCTGTGTTATGCTGGCCGAACACAGTCCTTCTTGGAAAAATTACGCGAATTGCGAACTACTCTCAAGCAGGATCGAAGAAGAGTTTTCGTGTCCTTGTTTTCCGTCCAGCCAAAAATAGCCACCCGTCGGATAGTCGAGTGCGGTCCTCGCGTGGTAGGCTCGGCGGATGGGGGTCGATCCCCGGTCGGCATTCCGGGGGCGGTGGGTCGTTTCGTCCCGCGCCCGGTCCCAGTCTAGGGTGTGGAGCGGACGCGAGACGAAACGACTCAGAAATTCAGGAAGAACTGACTTGACTGGCACACGGCTTCATTGTCGAGCCAACTCAGCAGCAACGTCGTCTAGTTCCCGTCGTCGCGATCATCGATTTCGAACCAGTGGTCGGGGATAAGAGGAAGATTGGCATATTTAACGCGGAGGGAGTTGCGGAATCGTAGCCGAATTCGGCTTGCTCGGAGTCGTGTCGTGCTAAAACTTTATGGGCATGAGCGAAGCAAAGTTGGGGCCGAAGATTACCAGCAATTTAGATATACTAAGCATTCGTGACCGAAGCTCTACCTGATGTCACTGTTTAAACTCTAACTTGCGTTGAGAAATCCATGATGAAGCCCGAAGGCCTTTTCACACGTCGCGATTTTGTTCAGAACGGTATCGCAGTTGCCGCTGCAACGGTTGCTGCGGCCGCTTCGCTCGCCCCTGCTTTGGCAAATGCCCAGGCGACGGAACGCCCCAACCCCGACACTGTTCTGGCGTCCCTCATGGAAGGGAACAAGCGGTTTGTGGAAGGGAAAGTGAAGAATCCAGGGAGGACGCCCCAGGATTTCATGGCCCTGGCTGAGGGGCAGGCTCCTAACGCTGTCATTCTCGGCTGTGCCGATTCACGCGTTCCACCAGAGCTCCTTTTTGACCAGGGGGTCGGTGATCTGTTCGTCGTTCGCGGAGCAGGTAACATGGTCGGTACCGGCCCGATCCTGAAAGGGAGTATCGAGTTCGCGGTCGAGGTCTTGGGTGCACGGCTGATCATGGTTCTCGGCCACAGCTCCTGCGGTGCCTGCAACTCCGCCATCAAGTTCCTGGAGGACAAGAAGTCGCTCCCCGGTTCCATCGAGGGACTGGTGGACTATATCCGTCCATCCGTGAGAGCGGTCGTCGGCAAACCGGGCAACAAACTTGATAATGTCATCAAGGCCAACGTCCTCGCGGGCGTGAAGAAACTGTCGGAACTGGATCCGATTCTTTCGAAGCTGGTAGTATCTGGCGAACTCAAGGTGGTAGGCGCAGTCTACGACCTCGCGTCTGGTCGCGTCGAAATCGTGAGCTGAACTTGGTTCAAGCTCGGGGGAAAGAAAATGGGAGTCGGACCTATTTGATCAATATTTCCCCCCTTTTTCTTTATCGCACAGTGAAAAGGTTCCTGACATGAATGGCACGGGCATAGTGGCGACCAACTAACGTTAGTCGCTGCATGGTATCGCTGGCACTAGGGATTGCGATAGCAATTCTGGCGCACATCTTTCTCGCGAATCTCGCTGGAAAAACACGGTCGACCGGCCTTGAATTGAAGTGTGTGCAAACTGCTTTAACTCAAGGAGGCCGACCGTGCATTTGCAATCTAACAAGTCACTCCACTGGCTGACAAGCAAACGACAGCAAGCCGCCGTATGGGGAACCGAGCTGCTGCTCCCTTCCACGAAAGTGGCCGAATTGTGCGCCGAACTGGGAATCGAATTTCGCGACCGAGTTTACACCCCCTTGGTCACGGTGTGGCTGTTTCTGCTGCAGACGCTGTCGGCAGATCATAGTTGTCAGCAGGCGGTGGCCAGACTCAACGCCTGGCGCACGGCGCGCGGACTCCCGCGGTGTAGCAGTGAAACCACTGCCTACTGCAAAGCCCGCGTTCGCCTCCCTGAACCGTTGTTCGCGCGGCTCCTCGCATGGACCGCCGACCGTTGCGACCAAGCGGCTGACCGTGGTTGGTTGTTTCAAGGTCGAGAAGTGGAGTTGGTCGATGGCCTGACGGTCACGATGGCCGACACGGGAGAGAATCAAAAACAATACCCGCAACTGGCGAAGCAACGTCCTGGCTGTGGCTTTCCTCTCGCGCGTCTGGTGACCATCTTATCTCTGGCGACGGGGGCCGTTTCGAGCTTGGCGATTGGTCCCTATGCGGGCAAGCGGACGGGAGAAACGTCTTTATTGCGGACGCTGTTGCACCGCATTGAACCGGGCAAAATCCTCCTTGCCGACCGCTATTACGCAACGTTCTGGCTCCTCGCGCTGGGCGAAATGCAACAGATTGACTTGGTCACTCGCACGCATCAGTTACGCCGAATCGATTTTCGCAAAGGTTTGAAGCAGGGTTCTTACGATCAGTTGGTGGCCTACCCGCGACCTGCACGGCCCGCGTGGATGACGCGGGCCGAGTACCTGCGCCATCCCGCGTTCATTCTCGTGCGGCATGTGCGGTTTCGTGTCGAGCAATTGGGCTTTCGCACGCGGGAAGTCACCCTGGCGACGACTTTACTGGACGCGCAAGTCTATTCGGCCGCCAACCTCGCGCAACTCTATCGCCAGCGGTGGCTCGTGGAGTTGCACATTCGCAGCCTCAAAACACAAATGCAAATGGAGCATCTGCGCTGCAAAACTCCCGCGATGATTCGCAAGGAGCTTTACGCCCATCTGATTGGTTACAATATCGTGCGCGCGGCCATGCAGGCGGCGGCCTTGAAGTTTGGAATCTGCCCCACCCAGTTAAGCTTCACCGGCACCATGCAGGCGTTGGAAGAGTTGGCGACTGGCTTGCGCTTGCAGGCTGGACGTGTGCCGCAGCAGTGGGAGAATCTATTGGCAACGATCAACGAATTGCGGGTCGGCGATCGACCCGGAAGGAGTGAGCCTCGCAGAGTGAAACGCAGGCCGAAAAGCTACCCGCTGTTGCGTCAGCCTCGGCACAAATATACAAGTCATTACTCAGGCGTAGCTTAGGACTATGCCCGTGCCATTCATACTCATTTGCTTTTTCAGTAATTTTGCGGACAACTTTCTCCCAAGTAGTTGTATCCACTTCCGCGCCAAAAAGAGATTTTTCTAGCGGAATGTCAAACCGGCCCCGCATTTCATCTACCGTTGATTCAAAAAGTTCGCCGGACACATAACCGGCATAAAAGAATTGCTTGTTCGATGAATGCAACAGGTTGCCGCGAAGAGTTGGTATGAGTTCATCTAGCCCTTGACTGACGACCGTGCGCCGAGACGCACAGTAGTGCACTTCATGCTGCATTCTGGGAAGTGCAGCAAGACATATGTGCTCGATTTTGAATTGCTTCCCATCAACTTGGAATCTTGTCGTCTTGCGATCAAGTTGCAATTGATTCTTGAAATACTTATTTAGACTTTGACTTGTTTTCTCGTATTCATCTCTCAATTCAATCGCAGGGCAGTTATCCAGGATGAATGATTCCAAAAAGTGCGCGAGGATGCGACGGGCGATCGTTTCATAGCCACTTGGACATTCTTTCCGATAATCGGGCAGATAATTCAATAGCCGAACGACCGTCGAACGCTCGGCGTCAGTTTCGGTTGTCACTGGTTCTGAGTCGTCTGACACAGCAAACGTAAAGGTGCGACGTTTGTTACTTTGTCCGTTTTCAAATACGCTATCGATTTCTGCAAGTGAGAACGCCTTAAGCCAAGTTACGCGTCCGATTCCCTTGCCGCCCAAATTCTTTTTTCGGGCTGAATAGGCTTCCTGAAACGACTTTAAATTGTCGTCGGTAAAGCCGATTCCATTGTCTTCAACAGTGAAGCCGATTACCGGCTGATTTGGCTGAATGTCTTTTAGACCTGGCGCTGATGAAGTATCGCGATGAATCGAAATGGTGATTTTCCCATTCTTGATTCTCGCCTCTTCAATCGCATTAAAGGAATTAGCGATTGCCTCAAAAAGCGGCACAAGGCACTTCGTTGGGCTGAGTTGCGTTTGATCCAACTTGTTTTGAAGGTTAAAGCCGAGTTTCATTTCTTGCCCTGTTTAAATGAGTCTTAATCAGAATACCCGCTGTTAACCCGTTCAGGTCAGAGGTAAGCGTCGGTGATTTCGTATGTCGAATACCCCATCTCCAAAAGAATTCGACTTCCCTCTTGAGTTCGCGTGGGACGTCATTCACTGCCGTCACCGGGCAGTTATATCAATAAGAGGTGGGCTCCCCCATCTCCGTGGGAACTCAAGAATGCCAAGTCTGTAGCGCGAGTCAATATCGTTGACAAATCATCAATCAATAGGAATAATTATTGCACAACTTGCGGACGTCCGCGAAGCAGGTGGAAGGCGAAGATTCAAACCGTAGCGCGCCACGGCGGCAAACGTTTCTCAGCCGAACGCGACCTGTTCAAACCGGAACCTTACCCCTCACAGGAGTCGTTAACAGCCAGCTTTTCCCTTTTGCCATCAAGTCGTTCATTTTCAACACTTAACGACGATGCAAAGGTGTTGGAAACGGTTTCCAAAAACGGTGCTTGTAGCCCTGTTCACCCAGTGGGAGAAAACGAGACGGGCGACGAGTCGGTGAAGTTGTTAACGGCGAAAGGGAGGGCCGTTAACCGGAGAACGCATCGGGATAGATGACGATTTCCACGCGGCGATTCTTCGCTTTGCCGGCGGGGGTCGCGTTGGAAGCACGCGGATGATTGGCACCCATGGCAGCAATGGAAAGCTGGGCCGAGGGGAACTGATTGCGGCTGACGAGTTGCTGGAAGACCCCTTGGGCTTGGGAGCCCGACAGGAGATGGGCGGCACCGGGGTTGGCTAACAGAGCGTTGTCGGTGTGACCTTCGATCAAAATACGTTGACGCGGATAGCTTTGCAGGATGGCTGCCGAGACGGTGTCGACCAACTGCGTTCCTTCGGCAGTGAGTTGCAAGCCACCGGCACCAAACAAGCGATCCGCGGGAAGTTCGATCCGGACGACGTCCGCCTCTTGGTAGACTTCGATCCCGGGAATTTGAACTTTTTGCAGGTTCTGCGTGACGCTGCTGTTCGCGGAGAGGATCGCTCCGCCGCGAGCTTTGGCCGACGCTAGAACTGCTTCGGCTCGTTTTTCGGCTTCGTCCTTCAGGTTCTGCAATTCCTTCATCTGCGCGCCGCTGTCTCCCAGTTGCTTTTGCAGCAGACTGATTTGGTTTTGCAACTGCTGGCGGAGTTGATCGGACTGAGCGACTTGCTGGGTGAGATCGCGATTGTTGGCATCGAGTTGCGAAATCTGGGTGCTGAGATCCTTCATCTGGGTCGACAGCGCCTGATTCGTTTCCTGCCAAGCATTGTTTCCCTGGGCGAAGGCACTGTTGAACGAACCGGCCAGGGTGTTCGGCGGTGTCGCACCCGGCGCAGCTGGATTTCCGGCCGCGACAAACGGATTCTGTTGGCAACCGGCCGCGAGGCCGATAACCGTGAGCAGAATCAGAAGTGGTGAACACCAGGACCGCATGCGCAGCATCTCTCCGAAAGATAAACGTGGGGGATGTTAGTAAGCACTCGCTGCTGGGGCAAGATGAATCGGGGCAACAGGGCAGGGGGGCTGCTAGCGTTACAAGGGGAGGCACACACTACTGTGCGGTTCGCTAAGCTACATGTTCGGGTGCAAAACGACTTCCAATCGATAACTTGGGGAGGGAACGGCACAGCGGAGTGTGCCTACTACAATGAGCCGACAAGAAACCGACCGAGAAGACCTGCTTCGCGAAGCGACCGCCTTGGTGCACCGGGCCGAATTACGGCTGAAGGACGCTGCGGAGCCCGTTGTGGTGGGCTTTCGACGCACTGGCTGTGCGAGCTTCTTTTTTGGGGCCGATCCGGTGGTGCAGTTCAACACGGCCGGGGAACTCCGGCGGTTGTACGTGGCTGGGGAGTTGTTAAAAGCCGATACCGGTCGGCTGGTAGCGTTGCGACGGGACCGAATGGCGGATGCCACGATTCTGCTGCGGCAGGAGCTTTCGGACGCCCGCCACCAGGAAATTCTGGGGGAAATTGAGCGTCAGATGGGGAAGTTGCAGCAGGCGTTGTCGGCCGGGGAGTTTGAGCTTGTGGGTCAAGTGCCCGCGAATGCCGAAGTTATCCCGCAGATTCTTCGCTGGCTGGCCGATTATCCTTTTCCCTGGGCAATTGCTCGGGTTCCGAATGCCGTTTAGCGTTCGGCAGAGAGTTGGAGGCTCGCGGCACTCGCCGACCAGCCACCCGCCGCGGTTTGAAGGGTTAAGGGGCTCGACGAACGAGCCTCTGACCGTTATATTTGTGCGTTTCCACCCAGAACACCCGAAGCTAGTGTGAGTTCCCGATGTACGCCGTCATTGCCGATAGTGGAAAACAATATCGCGTGGAAGAAGGTCAGATCCTGGAAATCGATTTCCGGGCCGACGCCGAAGACGGCGCCGAGATCACCTTCGACCGCGTCCTGTGCGTCTCTGGCGCTGCCGGACTAACGATCGGCAAGCCGGTCGTCGCCGGTGCCATGGTGACCGCGAAGGTTGTCGATCCGGAATCGCGGGGCGAAAAGCTGTATATCCAGACCTTCCGCCGCCGCAAGAATGTCCGTCGCCGCACGGGCCATCGGCAGAGCTTCACGAAGGTGCAGATCAGCAAGATTGTTGGCTAAAAGGTTGCCAGCACGCCGGATAATCGTACTAAACGGCATTTTTCCTCCTTGCCGGTTCAAGATTTCGCCCCGGCGGGGCGAATGACAAGCGGGGAGCGGTACAATCGAGGTTTCGATTGGCCGGGATGACCTACGTTTTAGGGTTCTCCCCTCCGCTTCGCCTACCGTTTGTTCCCTCCCATGCATCGCTGGAATTGGACCCCGATTGCGCTCGTGGCCGCCGGCGTTGCCGTCGTCTGGATCACGGCGCTGGTCCACGCGCAGCAGTTGCGGTGGTGGCTGGTGCCGATTTTCCTCGGCAGCCTGGCCACACTCGCCGTCATTTTCTGGCTGCGGCGACAAGTCTCGGCAACCGAGCAGGAACTAGAAGAAGCCCGCAACACGATGGCTCGTGAACGAGCGGTGCTTGATGAAGAACGCCGCGAACTCGATGCCGAGCGTCAAGTCTTTGCCAAGCACATCGAAGGGCAGTTCGAACGGATCGATCGCCGCGAGCAGAAGCTTTCGGAACGCTTTGTGGCGTTTCACGAATGGCTCGAATATCCGCAACCGGTGGACCTGCATTCGACGCATCGCGCCGATCAGGTGACCGATGCGGAGATGGCGGAGTTGGGGCGGAAGGATCGCGAAGTCAGCAAGTTGTTGCAAGCGGAGACGAAGCGCGTCTTCGAGAACATCCTCAACAATCGTTACGCACCGGACGGGACGTTTGACGTGAGCGTGCTGCGGGAGGATGCACTCGAATTAATCATGCGCGTCGCCCGCATCTACAATCCGAATGCCGAAGAGCCGCTGCTGGAAACGAGCGTGGCGCATGTGATCCGCGGTGCATCACGGGCATCGCTCCACTTTCTGTCGCAGCTCGATGAGTTGCCGCTGAACGTCAAGGACTACAACATCAAGAGCCTGTACGGGTACATCCGGCAGGCGGCAAATGCTTATAAAACGTACAAGTCGGCAGAGCCCTATTTTCCGTATGCTAATGCTGCTTGGTACATCGGTCGACTGGCGATGGGGGCGAATCCGATTTCGCTTGGGGCATGGTGGTTTGTCGGCTCGCTCGGCAAGAGCAGTGCCCAAGCGGTGGCCAATCATCTGGTAAATCGGCAAGCGTTAGGGTTGCTCGGCAATCTGGTGCGCGTCGTCGGTTATGAAGTGGCTGGCTTGTATAGCGGTGACTTTCGCCGGCGGGATGCGAACTGGATCTATGCGGCCGAACTGACGCATCTGGTGGCTCATTTTCCCCTCTCGCGGGACAGTTTGAATCACGCGTTGAAAGAAGTCGGGGCGCTGCAACTCCGCAGCGAATACGACCGCGTCTTTTTGTATCGCTGCCTCGCTTCGCAAAAGAGTGCCGATCCAGCGCGCTGGCGAGCGCTGGCGTTTCTCAATGGAGAGGAACGACGAGCGATTGCCGAACGGCTGGAAAAATTCTGTCGCACCTTTGTGCATGGAAGAACCCCTTCGCGACTGAGCAAATGGCAGGTCGGGGCAGAAGAACGCTTGGGGATTAAAATGGCGGGGCTGGAAGGAGCCGAAGCAACTTCCCTGACACAGCAGCGTGAAGAATCCTTGCGTTCGCTGGCTAGTTTCCTCGTGGGCCAGAAAGAACGCGAGCCGCAGGATTTGCCGGCCCTGTTGAAGTCTTTGCGGACCACGCAGGCTTGTCCCGAGTCGGACAAATTGATTGCCGGACTCGTGGAGAATCCTCCTTTCTTTTTCGAACAGCCGAATCTCGACCCCGACGGGCCTATCGCTGAACCTTTCCTGCTGGACCTCGCTCAGTTGCAAGTGCGGATCACGCCACGGGTGAGTGATGTGGATGAAGTTGTCGCCGACACCGCAGCCTTTTTGCGACGCGATCCCAAGCGCACGCAAGCTTTACTCCACCAGGCGTACATCGATTTGCTGGCCGAGCGACTTGCAGCCGGAGCGCCTGTCCGGAAGTTTCCCGGTGCGGTGGCTCGTGCCGCGCTCGATCTTCTGCCGGAAGGAATGCACGCGAACTTTTTGTACACGAACATCGTCCGTGAGATTCCTCGCGAGCCGGGAACGAAAGCCGCTCCGCAGCCGAGCGATACGGGCAACTGGTGGTTACTGGGAATTCCGGAACGGTTGATTTTGTTCGTTGCTGATCCGTTGCCGCGAGTGCTCTGGATTGGGGAACGGGGCGAAGTGCGTCTCGCCCAGGCGGCGCGTCTGCTGGATCGTTCTGCCACGATCCACGGCGGACAGTGGCAGGGAGAGACAGAAGCCAAACACGTGGGCCTGCACTTAAGTGGGCCGATGATTCCCAGCACGTCGTTCTTCCGGCCCCTGATGGAATGGCAAGAGCCCTCGGATCAGCCGGCTTTGTAGCTGAAACCGGCAGCGACGAATTACTGAAGACGTTTCACTCCACCAGCGGAATGCAAATGTCCGTCAGCCATTCTTCTGGCGGCAGGGTGTTGCAGTCGTGCACATACAGTTCGTAGGGCGGAGCCTTGGCTGGTTCGCGGCCACTTTCCGGCAGCCACACGGAATAGAGCCAGCGATAGGCGGTGCCGAGTGTATCGTAGTGTCCTTGATGCCTGAGGACCGCGCACGTTCCGCCGGGGACGGTTTGTAGTTGGACTTCATCGCCGCTGGCTACTTGAAAGTCATTGGAAACGGTAATGCCGACATCAGCCCGCTGCTTCGAGCCGTCCGTCACTTCGGGATCGTCGTGATAAACGCCGATCCCCTGCGTCTGCGAACCGAAGGCGTTGTTCTGCATCGCCCAGTGATAGATGCGACCAAAACCCGGGCCGAGAGTTGCATGGTTGTAAGGTCCGACGACGCGCAGAAACGCCATCCGTCGCGCGGGTTGTGTTTCGATCCTTACGTTCGTGGCGGTGTATTCCACTGCATTCATCAGTTGCTCCTTGATTGCGTCCGGGGGATGTTTCAAAGACTGATACTCCGACGGCGTGACGCCAAACAGACGAGCGAAGGCGCGGGTGAAAGCCTCGTGCGAACCGTAGCCCGCATCGAGCGCGATCTCCAACACCGTTTGCCGCCGATACCGCAGCGATAGGGCAGCCCGTTCGAGCCGCAACCGCCGTACGTAGTCGTCCGCACTTTCCCCCACCTGACCACGAAACAAGCGGTGGAAGTGGCAGGGGGAATAGTCGGCTATCTCGGCCAGGCGTTCGAGCGCCAGTGGCTCATCCAGATGCTGCTGGATAAACAACTGCACGTTCAAAATCTTGGTCTGCAAGGAAGCACGCGGGGAGTTCATGCGTGGATTCTAGCCAGAGGCAAAAAAGGAATCTTGATCGTTCTTGCGAAATGGAAAAATCGCAGAAAGTTTAATCAGTCTCGGCGAGCTTTACTCGTACAGCCCTAATTCCGTCGCCTGAGCAAGCAAATCCGCCACTTCTTCTGCGGCGATGTTTGCTCCAGCTTCCAATCCCTCTCGCGTGAGCGAAAAATCGTGGTAGATGTGGTGCATGACTAAACCGGCTTCGCACAATTCGCGAAAGCCGGCGAGAAAGCGAATCGTGAAGGCGGGGTTATCCTTGCGACGGAAAATGAGCGTCCGATCCGTGGCGACTTCGATATAGACGGCGAGCATTCTGGCTGGTGCATCGAAGGCGCGGTTCGAACCTTTGACTTCGATCATGGCTCGCTCACGCGCCGCAAACAAAATGGCGCGCGCTTCGTGAGATAAAACTTGCTTGCGATTGCCGCCCGAAGCGAGTGACTGGCTACAGATCCGGGCGAGCCCGCCGAGCGTGGGCGCTCCTTGCCCCAGTTCGTGCCAAGTTTCGGCCCAACGCGGATCGTTGGCAGAGGAGGGAAGGGGATCCATGGAGAATTACGTCACCAGATAAAGCAAGCGACCGCATGACTTGCAGAACATGGTTTTGTCCTGCCGCAGCATTTCGAGCGTTTGCGGCGTCAGGGTTTGATTGCAGCCCCCGCAGCAGTCACGTTCCACGGCGGACAGCGTTTCTTCACCGCGCACCTTGGCGATGCGGCGAAACTCCACCAAAAAGTCTTCGGGCAAGATGCGCTCGGCTTGTTCCAATTGCGCGTGCACCCGGCCCAACTCGACCTCCAACACTTGCAGCTGATCGGCAACGCGCTGCCGAACCTTCGCCGCGTCGCCTTTGATCGTTTCAAGGTCTGTGGTTGCAGTCTTGATGTTGGCTTGCAAGAGGTCGAGCTTTTCGAGCGCTTCTAGAATCTCATCTGCCAGCACGCCGTTCGCCTGCTGGTCGGCCGAGATCTGATCCTTCAGAGCCTGGTATTCCCGATTGTTCTGAGCCTGCATCAGTTTCGCTTGCCAATCCAGCAACTTGGCTTCCCGTTCGCGAAGCTGCATCTGTTTTTGATCGGCCCCCATCTTCGCCTGTTTGAAGATGTCTTTCGCCTGCTGCAGCTCTGCTTCTGCTTTGGCAACGTTGGCTTCGGTCGCTTTGATCTGTTTTGGCCCGCGCTCCATACGATCCCGCAGATCGGCAAGCTGGCGATGAATTCGATGCAATTCGGCAAGAGCGGTGGCAAGTTGACCCATTCTGAGACTCCGGTGTGTACTGTCATTCTAATCTAATCTATCCGGAAGAATTCGTGGCCACTCGCTCAAACAACGCCGTGCAGCACTTCCCCATGCACATCAGTGAGCCGAATGTCCCGCCCGCTGTAGCGATAGGTTAAATCCCGATGATTCAGCCCCAACTGATGCAGAACGGTCGCCCAGAGGTCAAAAACATCGCAGGGCTTTTCTTCGGCAAGATAGCCGAATTCGTCGGTCGAGCCGTAAACGGTCCCTCCCTTCACTCCACCACCAGCCATCCAGACCGAGAAACCGAACGGATTGTGATCGCGGCCATCGCTGCCCTGCGAAAACGGGGTGCGACCAAATTCCCCTGCCCAGATCACAAGCGTGGAATCGAGCAGGCCGCGAGCTTTTAGGTCCATTAAGAGTGCTGCGATGGGCTGATCGACTTGCCGCGCCATTTTTTCATGGCCGGATTTGAGCTGACCGTGCTGGTCCCACGGATTGGCCCCATTGCCGCCACCGATGTTGTACGCCAAGCACGAAAGCTCGACAAAACGGACCCCTCGCTCGACAAGCCGCCGCGCAAGCAAACATTGCCGAGCGTAGGCCGCTTGCTGCGGCTCCGGCGAATCGAGGCCGTACAGCTTCTTCGTCGCCTCGGTTTCGCCACGTAAGTCGACGAGCTCCGGCACGGCCGATTGCATGCGAAATGCGGTTTCAAAGTTAGCGATCGCACCTTCGACGTGGTCATTTCCCCCCACGTTGTTCAGAAACTCACGGTCGAGTTGCGAGATGAAGTCGATTCGTCGCCGCTGCATCGGCAGCGCTTCGCGGGGCTGAATGTTCCGAATGGCATCGCCGCCATCTGCCGCAAGAAGGGTCGCCTGATGCGCTGCCGGCAAAAAGCCATTGCTGAAAAGGCTCACTCCGCCGTGCGGCACACTCGCTCCACCACTTTTCAAGACAACGAAGCCAGGCAAGTTATCGTTCTCGCTCCCCAAGCCATACGTGATCCAAGCGCCGGCACTGGGATAACCCAGAAAGGGCAACCCAGTGTGCATGAAAAAATTTCCCTGGGCATGTTCGCTGAACTGGGCAGTCATTGAACGGATGACTGCCAATTCGTCGGCACAGGAACCGATGCGGGGAAACAGATCACTGACCTCTAGCCCGCTTTGCCCATACGGCTTGAATTTCCAAGGGCTCGGCATGAGCGTGCCGTTATTGTTGAACTGCGTCCTGGCGACAGGCAGGGGCATCGGCTTGCCCGCCAATTCCGCCAGTCTTGGTTTATGGTCAAAAGAATCAACATGCGACACGCCCCCCGACATGTAGCAGAAGATGACGTTCTTCGCCTTTGCATTAGAGGCGAGCGTCCGCTGCTTGCCGATGGCCTTATCAGCGGCGCTCGATTCATTAAGCAGACCTGCCAACGCGACCATGCCAAAGCCGGTCGAGGCCCGGGAGAGAAGAGCGCGACGAGATAGTTTGTTCGTCATAAGACTTTTCCTTCAAACCCAAATCACTCCGACACTGAACCTAGTAGAGATACAAAAACTCTTTCCAACTAAAGAGCGATTGGGCCAGGTCTTGCCACGGACGATTGGGATCGTCCTGCGTGCTCGACGGAGCGAGTTTTCCGATCTCCGCAGCCAGACGCTGCATTTCTTTTTCGGCCTGCGCGACGGCCGTTCGTTCTTCCGCCGACAAGGCCGCAAGCACCTCAACTTCGCTGACAAAGCCATCCGCCTGACTTGTTTTTGCAATTTCCGCACCGGTAAGTGCACGGTCGTAAAGCCGCGCTTCAAATAACCGCCCCGTTAAGAAACGACCATTCGCTGCGGGGGAATGTCGCAATCCGAAGAGGAGATGCGCTCGCTTCTCGGAATGATTTAGTAAAGCCTTGCTAACGTATGGCTTGCCGTATTCCTTCCCGTCGCGGTACATCGAGATGGTGCCATCTGCTGCGTAGGTGAGCGCCACATGCACGGGCCGATCGGTTACGGTTTCCGCCTCGCCATCCAAGGCCTGAGTGCGTTTGAAAAAATCGCTCCCGGCAAGCCACTGGCGAGGATCGCGCTCGCCAAAAACGAGCGCGTCAAAGACACTGCCATCCGGTGCTTCTAAACTGATTGCCGCTCCCCCTTTTTGATCCAGGTTATCGAGTTGCACCCAGACTTCGAGCGTCTTCGGTGCAAGGGCCTGCTCGATCAGCGGGGTGACTGCATAATGCTGCCCGTCGAGTAGCAACGCTCCATCTTGGAAAAACGGTTTCAGTGCGGCTGCATCGCTCCCGTTTGATTTGGGCCCCCGAAGCTCCGCATGCAACGAGCCAATCGCATCACGCAGATCTCCATCAAACGTCCAGCGGGCGAGGGGCTGCGGAAAATCTGCCGCCTTGCCCATTGCAGTCTTGCCACGTTTGGCAAGCAGCTTTTGTCGCGCCGGTTCGAGCAGATCAGAAACTTGCTGCCGCAGTTTTGAGATTTCTAGCTGCTTAGCCTCAACAAGTTTTGCCACAGATGCCTGATCAGCTTTGGCGGACTCGACAAACTTCAAAGCCAATTGTATCTCGGCCGCTGAAGGCTCCCGGGCAACCGCCGCGGTGAGCATGAATTTCACTCGTTCCTCGTCCGACGTGAGTTGTGGGTCTTGTCGAACGCGCTGGCTCCAAGTCTTTGCCAGATCGATCACAAACGGATCGTTCAGCAGAGCGAGCGACTGGGCGGGGACATTCGTCGCATCTCTTCGCCCACGAGTAAGAGCCGGTTCTGGTGCATCGAACGTAGCCAACAGAGGATCGAGCGAGTTACGCTGCACGCGGACGTAGACGCTTCGCCTGCGGCTATTTCCGCCCACACTCGGCCCACCGACCATTTCATCAAGCCCGGTAGCAACCGCAAGGAGCGAATCCCGAATCGCCTCCGCTTCTAAACGGCGAATCGGAAAACGGCCAAGCAGCTGATTCTCAGGGTCTTTTGCCAAGGAGGACTCACTGCTCCGACTCGACTGCTGAAAGGCTTGTGACAAGACAACGAACCGCACAAAATCTTTGATCGACCACGGCTGCAGCGGGCGATTCCCCTCGTCGGGCGAAAGCCCCGCAAAATGTGTGGCCAAATAGTCGAGCAATTCTGGATGCGTCGGTTCGTCGCCCAGCCGCCCTAGATTGTCAGTGGTAGCAACCAATCCGGTACCGAAAAGATGATGCCATAAGCGATTGACGATCACTCGCGGCACCAATGGATTCTTTCCATCGCTGAGCTTCTCTGCCAATTGCAATCGGCCACTGTCGCGAGTCACGAACGGCTGAGGATCAAAGACTTCCAGAAACCCACGTGGAACTTCTGCGAGAGGTTTCTTGTGGTCACCACGATCGAGCAGCGGCTGATCAAACGGAGTTCCTTCGTGGATTCCAGGGGCTCTGACCGGCAAGGGAATTTCACTCTCCAGCCGGCGATACTCCGTCAGGCTAGGAACTGAATCTTGCAAGGCAGCAATTGTGTTTGGCAGCAGTTTCGCTCGCACCAAGTACCCCAGGAACTCCGCTTGAGCATCGGTTTGTTTTCCTTCCTGCCAGGCAGACAGACTCGCTTCCATTGCCGCGCGATAAAGTTGCTTAAGGTCTTCGAATGTGCGAGGCGGATCGGCTCGGCTCTTCTGAGGCAGCACGGACCACAACCCACCCAGCGGTTCCATCGGTGCAGGCTGATCGAGATTACGTCCAATTACCTCCGTAATACCAAACCAGGAACGTCCTTCTTTCGAGCCGACGTCCAGCGGCTGATCATCGCCGGTCACGAGCTCGATGTAGGCGTTCTCTCCTTTCCAATAACGAGCATCCCAGTGCAACCATTTCGCGGTTTCGGACTCGATTTGCGAATGCGGATAGATCAGAACGACGCGCGGATAGTTCTGCACGACGTAACGAACGCGAGCATTACTCCCGCCGGCGACACGGACCCAAATTTCGTCGCAGTTGATCTTAAACCGTGGCGATTGCAGCACGCCGTTATGCTTCGTAGAGAGCCCATGCGTATAAACTCCGGCTGGAAACAGATTGGCGACAACCGATTCACTCCCCTGCGGTTCAATGCTGAATTCGCCTGCGACTGCCGGCTTTTCAGGCAACCCGTTTCCGCTCTTGAACCAGGAATCGTAATCGGCCGCCCGATCAAGCTTCCAGTGCAACGGGTAACTGGTCTCTCGAACGCGTTGAAATTCGACCTCAAATTTGGCTCGTTCTTGCGATAGCTTCTCCCACTGGGGTGCCCATTGATCCTCGGGTAACTTGCGGAGCGATTCCCAAATGTGCAGCGGATGAAGCACATCTTTAGCTTCCGCTTCAAAAGACCGCTCCTGGAGCTGCTTGGCGAACGAGTCGGACGATTTATTCCAGGCAGCCGCCAGTTCGCTTTTAAGCTTCGCCTTCAATCGCGTGAGTTCCGCCTGGTGGGTTCGTGCTCGGTCTGGCGTATCCACTGCAACCACCCCTGGTCGGCAACTGGCGAAGATGCCGTACCAGGCATAAAAATCCTTTTGGCTGATCGGGTCAAATTTGTGATTGTGGCAGCGGGCACAGGCGACAGTGATGCCGAGAAACGCCTTGCTGACAACATCAATTTGATTGTCGGTAAACCGGATTTGTTCGTCATAGGCATCCGTGGGCGCAAAGCCATGCGGTACCATCCGAAAATGCCCGATGCCGAACGCAGACTCTCGAATCCCCTTGGCCTGATCGATTCGGGGGTGAGGCAGCAAATCACCAGCGATGTGCTCCCGCACGAGCTGATCGTAGGGAACATCGGCGTTGAGCGCGCGAATCAGATAGTCACGATATTGCCACGCATGCGGAATCGCGGGGTCTCCCTCGCTGCCATGCGATTCAGCAAAGCGCATCCAGTCCATCCAATGACGGGCCCAACGTTCGCCAAACCGAGGTGAGGCAAGCAAACGATCCACGACCGCGCGATAGGCCCGCGGCGAAGGATCGGCAACGAAGGCACGCATTTCTGCTTCTGTGGGAGGCAGCCCGGTAATCAACAAGGTTACTCGTCGCAGCAAGGTCGCTGGCTCGGCCGGCTCTGCGTGGGCCACGCCTGCTTCTTGTTGGGCATCATGCAAGAAACGATCGATCGGATGTTCGTTCCAACGGGCGTCGTCAACCGGGGGCGGTTCGACCAGCTTCACCGGCTGAAAACTCCACCATTGCTTCCGGCGGTCCCGAGTTTTCTCCCAGGACGTTTCCTGGGAGAGTTCCTCTGCAGAGGGAGGCTTGTCGCGCGGATCAATCGCGCCGTCTTCAATCCAACGACTGAAGTCGGCCACAACTTCCCCCTTCAACTTCGGCCCACCTTGCGGCATGCGGAGGTCCTCCTCATCGTGCCGCATGGCCTGCACCATGAGACTTTCTTTCGCGTTGCCAGGGATCAGGGCCGGCCCGCGATCGCCCCCTTTCAGCAAGCCTTCGCGCGAATCGACAGCCAAACCCCCTTCCGCTTTGCCGCCGCTGTTGTGGCATTCGTAGCACGCCTCAACCAGGATCGGCCGGATCCGAGATTCAAAGAAGGCGACCTTCTCTGCCGGAAGTTTTTGGGCGAAAACAGAATTCAATGGGAAGGGCGCGAGGAACAACGCGCAGCAAATGGCCAGGGTGCTGCGAGTCGAAGTCACCAGGAACTGTGTACGGGAGTTCATCGCCGTCCTTTGTCAACGTGCGAAGGGGAGTGAGCCAAGCATCATCTTAGCTCACCCGTCACGCACACTCCTCGTCTGGGAAAAAAATTGAGCTAACGCTCGAACCACGGTAGGATAGTCCCGGCCTCACCTTTTCTGAGGAAAACGAGCGATGATCTCTAGGCAGAATTTACTTCGCGGAAGTTGGTCGTTCGCTGCAATCTTGGTCTCGACCTTCGCGCTAGCTGCCGAACCAGAAGCAATGAGCCCGAGCGCCATTGTTGAGCCCTTCGCGGGGAACGATCTGTCCAAACACTTCACTACTTGGCTGAAAAGGTCAAAACTAGAAGACCCAGAGCATGTTTTTCAACTGAAGGAGGGCGTGCTCCGCTGTGGCGACGAAGACATGGGATATGTTGCAACGCGACAAACATACAAGGACTATTGGCTGACGATGGAGTACAAGTGGGGGCGAAAGAACCCGCATGACAAATACGTTCGCAATTCCGGCTTACTACTGCATGGCACAGGCCCCGATGGTTCCGCGAGCGGCGTCTGGATGACTTCCATCGAATGCCAACTGGCACAAGGTTGCGAAGGGGACTTGATCTTGATTCCAGGCAAGAATCACGACGGCAAGGGTTATCCCGCCACGATTGCTAGTCGGACAAAAAAAGGGGAGGACGGCAAGCCTCGTTTTGATCTGAAGGGAGATGCGACGATCTACACAGGCAGGCAGTTTTGGTGGTCGCAGCATCAGCCATTTTTTGAAGAACTGATTGATACCCGCGGCAAAGATGACGTTGCCAGTCCCCTCGGCGAATGGACGCGCGTCACTTGCCTCTGCCAGGCGAATCGCGCCTTCATTTACATCAATGGCGTGTTGGTGAATGGGTTTTACGACGCCAATCCTGCCGCCGGAAAGATCCTGCTGCAGGCCGAGGGGCATGAAGTTTACTTTCGCAATTTGCAGATCGGCCCGTTGCCAAAATCGCCAGCCGTGCTTGATTTCGATACGGTCCCCCAACAAGAACCGAAACGACCATGAGTTCTAATTCGCGTCGCAACTTCCTGAAGACTTCTTCGTTAGCGACCGCGACTGGCACGCTGGCAGGAACATTAGCTGTGATCCCAACGGTGCATGCCGCCGGGGACGACCTTTTGAAGGTCGGCCTGATCGGTTGCGGCGGACGAGGAACCGGTGCAGCCACGCAAGCGTTACAGGCCGATAGCCGGGTGAAGCTGACGGCTCTCGGCGATCTGTTTGAAGATCGGCTGCAACTGAGCCTGAAGACAGTCCAGGCCATGGAATCGCTGCAAGGCAAAGTCGACGTGCCGAAAGAACGACAGTTTGTGGGCTTCAATGCCTATCAGGAAGTGATCGATAGCGGTGTCGATGTCGTTCTACTCGCCACGCCGCCGCAATTCCGCCCAAAACACATCGCGGCCGCGGTTGCCGCGAACAAGCATATCTTTGCGGAGAAGCCCTGCGCCGTAGATGCACCGGGCGTGCATTCTGTTTTGAAGAGCTGTGCGGAAGCCAAAGCGAAAAACCTCGCCGTCGTCTCCGGTTTGTGCCTGCGAAATCATTTTGGCTACCGCGAAGCAATTCAACGCATTCACGACGGCGCTATCGGCGAAGTCCGCACCATGCTGGCGAACGATTATCGCGGCCCGATCTGGATCAAGCCACGCGAGCCCGACTGGACTGACATGCACTGGCAGATGCGGAATTGGTATTACTTCACCTGGCTCAGCGGCGACTTCAACGTGGAACAGCATGTCCACAACCTCGACATCTGTGCCTGGGCGATGGGAGACAAGTATCCGGTCAAAGCCATCGGCATGGGTGGCCGCGAGGTTCGAAAAGGGCCTGAGTTTGGCAATATTTTCGATCATCACAGCGTCACGTACGAATACGCAGACGGTACGCGATTGGTCAGCAACACGCGGCAGATCCCCGGCTGCAATAGTGACATCAGCGTCCACTTGCTCGGCAGTCAAGGAACGGCGCTGCTGACGGAAAAGAACAACGGCGTGCGCGTGACTGGCAAAGACGAATGGATCTATCGCGGCGAAGAGCCCAACATCTATCAGGTCGAGCACGACGAGTTGTTCGCCAGCATTCGCAACGGCAAGCCGCTCAATCACGGCGACTATCTCGCAAAGAGCACGCTCCTGGCGATCATGGGACGGATGGCAACCTACACCGGGCAAGAGGTCACTTGGGACATGGCTTGGAATTCCAAGGAAGACCTAACGCCGGCGAAGTTGGAGTGGGGAAGTGCGCCGGAAGTGAAGATTGCAGTGCCGGGCGTGACGCGGGTGGTTTAGTGCGATAAGGCCCGTTGTCGTGCGGCCGAACGACAAAGCTCAGCGGAGCGGTCACCGAAAAAAGGCGGATGTTACCAGGAACCGCCGAAGTGGTTCGGGTCCGCTGCAGCGTGAAATTAGGCGGCTATTGCCACTCGACCTTGTTGGAAGGCCGACCACGCTCAAAGTAATCCAGGAACGCAGCGATACCAAGTTCCGCCGGCACCACCGCGTCTAGCGGTATATCGTCGAGTTGCCCATTCTCCAACTCAAACTGGATAGTCGCCTCGGGATCGCCGTAATATTCAGTGGCCTTCGACCAAGTGAGCGTCGGCTCATAAAAGAGCGCGGCGTTATCGCCGCTCAAGAACAATCCGAGGACTGGACGGTCATCTTCCCAGAGCCAAAAGGCTGCTCGTTCGCGGCCTCGGCGCAGGTCGTGGACAAGCGTTCGCAACTCTTCAATCGACGTAGGCTCGCAGAACTCCCGCAAGTATTGAAGTCGCACGAACGAGTCCGCCAAACTAATGTTTAGAACGCTAAAGCTTTTGATGTTATCGCCGGGCATTTCGGTCGTCAACTAATTGCCGCAAATGAAGTTAAGGGCGACTTTAACGCATGAATTGACTCAGCAATTCTCGCGCGTCAAACTTGCGGCATGAAACTCTCCCATCCTTTCAGCACCTTCCGCCGCTGCTTTCTCGCAACAAGTGGTTGCTTGGTCGGCACGTCGTTACTCGCCGACGAGAAGGCTGCCGAGCGCAAGCCGACGATCTTTCAACACGCCTGCATGACGTTGCCTTACAGCGCGTTCCCCCTCGAACGCGCTGGCGGGCATCAAGTTGGCGGGTTTTGAGCACGTCGCGTGGGGAACGACGCACCAGGAAGCCGGGGGCGAAAAAGTTCCGGTGCTGGCTGAAGATGCTCCCCCCGAAAAAGCCGCGGAACTGGGCAAGCGATGCAACGATTTGGGCCTTACGCCGGTGATGATGTTCTCCGGCATCTATCCCGAACACGACAAGGCGATCAAGGTACTCACCCAGCGGATTAAACAAGCGTCGGCCGCGGGGATCGGCCAGGTGCTTACCTTTGGCCATACTCAAGGGGGCAATCACAAGCTGTGGATCGAGCGTTTCAAACAACTTGGTCCCATCGCGCGCGATCACAACGTGCTGCTCGTCGTGAAGCAACATGGGGGCAGTACGGGGACAGGTGAAGCGTGTGCCCAGATCATTCGCGAGGTGAACGATGCGGGCGTGATGGTGAACTACGACGCCGGCAATGTGATGGATTATCTTGATCTCGATCCGATTGCCGACATCCAAAAATGTGCAGCCGAGATTCGGAGCTTCTGCGTGAAGGACCATCGCAACTGGCCCCAGGACGAAGATTGCGGCCCAGGCTTTGGCGAGATCGACCACTATCGGTTGCTTGCCCCGGTCGCGTTTACCGGGCTGACCATGCCGCTGGCTTACGAGAACATCTTTGCCCCGCGAGTTCCGAGGCCAAAGTCGGCAGAAGGAATCGATGCTCTCGCGCGGCGGGCGCGGGAATATGTAGCAACGGTCATCGCCGGCCTGCAGCAAGAATAGGCGAAGTCTTTAGCTATCGACTTCTTCTTGCAACTGCAGCCAGCGTTCTTCCGCCTCGGCCAATTGTGTCGTTAAGGCAGAAACTTCGTTGTGCAGCTTCAGGGCCTCTTTCGGATCGGTCGATTGCATCAACTTGGCGTTCGTCTGCTTTTTCTGATCATCGAGCGTCGCAATCGTCCGCTCCAACGCTTTCATTTCCTTGCGAATTTCTTTCTCGCTGCGGCGTGGCACTGCGGGCTTCGCGGGAGCGGATTTGGCTGCCGCTGGTGTTTTAGCGAGCCCGGCGGAAAGCTGCCGCTCCCCTTCGTCGATCTCTTTGTTCACCGAGTAGAGATAGGAATCGTAATCGCCGCGATAGTTCACCACGCGGCCGTCGCGCACTTCCACGATGCAGGTTGCCACCCGCTTCATGAAGTGCCGATCGTGGCTGGTGAAAACGACGGTTCCCTTGTAAGCCAGCAACGCTTCCGCGAGCGCTTCGATGGTATCAACATCCAAGTGGTTGCCCGGTTCGTCGAGCACCAGGATATTGTACTGACTGAGCAGGAGCGCTGCGAGGCAAAGCCGGGCGCGTTCACCACCGGACAGAACCGAGATCCGCTTCTTAACGGCTTCGCCGCGGAAGAGCAGGGCACCTGCGAGATCGAGAATCTGTTGATTTTTGGTTCCTGGGGCGGCGTTGTATTCCAGGAAGTCCAGCACCGTCTTGTTTTCCGGCAAGCTGGTGTACACATGCTGGGCATAAATTCCGATGCTGCAGCCGTAACCCCAACGAACTTCGCCCGCGAGCGGCTTGAGCGAATCGACGATCGTCCGCAGAAACGTCGTCTTGCCTTGGCCGTTATCACCGACAATCGCTGCCCGCCAGCCGTGATCGATTTCCAGATCGATATCTTTGGCAATCGTGCGTTCGGGGTAGCCAATCGAAACTCCGCGACAGCGCAAAGCAGGCCCTTGCCGGGGTTCAACAATCGGGGCACGAATGGTCGCCGTAGGGCCGTCACTATCCACTTCGACGACTTCCAGCTTTTCTAACTGCTTGCTTTTTGAACGAGCCCGCGTGGCAGTACTAGCGCGGGCTTTGTTCTTGGCGATGAATTCTTCGAGTTGTTTCCGTTTGGTCAACGTGGCAGCATTCGTGCGTTCTTCGTGTTCGCGTCGTTCCTCTTGGAACTGCAAAAATGCATCGATTTTTCCTGGGAACATCGTCAACTTGCCGCGACTGAGGTCCAACGTGTGACTGCAGGTGGCATGCAGGAACGCCCGATCGTGCGAAACGATCAAGCATGCTTCCTGATACTCGCGCAAGAAGTGCTCCAGCAAAATTTGTGTGCGCAGGTCGAGAAAGTTCGTTGGTTCGTCGAGGAGTAGCAGGTTTGGTTCGTGCAACAGTAGGGCGGCCAGCTTCACACGAGTTTGCCAACCACCAGATAGCTTGGCGACCGGTCCTTCCAAATAGTCGTTCTTCACTTCGAAACGACCGGCGACCTCGCCACATTTCCAATCAGGCTGACCGCTGTCGCGCATCAAGAAATCGAGTGCTGTTTCGCCGGGCAGAAACGGATCGTGTTGGCGGAGATAGCCCAGCCGCAACTTGGGATGCCGAATGACCTCTCCCTTTTCGAGTTCTTCTTCGCCGAGCAATACGCGCAGGAGCGTACTTTTACCGGCCCCGTTCCGCCCCACAAAGCCGACCTTGGTATCGTCCGTAATGGTGGCCTCCGCGTTGTCGAGCAGCACTTGCTCCCCGAAACTTTTGCAGGCCCCTTTGATTTGCAACAACACCGCCATCGTTCACTCCGTGTTCTGTTCCAGTTCATCCCAGCGGTGATAGGCCGCGGTCAGTTGTTCTTCCAGTTGCTTCAAACGTGCTTGCTCACGCGCGATCACTTCGCCAGACTGCTGATAAAATCCAGCCTCTGCCATGGCAGCATGCAACTCGGCAATCTCGACTTCGGTTCGTTCAATCGTCGAAGGGAGCGAGGCAAACTCTTGTTTTTCTTTATGCGATCGCTTCCGTTTGCGAACAGCGGTGGAACTGGCTTTCTCTTGCGATTCACTAGCACTGGGCGTTGCGGCCGCCGCTGATGTTTTCGTCTTGACGACCTCCTTGCCGCTTACGCCCCCCGGCTTTTGCCGCAGCCAGTCGTCGTATCCGCCGTCATACTCTTTCGCGCCGTTCCCCTCGAAGACAATCGTGCTAGTGACCACGTTGTTCAAAAATTCACGATCGTGGCTTACCAGTAGTACCGTGCCGCTGAACTGAACGAGCAATTCTTCCAGCAGTTCTAGCGTCTCGGCATCCAGGTCGTTCGTCGGTTCGTCGAGGACGATGATATTCGCGGGCTTAGAAAAGAGCTTCGCCAGCAGCACTCGATTGCGTTCGCCGCCGGAAAGAAACTTCACCGGCGTGCGGGCTCGATCGGGGCTGAACAAGAAGTCTTGCAAGTAGCCGATAATATGCCGCGATCGGCCACCGACATCGATGTTGTCGTACCCATCCCCCACATTCTGCTGTACCGACTCTTCATCGCGCAGTTGTCGGCGAAGTTGATCGAAATAGGCGATCTGCAAGTTCGTGCCGAGACGCACGGTTCCTTGTTGAGGCGGAAGTTGACCAAGCAGCAGCCGCAAGAGAGTTGTCTTCCCTGCACCGTTGCGACCAATAATCCCGATCTTGTCGCCACGAAAAACTGTCGTGGAAAACTCGCTCACAATGGGACGGTCGCTGTAGCGAAAGGTGACATTCTCCACATCGGCCACCAGCACGCCGCTGCGACCACCTTCTTGAATCGTCATCTGCACTTTGGATTCTTTTTCCCGACGCTGGCTGCGCACGCGTCGCAGTTCTTCCAGTGCTCGCACGCGCCCTTCGTTGCGAGTGCGACGAGCTTTAACTCCCGTACGAATCCAAACTTCTTCCAAGGCAAGTTTTTTATCAAATAGCGCGTTCTGCTTCTCTTCCGCGGCAAGGGCTTGTTCTTTACGCGATAAGAATGTGTCGTAATCGCAGGTCCAGTCAAAGAGTTTGCCGCGATCAATTTCCAGAATCCGCGTGGCCAGCTTGCGCAAAAACATTCGATCGTGCGTGACGAAGATTAGCGTCGCCTTCCAGCGGACGAGAAACTCTTCCAGCCAAGTGATCGCTTCGACATCGAGATGGTTCGTCGGCTCGTCGAGGAGCAAGACATCGGGGCCGGAAACCAGCGCCCGCGCCAAGAGGACGCGACGCTTCATTCCTGAGGAGAGGGATTCGAACCGCTCCTCGACAGGGAGTTTCATCAGGTCGAGCAGTTGTTCTTGCCGCTGAATCCTTTTCCAGGAAGGCTCGTGATCGTCGGCCGCCGACGGCAAACCGCTGGCAACGATTTCATCGACACGCCCCACCAAGTCTTCGGGTACTTCCTGCGGCAATAGAGAAATTCGAGTTCCCGGTGCCAGCACCACTTCCCCTGCATCAGGTTCAGCTGTGCCGGAAAGGATTCGCATGAAGGTCGTTTTTCCCGCGCCATTGCGACCCAACAGGCCGATCCGCTGCCCCGGCTCGATACGGCAGGAGACGCCGTCCAGCAGGGGGGGCCCACGAAAGCCGACGGTTAGATTGTTGACAGAAATCAAAGGCATCGCGGCAGCCGTACTGGGGGCAAAATTCTCTTAACAGGCTGTCGCACAAGAGGCGAGAGGCTCCGCCGGATCGATCGACAGGAGCAACAGGGGACATGGTTAAAAAGTCCCTGAATGGCAAGAACCTGACGCCCAAGAGGGCTCAAACCTCCATGCTTCGGTTCCAAATGCTCGATTTGGACACGGACAACACAATCCTACCGACCACACTGAACCCAACTGCCTCAAAGTTTAGGACAACCAGCCCCCCATTGCAAGCCTTCGCGAACCACATCGGGTTGCTAATCGATGGGTTCCTCCTCCCAAATGCTTCGATAGGCACCGATCGATTCGAAGTAGGTAAGCAGCGCTGCATAAAAATCGTGGCTGCCGAGAGTTGAGCTGTCTCCCACAACAATCAGCTTGCGGCGAGCCCTGGTCAACGCGACATTCATCCGCCGCGTATCTCCCAGGAAGCCGATTTCTCCCTGAGGGTTGGAACGGACGCAGGAAATCAGGATGGCTTCTTTCTCGCGTCCCTGAAAACCGTCGACGGTATCAATTTCCAGGTCGTCCCCCTCCCAATGCTCGCGGAGCCAACGCACCTGTGCCGCATAGGGGGCGATAATCGCCAGGTCGCTTGGGCTCAGGCCGGCCGCTTGCAACTGCTGCACCTTTCGGAGCACAAAGGCTCCTTCTTGCGGGTTGCGTTTGCTCTCGCCATCTGGCTCAAGCTCTTCACTCCAGTCCGCCCCAGCGGTATCAAAAAATGAAATGGGTTCAGCCGTGAGCAGCGAGGGACGGACCGCAGGCAAATCGTGCAGCAGGTGCGAGGCAACACTTTCGTGGGCTGCTAAAGAACCATCGTAAAACTGCTCTGACGAAAACTGCATGATGTGAGAGTGCATCCGATATTGGACTTCGAGCCGCTTGGTTACGGCGGTTCCGTATTGCTTCACGAGTCGCTCGAGGAGACTGGTGCGGAACCCTTCGCGCGCAGCCTGGGCGGAAAGGACCGTTGGGGGCAATTGACAATGGTCCCCTGCGAGCACGATGCGATCAGCCCGCAGCACAGGGATCCAAGAACCTGGTTCGGTGCATTGACAAGCTTCGTCGACCACCGCCAGTCCGAATCGCCGATCACCGAGTAGCTCTTCGTTGAACGTAGTTGTCGCGCAGACAACTTCAGCCTGATCGAGCACATAATTCACTGCCTGCTGTTCCAACATTCTCGCTTCGGCTTTAAGCCGTTTGGCTTCGCGTCGCATCTCCTGCCTCGCTCCCGGCGCTGGCTTGGATCGCGTGTAACGACCCATCTTGCGATACAACCCCTCGGCTTCTTTAAGGATATCTCGCACGATGAGCATTTCTGGCTGGCGGGCTGCTTGAACATCGAGCGTGTACTCCTGTAAATGCTCCTCCACACGAGCCGGATGCCCGAGGCGAACGACTTTCCTGCCGGCCAAAGCGAGTCGCTCCAGCAAATTGTCGACCGCAGTATTGCTAGGTGCACAAGCAAGCACTTTTTGTCCCCGATCCATTGCCTGACAGATCAACTCGACGACCGTGGTCGTCTTGCCGGTTCCGGGCGGTCCATGAATGATCGCCAAATCCTGAGCGGACAAAGCGAAACGCACGGCGTCTTGTTGCGATGGATTGAGCGCTGCCGTGAATCGGCAATCGGGCAGTGGTAAAAATCGAGGTTCGCGCTCCGCGAGCAGCACTTGTCGCAGGGCACCAATCCGGCCGCTCGCTTGAGCGATCGTTCGCAAGGCGGCTGCCTGACGTCTGCGAGTCACTTCATCGGGCGAAAGATCAAGGCGGAACTGATCCCCTTCAGGCCACTCCTCGACCGAAACCTCGATTGAATCGCGGCGTTGGGCACTCACCACGCCTTGTTGAGACTCACCACTGTCATCCTCGGCAGAAAGGACCACCGGGGTTCCCACACGCAAACGATTCCAGGGGAGCCGCAGCGTCCGATTTCTTTTGACCAAGGTCACGAGCGTTTGACCGCCGAGCCCTGATTCGTGGTTGGTAATGACCAAATCGAGCAGTGTCTCGCCGGACTTCTCAGCGTCGGCCTTCGATCCGCGCCGCCGCCGCTGGTCGATCTGTTCCTTTTCTGCTTCCGACTCCAAATTGAGCCAGTTCATCAGCTGCTGAAAGTGAGCGTTACCGGTAATGCTGCATTCCTTCTTGTCGCCTGACTGATTCAACCTTGGCAATGCTCGGTGAAGATCCGCACGGGCAAATTCCGCCAGTGAGTTTTCTGGCGTCTGCCGAAACTAAGGTAGTTCTTTGATCCGAATCCGCCGGTACTCCATTTGTCCCCGGTCTCCTTCCAGCCCGATGCCTCCGGTGGCTGGAACAGCCAGAGCTTCGTTGAGAACTTCGCCGTTGCAAGTGCAGTGGGCGGTTGTTCCGCGGACTGTGATCTCCAACTCGTTCCATTCTTGCGGCAGATACTTCTTCAATTCCGTGTAGGGCCCGGCAAGCAGATAATCTCGGCATTGCAGCTGCGGTTCGCGAATGAACACACCACTATCGGCATTGGGGGTCGCGCGAAACTCCAATTTGAGGGTGAAGTCCTTGGGAAATTCACGCGTGGTCCACAGTTGCTGAATCCGCCGCCCCTCGGCAGGGGTCGTAACCACCAATCGTCCGTTGATCGCAACGTATCTGCCATCTTCGCTGGCTGATTTGCCGTCGAAGCTAACGGATTTACTCTGCGAACTCTTCGTCGCTCTGAATCCCCAGCCGGTGAGATCCTTGCCGTTGAAGATGCTGACAAAACCATCTTCCACTTGGAACGGATCAGGCTCGGTTTCCAAAAAGCCAAGCGTTGCAAAAATCGGACGCAGCGCAGCAGCCCACTTCGCGTAGCCGGCAGCATTGGGATGCAGCAGGTCCGGAAATTCTTCCTTCTTCGCATTCCCTTCTTTGTCGGCGAACAAGAGCCAGGTATCCATCACGATCACTTGCGGATCCCCTTTGACCGTCGCGGCAAAAAGTTCGTTGATCTTCTTGATCTTCTCGGCTGGCCGACTCTTCGTCTCCGAACTGGGAAAAACCTTGCAGAGGATGATAGGCATCGCAGCATCGTGCTTTTTCAACTCGGCGACAATCAATTTCAGATTGGTGGCAATCGTCTCGGGTTCCGCCTTTTCTTCGAGATCATTTGTCCCCATCAACAAAACAACCGCGCGCGGATTGAGCGACAGTACATCTTGCTTCAGTCGAATGAGCATGCCGCGGGTCGTATCGCCGCTGATCCCGCGATTGGCCACCTGCATCTTGTCGAACGCCGTGTTGAGAGATTCTCCCCAGCCTTGGGTGATGGAATCCCCCAGAAACACAACCGCCTTCTGATCCTGCTGCACTTGCCCCGCCCAACCGGTCCGTTTTTCTTTCCACAAATTCTGGAACCAGTCGTACCTTCGAATGGGCCCGGCACCCGGGAGCCCGTCATCATTCGCAGGGATCGAAAAGTCGGCTCCCCTGGCCTTCAACTCTTGTGCGCAAAGCGGAGCACTCGCGGACCAGACCAACATCAACGCTACCGCGTTAATGAACAAGGTTTTGTAAGTCATGAAATTGCTTGCGGGGGGACGGACGATCGTGATGTGAAAACGCGGGAGCATTATACGTTGAAAGTCGTACTTTATTGACCGGTCGCGAAACCACGCAGTCGTGCCTTATATCACCCTGCCGATCCCGGGTAAGCACTGCCGACAGCCATTGGCTTCTGCTGGGCGCATTAAAGATGGATCCGGTGTACAGAAAGACACTCGGCTTCTCGAACTGTTTGAAGATTGCGGTCCCAGGTTCACGGCACGTGCGGACTAATTTTCGAGACTGAAGACGCTGGAGCCGGCAAATCGTGGCTCAGGCCCCGTATTTTTTGCTTAATTTCGGCTGACTGGCGCGAACGTTTCGCTTGCCAACCCAATCCAACCTTGCGGCGAGTCGAACTTGCGATAAAACTAGTAATATCACTCACATCCCGGAGAGGTGGCTGAGTGGCCGAAAGCGCTGGTTTGCTAAACCGGTGTACGGGTCAAACTGTACCGCAGGTTCGAATCCTGTCCTCTCCGCTTCACTGACTGCCCGCGTGACATAAGTCCTTGTCACGCGGGCGTTTGCGTTTCTTGGCTGGGCCGAGAACGTTCCGTTTGTAGCGGTTTTTGTAGCAGTTTGCAGCGGAAATGTTCTCTGATAAAGGTCTGGTCCATGCCTCAGAAGTCATTTCGGGTAGGCCGCGTGCGCGCCTACCTCCGCGGCCGTGTTTGGTATCTGTCATACTCCGAGCAGGGAAGACGGAGGCAGCCCCGGGTCAGCACCGACAAAGAGGAGGCTAAACAGCTCGCTGCTGAAGTCAATGCTCAGCTCGCAATTGGAGCACCGAGCGCATTGGGATTTGAACCCATCGGTTTCCCCGAGCTGAGGCAACGGTGGCTCGACCACCACGAACACATTCGACGGTCTTCGCTGGCAACCGTCGGCCGCTATCGGACGGCTACCCAGCATTTGCTTGAATTCTTGGCGGAAGTGCGACCTCTGAAGCGAGTGTCTGACTTTCGGCCGTTCCATGCCGAGGAATTTGTTCGGCATTTGCGCTCCAAGCGAGTCGCTCCCAACGGACATGCACACGCTGCCAGGCGCCATTTACGCGACGCCGGCGTGCGCTTCGTTTTGGAAACGTGTTCATCCCTCATGAATTATGCCCAAAGACATCGTCACCTACCCCCTTACGTCGAAAATCCATTTCGAACGATCGAGGTCTCGCGATTGCCCATTGAAGATGCAACGCCAACCATCGCGTTCACCGACGAACAGCAGTGCGCGCTCCTTGCCGCTTGTGACGACTGGCAGTTTCCCATCTTCGCGACATGTCTACTTACCGGGCTCCGTCCTGGCGAACTTGTCCACCTGATTCTTCCGAATGACTTAGACTTGCCTCAAGCCTGGCTGTACGTGCGCAACAAGCCGGCTCTGGGATGGCAAATCAAGACGCGCAACGAGCGAGACATCCCCCTGGTCCCTGTCCTCGTGCGGCTGCTGACCTACGTGGTCGGGGGGCGACGAACAGGTTCGCTTTTCCGTCAGAGACGTTGTGAGTCAGGTTACCATTCTCCCTTGGCAAAGATGCCGGTCCGAAATTTGGAGTTGGAGTTGGTTAGACGTGCCAAAGAAAGCTGTGCCGAAAATGAACTCGACCGTGTTCGCCGCAGTAAAGCTGCGTCGACCATTTGGCGCGATCTAGGCGCCCTGAAGGAAGACTGGATCCGTGTCGAGTTCATGCGAGCGACCAAGAAGGCCGGCTTCGAAGAAATCACGGCTCCGAAGACGACAAGGCATACGTTTGCCACGATCCTCCAGGATGCCAACGTCGACCCGCTGATTCGGAATGAGCTTATGGGACATGCACCGACAAACGTCGGCCTGCAGCGCGGTCTTGGGACTACTACCATTTACACGCATACTCGCCCAGAGACCAAGCGACGGCAGTTGGAATCGGCGGTTGTCAGTCTTCCTATCGTGGAGGCGATCATTCGATGGCTTGATTCGCGGACAGCAAGCTAGTTCTCGGAGCGACGGAGCGTCGGCAAGCCGACGCTCCGTCCAATGATTTCAACCTTTCCTCGATTGTTGCAACAATCGGGGAAAGTTCAGAACGGAGCGCTGCCACATAGTGCTCCCGGAGCTTGTTCAAGTGGGTGTAGCCGACAATCGCTGCGCGCCCTGGTGATTGCCCCATCAGGAACCTCCGGTAGTATTCCGGCATTCCCGCATTCTCCAGGCACGTACAAAACAGGTGTCGAAAGTCCTTGATGGTCGCCGATCTCGGCCAATTGAGTTTTGCCGCGACCGAATGGAACTCGCCCTCGATGCGGTCGTAGTCTAAACACCCTTGTTCGCGTAGCAGTTGGTCGCGAACCTGTTCTCTCTTCGCGGCTGATGGAGACTGGAGTTTGGTTAGTCGGTAGGCGAACTCCTTGGCCAGTCCTTGCAAAGGAAGCGTCGACTCATGCCCACGGCGGGTAAAGAGCAGGCCGTGTGGACTCGAACCTAACAAACCGTCGAGAGGTTCCACGCAGGGGAAGCGTTTGTCGCGCCGTCCTTTGGAGAAGTAGCTGATCTCGGGTAGGCATTCGACCTGCAACCAGCAGGTATCCCTGTTCTCGCTCATCAAGTATGTAATTTCGGACGGTCGCAATCCGCACAGAAGGATGGTTGCGAACAGTCGGAGTTGAAAGAAGTCGCACCTGGCCAAATACTCGCAAGCCATGTCGACGGTGACGTCGGGTTCTCCCAGCGCCATCGGGCGTACCGCGGTCGCGCCGCCATGACGGTCACAAAACGGATTAGAAAATCCCTCGCCAATCAAGTTTCCACGTTGGCAGTCTGCAGCCCATTCAAACAGGGCACGACACGTATCAAAAATGAACTGGGAATCGATATTCCTCTTTCGTTTCGTCGTCGGACGCTGAAGAAAGGCTGCAAACAGTAGGCGGAATTTTCGATTGACACGGCTCGCCAGGCGAAAGTCCCTTTGAATTAAAGGCTGCACTACGAATTCACGCAGGTGGTGGAGCGCCGATAAATACCTCCTGGGAGTCCCTGGAGCGATTTCACCAGCATCGGCACGCTCAGTAAGATCGATGGAGAACTTGTCGATAACGTCTAGGAGCGTTATCCGTTTCGAAGCACCAGAGGTATTAAACGCGGCCAACCGCTCTGAAATGGTTCGCGCTTTCCCGATAGCCTCGACTAAGTCTCCGTCGACACGTTCATTGAGCGTCCGCCGTTGAACACGATCCCACCACTGCAGCACGAAGTGCTCGCGCCGCCTATAGATCCGCACTCGCTTCGGAAGTGTCACCCCTAGCGTTGAACCGGTGATCCTTGTGAGCTGATGACGTTCACGGTAGCGTGCTGCCCAGGATTTAGGGGGGGCGGAATTGAGCGTCGACATGGATGCCAGTTGGTCGCAGGGATGAAGAATTCAACCGCTAGGCATTTGCGCGCGAGTTTCCGGAGAACAAAATTCATTTCCGCTTTCCCGGCGGCTGGGGTACAATTCCCGTCTGCTCTACATGGAGGTAGATAATGGATTCGGTGCCATTGAAGTTCATGGCTGGGAGTGTATCGGTCGAGATCCCCCTCTGCCACAAGTCCCTGAAACTGGGCCGCCACGAAGTCGACCACTACTGGCTCGATAACCGCTTGCTGTACGGTCAGCGTAACCGTCCGTCGTACCTGCATACCCAGATCGTCAACATCTATTGGGAAGTTTGCAGGGAACAAGGGGCGCTGGCAGATCACGATACACGCCAGACGTTCTTGCTAGCGTCATTGCTCCCAAACGTGCGGTCCAACGGTTCACGCCGAGTCTTTGCGGATGCACGCGTGGCCGGTCGCCCAGCACGTTCGCGGGAGCGGACAAAAGATCTGGACTTGATGTTGAGGGCAACGCAAGAGAACACAATGCAGTCTGAGGAATTTGAGGCTGCAGCGCTGCGCATGCTTCGCAGCCCGGACTTACGCGCCGACCGAACGATCGTCCGGCGACTAAGTGAAGAATTGCTGAGCGGTCCCAGCGCTGAATTGCTGCGCGACCGGCAGCATGCAATGGAACAACTTCAACTAAACTGGGAGCGGTTCGGTCGCCAGTTCGGCCGCCGTGGCCATTTGCCAGCGGAAAAAACGGCACTCGATGTACTTTCATACGAAGCCCGCGCTGCCTTTCATCGGTGCTACTCGGTGACTTGGCTCGCAATCAAGTATGTTCTCGAACGTCAGCAGCCACCAATCTCCAGCCAGACCTCTTTATTCTCGACCTTGTGGCATTTGGAGCACGGTTACCGCTCTCGAAGTTTTCAGTTTCGTCCCTTTCATGGCCATATCTTTGGGTTGCATCCGGCTGCATCCGACCTGATCTGTACGCCGACCGGAAGACAGATTCTCGGTGACTGGCTCGATTCTCCGCTGTCCCAACGAGGAATCGGCCGCGTACTGCACGCGATGTACATTGCTCTCTCTGGATTTGCCCAGTCGCGCGATGAAGAGAATTCAGCACGGCGCTCCATCTATCGCCCCAAAGAGCAATCGCCGACGGCAATCAGTGCCGTCGCCCGCCGACTGCCTCGCCGCCCGGAATAGCGGTCGAGCGGCCAATTCTTTTTAGCGCGCAAATGCCTAGTCCACTAAGGCATGTCACCTCGTCGGCTAGCCAACATCTGGAAGCACGACCATGGCACGTGCCCAAAGCATCAAGCGGTTTGGTGCTTCTATTGCAAGCTACGTTCGCACAAATCTAGGGAGCGAGTAATGCGAAGCGCACAGGACAAAAGTCGTCAGCGGATGACGATGACGGCTTTAGGCACCAGCGGAGGGCACGAGATACGCTGCGGCCGGTTTTGTGCTCCTCACGTATTCCCTGCGCACTTTACGGTTGGAAGTGGTTGAGGAATGGTCCTCCGGGTAATGTCGAGATAGCCTCGCTCAACGAGAGTGTGGCGTACGGCTCGACGATGACAAACAGCTCTTGGTATATCGGT
>JBGSNR010000123.1:0-16622 GCA_041739545.1 Pirellulaceae bacterium | reverse complement strand
CGCGGGCGCTGTCCGCAGCCGCCGCCGTTCGGGATCGGGCACTGGCCGCGGCTGCCGAGACTCTCGCGAATGCCATCACCCAGGCCGATGCTATCCGCTGGCAACAAAAAGCTTCCGCTGCCCAATCGACGATCGGAGCCTGGAGCAGCTTTATCGAAAACCTCTGGTCAACGTACCAGAAGGAATTGGTGGATCAGGAATACGACTACGTAAGCCAGCTCCTGCCCCACTTGCTCACTCAGGCTACGTCCGATCATTCCGCCGCTAAGACAGCCGCGTTAACCGTCATCAATCAGCGTGAGATTCTGGAACTGGCCGCGGCCGATCTGGTGAATGTTCGGGCCAAGGCCGACGTCGCGGAACTTGCCATCTATCGTGCCGATGCGAATGAGCAGCAACAGATTCGCGATCTGGCCGACAGCCAGGCTTGGAAATCCTATCTCGATACCAAGTCCACCAATACCAAGACGCGGGGTGTAGCCGTCGCTGAGGCGAACTATTGGTCGGGAGCGGAGAGGACCGTTGAATATGCGGTCCTGCTTCGCGACAACGCGCTCCGTCTGCGCAGTCCTTTGACCGTTCTGGACGATCCCTCCACGCCGCAAGACGAAAGTGGTTTCACCGATGGCTACTACTCCATGCGCGAGGCGGTGCTTAACGGTAAGCCCTATGCAAAACTCGCTGCGGATGCTCGCTTCGAAGCGGATTTCAACCTGAAAACGGCCAATGGGCTGGCCCGAAAAACCTATGATCTCGCCGCGCTCGCTGCCGAGGAAACCTACCACACGGCCACGATTCCCAAGTACCAGGCTTTCCTCAACAAAGCTGCCACTCATGCCGAAACGTTGGCGAAGGATTATGCCCAGGCGTACGTCGACTATGTGATTGCGGTCAGCGGTGCGGACAAGGATGCGGCACAAGAACTTTCCACGCACGAGAAAACCGCCATCGAGGCAGATCTCCAACTCGCCGCTACGCGCACCATCGCCGAGACCGCGGCCTGGGGAATCTTCTCCTCTGGGACAGCCAGTCTGTTCCAGGCCGCTGTTGCCACCTGGGCGGAAGGACATGTCACTCCTTGGGGCACGCTGCAAACCGATCTCGCGCAGCTGGAAGTTGAACGTGTCACCCAATCCACCACCGCGACCAATACCCATGTCGCTGCCGTCACTCCCCTCGCATCTTCCGCTGCCGCCGCAGGAGCCGCGCAGGACAAGAATCTGGCGGACGAAGTAACCACTCAGCTCGATGAAGAAACCGCTTCGCTCGCTGCAGCACTTCTGGCCTATGCAGAAGAAGTTGCCCTGGCCCGCAAAACCTATGCCCAAGCCTTGAACGCAGCCGTTGCGACCCACGATATGGAAGTGGTGGCCGCGAACATCACCTACCACACCGCCCGCGCGACGGCTTATAAAACGCTCACGGATGGTCGGGCAGCGGCCGAATACCTGTGGGACGTCGCACGCAGCGATCGGGCGCTTTCTTACTACATCAATGTCGTCGAAGGGGATGAAACTCCGCCGCCAGCCGTTGTGCAACAGCAGGAAGCTCGACATACCGTCCCGGCTGGTTCTTTTGACACGGCGTTGGAAGCCTGGTCCGATCCCCAAGGTCGCATCGACCGCGGGTTTCAAGACGACCATGCCGATGCGCAGGATGCGGCTCAATCCACTTGGATCAATTCGCTCGGCCTGGCCTATATTGCCTGGAATCAGCAACTTGGCACCGCTCACGTCACGCTCGCCCAAACGGCCAAGATCAAAGCGGACCTGCTCGCGGTAGCGCTCAAAGATGCTTCCGATGGCTTGTCGGAAACAGAAGCAGATGCAGCGAAAGCCATGCTCGATGGTCTCACGGCAGCAGAAAAAACCTACATCACTGACCAAGCGGAGACCTCCGATCAGTTATCTCAAGGCCTCGCCACGCCGGACGATACCTATAGCGATGCGCAAGGAACCACCGGCGATGCGCAGCGGCAGGAGCTTACTGCGGCGCGCGGCAGGTACGAAGTGGGCGAATTCACCACCCATCAAACCAGGCTCGCCAACACGCCGATTCCGTCCGGACCGGCTGCCGCGTGGGATGGTTTTCTGCGAAACGTCGCTGCGGGGGATAAGTCTCAGGCTGAGCGCGATGCTGCCGCCAGAAACACCTACGAACAAACCCTGACCAATCATTTTGGGCAACAACGCGCGGCCGAGACTCCCACCGGCGGCGATGCAGCAGGGCTAGCGCGTACTACCGATCTGGCCGAACTCGATAAAGACTTCAGCGATAACCTTTCCGCGGCCGAAGCCACGATTCAAAAATCGACCGCCACCGCAGCCAGCCTGGCAGCCAAAACGGGCGTCGTTGCGGAAACGCAGCTCGATCTGCAGGTCGCTCTCGCGCAGCAAGCGTACGACAACACCGTGGCCGCTGCCGAAGCCTTGTATTGGAACGAACTGCAAGCGGCAAAGGTCACCTACGACCACGATTCGCGCGAACATTATTGGGATGAAGAACCCGCCCGCACGCAAACCTATCTGCAGATCGAAGCCACCTACACTGCCGCCAAAGCCGAAGCCAACACCAAGCACGACAACTCCTTGAAGCAAGCCAAGGCCGACTACGCCACCGCGATTGGTGCGGGAAAAGTCGAACGGGCTCAAACGCAAGGGGGGGCGAAGGAAACGTATGCAAGCACCGTGAACGCTGCGCACTTCGCTTTCGTCAACAGTTTTAGTTCTGCTGAAGTTGCGCACCTGTCTGGTCGCCGACAAATCGAAATGGCCTATATCGCAACAACGCCCGCGGGTTCTGCCTTTGCCACGGCTGCTGCGACTGCTCGAGCAATTGGCGCGGCGCAAGTCACGCTCACCGCATCGTTAAGCAATTCTGCTGCTACTGCCGCGGCGCAAACTGCGCAAGCGGAGGCAACGCTTAGATCGGCAGAGTTTGCTGGTCGTGCGGCATTGGCGGCCGCCCAATTGATGGAATGGGAGCAGCAGAATGTCGTTCCTTCCTTGCTAGATCGCTGGATGCTTTCTCTCGAACGCGAAGAATCGCAGTGGAGCGTCGCGATTGCACCGGCATTTGTCGCGTACGTAACATCTACGGCGCAAGCTGCGGCAGATGAAGCAATTGCTGCGTTTGAGGCGGCCTACAACCAAAGTCTCGCTAAGATCGCGGCAGACGAATCGTTTCTCGCAGCAACCGAAGGCTTTGCTTCTGTGGCGGAAGAGGACAATTTGACTGCTTGGTTCGACTATCTGGACGACTGGTTTGGTGCGCAGCATAGCGACAACATTGCACGCGCGACAGCACAGACGGATTTTGATGCAGCTATCACGGGGGCCGCGACCGCCAGAGCAATTGCCTACGAGCAGGCAGATTCTGCACAGATGGTCGACTACATCGAAACACACCTGCCGGGCGATAATGGCTATCTCAGTACAAACTATGCGGGGCGGGCTGCAGCGGAGGTTATCTTCGCCACAACCTATGGTGCGGCAGATGTCGCGTCGTCGACCAGCACCGCGGAGGCATCTCGCATACGCAAGAAGGCCCTAGCAAGCGAACTGCGCGATTATGAACTGAGAGCTGTCGAGATTGAACGTAAGCTCCTTGAGGATCTTGCGCCTTTCGAACAAACGCGTCAAATGGCATTGGCCAGTTCGCAAACAGCGAAATGGTCCGCTGACTTGACCGCGTCGAATGCGAGGCGTACGTCGGACTACGCGGCGCTGTCCACGTTCCGGCTATCGGCTTATACCGAGCGGTCGACGTCTCTAAATGACTTGGGAATTGAATATACACTACCCTGGGTTGCATTCCAGGCGGAAGTTGCCGACAGCCGTGCACAATGGTGGGAGGAGTCTGCATCCGAGTCGTGGCTTGAGCTCGCAGTCACCGAAAGCAACTTAAACTCCGCGTATCAAACAGCAAAAAATGATACCTACTTGGCCTGGTCGACTGCGGTCGCAGAGGCAGACGCTATTTTCGCAACTGCCGACGCCGAGGCAGCGTTCGCTCAACGCACTGCCAGTGCGCAAGCACTTAAGGCGTATGTCGATGTTCAGGCTGATGCGGAGCGTGACTGGCAGGTCAATAATTCTGAAACACGTCAAGACGAATTCATCCGCATCACGACCGCGCACCACGCAGAGGCGTTAGCCGGCAATTTCACACCGTACGCGTATGAACCGTTCGTGCCCGCCTGGACGACCACGGGGAACAGCCCTTTCAATCAAGCGCTACTAGTTCCGCACAACGCTGACTACACGCAGCGAGTGGTCCCTGCCGACAGTTTACGACGACTTGAAATTCTGGACGGCCGGACCGACAAGCTCAATGCGCAAGGCTCCGCGAGGATCGAATACATCCAGTCCCTGCGAACTGCCAAGGCAGCCTATGACCTAGCTATTTCCTTGGCGCATGTTGCGAAAATAGAGGAATTGTCCGCTGCCAGTGGTTCTTTCATCGCAGAAAATGCCAATGCTTGGGCCGATGAAGTATCAAGTATTGCAACTAGTTCTCCTAGTCCCTGGTCAGAACGGGCGGCAATCGAAGCTGAAGCGGACGCCGTTCACGCCAGTGAGATAGCATCGGCCGAAACGGAACGTTCAAAAGCGCTGGCTATTGCTGAAAATCGACATTCCGCACAGTTATCAGAACTGGAAGCCCAGCGAGCACTCGCAGATGCCGCCATGCAGTGGCAAGAATTGGTCCACCAATCAAATTCAGCGTCTGACACCTTGAGAAGTAGTGCAATCGGGAACCTTGGGTCGCAACAATCACTAGGGATGCGTCCTGTGCGTCACGTCGATCAGCCTGCAATTTACCCCCTGGACGGTCCAGCAAACCTCGCAACATCATTACCACTGCTCAAGGCTCCGCAGTCGGTCAAGTTTCAATTCACTGCCACGCCAGCCGTGGTGACGAGCACGCCCCAAGCAACGCCGACTCCTTCCAAAGACGAGCCACAGGATGCGGCCGAACAAGGATGGTTCACGCAATTCTTCGCGGGTGGCGGAAACTACACTGCGCAAGAAGTATTTGATGCTTACCGTGCCTTATTTGCGAAAGACAAATTGCTGGACGCGTACTTCGAGGGAGGCGGAAAAGTTGCCTTCGGGGACGTTGTCGGAGATTACGGTTGGGCTTGGTATCTGAACAACAAGAAAATCTGGATTGAAGAGGATTTGTCAAGCCCGCTCGTGGCCGCAATGTATCTGCGCCATTTGCTGCTCGAAGGTGCCGCGTGGTCGCAGTCCGATTTAGCCAATGCCTACAGGGAGGAAATTCTAGAGGAAAGCATCGGCACCTCGAGCAACGTCGGATTTGACCAAGTCGAAGGGGCGTTGTTCCATAAACAACGCGCTTTGCAGTTGGAAGAGCTTCGCGAAACTCTGGATGAACTTGCCGAAAATGGCAAGATCGTGATTTCGCTGGTCAACGATGGAGCGGACCTCGCGATCACGCTCGACGATGCGCAAAAGGGCAAAACCTCCTACTTCGTCGCCGCGGCATCGGCTCTTCCCTTGGTCAGCGGGCTGCTGCTGACCAAGTTGACCGAAGGCGGCAAGCTGATTCTCAAGGCCGGGGATGAAACGATTTCCGTAGCGATCAGCGGTCCGATACTGAATAAGCTGAAAACCCTTTTCAGCAACTATAGCGATTCCCACCGCATCATCAATGATACGCTAATTGGTCTCTTTGCCCGCAAGGTTGTGAAGGACAGCGCGGAACTCGACGCGCTCGTCAGGCGCGCGGTAGACCTATTTGCCACCAGCGAGAACGCGCAGCGGTCCTACCTGAGACTTCGAAGCCGAGGGGTTTCCGATCAGTCTGCACAAACATTGGCCGCAAAAATTCCGTTAATGAATGATGCCGGGGTTAATCGGCTACTAGAAAACGCTCGTTCGGCTAAAATACCTAAATACCTCGGCAAAGAAGGGGAAGCCGCCGCCCGTACTGTTCATGAACACCATTTCTTTCCGCAGTGGCTGGGCGGAGCAGAGGATGGACCGCTGGTAAGAGTCGTAGGCATCGAGCATTTAGGCGAACTGCACCCAAAGTTGCTGGAACATTTTCAGAAGAATTTGCCTGCCATACGATCTGCAGATAGTGGAAAGATCGAAGAATTGATTGTGAGAGGTAAGATCACGAGGGAGCAAATAAGAGTCGAATTATCCAATTTCTACTTGGACTACTTTCCACAGCTCGATACGCAAGAAGGTCGGCGTGCGGTTTGGGATCTAATTATTTTGGGCGAATAATACTATGAAGTATCGCGAATATATTTCAATTTCCGGTCTTCGAACCGGATTTAGTCTAGACGCATTTGTACAAGAGGTCGAAAACCAATTTGGTAAGTTCGAACGTCTAGGTAGCGTCATGCGTCGAGATCGCATTTGTGATGTTTACAAGGAAGACGATCTAATAGCAATTACGCGCATGATTGAAGAACGGGGACTAATGTTCAATACAGAACGCCTGGAAGGACTTTCTGTTTATGGAGGGGCTGAGCCAATTTACACTCCCGAAGAGCTTGAATCGGTGCCATTGTTCGAGTGTGGTATTCCGAAATTTGGTGACAAGCAGGCTTGGGTCAAGGGTGTGAAGTGTGCCGACTGTGGTGCGGAACTTTATAACAATCCGAAGACGGTGTCTGCAGTTAATGTGCGTGCAAGCTCCGACTTTGGATACTGTAGCCAAGGGGTGTGCATCGCGACCGCGGCGGGTAAACTGCACTTCGAGCGCGCGGGATTAACCGGTGCCGCGTTCAAGCCTGTGCAATCGCAAGGTAAACAACAGCTCTTTGTTCTCGCGCCATTGTGCGAGTTGCGGCACATGGTCGTTCGGCCGACAGATGCCTTCGGCTTCACGGGTTACTGCACATGCGGTTGGCCCCAGATGAAGAAGTTGTTCGGTCCTCGACGATTCAGAAAAAGCGACTGGAACGGTGACGATATCGTGTGGACGTCTCATTCGGCGTATGTGTATTATTTCTCACCGCGAGCGATTGACGTCATTCAACAGATCGTACCTAAAGCTGAAAAGCTGGATCCTGTCTTTCTTGAATAGCACGTGCATTTCACCACGCACGAAGGTACTTTGAAGCAAGCCAAGGCCGACTACGCCACCGCGATTGGGGCGGGGAAAGTCGAACGAGCCCAAACGCAAGGAACCGCGCTGGGGAGTTACGCGGCCAGTGCGAACGGCGCTCAAGCCCAGTTTGTAACTTCGTACAACACCCACGAAGCCAACTATCTGGACGGTCAACGCGGGATCGAAACAACCTATCTGGGGTCCACGCTCGCCGCTTCTGCGGCAGCCGCGGCCGCCGCTCGTGCCAAAGCCCTTGCCGATGCGCAAGCCCTCGGTGCCGCGCAGCTCGCGCTCACCACGTCGCTGGCCAACTCCGCCGCCACCGCTGCTCACGATGCGGCGCAGGCGGAAGCGACGTATCGCGTGGCAGAGTTGTCGAACCGCGCCGGGATTAGCACCGCTGTCCAATTCCGTTGGCTGCAAGAAGAGTACGAACCCACCACGCTCGAACGGTGGTTCGTCGCCTTCGATCAGGCCGAAGCCCAGTGGACGGCCGCCATTGCTCCCGCGTTCGTCGCCTACGCCAGCAGCATGGCCCAAGCCGCCGCCGCGGAAACCATCGCTCAAGCCACCGCCGCCAACACACAAAGCCTGACCAACCTCGCCGCCGATCACGCCTATCAGTCCGCCACGGAACAGTATTTCGAGCAGGCTCAGGAAGATCAGCACGATGCCTGGTTCGACTATTTGGACGATTGGTACGAACAGGAACATCTCGATCGCGAGGCTCAAGTCACCGCGCAAACCGCGTTTGATGCGGCGGACAACGCGGCCGCTACCTTGCGTAGCATGGCGTTTGATGAAGCGGATGCGGCCTGGGCATACGACTACATCATGTCCGGGCACCAATTGACGAGCAGCACAACGACGGTCGGCCACATCGGTCGCGCCGCCGCCGACATCGAATATGCCGCTGATCGCGGAACGGCCGATGTCGAATGGTCCACCGATTCCGCAGAAAGCTCGCGCGACCGGAAGAAGAACCAGGCCACGGCAGAGGAAACTTATCAAAATGAGCTGGCCCAGATCGATCGGGATCTAACAGCGTACGTCGCGCCCCATGAACGAACTCGGCAGGCGGCGTATGCCACGGCTCAAACGGTCGTGTGGACCGCAGAAGTCGCGGCTGCGAATGTGCAGCGGACGGCGGAGTATGCGGCCGTCGCCGATTTCCGCGGCGCGGATTACGGCGAACGGGCGGCAGCGATGAACGCGCTGTCCATCGAGTTCGTGTTGCCGTGGGTGGAGTTCCAGGCGGAGTTGGCCGATGCACGCGCGACGTGGTGGAATGTTTCTGCGTCGGACGACTTCCTGGCTCTCGCCGTCGCGAAGAACACAGCGGACACTGCCTATCAAGCCGCCGTGAACCCGGCCTATATCACCTGGGCCACGTCCGTCGCGCAAGCGGGCAGCACGTACTCACTCGCTCAAGCCGATGCCGATTTTGCGGAGCGGACCAACAATGCGGTTCAACTGCGCAGCTATGTTCACAAGCAGGCCGATGCCGAGCGGGATTTTTATGTGAACTACGCTCAAACTCGCCACGATGAATTCGTGAGAGTCACGACGGAACGTCATTCCGACATAGTGGCAGGTAATATCGTACCTTTGGCAGACCACCCGGGCTTCGAGCCAGTGTGGGCTGATGGTGCGAATAGCCCGTACAACCAAGAACTGCTCACGCCGCACAACGCCGACTACACCCAGCGCGTCGTCCCTGCGGATAGTGCGCGACGGATGGGTTTGATGAGTAATCGGTTTGGCAATGTAAACTCCGCGCACTCTGCGGAAGCCGACTATCGCGCTGCAGTTGCTGCCGCAGAGCTAACCTACACCGCAGCCGAAGGTGCTGCGAGCGTCGGGCGCACGGCCGCGTTCGCCATCGCAGATGGCCAGTACGACGTGGACACTTCCGCCGTCTGGGCTACGTCTGTCGAATTTGTCGATAGCTATTTGCCCTCGCCTTGGTCTGCCCTTGAAACCGCGAAAGCAACCGCGGACGCTGGCTACGCCACGGCGATGGTTACACCGGTTGCCCCTGCGACGGTCGGCCCACTGCAACAGTACCATACAGCGATTGCTCAAGCCGAAGCGGAACATGCGGTGGCCACTTCGCAGATCAACGCGGTACGATCTCAAGAATCATTTAGTCGAGGTTGGCGAGAGGCACTGCATGCCACGCGAGAATCGTTCGTGTTCTACGTGGGTTTTACACGCAACGACGACTATCAGGATGCTTTGGTCCGCGCTCCTCAAGCGGGGGCTTACAACCTGGTCGCGGCTCCTAGCGGTGATACATCGAACGGTTCCTCCCCGGACCTCTCCGTGGTGGAAGGTAGTTCACCATCCAGATTAGCTCCGCCGAAGGTCATTTATCTTCCGATACAGAAAGAACCAAACAGCCTAGGAAGCTATCAGCCGCTGTATGTCGCGCCACCTGCGGTGCCAGCCGCATCGCCGTCGGTGTTAGTCACAGTGACTAACGGCATCCCTGAGCCCCTTCCGCCGTTGAACCTACTCGCTGAAATCAGAAAGCCCCTGGGCAACGTACTAACCGAGATGGCCAATGGGGCGCAATTGTCCGCCCCACGCCCTGAAGCGCCACGTACCACTGTCCCGGAATCGACGCCAACACCCAGTCCTCCAGAGCGAGCTACTCTTGCGAGCTTCTCGGCAAAAATACAGGATCGCTTTGAAAACGCCAATCTTGTCCAGGTCGTTGGTCAATATTACGCGGGAGTACGCGAAGGTTTTTCGGATAGTTTCGTCGACACAGCAAGTCTTATTGGGGGCGTGTTGCGAGGGGGGAAGTACCTCTTCATCAGGTCTGCCAGCCTCGTGGGCATGGATTGGCGAGGAGCAATTCAAGGAGTCACCGGTTGGGATCCCATCGCGCGGGAAGAGGCAGAATTGGCGTGGCTCCAACAGAAACTCCAAGAATTTGGAGATTCAGCCGTCGAATGGGCCTTCGCCGAACCGCCGGACGGCTGGACAAGATTGCAACAGGTTGCCGCCTTGGGCAAGTTCAATTCCAAGTTGAACGACTATCTTCAACAACTCAACGCATTCTTGAATGCTGATGGCAAGGAGTTGGTGAAGGCCATCCTGGACGGAGATCTGTTACGCGTCGCCGAACTGCGATCCCATCTCTCGGAGGAACTGCAGGGAGCTATCGACACGATTGCGTCGATTGCCATTCAACTGGCTGATTCCACTCTCGATGAAGTGACGCCCCATAACCTCGGTTATCTAGTCGGAATGATCGTTTACGAGGCCGCCGAAACAGCGGCCATCGCTGCGGCCTGGGGCGCAATTACCGGTGCCACCAGCGGAGTGGCAGGGGTCGGCATTCCGGTCATCATCTCCGCTAAGGCAGCAACCATCTCTGCCAAACTCAATAAGTACCTAACTAAGCACGCCCCTAAACTCATTCCAAAAGTTCTGCATGCGCTAGAGAATCTGGGAGACTTTTCGCGTCAACTTGATAATGCGTTCGACGTGGTCACCGGTACGACCAAACGCCTGGAAGACGTTCAAGCGTTTCTTAAGCATTTCTGTTTTGCACGTGACACGCTCGTTTCTACGGCGACCGGACTTCGTCGCATCGGAGAAATCACGGCTGGAGAGCAAGTTCATTCCTTCGATTTTGTAACTGGTGAATGGCGTCTCCGTACCGTCACCAACCGTAGCGACAGCCTTTATTCTGGGCCTGTCGTCGTTGTGGAAGCTGGTGAATCTCAGATTGAAGCCACGATCAACCATCCGTTCTGGGTGCTCTCGGGCCACGAACTCTCGCTGCGCGCAACGCCGAGTGGCTTTTCGAACATTGAAGACCAGGGTTTGTCGCTGTCCGGTCGGTGGGTTAATTCGCACGAACTGCTGGCTGGTGATATCATTGTAAGTAAGGATGGAAGACAACTCACGATCAAACGAATTACCCAGCGGTATGAAGCGGAATTTCCGGTTTCCAACCTGACCATTGGAGAGTTCCATAATTTCGCGGTGGGGCCCAATGCTGTCCTCGTCCACAACCATTCGATTTGTCCGAAGGGTGAAGAGTGGCTGGAAGATGCTTTGGAGAGTGGAGATCGGAGTTGGGACTACATCGTCAAGTTGACGGAAGGATTTGTAAATAGAGACGAAGTTTTAGAGAGGTTGGGAAGAAAACATGCTTCAAACAGCGGATTGGTTGCGAGGATTCAAGGTAAGCTCAATCTCTATCCTAAGGTCATTGATCCTCGCACCGGAAGGCACATCCAATTCCCTAGTGGGATCAAAGGCCCGGTAGACAAGAGCCTGCGAGTAGCGTGGGACTCAAAAATGGATCGTGCGGCCCTCATCGCCGAGTGGCATCGGCGAGGATACGCCACTCCTCGTGGCGGCTGGGACAAGTTTGACATCCACCATATACAACCTCGTGAATTTGGCGGCACAAATGACTTCTGGAATCTCGTACCTGTTGAGCGAAACACACATCAAGAGTTGTTCAACGAGTTCTGGCGAGAATTCACGGGCCTTTGAAGGATAATGAAATGGCAATCGGCGATCTGATCGATCTGATGAAACGTGAAGGCTCTCGGCTGGCCAAACCTGTTCCCGTAGAAGGAATGCCGGATATGGCGTTCGATTGCACTTTTGCTGAAACGGGCGAAACTCAATTGGTTGTCCCTGAGTCAATACCTGCATACCCGTCCGATCTTGTTGACTTTTGGAGGATCGCTCGCACTGCGAGGCTGTTTGAGGATAAGTCGTATGGTCAATGGGGTCTTGAAATTCTTGACCCCAATTCAGCGATAGTGGCGACAGGGAGACTGCGGGATCGGCGATTTCGAGACTACGTCTCGGGCGATCTGGTAATCGGCAGGTTTTTAGGTGATTCCGACCTGCTCGTGATTCGCTGCGATCCATCATGTCCGGACTTTGGCAATGTACTGGTGGCACCTCCGATTGATCCTCGACACGAGTGGTATAGAGTTGCCGAGTCGTTGTCTGCATTCCTCGACATGTTCATCAAAGCCGGTGGTGACAAGCTCTGGGCGGCAACTTGATCCATGGATTGTGATACGACCGTGCGTCAGCGTGGCCGCGGGGTGGCCCAGGTTGGTTGACGCAGTCAACAATCTGGGTCAACAGGACGCATTGGTCCGCCACGTTGCCTCCAATTCGCGTGGTCAATTCTAATGGTCTAAGTTGCGTAGGTTGCACATAAAGCCGAAATGGGCCTGCCACTGCAAAAGGGCTCCCGTGCGTGACGAGAGAGAACGGAACTCTCTTGAGGAAGCGAAAAAGTTGGGGGAGTTTTCTTCTGTGCAAAATCGCAGGGTGGCCCAGGTTGGTTGACGCAGTCAACAACCTGGGGCAACAAGAAGCATTGGTCCGCCACGTTGCCACCAATTCGCGTGGTCATTTCTGATGGTCTAAATCGCGTAGGCCACGCATCAAACCGAGATGGGGCTGATTCTGCTGAAGGGCTCCCGTGCATGACAAGCGGAGACGGAACGCTTCTGAGAACGCGAAAAAGTCGCATGAGGCTTCATTTATGCCTCATCGCAAAAATATCGTAAGCGCTACTTGATAAATCATCAATCACTGGCGATAAATGGCGCAGTAGGTGCATTGTTCGGGGAGGCGGGACCGGGCGAGTCTGGCCTCGCAAAACGTCGTCTATCGTACCCGTTTCCATGCCGCTCACACCCTGTTCCAACCCATACTTCACCCCCCACAGGAGTCGTTAACAGCCAGCTCGGAACTTTCGCAACTAAGTCGTGAATTGTTTAAGACTTACGCCATTCAAAAGGTGTGTAAACCGGTTTCCAAATCCCCCCTTCCAGTTGCCGCTTGCCTCATCAGGAGAACTTGATGTAACCATCACCCCATGAACGAACTCAACAGCAGTCTACGCACGGGCCCTCAGTAATTAGCAATACGCGTGAACCCAGCCGCAACTCAACAAGGAACAACGAGCCTGCTCGTGAAAGGTCTGCCGCAAGAAGGTGGGACAGGCCCGACGCTTCTTCACCAGGCATGTCTTGCCACTTTGCAACTGGATCGGTGCGATCCCGCTCATAGGCAAGATCACAATAACGGTCATGCCGCTGATTAACTCGCCTGAAGCGCAGATTACTTCCTTGTCGATCAGAACCTCTCTCGCGACGGGAAACCAGTGGCTCAGGTAGCACTGCCGGGCCAATCACCCCTGTTTGCATGACGTATGCCATTGGCGTTAACTGAAAATCGTGATTCCAGTTGCGAGAGTCTCTCCAGGCTGCGCACTTCCGTGACTACTGAAGTTTGCGTTTTCGAACTCTAGAAGTTCAAGCCAACTCAGCAGTTAGACAAATCGCCAAAGAGAGCACTGTTATGAAGGTAGCCTGGTACGGGGCACTGATTTATTGGTGACGAAACTTACCGCCAAGCCAGTTAATGCCCGACGCCGCAGGATCGGTAGCCGGGGCGCTATTCCGGATCGTAGGGATCGACCCCAAGCTTGGAGTCGACCACGTTGTAGCCCCGTGGGTATCATGAGGGTATTAGTAATCGAGGAAACCCTGCTGAGGAAATCGCGCGACAGTATGCGGACATTGCCGACTTCGCAAGGGATGCCTCCCGCCTATCGGCGCAATTTGAACAGACCAACGATTCGCCCCCGTTCTATCTCGTTGCGCTTGGTCTCGTACCGCTCAAGCTTGGTTCCGTGGAGTTCCGAATTCTCACGTTTCTGGCCAGCAATCCGTACTACCCCTTCTCTCCGCGCGGCATAGCGGCCGCCGTGACGACGACGCGTTTCCCCGTTTCGGAGGAAGACGTCTCCCAGCACATCACCTCCCTGCGGGAGCAACTGGGGCACTTTCGGGATTATGTGCAGACCGTACCGTACATGGGTTACCGCTTTAAGGCGTAGCGGGCACAGTCTGATTTCTGCGCCGCTAGGCGAAGGCTGAGTGGTCTCGGTATCGAATACCGCCGTCTTCTGCTGCGGTTCTCCGAAACGCACGGGCCATGTCTATGAACTCATGGCAGAGCCTCATATTTGTTGAGCGAACTAGGCATTGGTGTTAACTGAAAGCCGCGACTGCTCTACCGCGGCTTCTGCCCAACGTCCGTATTCCCCAGTAAGGGATTCTGCATCGGCGGGTAACAAAGCAGCCCCCAATCCTGGTCCGCACCATGGTCGATGTAAACCAACAGGCAAGCTGGCAGTAAATGCCAGAGCATTTGCACCGACCGTTTCAAGGCCACCCGGTTCAACTTACCGCCATAAGTGGCGGCACCATGGATCAGTTGGCAGCGGAGGAGGTAAATCTTCTCCAACAGATGATCGAGCACGAGTGTCCAGTTCTGCTCGCCGTACCAACTTCGCACCCGATGCTTCAAGTTCCTGGCGGACTGACGATTCTTGGCCGAGGGTTCCTTCCAAAAGAATCCGGCCAGATACTCATCCTCGGCAAGTGTCAGAACGAGGGCTTGGTGCGTGACGAGCATTTCGCCCAAGTAACCATCCATATCGAGTTGCAGCACTTTAGTCAAGAAACGCCCGCCAGCTATCCCGATCTTGCCGTGGCTCGCACTTGGCGACATCCCACTGACCGTACAACGCGTTGAAGGCGATCCACTGGTTAACGAGGACCAGGTCGAGATCGACTTGTTCCAGCTTTTCAGCACGGTCCAGCCAGCTACAGGCCCGGTGAAAGCGAATAGCCGTTGGGTGGCTGCCAAGCCGTTCTTTGCTAGGCTTCCAACGCCGCCGAAGATCGCGAATCGAGAGTTGCAGCGCGGCCATGAACGAGACTCCCCAGTTGGGCCCAGTCCGTGAGCGATGGTTCAAGCAAGCAACATCATGCCTGCTCCGACGGCAGAAATAAAGCTTTTTCCTACCAACTGCTTACGGGATCATTCACCAGCGCCGCCGATGACGCCGGCCTTGGGGCAAGGTGGGGCTTTCGAGCGTTTTCTCTGCCCAAGCCACCGGGCAGTGCATTTCAGCGTCACCCTTTTGAGGCAACGTTGACGCTAATGAAGCGCTAGAGCGCAATCCGTAGGCTCATAAACCAGTTCACTTCTAGCGAGCCCGCCGGAATGATCGCCGGGAAATCGGCCCGCAAGTTCATTCGTTTGAAATCCGTGGTTACTCATCCCGTGGGACGAGCTCCTCATCTTGCAGCACATAGCGCGTGCCATTGACATAGATCCCCGTGCCACTTACCTCTGCGGAGACGATCCGACAGGCGACGCTCAACAGTTGATCGAGCGACAGTACGTCACTCTTTAACACTGGGTATTCTATGGGGTATGAGAATACTTCATGCCCCAGGACTTCCTCGAGAGTCTCGAAGGGGCCCGTGTATCCCATCTCGCAGGCGTCGATGAAATAAAGTCCCTTCCACTGGATGACGCAGTGTCCACCTGAGTAGCTGCCGTCATCCCAACTAAATTTAAGTATAGTCTTACCAGCCGAGAGATCGTCTTTTAGAGCGTGTTCATCTTCAAGGTATGCATCGTACTTCTTCTTGGAGAGTTTCTTGCGCTGAACCAGCAGCTTAAACAGCGCGTCGTAGTCGATCTCCCACTCCATGGTGTGCTCCTAAGTCTTGATGGGGATAAAGAACTTCTCGAAAACTACCGATCGTCGTGAGTGTCTCGTTTGGTCTGAAGTCTCTCTCGGAAGCTGCCGATCGGAACGTGCCGCCGGCGATTGTCGCAGTAACTCACGGACAGATCGTCACCGTTCACGTAGTAAATCGCATCCTGCTTGAACCGCAGTCCCAGGTCGCAGGCCTGGTCGAAGGAGATCGCCACTGCCCAGCCTGGTTCAGCATGCCGCGAAGTTGGCGAGCAGCCCTCCACCCTTCGCAGCCATACCGAACGGCTCCGTAATTCTGCCTCTAACTCTCGATCAGCAGCCTGGTTCTGCTCATCGGACCAAGTTTTGCCCGTGGTCGCGTAGCCCGTGATGATGGCGAACTCAGACGGCCAGTCCTCGCCAACGGTGTCGGATTCAAGACGAAACTGGGTCTTAAGATAGAAGTCGGGCATGTCGTGGTTCAAACTCATTGCAGCTCCAGTGAACGGATTATTTGGCTCCAAGTTCATTCTCTTGTCCCTCGCGGATGGCAATCACCGTCAGGGTAGCCGGTAAAGCAGCAGCCATGTGATCAAGCGACTTTTCGCAAGCCGATGGCGGTCATGTAATCGTCGCTCACCTGCAGCGCAGTTAAGGCGGCTGCTTCAGCCTCGGCTTCGACCTCTGCGGTTCTAGGTAGTCCCAGGAGTTCCCCGCGGCAGAAATCAGACCAGGTTTGCCGACATTGCCGATCCGTCGACCACCACGACAAACTCTGGGAGGCCAGAAGCAACTCCGTGGGCAACAACACCGCTCGTAAGTCAGGTGCTCGCGATAGGAACATACCGTAGTAGAGGCGTTCGACCAAACGAGGCAGGTCGCGCAGAAAACAGGTGCAGCGATAGACGTAGCCCTGCCGTTCCACCTTCCAAATCGGGCGACCTTCGTGGGTCCCCCGTTCAGGAAGTCC
>JBGSNR010000102.1:0-45286 GCA_041739545.1 Pirellulaceae bacterium | reverse complement strand
AGCCTCCTACGCCTTGAGGTTTCGTCGAAAACCGTGCTCAGTGTCCATAACGGTTAACGGCTTCCGAGAACCCCAAACCAGGAGAGATTTTCATGCAATTGAATGTCGGAAAAGAGATCGCCGCCTTGCAGCGGATGACTGATCGCGACCATCGCGGAGCTCGACCGGCGCGGTTGGCCGCGGCAGCGTACTTTGCCACGGCTTATGTCGCGAATTCTTGGGCGGCGTGGGCACCGCCGGGCGAGGTAAATCCCAATTATGCCCGATTGGTGTTCGCAGCGCGATTGTACGGAACGCTGGCCTTGTGTTCGAGTTCAGTGGCCGTCGCAGTCGTCTTGCTGCCGAGTAAGATGTTTCGGCGATAAACTAAGTGTTTCGTCCGTGCGGAGATGGGCTGCCAGGTCAAAAACGTTTGAGAGGAAAGCAGGAGCTGCCGTCCTTATCTAATAGCTACCTGCGAACTGCTCTTAACGGCCCTGTGCAAAAATGAAATCGCGCGGGCGATCGTATAAAGTGACGAACGGATTTGAAGGTACAAGCCAGACGACGTGGGCGCCAAACTGAGAATCAAGCGCCGGCAAACAATGTGTAAGGACAAAGGCCGAGTGAGCGCGCACCAGCCAACGCGACCAACATCCACGGCTGAATTTCAAGCGACTCATCCGTCAGGCCGCTTTGCGGTAGTAGTGCTTATCCAAGCCGTTCAATTCAGCAAATGTTAGGCGTTACTTCTTCACCCACACTGGTGGTGGCTGAATTTCGGCCGCCGTGGCAGAGCCTGCATCTTTGCGGCCGCTCCCTGCCAAACGGCTAATCGCTCGCACGGTCATGTCCTGATCACAAGCAATTTGGCAACTGAGACGAAGCCCCGTCAGGTTCCGGGCCATCAAAAGGTCGCGTTCCGCTACGGAAATCATATCGGGCTCGCCAGCAATGAACTCAACCCGACAGGTTGTGCAGCGGGCGTTGCCACCACAAGCGTGCAATTGATCGATGCCTGCTTCGTCGGTAAGCGCCTGGACGAGCCGTTTTCCCGGGGGGACATCGAATTCTCCGATGCCTTCAACGGTTAGCTTCAGCATGCGTGCATCCTGTTCGTAGGGTGAAAGGCGTTATCAGCCCGCTCAAATCGAGCAGGGCCGAAGGTTATTGTACCGTGCTCGAAGCGAACGAGCCGAAACACGAGCAGAATTTTGAAGGATGTCGGTCACCCGCGATGCGTCAAACATGCCAATATGTCGAATTGCACGTTGCGGTAGACGATGACGGGGTAGCCTGATTGACGACAACTCTTCCTTCTCGATTTCCCTTTGGCAAACGCTTCATAGCGTGCTCATCGGGAAACAGGCCGACGAACCAACACAAATCGTAGCTCGGAAAAAACTTTCTCACGTCTGGCCACGCATGTCCAACCGAAATTTGAACCATGGGTGTCCAATATTCCACATCGCCAACCGAATTTAAGCCCCGTTTCAGTTTTTTGGCTACAAGGTACTTACTTTTTCCAGAATTCTTCGGTCGGCTTTCCGTTAATGAGCTTGAGACTTTTGATCTTCTTCAGCGGAGAAAAGTCAGCGACGAAAGTCCTGACTAACTGAATAGATTCCAGTTTCATGTTTTCCAGAGGCGCAAGGTCGCTGACAGCCGTTAGATTGAACTCTAGATTGTTTAAAGGCATGCCGGTCAAAGGCCGCAAGTCAGCAAGCGGCGCACCACCGATCGAGATGCTCTTCAGGGGCAAACCACTCAGCGAGGAAAGGTCGTAAATGTTTGGCCCGCCGATGTTGTTGTTGGACATAAGATGCAGTTGATCAAAAGGAAGCACTCGCAGTGGAGATAAGTCACGAAGATTAGCTCCCGACCAAATTTTTAGTAGGCCGCTGTCCAGAGAAATGCGACTGTCTCCCGGTTGAATTCCTCCTGCAATAAATTCTGGATCGCGGTAATCTGGATTCAGCTTGTGTAAACGCGGTGCGACCCAGGCAAAGATGTCTCGAACAGGCAGTGAGTTGGCCGTTTGCTGAAAATCATCAATGGCGGTCCGCATGGCGGCGCGTTGTGCTAGGTATTGTTCTTTAGGTTGTCCGTTCACAGTTTCTAATGTGGCCATCTCTTGCAGCACACTGTCGGCGGCCCTGTTGTAAAGAACAATCTCGGCGTTCAACTCGCGGACCGGCAACTGCGACAAAGGGCTGAAGTCGGTGATGCTGGCCCCCACCAGATCGATCTGCTCCAAGGTCTTGATTCCCGCCAAGGGCCAAATTTGATGTACCGACCAGGCATCTATGATGCATTTGGTGGGCGCGTCGCCCGCTGGAGTTAGCTCCACGGCAAATAGGGCCCCGCGACTAGCTTCGGCACCTTCATTTGCCAGTTCCGCGATCTTTGAGACAATCGCGTTCAGTTGTGCCTGCGGAGGGAACTTCTCGATTACGCTGAAAAACTCTTTCTGCTCTGCTTCGGGCGTAAACATCAGCCCGCTTTTGGATTTCAAATTCTCCGCAAGTCCACTGTAATGAAACCGATCCTGTTCTTTGCGAATCGAAACCCAAAAGTCGTCCGCGGTCATCCCGTTGATAAACTGCAACTCCAGGCCCTCTAACAACTTCCTTTGTTGCGGATTGTAGTCGATGCCCAAACTCTCCAGCGGCATTCCGTTCAGCACGCTCAAGTCTCGCGTCTCCTTTTCTGATCGCTCTTGTCGAATATCTAAGGTTTTCAATGGCATGCCTGCCAGCACGGAGATATCTGTAATAGAAGTTGAACTGCAGTCCAAAGAAGTCAATTTCATCCCTTCAATAGGACTTAGGTCCGCCACAGGCAGTCCGGAAATGGACACGCGTGTTAAGGGCATGCCACTCAGGGGACTCAAATCGGCGAGTGGGCATCTGGAACAGACAAACGATGTTAACGATGCGCCCGCAAGTGGTTTGATATCACTCACTAGGCAATTCTCGATCCCAACTTGCTGAAGAGGCATCCCACGCAGCGGCGAAAGATCATGCGCCGACGAATGAGAGATTTCGAAGCCCTTTAGCGGCAAGCCTTGAAGTGGCGAAAGATCGAAAACTTGCGTGCCGGAAAGTGAGATCGAGCTGAAGGGTAACACGCGGAGAGGAGACAAATCATGCAGGCCGCCACAAATACGGGCGTTCACAAAAAAGCCATCAGTCTCGTGCGTGTAGCCGATCAAGTTATGGTCCGTTGCCGAAACGGCTTTCAAGGAGACGGACCCCGCAGGAGGATTGAGTTCGTCGAGCATTGTATTGACCCAGGCGATAACCAAGTCTTGGCTCAACTGAGGTGCGTTGTTCGCAAAGTCGTCAATCTTCTTGCGAATGGCCTCGCGCTCGGCAAAATACTTGGCAGCCGGCTTGCCATTGATGGTTTGCAACGTCGAGACTTGCCGCAACACGGCGTCTACTTCGCTGTTGTAGACAGGAATCTGTAGCTGAATTTTGCGAACCTTCATTTTTTGTAGCGGGCGAAAATCAAGCACCGAGCTACCTACAAAGGCGATGGTTTCAATCCCTTCGATGCCGACCAAGGGCCAGATTTGATTGCAGGCAGGAGAAGCGAGTTTTAGCTCAGGAAAGGTTTCAAAAGATACAGCCACCTCATTAAAGCTGACTTCCTGAATTTTCTTCGCAACGGCAGCTTTGCGTGCTTCGACTGGCAGTTGGCTCACGCCATTCAGAAAAGCTTGCTGTTCATCTGTCGGCTGCCAGGTTTCAGCCGCAAATCCATTGGCAGGCGGAGCTTTGATTGACAGTTGATGCTCGTCCAGCACCTTATTGTCTGCGGTCACGACCTGGATTTTGCTTCCATCAATCAATTGCACCCGCAGGGCCAATTCGTTTCCTTTGTCGACCGTGAAGTCGGCAGTTTGAAAGGTCGTTCCTCCGGTCGTGATGCTCAATTGATGAGGACCGGCCTCGACAGAAAACTTGCCAGTCTTGCCGGCCACATGCAGCCGCTCATTTCCGTCCACGGTAACTTCGATCGAAGGGTCCATGATCTCTACACGAATCGCGCCATATTTGCTGGGTATCAGCAGCACAACGCCCAAGTAAACAATGCCTGCCAAGCCGCCCAATAAGGCTGCGATTTTTGCTTGCCAGGGAATGCCTGACTTGGTTCTCTGAGCAGAAGCGGCAGGAGGCAGATCTACTGTGACAGCGGTGTCAACGATGGGCTTTTGCCTGGATGACTCTGACAAATCCTTATCAAAAACTCCGGTTTCTTCCAGCGCGAACGACTTTCTGGAACCCTTGCTCGCCAATTCAATTTCGGAGGCGGAAGTTGCATCCCATGACTGCCCTTGCGTCAAAGCGGATAAATCGGCTCCTTGGCAGTACGGCTGCAAAGCCTGAACAACTTCCTTTGGTGTTTGAAAGCGCGCAGCCGCTTCTTTTTCCAGCATGCGGTGGATGACTGCTGCCAAGCGATCGGGAATTCCCGTTTGTCGCTGCTGAATGGGAGGCGCTGCTCGAGTCGCCATCGCGGTGACTTTTTGGAGTGGCGTTTGGTAATTCTCGCCACTGAAAATCGCTTCGCCAGTAAGCAACTTATAAAGGGTCGCGCCCAAGGAATAGATATCCGCACGAATGTCAACGCCGCGAACATCGCCCGCTTGTTCCGGTGCCATGTAGTCCAACGTTCCCATCATTTGTCCACTAGCGGTCAGCCCTTCGCCATCCAATTCATTGTATTCATTCAGCTGTGCCAGTCCCAAATCGAGAATCTTCACCAGGGGAGGTTGTTGCTTGCGGAGCGCCAAAATCAAGTTGGAAGGCTTGATGTCGCGGTGGACCATACCGCAATCGTGGGCTTCTTCCAATCCGAGTGCGGCCTGACGGACCAACTCGCAAGCATCGGCCACATTTAAAGGACCGCGACTGGCAACGAGTTGAGCCAGGTCGGTCCCTTGCACGTATTCCATCACCAAGAACTGGCGTCCATTTTCTTCACCACCATCCAATGCGCTCACGATGTGCTGGTGGTCCATTTTTCCCACAGCCCGCATTTCACGTTTGAAGCGATCTACCGCCTTTTGATCTTTCAACCGGTTGGTGGGAAGTACCTTCAGCGCGACCACCTTTTCCAACTGTGTATGCAACGCTTTGTAAACGGAACCCATACCCCCTTCGCCGATTTTGGCAAGAAGTTGGTAATCGCGAATGCGCCCCAGGTCCTGCTGTTGGTCTGACTCTTGCCCATACTGACTTGACACTGATCCAATGGAAGGATCTCGTCCGAGCTGTTTGATCCTCATAACGAGTGCACGACAGGACTCTTCCTCCTCGAACTGATCGGGAGCAACATCAGTCGCAATCTGCTCACTGAGCGTACGCAAACTCTGAAGAAGTTCGCGAACCGTGTCGTCAACTTCGTGAGGGGCGATGTCAGCGCGCTCTAGCAAAACAGAGAGGCTGACGCTTTGGGAGAGAGTAACTTCCTTGGTCATGGAATTGTCGCGATAGGAGACTTAGTGCACGAGCCGAGCTGGTTCGGCTTCTAACAAGTACAATCCGAGGGCGCAACAACCAAACTTGCGATTGCCATAAGCAGCGGCTAATCAGCCACTTACATCTCTTCCAGTACTTCCCGCAGGCGGTGAAGAACGCGGTACTTTGCTTGCCTGACAGCCGCTTGCGAGAGATCTAAGTCCTTTCCGATCTCCGCGGCTGAATGGCCTGCGACGCACATTCGCCAAAATGCCTGCCAGGTTCTCTCGTTGAATTCGACGCGAATCATTTCCAACGCCCGCTTAGCTAGTCGAGTGTTGGTCGCCTGTTCGTCCGGCATTTCCTCGGAATCCAAGATATCCGTCAAACTCTCCATAAATAATTGAGCATCTGTCCCGCCAGTCGCTTGACCAGCCGATTGTTGGCTATTGCAATATTTTCGCACGCAGTTGCGAGTAATGGTCCAGAGCCAAGCTCGGAGCTTGTCGCCAGGCCTGTCGCGGCGATAAGCTTCGATGCCACTTTTCACAGAGAGAAATACTTCTTGAGCTACATCGGCAGCATCTGCATTTTGCAGTCCAGCCCGCCTAGCCCAGCTGTAGACCAACGGGCCGTAGAGACTACAGAATTCTAACCAGCCTGTTTCGTTTCCCTGCTTAATGGAATTAAGGAGGGTCGTGGAGGTGCTGGGTTCGTCAGCAGGCATAAGAATTCAACAGATCGTGAAATAGTTGATCAATCCCTCAAATAAATTGCTCCGGAATGCCGCATTGCCATAACCCTAACCTGTGGCGAAGCCCAACGCAAGCTTGAGCTACGAAAAGCCTCGTAGCCAGTCAATTGCCTATTCAGCAATGGTACCGAAAGGCATCCATGCTGCGTTCCCAAGCCCGCCTTTGAGTCCCCTTCACACTACCTTCACAACGCTTCGAATTTCTTTGTTGCGCGTTTGGATTGTACTTGCTAGTTGGAAGGTAAAGGGTGCTCGCTGCGAGTTGATTGCGGCGTCCCCATAAAGGTTCGTCCGCCTCGGAAACGGACTGAGGCACGTGTTATCCACTCAAATTGACTGCTTTTTGTAGATTCGCAGCATGACTCAGAGCACATTCCCTCGGTCCTCTTGGTGGAATTTGTTAGGTGCTTGGAAAAAGACCGTTCAATGGGCAAATGCGGTGAACAGTTCGCGCGGTTTAAGAATGGAGGCACTGAAAGCACGTGAACTGCTCGCAGCGGCAGGGACCACGTCAGTTTGTGTCATTGTTAACTCTCACGAAAAAGGTTGCGTTATGAAGCTTTCAAGCGATTGGATTTGCAGTTTGAGCGTGGGGATGGCAGTTTTATTATTCAATTTGCCCGGCGCGTTCGCTCAGGAAGACAAGACCTCGGCCACCGCGTCAGAGCATCAGCTGATTCGCTCCCAACTTGGTTACGGCTACAACATCAACGGCAAATATTGCAATCGCGATTCATTCACGGAAGCAATTTTTGAAATACCTAAGGACGGTTCCGAGCAAGAATCGGCCTACGACTTTACGCGGGACCCTGCTTTCGAAGGGGGGACCACCTCAGGCTCCGACAGCCGGCAATTCACCCAGAGCCTGGCTGCCAAAGCGGGAGCTAGTTACGAAGGAGCAGCGTTCAGCGGCGAGCTAAATGCTGAATTTAACTTCAATGAAAACAGTACTTCAGAGAGCTCGTTCATTCTGGATCAACGCGCGTTGACTCTGTTTCGCGTCACGATGACAACGCGAACAATCAAACCTGAAGTACGTGCGGACATTGACCAGATGCCGGCCGAGCAATTCATCAGAAAGTACGGCACCCATTATGCACGAGACTTGTATTACGGCGGCAATGTGACTTTTCGTTCGTCTGCGACAAACACCTCGTCCGACAAAGCTGAGTCATTTGATGTCAGTGCCGTCGCTAGTGGCTGGGGAGCTAAGGGAAGTGCCAGCGTTAAATCAGACTTAAACGAAACCGAAAAGAAGTTGCGGTCGAACGTTACACTCAAGTCGTATGGGGGACAACCAGGAGTCGTCACTCAAACCAATTTCGACGACAGCACTTTTGATGCCTGGAAGGAAACGGTCCCAGCCAATATTGGACTAGCGGCTTTTGGGAGTCGGTCGCTGGTGCCAATCTGGGAACTCGCATCCACTCCGACAAGAATGAACGAGCTGAAGGCAGCTGCTACAAGACTGAATCCTGTCCTCAAAACGGCCGGTGCACGCAAAGCCGAACTGCGGGCTCAACTCAGATCTTACAAGGCTTACGGTGAGATCATTTATCTTCAGGAATCGGGGGGGGACTACGTCACAGATGCACATAACGGAACTGATTGGTACTTTCCTGTACTCGGAAACAAGCCTCAAAAAGTTGAAATCCGTCGGACCGATTACGGCAAGACCGATAACGTGCTGCGCAATGGCGATACCGTTTGGTTCTGGTATCAAGGAAGCGATGTCGCCGATTGGAATGCAAGGTGGAAAGAAGATCGCTGGCTCTATGTGGGTGAGAACCAAGATGCAGCGCACTGGTGTGAGAATGGATCTGGAGCGCAATACGAATGGAACATCTTCATTAAGGGTGTCGATCCCGCCACGAAAGAAATCATACGTGCCGGAGATGAAGTTGCAATCGAAAGCCGCGGCTACGGCGGTCGGTATTTGGTTCGGGAGCAAGGAAAGTTTCTAGATGCAAACACACCAAAAACGGACGCGCAGGGAAACAAAGTCATTCCATACTTCAAGCTAGTGCATCCTTAACTATTCCCTGGCACTCATGTCAAACGACCAGACCCCTGGCGAGAGTACCGTGGTCTGATTCCAAAATCTCCCGCGTCTAGAACAATCGAGCACAGACTATGAAAATCTTAGTAAGCATAGCAATCGTCATTGGCGCAGCATGCAGTGCAACTCAGGTCGCCAGTGCTGCAAAGCCAGTGACGCCGCAGTTTGCGATCTATCCATCGGCGGAGGCACGCACTGCAGATGAATTGATGCGGACGCCCAAAGCAGCAGACGTTGACAAGAAGGCCGCGCAAAAAGCTGCTGATACCAGCAGACAAGTAGATGAAAAGAGCTTCAAGCAACTACTCGCATCCGCGAAAGAAACGTACAAGGATCTATCGGGCTTTAGGTTCGATGAACGCAGTCTGCGGATCGAAGCGGACTATAACTACAACCAGCTAACCGAGCTATATCCCTTGATCAAGTTGACTGCCGCAAACTGGATTCCAAATTCAATCAAGGAAAAGAATCCGGGCGGGCAACCGCGAGATCTCTTCCTCATCGCATATGCGACACCCGAGGCAGTAAATCAGTTCATCAATGAGACTCGTGATTTGGATAACGCTGCACTTGCCGCGCTTAAAGCAATCCGGTTTGCCGATTACGATAAGAAGATGGGCTCGCAACTAGAGCTGATTGGGTTAGGAATTCAAACGCAAAAAGATGCCGATATCTGCAGTTTTTTGCTTGGTAAAGAAAAAGGACAACAGAACCTGGACGGCATCGTAGTAGGTGAGAATCACGGTGATCAAGGGCCGAAGGACTTCATCGCCAACAATCTCCAGTCCTTGAAAGCGAGCGGCGTCGACACAATCTACCTGGAACAACTGCGAACCGAGTATCAACCGTCAATCGATGACTTTCTCAAGTCATCTAAGCCGATGACTGAGCCTCTGGCACAGTTCATCAAATCCCAGAAACTGATGGGAATTCTGGAGTCCGCCAGGAAGCAAAAAGTACGTGTTCGGGCGCTGGATACGATTTACGCCAGTCGCGACGCCCTGGGTGGCCTGGAAGGACGTGTGCGTCGCATGAACTACTTTGCTTCGCAGCAGATAAATTCTGATCCGGGACGAAAGCAAAAGTACGTGGTGTTGGCTGGCGAAGCACACTGTCACACGCATGCCAATTCGACCGCAGGTGCGCCGGGTTATGCCGGTTTAGTACAGTTACTTTGCTTGGCTCAGGGGGCCAAAGGAGCAAAGCAGGGGACCGTGGCCATAAAAGTGAATGAAGCCGACGGCAAGATCTCCTTGATTACAGAAAATCGTGCGAATAGGTAGAGCACGATTCCGTATTGCAGCGTTAAGCCGATGCGAGAAGCGTTTTCTTCCGTCGCGCACAGTACCTAAAGGCATTTGACTTGAAAGAAAGGAGTTGCCAAAGTTGGAAAAGTTGCTTGCTTTAGTTGGTTTGATGTCTAAGTGGGTAGAAGTTCAATCTTATTCAATGGAGATCTAGAGATGTATAAGCAATTCAAGCGTGGCGTGTTTGCTTGGTGTACTGCGATTATTGCAGTTTCCGTTGCTCACATACAACAGTTGTCAGCTGCTGACGAAGTAGCCGTGCTTCCCGCTAAAGTTTGCATCAAGGCAGTTTCTACGGGCAAGTACATGACTGTGGACTCAAGTGAATGGGTCCATGTTGAAAAAGAAGGTGATATTAGTAAAGCGTTGGTCTTTGAAGCAACTTTGGTGAAAGATCCTGCCGAATCGGATTCCAAGAACTGGCAATTCAAAGTGTTGGGGTCAGATACCTATTTGAGCTATCGAAATAGCACCGGTGCCGTAAAAGTTTACAAGAACTCTGACGACGCTCTTTTTAAGATCAAGAAGCACCCGACCGCAAGCGGAGCTTTCACGATGAAAAACACAGATACAAAGCAGTACTTATGGGCCACAAGTGATACTGCAACTCCATATATTACGCAACAATTCGACGAAGATAATCGCGCTACGGCCTGGGAAATTGTTGCGGCACCTTAGCGTTGCGCCGACACTACCATTTCGATTCGGCCGCGGATCAATGACGATAAAAAAGTTTTTGAAACCCGTCTGCTATATACGGGAATCCGCGCCGCATCGGGATTGTTACGCCTTAGTTCTAACTCCTATGAAGGTGGATGAGAAATGGGCCTTTTAGGCACGGTAAATCGCGGGGGCGAAGGCTCCAAGTCACTAAGAGCCTGGGGACAATACTGGGTTCGCTTGGCCTAGATTCGATGTATCCCGCTTGAAACAGAATTAGCAAATTGAAAGTTTATTTTCTCGTCCAGTTCCACGTTGCCAAGGTCAAAACATGTCCCGCGATAAGGCCACCAGTTCCCGTTCGTTTTGGAACCTTTTTCAAGGAAGTACCAACCTACTCACGAAGGCACCTGCCTCACGGCATCGCTCTCTGCGATACGAAAGCCTAGAAGACCGCCAACTCTTCGCCCTGTGGACCGACCCCAGTTTTGGCAGGGTGACCACCTCCATTGGTTCAGGAAGCGAAGCCAACGCCATAGCGATCCAGAGCGATGGCAAAGTCGTCGTGGCTGGGTTCAGCAACAACGGCAGTAACGACGACTTCGCCCTGGTCCGCTACAACTCCGACGGAGGTCTGGACTCAACCTTTGGTACCTACGGCAAAGTGACGACCCAGATTGGTTCAGGTAACGAGCAAGTCAATGCGATGGCGATCCAGAGCAATGGCAAGATCATTGTGACTGGGTTCAGCAGCAACGGCAGTAACAACGACTTCGCCCTGGCCCGCTACAACTCCGATGGGAGTCTGGACCCGACCTTTGGTTCCTTGGGCAAAGTTACGACACCAATTGGTTCAGGCCATGACTCCGCTAACAGCATCGCAATTCAGAGCGATGGGAAAGTGGTGGTGGCCGGAGTTGCCAACATCAACGGCAGCGCCGCGTTCGCCATCGCACGTTACCACTCCGATGGGAGTTTAGACACGTCCTTTAGCGGAGATGGCATACTGACTTCTAAGATTTCGTCTAGTTTTGACATAGCCAACGGCTTGGCGATCCAGAATGACGGGAAATTGGTAGTCGCCGGAAGGGGCGACGATTCTTTCGCCGTGGTGCGCTACAATACCAATGGGAGCTTGGACAGTTCCTTTGGCGATGGTGGCGTGGTGACCACGCAAGTTGGCTTTGGAAGTGCTGCTTCAAGTCTGGCGATTCAAAGTGATGGCAAGATCGTAGTGGCCGGGACCGGCGGAAGCGGCTTTTTTAACGAAAGCTTCGCCCTGGTCCGCTACAACGCCGACGGAGGTTTGGATACAACCTTTGGTGGCGGCGATGGCATCGTTACCACTGCGATAGGGAATGATGTCGACAACGCCAATGCCCTGGCGATTCAAAGTGACGGAAAGATTCTTGTTGCCGGACAGACCTACGGCTTTGACTACGCGTTCGCCGTGGTCCGCTACAATTCCGATGGGAGTCTGGACACAACCTTTGACGGCGATGGCAAGGCGACAACAATCTTTGGTACGAACGGTATTGCAAAAAGCATTGCTATTCAAAGCGATGGAAAGCTTGTTGTTGCCGGCAATGCGTCCAACGGCAGCAACTACGACTTCGCTGTGGTGCGCTACTTCGAAACAACGCCGGTCATTACATCGTTCTCGTATTCTGACCGGGTGAATGAAGGCGAACGAGTGTATCTGCACGGTTTGGCGACCGATCCGAACGAGATTCTCACCTCGTCGAATTATTCCTGGCGCGTTACCGGCCCCAACGGCTTTGTTTATACGTCTACGGGCCGTAACGATAGCTTCGTTCCGCCGGACAACGGCAATTATCGGATCACGTTCACCGCGCTCGATAGCGAAGGGCTCTCGGCTCAGGCGACCGGCCGAGTCTTGGTTGCTAACCTGCCTCCCCAGATCGCCAGCTTTGTAGTCCCAACTAGCGGCCGTGCAAATCGAACAGTGCGATTGGTCGGACGAGCAACCGACCCGGCCGGGAGCAATGATGCCCTAGTCTATACGTGGATTATTATCGGCCCGAAAGGTTATCGCAAGCAACTTGTTGGATCAACGGTGAACTGGAAAGCGCCGCCTAACGTGGGCCGCTATGTAGCCAGGCTGATTGTCACCGATGGTGATGGTGGGCGAGCGGTCAGAATTTCGGCCATCAAGATTAGGAAGTGAGTGACGATAGAGGTAAGGGAGACCGATTGAGTTCGGTCTCCCTCCCCTCCGAACCAGCCGGGCGGTTCTCCCGCATCCGGCTCTCCGGTTGATGGTGTTACCTTCGTGAGGATTGACAGTCTAACGCATGAGCTGCGGTAAGACTGAACAGTTCAAGGTCAGCGAAGTAGCGATTCGGCCAACGATGATGATCCAAGCCCCGACCACGACCGCGGCGGCCACCGCGTTTACGCAAAATACTGCGCAAACGACCCCGCAACCACCCGTCCAGACGGTCATGAACGAACCACGAACTGCTGTGCTGAAAATACCCGAACCAGCTACAGTCGATCCTTTTCGCGACGAAGAGGCACCCGCAGGATGGGATCATTCCGGCAACCGTTTCTACGGCTTCATCAGTACGAGCGATCACGGGTCCGGTGTACTAACGGCTTACTGGCACAACGGCAGCGAAATTTACGGCAACGTTTTTGCCGACAAGAATCAGAACGGCATCCAGGACGATCCTGCGACTGAGCCAGGAGTTTCCGCGATCCATGTCTTTCTAGATACTAATGGCGATGGCATTAGGAATTCAGACGAAACAAGAACAGATGTCACCGATTCCACCGGTGCCTATCGCCTCGAACGCGTAATGCCGCACCAATCTGGCGTCGTTCGCGTATACTCCCTCAATAAGCCCTATGTCCCCAGGCCCAGGACGGATGAAGTTGTGGGTCTTGCTGGACAAGACGTCGCAGGGGGCGATATCGGCTTATATCCGATTTCCGAAATCACTGGTCTGGTGTACGAGGATCTCGACGGCGACGGCAAGCGGGGTCAAGGCGAGCCGCCGTTGGGCGATGTGTTGGTGTACTTGGACGCCAACGGCAACGGCGTCTTTGATTCCCAGGACGACTTCGCTAAGGGCAAAACGTTCAGCCGAACCTACCATCTTCGGGATCTCGACCCGCGCGACCCGGAGGATCTGGCCCTGGCCGGCACTTACGACATCTATGTCGGCGGCGGATTGATGCTGGCGCAGCAGCCCGTTAACACGTTTGCCACACAGGGCAAGAACGGCTAGGTGACCATGATGGGGCAGGACGAATTTGACGGGATCTTTGGACTGTTCCGCGCCGTGCAAGTATAGGGAACGGTTTTCGCGGACTTCAATCGCAACGGCCGACGAGACGCGAATGAGAAGCTCATCAAAGGGCGCATGGTGAAGAATCTCAGCCGGGCGTTTTTCGCGATGATTTCTGGCGCGACCGAACGTGAACTCTCCGCCCTGTGAAAAAATGAAGTCGCACGGGCAATCGGATAAAACGAATAACGGATTTGACGGAACGGGTCAGACGACGGGTTCGCCAAACTGAAGATCGAGCACCAGCAGGCAACGTGTAAGGACAAGACCCGAGTGAGCGCGCAACAGCGATCACGAACAGCATTCACAGCCTAGTCGGTTACGACTCGGCTGTCAGGCTGCTTTGCGATAGTAGTGCTTCAACAACCCGCCGAGTTGTTGCTGGCCGCGGACCTCTGCCATCGAGATCACTTCGGCGGCGGGCGGATTCTTCTTCCGCCGTCGTCTCACCACCAGAAGCTCATTTTCCTTACCCCGGCTGCCCCATTCCGCCCGCAACTGGCTGCATTTAAAACGCCCGATGACAACCTGTCGGGTTTTTACGTTCAGAAACACCAACACGAACGCATCTCGAATGCCCCTCATGGTCACGATTCGTTTAGAGAAGAAGTCGCATTGCCATAGCGACGCGGCATGCTGTTTCAAGAATTCGTCCCAGGTTCCTTCGCCGCGTTTGGGACCAGGATCGTAACCAGCGTCTTTCAGAATCCGCTTCACGGTGTTGCGGGAGATGCGGCGGATGCCCAGCTTTTTGAGTTCACCGAGGATGCGCGTGTAGCCCCATTGGTTCTCTTTGACTAACTGTCAGGATAATTCGTCGAATCTGCTCATCCGTTCGCCGCCGGCCACGCTTGGCAGGGACTTTGTTGGGATTCTTATTGTCCTCGCGAATCCACGTCAACAGAGTGGTTGGCGCGACGATCGTCGTCAAATGACGCAGGGCCTTGCCCAGGTTCCGAGCAAACCGCACCAGTCAGTTCCGTTCCTTGGCCGTGACGACGATCCGCTTGGGCAACTTGCTCCGTAGGACCTCGTTCTCGACCTTCAAGTACTTGAGCTGCCAGGCCAGTTCTTTGTGCGTCGCGCTGGCAATCACCAGCAGGAGCGATTGAAAGATGTTTGTTATCGCGGTAAAACGCTCAAGCAGTTGTGGATCATGGAGCTGCGCTCATTTTGGCACACCGCAGGTCGCATCAATTCTCCTGATTGTTCGCGCGCTTGTTAACCAGCCAGCTTTAGTTTCGAGATTGCTTTGGTTAACACAAAAAGTACGTGCGTCTATTAACCAGCCGCCTTTGGTTTCGAGAGCGGTTGGACACGCTTGTCCGCCACCATGTTGGACTCGCAATCGATAAGTGCTATTCAATTTAGTAGTTGCGATTTTTGGAAAAGAGAGAGTGCTTACGAAGAGAGTTGGGCACGGGGAGGCGCCCGACGGACGCCGGCAGTTTCGCTCGTTCGACGCAGAATCAATCAGGGCCGCAAGCCGTTCAGCACCAAGTCGATATGGGCTTGCAGATACGGCTTCATGGCGAGCGGCGCAATGTGATCGAAGGTCATCTTCCAAACGACCGCCATCATCGCAGGCGACATAATAATTTCCGGATGCTTGAGCGCGGGCGTTTGCCGAAATTCCCCCGAGGCAACGCCCTGCTTTAGCAGCCGCTTGAGCATCTTCTGGGCCTGCGAAATGACGGCGACATGATAGAAGGCGGTCAGTTGCGGGAAGCGACTCCCTTCCGCGATCAGAATTTGCATGATGATCCGGCGAGCGGGGTTTTCGATTAACTCTGCATACACGCGATGAATCACCGCCGTGAGCCGTTCGCCCGCCGAGGCGGCCGGTTGCCGGGAGAGCGAATCGAGGCGGGCGAAGATCGGACTGATGTTTTCGCGCACCGCTGCTTCAAACAGGGCCTCTTTCGTGGCGAAGTAAAGATAAACGGTCCCCTTGGCGACTCCCGCCCGCCGCGCGATCTCTTCAATCTTCGCCCCCGCGAAGCCTTGTTCGGCAAAGACCGCGAGCGCGGCCGCAACAATTTCCGACGGTCGGGCGTCTTTCCGACGTTTGCGTTTCGGATTTTCGGCTTCAGACATAGCCCGGCTTTCAGCACTCTTGACTTTTACTGACCGTATGGTCATTATTGAAGCGTACTGACTGACCGGTCATTAAGCAAGCCGACTTGTTGTCGTGCGAAGCGAGAAAACCGATGCCTGCGACCGAACCATCCGCGGTGACGAAGCCTGCCGATCCGGCGCAGTCGGCCGGATTGCCGCTGGAGGTGGTGAATCGCGCGCGCGAAGTGCATGTGCCGCGGAAAGCGGGCGGCGGTTGGAAATTGCTCGTCGCGGTCGGCATACTCTTTATTCTTATCGCGGCCGGCTGGATCTTTCGCGAAGAGTTGCTGCGTCGTATTCGCGGAAGCGAAGCTGCGGCGGAAGTTCAATCCGATCCCAAGCCGCCGCACATTCACGCCCTCGGCCGGCTAGAGCCCTTGGGAGAAACAGTCGCCGTTGGGGCACCGAGCGGGTCGAATGACGCCCGGATTGAAACGCTGCACGTCGTAGAAGGGGCAGCGGTAGAATCTGCCGCCCTCCTCGCCACGCTCGATAACGAACGACGTCTCACGGCCGCCAAACAGTTGGCGGAAAATCGTGTGCAGCAAGCGAACGCGAAGTTGGGACAGACCAAGATTGTTGTCAATTCGAGCCGTGCTTCGCTGGACGCACTCCTGCAAGCGGCCGAAGCGGACGTGCATACCGCGCAGATTCATCTCGAACGTCAATTGAAGCTGCAACGAAGTGCGGCTACCACTGCGGAAGTTGTCGATCAAGCCAAGCTCGCAGAGGCGAAATTCGCCGCCAAGGTCCGCGAGGTGCAAGCGAATCTACTTCGCTACCAAAGCACTCCGAACGGTGAACCTGTCGATCTCGCCGTCGCGCGGCAAGACTTAGCGGTCGCGGAAGCGTCGCTCGCCCAAGCCGTCGCGGACTTAGAACAAGCCTACGTGCGCGCGCCATACGCCGGAGTAGTGCTCGATATTCGCTTGCATCAGGGGGAACGAATCGGGCAGGAATCGCTGTTGACGATGGGAGCGACCGCGCAGATGACCGCTCGCGTGGATGTGTACGAAAGTGATGTGCGACGTTTGCGAGTCGAGCAATCCGTCGTGCTGACTGCGGCCGCACTTGCAGAACCGTTGCACGGCAAGGTCGAACGGATCGCGAATTACGTGAAAAAGCAATCGGTGGTCGATGCCGACCCCGCCGCAAACACCGACGCGCGGGTAGTGGAGGTGTGGGTGCGACTCACTGACGAATCTTCCGTCCGCGCCGCCCGCTACGTCGATTTGCAGGTTCGGGCGGAGTTTCTGCCATGACCGCTTTTCTCACGCACTGGCTCGGCCGCTTGCCGATCGGCTGGTTGCAACTGATGCACAACCGCACGCGGCTTACGGCGGCGGTCGGCGGCGTGACGTTCGCCAATATACTCATCTTCATGCAACTCGGCTTCATGAACGCGCTGTTTGAAACGAGCGTGATGCAGCATCGTTCGTGGGACGGCGAAGTATTCGTTGTGGCGTCCGACTTTCGTTCGCTACGGGAAGCAAACCCGTTGCCGCGCTCGCGGATGTATCAACTTCTGGGCGTGGAGGGCGTGGAATCGGCAACGCCGCTGTACGTCGGCACGATTCGCTGGACGAATCACGATACGACCGATACGACCAACTTCCGCGTGCTCGGCGTCGATCCCGACGCACGCGTCTTTCTCGATCCGGCTCTCCAACGGCAACTCGCTCGACTGCAAGTTCCCGACGATGCCATCGTCGATACACGCACCCGCGATTTTCAGCCGGAAATTGCCGCGATCCTCGCCGCGGGGAAACCGTACGAAGTAGAGGTTTCGGGCCGGAAATTGACGTACGTCGGTGGGTTCGAGCAAGGAGCGTCGTTCGATGTGGACGGCTCGATGATTGTGTCCGATCAAACCTTCCTCCGCCTATTTCCACGCCGCCGACCCGGAACGCCGACGGTCATCTTTGTGAAGTGCGTGCCGGGCGCGGATGCAGAGCAAGTTGCCGCGGCCATCAATCGACGCTTGCCGGAACACGACTCCATTGCGTATTCCAAGCGGGGACTCGTCCAAGCGGAGCAAAGTTATCAAGCCAAGCAAACGCCGATTGGGTTTGTGTTCGGCTTCGGCGTGGTCATCGGCATCATCGTTGGCTTGGTGATCGTGTATCAAGTGCTGGCGACCGACGTGCAAGATCACATGTCTGAATACGCCACGTTCAAAGCGATCGGGTATGCGCCGCGGTTCTTCCTGAGCATTGTCTTTGAAGAAGCGATCTGTTTGGCGGCGCTCGGTTTTGTGCCGGGTTTGGCGATTTCGTTGGTGCTGTATCAGGTGGCGGCCCGCGCGACGGCGCTGCCGATCGCAATGCCGATTTCACGACCGATTTTTGTCTTCGTGCTGACCGCCGCGATGTGCACGCTGTCCGGCGCAATCGCCACGCGCCGCTTGAATGCCGCGGACCCGGCGGATCTGTTTTGACGATGAACGTTGCCTTAACTACTTCCGATACGATCGTCACCCGCGGACTGTGCCACACGTTCGGCAGCGGTGCGACGCAGGTTCGCGTGCTGCATCATTTGGATCTCACGATCCATCGCGGCGAAGTCGTCATCCTGATGGGGCCCTCGGGATCGGGGAAGACAACACTGCTCACGCTCGTCGGTTGTTTACGATCGGTGCAGACGGGCAGCGTGAACGTTCTCGGCCGCGAATTGCACGGTGCGAGCGATGAACTACTGGTGCAGATGCGGCGCCGGATGGGCTTCATTTTTCAAGCTCACAACTTGCACGACAGCATGTCCGCCATTCAAAACGTCCGCATGGGATTACAAGTTCACGGCAAGGAAAGTTTGCGGAACCAACGGGCGGCATGCGAACGGGCGCTGGAAATCGTCGGCCTGGAAGACCGGTTCGACTTCGCCCCCGATCAACTTTCCGGCGGACAGAAACAGCGCGTCGCCGTCGCCCGCGCGCTCGTCGGCAATCCTCAGATCATCTTCGCGGATGAGCCGACGGCGGCTCTCGATCGAGCATCAGGCCACAACGTCGTCGAGATTCTGCGGAAGCTGGCGGATGAACGCGGCACGACGGTGTTTATCGTCACGCACGATCACCGCGTGCTCGATGTCGCTGACCGCATCATCCAAATGGAAGAAGGACGCATTACCGCGAACGCGAATCGCAAACAGCCGACAAACTAGCGCCCGCCCCTACCGTTATAGCTTGCGGAAAAGAGAGCACTGTTTCGAAGAGGGTCGGTTTCGGGGAGGACGATTTACTACGACCTGAGCGATGAAGAGTCGCAACGGTTTATTAAGCAAGTCGATTTTTCAGAAGACGTGTAATCTGAGATAGTGGCTAGAGCATGGCCGGTGCAAACCGGCCATGCTCATTTTTTCAACAGCAAGGAGAAACCTTTATGTTTACGATGATCGGGTGGCTGGCCCTGGCAATGGGGACCATTCAGGGTGCGATGGGCTTACAGAACCTGGCTCGAATAGAATTGTCCAATAAGGCAGAAGTTCTGGACAGGGTCAAAACAGGGACAAGTGCCATCCCAAGAAACAGCGAAGGCTCGCAAATGCTTGGCGATCAAGCACTTACGAGCCTTGTGTTTTTCAGAGCGGAGGGCAAGGGCCAGCCCATTGCGGGTCATTGCCTCCAATGTAAACCCATTAACAGTAAGACATTATACCGAAAATTTGATGTCGTTTTCGAGTTGCCGACTCTCTTATCGAACGGCTTATCGGCTGCTTAGCGCACCGTGAATTTGGGCACTTTCGGCGCTGGACACTTTGTTTTTTGACACGGCTTCAGCGTCCAAAGCCGAGCTATGTTGCGATCGCTTGGCGGCGGATTACTTCCAGGCACCTACTGACCAGGTGGCGTCGAAGTCCGTGCCCGAAATCAGCGATTGCGTTGGCGGCAGCAAGAAGTCTCGCAACAAATTTGCAACTTCTGACAGCGTAACGTTTGATCCGTCGAGTTTGCCCTTGCGGATGAACGCTTGCCACTGCGTGAGCTTCTGGCGGTCTTCGGAGAACTCGCTGGTGAGTGCCAGCGGCGGCGCGTGTGGAAGGATGGTCTGTCGGCGCTCGAAGGTGGCTCGGATGGCGGCGGAAAGCGCTCGCCCAGAAAAGTCATGCTGACTCGCCAACGTCCAAATGTCATAGAAGTCCTTCATCCGGCTGTTCGCGATGCCCAGTTTGACCATCGCCTGGTACTTTTCGGCGACCACGGTCTCACGCCCGTATGCCTTGATCTGCGGTGCCGGAAAATCGAGAAGCGTAGGATAGACAATGTCGCTGGGCGCGGGAGTCACGGCGTCTCCGAAGCCGATGTCAATCTGGATGGCGATGCGGGCCGACGCGAGATTCGCCTGTAGCTTGACCCGGACTCCCGCGTACTCCTCATGCTCTTTCATGGCCTCGACCCGAACTGAATCGGATGAGAACACCAGTCCATCATCTGCCACTTCCTGTTCGCAGATGTCTCGAAAAACTGACTGGACGTATTCCGGATCAGAACTGCCATAACCCAGTAAATCTAGGTCACGCGTCGGACGATGAGGGTTCCCGTTCCAGAGTTGAAACAGCATGGCTCCCTTGAGAACAAAACGGTCGTTGTGGCTGGATTGTGCGAGCCGGTAGAGCAGTCGTTCGAGACCGAAGCGAGTCAGGATCAAGCCAAACTCATCGTGATGCTCTTTGGCCAGGTTCATCAGTCTTTGTCGGACGGATGCCGCCAAATTGTGTTGGCGATCCTGGGTCATACCACGGCCTCTAGGTAGGGTCGCATGACATTGGCCATGCGACAGACTTTGGCAGCTTCCCAGAGTTCGTCCAGCGTTGCCTTCCGCTGGGCGACGCAGTCGCGGAGCGCTTCGATCGCCACATCGACACCGATCTTGTTTCGGTACTTAAAGCAGTCCGCGACGGTCTTCGCGGGTGAATAGATGCGGACTTCTATTCCTTCAATGGCATGTACCTCGACACCATAGCTAATGGCCTGTCCAGAAAATCGCACGATGCGAAGTGGAAAAGAAGCCTTCTCTGGTTTCCAGCTCCTGTTGCCGATGGCGAGCCAAACCTCAAACGGTTCTTGGGTGGTGAGTTCGTGGTAACGCAGTGCCGAAAGCAGACAGACAACTCCGCTGGGAATTAGCTTGGCGGCCCTGGCCAGACTGTGATGTTCGGTAAACTCGGCCTCTGGCAGGACATAAAATCCGCGCGACGGCCGATCAAGAATCCCTCTTGCGTGAAGGCGTCGCAGGGCCTGTCGCGATAGACCTTGGGCCTTGAGATCCAGCGTTCGGATTGCTCCTTGCTTGCGGACGAGTTCCAGGATGGCTGCTTCTTCGGTTTTACCACCCGGCATGTTGCAAATCCTTGACAGATATTATTATCTACCTAGTATTTGTAACACGCTTCTGAGCAAAGTCAAGTTTTGCAGGCCCGTGGTCGTCCGATCCGGCAGTTCGGCCGCCTGGACGAGTACTCACTCATCCGGAGAAGCGGCAGATCTGGCCTCCTTGTCTTCCGTCCAGCCTGCCACCTTCAGCATCTTCGTAACTTGCTGCAAGGTCTTCTCGCGGACCTGGAGCTGTGATTGGCATAGGAACATTTTTACTTCTTTGCCCCCATACCAAGCGACGCTGGTTAAGGTGAATTGCCCGACCGAATCGTCGAGCACATCAAGGCCGACGAACGGGGCAAACTCAAGTTGCTCTTCGCGTCGGAAACTAGCCCATCCCTGCTTGTATCGGACATGTAGCGTATATTCGGTGCGGAATGTCATAGGATCAAAACGGCGATCACCCGTACAATACTTTTCTTCTCAATCACTTACACCACGCGTGTCACATACGTCAAGCGATCAGGAAGTTCAAAAACAACTCACGGCCAGGGCTGGCTCCTCGCTCGACTAGCCGGTCCAGTTCCTCCTCAGCCCAAGCGGTGCGGCCACACTTGCCTGCCGCCTCTAGCAGATATTGATACGCTTGCACCACGTCGGAGGTCGTCGGCTCATAACCGCCCCCGGCGAGCAGGTTTCTTAAAGCGCAGAGCGCTACGTTACTGGCGAAGAACGCATCCTTCACGACGAAGTCTCGGGCAGCACGCAGCAGCGTCGCCGGTTCCGCCGACTGATCTGCCGCACACTCCAAAGCTAAATCTAGGCAAGTCCCGCAGCACGTTTGCAACTTCTGACAGCGTAACGTTTGATCCGTCGAGTTTGCCCTTGCGGATGAACGCTTGCCACTGCGTGAGCTTCTTGCGGTCTTCGGAGAACTCGCTGGTGAGTGCCAAAGGCGGTACCTGTGGAAGGATGGTCTGTCGGCGCTGGAAGGTGGCTCGGATGAGCAGCGCATCGACTACGTCTGCAGCGAGTACCACGCCTACTACCTGCTGGAGAGGCCGCATCAAGGTGAAGGAATTGACAACGAGTTACTCCACCGACGGAAGACCAAGCGGGGCAATGTCGAGGACGAGATCGTGCTGCTGGCAGATGTGCGGTGCAAGCAGCGGCTCGGCGTATTGCTCAGAAGTTACGAGCGCAAAGCCGCCTGAGCAGGTTCTACTCTGCGCGATGCTCTCTTACCTTCTGCGCGACTCGTCTGCGCCAAACGTGGGTTTCGCAGATCTTCAGAGCCATGTATTCACATCGTGGACGTTTGAGAGCAGCGATTCGCTTCAACTCACCGAGCATCTGTGACCGGTTTCCATGAACTTCGTTAGCGTTTTGCCTACGATCTAATTGTGGAACAGGGCGGTGATGGGTTCTTATGGGGTTGGCTTACCGAGCGTTTTGAGACGCTCGATGATTTCGAGCGCGCGTTTGGCCTCTTCGGTGCGGCGGTATTCGAGGCGAGCTTTTCCGTCTGCTTCCCACTCTTTGGAAAATTCCTTGGTAAGACCTTTGTCTGTCAGGTCCTCGCTTTCAGGAAGATCCCACGAATCCGTGCGGAATTCGGGAATCGGCATTTCCGGTGAACCTGCTACCTTGAGATTGCCCAGAGGAGAGTGCCCCCAAGCATAACGAACGTGAACCGGCTTAGGCACCAGCGGACTCCAGACATGGACCGTCTTGGCTGCTTCCCAGATATCGCCTTTGGTCGAGCGGCGGGCGTAGGCTTTGTAGTATTTGCCATCCTCGCCCGCGAGAGCAAAGCCTTCGAGGATGTTTCCCCAGTCGACACGTTGCACCCGCTTGTCGAAGGTGAGGATCATCTCGTCCCCTTCCGTTTTGACCGAGAGCAACTTCGCCTCCTCCCATTGAGCCTTCCGGTCATAAAATTTGTTCAGAGCCCAACGCGCCGCACGTTGGCCGAGTTCGACCTTCTTAGGAGGATGGAGTCCGGGCGACTGCACATCGTAGGCGGGGATGTATCCGTTGGTGAGCGGATCCTTGAGATCATCCACACCCAGACGCTGGGCCTCGCGGATAAACGGGGGGCCTGGAGGCTGGAGTTCGAAATCCTCCTCGCTCTGTGGATTGCCGCCGGCGCAGAAACCGATCACGCCGTAGGCGATCGTCGGGTCTTTGAAATCCTCACGCACCCCTTCGATCAGGGCTTTGGTCATCCAACGGTAGAATTTCGGACGGCAGTTGTTTGTCATGGCGTTGTTGTACCCGTGGTGGAGTAGCACGCCCTTGATGTTGTAGCCTTTGAAAACGCCAAACATACCGTTGTAAACGCTGCTGGGGTGGCTTGGGCTTTTGCCGGGAATGTTCCAGGAGCGAACGTTATCCCCATTGTTCGGTTTTTTCGGCCACTTGTCTTCCGGCAGCTTTTTATCCTTGGCCTGTTTTAGCTCTTTTTCGTATTGCGCCATGGAAACGGCTTGGAGGTCAAAGGTGGCGCGCTGGGCGTTGATGTCCTCGACCAGCGCCTTGCCCGAAGTGATTTCTAGAAACTTGTGGCCAGGCACCAAAGCCTCCATCGAGGCACCACCGCGAGAGTTCTTGATCAGGCCGATCGGGATTCCCAGCGAAAGCTGAACCTGCTTGCCGAACACGAAGCCGATGGCGGAGAATTCGAGCGCGGTTTCCGGGGTGGAAGTCACCCAGCCACCGGTGTCGATGGTTTCGCGGCGGATGTCCTCCTGCGGATCGGCCTGCTCGTTGGTGCTGATGGAAAACAGGCGCAGGTTTGGCAGATTCGCCTGCGCGGATTCCGTGTCCCTGTTCAGCACCTGTTTTAACGGAAACGCCATGTTGCTTTGGCCATACAAGACCCACACATCGCCGACGACGATGTTGGTCATTTCCACTTTCTCGCCACCGGCGGTGACGGTCAGGTTCTGTGGCTCCGCACTTGCATCGCGGGCGGGGAAGGTGACTTCCCAACGGCCCTTGTCAGCAGTGGCCTTGGTGTCCGCATTGTCCTTGCCGAGTTTCACGGAAACGGCCGCGTTGGGCTCGGCCCAACCCCAGATGGTGATCGGCTTGCCGCGCTGAAGGACCATGTCGCTGTCGAAGATGGCGTGGAGTCTTAGTTTGCCCGTTGGCGCGGCTTCTTGCGCGATGCTGGGTAATGTAAGGCAGGCCATGGCGAGCATGACAGCAATGGAGCGGATGATGGTTCTCATGGGATGGTGGGATGGTCTCAAATAGCGGTGAAGGCTGTTCTGGGATCCGGGTGATAACGGCGGTTGAGAATGGCGGCGCAGGGCGACCGAATATGGTGGCGCTAGGAATCGCTCCGGTCAAGCGATCGCCTGAACGTAGGCAAGTTGCTGCCGTGCTACGAGTAACGACATTTAAGAGCGCCTAACAAGACTCCGTGTCCGCCATCAATCGTCTGGGGTGCCACAATTCATGCAATCCTATTATTTTGACGGAAAATTCCAGTGTAATTCGATGACGAACGTATTTCATTCCCTCCTGCTGGTGATCGCCGGCGCAAGGCAGAAAGAGCTGGCCCGACAGGTGAAATACATGAAGGTCGGGAACGAAAGCGTTGGGCGCGTCGCTCTTTGTCGTGAACCTTGCGTCTCCTTCTCGAGTAAAGTGATCAATTTGACGCGACTATGAACATATGGGAGGAGTCGGCGGTCGCCTGCTCGGCTCAACCGCCAGACTAGCCTGCCTCACGAAGTACCTTGTTCTCATCGATGATGACCATCAAAGGCGTCGGGGACGGCCGAAAAGAGCACTGTCAGGCCTTCAGCGATTGTGGGGTGTGTCAGGACTGTGTCCCGGAGTTCCGTGTATCGCATTCCGGCCGACATTGCCACCTGCACCACCGACATGATCTCTCCGGCCTCCACGCCGAACGCCGTGAACCCGATGATCCGATCGTCGGCCGCAATCAGCGCTTTCAAGAATCCGCGAGTCTCGGACAAAGTACGAGTTCGTAGCACACTTTGCATCGGGATTTTTGCAAGTCGGTAAGGAATGTCATTGTCTTGCGCTTCCCGTTCGCTTAGCCCGATACGAGCCAACTCAGGATCAGTGAACAAGCAGAACGGCACCTGCCGACCAGTGGTAACGCGGTTTCCACCTGCGATGTTGTCTCTGACAACTCGAAAGTCGTCATAGGCAACGTGCGTGAAATAGGGACTGCCAGCACAATCCCCGACAGCCCAGATATTCGGGGCGGTCGTCTGAAGCCGCTCGTTAACTTTTACGTGACCCTGGGCATCGACTTCGACTGCAGCTCGCTCCAACCCAATGCCATCGGTGTTTGGGGTTCGTCCTCCGGCTGCGAGCAAGTGAGTTCCTTCGCTCACGGTTTGCACTCCGTCACAGATTCCATGGAGTCGCACCGCTTCGCCCGACGTGCCCTCGACGCGGGTGATTTTCGTGCCGACTAGAACCTCGATGCCTTCGTCACGGAATAGGTCTCGGACTGCCGCCGTGACATCGGGGTCCTCTCGGTGGATTAGCGTTTCGTTACGCTCCACCACGGTCACGCGGCTATCCGTGCGCTGCAGGCCGTCCCGCGATTGAAACCGCTGGGAGCAACGACCGTAAGCCACCAGGTCGATCAGGGGCATGAAGCGGAGCGGAACCGCTCTGCCCCTCGCCGGCTTCCACGCCCTGGCCAGCCAGGCAGCAAGAAGGGGTTCATTGCTGGAAGTTTCCAGAAATACCCCGGAATTCCTCCAGCCGGTAGCACCGGGCTGATTTCTAGAAAATCTAAAGACTTCCTGAATTGACGTAAGTCGTTGCCACGTCAAAGCGGAGGGCAAGGGACTCGAACCCTCAACCCCTTGCGGGGCAACTGATTTCGAATCAGTCTCCTCACCATTCGGATACCCTCCGTCTGCCGAAATTCTGGTCCAGAACACGGCGGCGAAGCTATGAAAAGTAGCATGAAAGTCCCCTTGCGACAAGGCAAGCTCGCGACACGGACGGCGGGCCCACTTAGGCGTTAAAAGTCACGGCAGGGGAAAATCCAGGGAAACAGTTCGCCGATTCCACCCCGTTTCACAGCCAGGCCTTACGGGGCGGGTACGAGTTTTTCGCCGGAAGCGGGCATCTTGAGAGTGGGCTCGCCGGTGAGGAATCCGTGCTTCACAAGGAATTTGTCCGCCTGGATGAGAGTGACAGTACGCCAAGGTTCCTTGTTGAAAAAACTGTGGGATTGGCCGGGGGCGATTTGGAGATCGATGTTCGTCACACCCATTTTTTTCCATTTCGCTTGGGCGACGTCCCACCCCTTCTTCCATTCATCCTTGTCACCAAAGAAGACGATGGCCGGCGCGACTTCGGCTTGCAGGTGATTGAGGATCTCGATCTCTGGATCCTTGTGGTCATCCAAAGCGAAGGCAGGGTTGAACCACAGGTAGGCGACGACACTGGTGTCGATGTCCTTCGGGTCGGAAGGATCGTTGAGGCCGGGGTTCAAAGTGGCGAGCGCACTGATGTGTCCTCCGGCGCTGCCGCCGCCGGTAATGATTCGGGCAGGGTCGATGCCGAGTTCGCCAGCGTGCTGCTTGAACCAGCGAATCGCGCTCTTGGCGTCAGTGACGCAAACACGTTTCTTCGACTCACCGTCAGGGCGTTTGGGGGTGGCTTTGCCGAGCATCTGATATTCCGCCGTGGCACAGACGAGACCGCGACTGGCGAAGTAGGAGCAGGCGACGCGGAACTGGGCCAAAGTGCCGCCGGACCACCCGCCGCCGTGGAAGAGGATCATGCCCAGGACTTTTCTCTGCGCGGGGTCGTGGTTTGGCGGGAAGAAAATCTCCATCTGCCGCTCTTTGCCGGCCGAGGTTTTGTAGATGTAAGGCTTGCCGGCTGGGCCGTCGAATTTGCCCTGGGCGGTTGCTTTAGCGGCGAGTGATCCGACGCAGAGAGCGCAGAGCAGGATGGGAATTAATTTTTGCATGGTTTGTGGTTGGATGAGAAGGGACTACTTTTTTGCACGGGGCTTGGCCGCGATGGGGAAACGTCGCACTTCGGCGTCGTTCTTCTGTGCCTCTCCAGGCGTGCTGCGCCCATCAATGATGAGTTTCTCCAATAGGGCCTTCATCTGGGCAACTTTCTCCGGCATTGAATCGGCCAGATTCTTCGTTTCCCCCAGGTCGTCCGCGAGGTTGTACAGCTGGACGGGCTGCGATTGATCGCCGCCTGTTCCCCAGCCGCCGGAGCCGGGAGCAGGGATGTATTTCCAACTGCCCAGCCGCACTGCTGGTGTGCCGCCGATGGAGGTGCTCACGGCGTTTTCGCGGATGGGTTTGTCCTCGCCTGCGAGCAAAGGCATGAAGCTGAAGCTATCCTCACCGGCGTCGTCGGGCAGCTTTGCGTCAAAGATATCGGCGAAGGTGCGGATGAAATCAGCCTGATGCACGAGCTGGTTGCAAACACTGCCCGGCTTCACCTTACCAGGCCAGCGCACGATGAACGGCACGCGATGTCCACCTTCCCAGGCGTCTGCTTTATAACCACGCAATGGGCCGCTGGGATAGTGCCCTTTCTGTTCGAGGTCCTTCACGCCGATGTAGGGCGCGCAGCCGTTGTCGGCGGTGAAAATCACGAGCGTGTTTTCCGCCGCGCCGCTGTTCTCCAGCGCGTCGAGCACGCGCCCGACGATGGCATCGGTCTCCATCAACAAATCGGCGAAATCGCCCAGACCGCTTTTGCCTTTCCACTCTGCATTCACTGCCAGCGGCGTGTGCGGCGAGGTGAGCGGCATATAAACGAGAAAGGGTTCCTTCTTCCGCACGGACTCGTCGATGAACTGGATCGTGCGGTCGCCGAGCGCAGGCAGGATGCCTTCGAGTTTCCAATCCTTGAGTGCAGGCCCCTGTTGGCTCGCTTGGTTCTTCACCATGGATTCCCGGGGCAGAAACTGCGTGGGAATGCCGACGGTACGATCGTTCTCGATAAAGCAAAACGGCGGCCAGTTGGGAACGCTGGTGCCGAAGTAGAGATCAAACCCGCGCGTGATCGGACCACCCGCGATGGACTTGGAAAAGATGTCACGCCAGGCAGCCACCTGTTCCGTGGTGGCGATGGCTTCGGCCGCGGCGGCCTGCTTGTCGGCCTTGCTGGCGTTTTTGGCAAGCTGATTGGAAGGGGAAAGCAACGCACGTTGCTCCGTCGTGATTGGCCAATCCATGCCCAGATGCCATTTGCCAATGCATGCGGTGCGATAGCCGTGCTGCTTCGCCAGCGTGCCGATGGTGATCCGATCCGGCACAATCAACGGCCCTTCAAACGCGCCGACGATGCCGCTCTGCAATTTCGTACGCCAGTGATAGCGCCCGGTGAGCAAGGTATAACGCGACGGCGAACAGACACCAGAAGACGAATGTCCATCCGAGAATCGCATACCCTGCGCGGCGAGCTGATCGATGTGCGGCGTAGGAATCTTGCCCCGCTCAGGGTTGTAGCACTGCACGTCACCATAGCCGAGATCGTCGGCGTAAATGATGACGATATTGGGCTTCCGCGAGGTCGGCTTGCTGCCAACAGCTATCGATGCGCCCGAAATCAGGACGGCGAGTAGGCACCATGCGATTTTGTACATGATAAGTAATTGTCAGGTGGGGTCTTGAGTATCCGGGAGGGGACGGCAAGAACCGTTTTCGCATCGCCCTTGTGCTATTGCCCCTTTACTCGGTTGGAAAATCGCTGAATGTACTCCCCACCCCGATCTTCCCCGTTCTTCCCTTTTTCCCACCCTTTCGGTAGGCGGTCGAGTAAGTCGAGCCGGCGCAGCGTGTTGAGCAGATTCAGCAGCGAAGCGGAATCCAAATCCGATGACAAATCGGCAATGAGAGCTTCTGAGGCAATATCCTTCTTGCCGAGTTTGAACAGCGTCTCCCCAGCAGCGGTGCGGATGCCGGCGTGCTTGTCCTTTAGCAGTGGTAGCAACGTATCGGCTGCGGCCGTCCCCTTTTCGCCAAGCAAGCGCAAGCCGACGATGCCCCAGTATCGCTCGGTGGGATCAGCCGAGACGAGCGCTTCCTTGAACCGGGCGAGATTCTTGGCATCGGACTCGGTGGCGATGAAAGCGAGATTGGTAATTTTGGCGATGTCGAATCCGTCGCTCTGCACATAATCGGCAAGTGTTCCTTTACCAGCTAAGTCCTTGAACAGTGGCTCTGGGACCAGACCGGTGTCTTGTACATGCTTCATGGTGGCCTGGAGGCGTTCGCGGAGCGCGGTGAGTTTTTCCGCATGGGCGGGGTCGGCTGCCAGGTTGTTCATTTCCCACGGGTCGGCGGAAAGATCGTAAAGCTGCTCCGATTTGCCGGGCGCTTCCCACAGTGCCTTGTGGTAGCCAGTGAGTTTCCCCGATTCAAACGCCTTCTGGTAAGCAGCCCATCCTGGCTGGCCGAACTGATAGAACGAATAAGGCGCGGTAGGAAAATCAGGATTGAAGTTGCGGATGTATTTCCATTTCCCGTCGGTCAGGCCGCGACGCATGCCGTAGAGTTCGTCGAAGCGGTCGGCATAGAGGAATTCCATTTCATCGGCGGCGGGTTCCACGCGCTTCGCACCCAGAAAAGCGCGCCCTTGCATCTGGGCTGGCTTGTCGATTCCCACCAAGGACAGGAGAGTGGGAGCGAGATCGACAAAGGAAACCGGTTCGGTTACACGCTCGCCAGACTTGAAAGGGGCAAGGCTGCGGAACTTTTCTGGGATGCGGACAATGAGCGGGACTTTCACCCCCGTTTGCTCCAAGTAGCGTTTGCCGCGCGGCAGCACACCGCCGTGATCAGCGTAATAAAAGACGATGGTATCGTCCGCCAGCCCCGCCTTTTCGAGTTCGTCGAGCACCTTGCCGACCTGTTTGTCCATGTCTTCAACCCGGTCCAAATATCGGGCGTAGTCCTTGCGAACTTCTGGAAGGTCCGGCAGGTATGCGGGCAAATCAACCTCTTCCGGCATCACGCGTCTGGGCTCGGCCGCTGCTTTGTTAAACAGCGAACTCTCGTGAGACACCGTGGTATTGAAGATCGCGAAGAACGGCTTTCCTTCCGGGCGGTCCTTGTAGTGGGCTGTGCCAGAGGATTGGTCCCAGTAGGAAGGATCTTTCCCCTCGATGTTGTAATCCGTCTTGCTGTTGTTGGTGCAGTAGTAGCCGGCAGCGCGGAGGTATTCCACATTGGGGCGATACTTCGCAGGGACCGCATGGCGGGAGCGCATGTGCTGGGTTCCCATGGTCGGCGAATAGGCCCCCATCAAAATCGTGGCGCGGGCAACAGCACAGACCGGGGCGTTCGCATAAGCATTCTCAAACAGAATCCCCTCCTTCGCGAACGCGTCGATGCGCGGCGTCCGGGTCTGCTTGTTGCCGTAGCAACCAATCCAATGGGAAGAGTTGTCCTCGCTGGTGATCCAGAGGATGTTCGGTCTTGCTGCGACCGGCTCTGCGGCACTCGCAATTGGGGCAACCCAAATAAGGATGGCGATCAGATGAAATGTGATTTTGTGCATGGCGTTTTTTTTATCGTGACGCGGATGAGATGGAGAAGATATTTACGGCTTCGCAAGCCGGGGGGCAGAGTGACCTTGCTCGCGGATTTTCTGGAGCAATGCCTGGAGTTCGACGACCCGTTCGGGATGTTTTAAGGCGAGATTCGTTCTCTGACCAGGGTCGCTTGCCAAGTCATAGAGTTCCACCGGTCCATTGTCGTCGGGCGGATAGTTGTGACGCTTTTCCCAGCCCGCGCCGACCTTGGAAACATAACCAGTGCGTGCATCGATGAGGAGCCACTTGCCGTCGCGGACCGCGTAGCCGTTCGGATTCGTGTTGTGGATGTGAGTACGGCGCACAGATTCGACTTCCCCCTTGAGCAAAGGGAGCAGGTTGTGAGAATCCTCGGCAGCGCTGTCGGGTAGCTCGAAGTCGAGTGCGGCGGCCAACGTCGCCATGAAGTCGATCTGCGAGACCAGCGCATCACAGACGACCCCTGCCTTCGTGACGCCTGGCCACTTGATGATCGTCGGCACGCGGTGGCCACCTTCGTAGATGTCGCGCTTCAGGCCACGCAGAGGATGGGGCGACCAGTGGTCGAATTTTTCGTCCCGGGCGTAGGCATAATGTTCCGGGCCGTTGTCGGCGGAAAATATGATGATGGTGTTGTCCGCCTGTCCCGAGTCTTCGAGCGCTTTGAGAAGCTGCCCAATCGAGTCATCGGTTTCAACGACAAAGTCGCCGAACGGACCGGCCTTGGATTTACCATCGAACTGGTCATTGGGAATGATCGGCGCGTGAGGCGAAGGATAAGCGAAGTAAAGCAAGAAAGGTTTTTTCGATTCTTTCTGAGCATGAATATATTGGACGCCTCGCCGCGTGGTTTCGGGGACATTTTCATAAGGATCCCAACCGGTGACCATCGGGCCGGGGCGACATTCCCAGTTGCCTTCCTTGATGGACTTCCACTTTTTGGTGTCCATCATCGTGTCGGGCGCCTTGAGCACTTTGTCGTTTTCGATCCAGCAGTAAGGCGGAAAGTTGATGACCGTGTCGCCAAAGTAATAGTCGAAGCCATGCGCGAGCGGACCATCGGGGATGGACTTGGACCAATCGAAATTTTCAGGCGCGATGCCGCGTCCTTCAGGGCCGGGTCTGCGAATGGCATCCCAGTCCCATCCCAGGTGCCACTTGCCGATGCAGGCAGTGGTATAGCCCTTGGCCTGGAGCATTTCGGGCATCGTGAGTCGGTCGGGTTTGAAGACTGATTTGCCGAAGGAGTTGACGATGCCGTGGAAGTCGCGCCAGTGATGGCGACCGGTGAGCATCGCATAGCGCGAAGGGGTGCAGATGCCGGATGAACTGTGGGCATCGGTGAAGCGCATGCCTTGCGAGGCGAGTTTGTCGAGATGAGGCGTGGGGATTCTGGATTTCGGGTTGAAGCAGCCCAGATCGCCGTAGCCCAGATCATCGGCATAAAGGATGAGGACATTGGGCAACTTCGGTACCGCAGCCGAGTCATTGGCAGTCAGCAACGCGGGGAAGGAAAACAGGAACGCAAGAACGGTCGCACGAATTTTCATGAATGATTAGGTATCGAAAAGAGTCTTCGTTCAGCCGCAACTAGAATCGAGTGAGCCGGTTGTGGGCTGTTGCAGGTTGATGTCCAAGATCGACTTTTAGTGACTATGATAACGGAGCACTGCCTGAGCAAGATGCGCGAGACTCCAGCCTTATTGATATTTTTGCTACTTTTGAGTGAAACCGATTTCTCTGCCGCCCCTTCTTGTTTGAAGAACTCTTCGAATTCTAAGGTTGTGAAGAATTAGAAGTAGTTCAGTTTCAACTCAGCTTCCGTCGACATGGCGACCCAAACTGAGTGTAGCGTGAAAGGTCGTCAGGAACCGTGCGGCTCGCCAGGTCGAACGTTTGGAAGTGAGGTCAAATCACGCCAACTCTGGCACCGTTGATCACGCGCTACTTGTTGTGGCCACCGTTTTAAGGAATCGTAATCGACGTCAAACTCAACCAACCATCCGCATCGGCGTCTTGGCTCTCGTTGGCGAAGCGGATCGGATGCCCTTTGGGGAGCGGGTTCGCAACACGTAGTCCAAGCACATGTTTGCCTGCAGACAAACGGGCGACGTCCAGCGACTCGCGCCACACTTGCGCCTTTGTGTCGGGCAACAAATCATGGATGCGCCCCTTGGCCGGCGTCATTTGCACCAACTTCCCATCTCCCGACAGCAATCCCAGTTCCGCCGGCCAATCTCGATAGAAGGGGGCTACCCCACGGTTCACCACCGCAATCTGCAGCTCAATCCGCCCATTCGCCGGACCATCGACTGCCACCCAAGGGACATGCAACGAATAGCCAAGCTGACGAACGAGTTCAATCGCGCGTGCCCGCCTTCCGTCCGGCTGTGACTTCTTGAACATGCCGCTGTCCATGAGCCATGACGCGTGCGTCTGATAAACGCAGTCTCGAAAACTCTGCAGCTTGGTGTCAGCAGGCAGATCCGTCGGAGGAGCATCGAAGATGTGCCCCCATGCTTCCGGCCGAATTTCACCCCCAATCGGCTGCTGTTTCCATTGCTCTTCGGCACCAGCGCGACGGAGTAGGGGAACAAAGAACCAAGAATCTTGCTTCCGTCCGGTATCGAGCGTGCCCCAGCCAAAGGAGTCATCGTGATACCCAAATTGACGCCCTGCGTTTGCCACGAACTTTGCGTCGTCATGACCGGCTGGATACCGCAACAAGATCGGCGTCTGCTTGAAGGCAGTTTCGTAGGCCGCCATCACTTCCTCCTGCACAGTCTTGTCCGCGAACAGTTCTGGACGAGGATGGGTATGCCACTCACCCCAATGACCGAGCAGTCCCGCCGTGATGTAGCCGATACGCGGATCGCCGTCGTATCGCTTGCCGAGCGCTGCGATGAAGGACTGGAGGGTCGCTCGAAGTTTCTCGTTCTTGTAGTCGGGTGTAATCACTGAATCATTACCGACCCGATAACGGTGGATTCGCAGTCCCTGGTCAATCAGGAATTGTGGTATGCCGACTTCCTTGCCGGGGTATTCCAGAAAAATTCGGAAAACCGTTTGATGGCCCCGTTCGGCTACGTTGTTCAACAACTTTTCCAGTGCCGTCCAATCGAACTGCTCGGGACCTGTGACTAGCGCTGACAGGGGGAGGTATCCGAACTCCATGCTGTGTGGAAATCGCTCTCGATGTTCGCCAGCATACGGGACCAAACCCATCAGCGGATTGTCTGGCGGTGACGGCGCGTAAGCGAGTTCGACGCGGACCGGCTCGGCAGGCTCAGTTGCATGAGTCGCACCGAGTGCGACGACGAATAACAGCGGAAAAATGCACACTGGGTCCGACCTTCCAATTCTGCTTGAAAACTTGCTGCCTGAGCGAATAAGTCTTCGTCAGGACCACATACTCACCAACATCATTATGATGCACTTGAACGAGTGTTTCCAGGAAGGCTGATTTGACCGACCCGTTTGGTTTTCGAGATGGGTTGCCCTGTCATTCGCTGACCAACAAAACTTCAAATAATCAGTCACTTCGACAAGCGACTTTAGGATTCAGAGTCGAGTCGGATTTCGATTTTTCGATTCCTTGGGGAGGCTGACGCGAAATTCTCGGCCCACTACGATAGCGACATGAACTCGCTGCCAAATCGCCAGCCAACGGAAGAACTGCTTCGACGTGTGAGCGAGTTGCACGCGGCAGGCAAGGCAGTGCTTGTCAGCAGTCCGCAGGTGCAAGATACGCTCGCGATTTTGACCGATGATCCTACGGCCAGACGCAGCAACGAGCGTCAGATCGTATTGGCCTGGGAGCATCTGCCGGTCATCTCCGATGTTCTCGAACAAACACTCGATCAATTGGCTTTGGCCGCGAAGGCATTCTGGCCCGACTGGTACTCAACGGTTGTGCCAGTAGAACCCAACGCAGGCGAGACGCTCGAAAACCTTCGCGAACGCGTAGCCGAACTTGGCCTGGAGCGCCAAGTTTTAGATGGCTGGCTCAGGTCCGCAGATACTGCTTGCCGCAGCGACAACCTTCCGCGTCGTCAAGAATTCACGCCGCAGGTGGAACTCCGACAACTTGTTCTCGCCCTTGGCGGACGAGCATGCAGCCTCGTGCTGGCCACAGAGGACGCGGAGCCATCTTCTACTGCCTTGAATGGCCTGGCGCGTGCCGTCGAGTTTTTTGTGCAGCATACGTCGCTGCCGATCATGCTAGTCGTCCCCGATTCACTGGCTGCCAGGCCTGAATTCGATAACATCAATTTTGATTGTTTGGCGGCGCCTGAATTTTTGCCAGACGCGGGCGAAGATGCGGCGGGGGAAATTGAACGGGACTGCGCTCCGGCAAAAGTATTGCCGACGACTGGCTCTTCTTCACCATCGCAGCGGGAAGCGATTCCGCAATCTTTCGTGTTTCCGCTGATCGGAAAACCTCACCCAAATAGCCGCGGCGAACAACTGTTGTGGAAGCGCTTGCAGGCCGATGCCGAATTGGCCGGGTTGTTTCAGCCCAATCAATGGGCCGCGACGCAATCACAGAGCCACTATTTGGTAGATTTTATTTGTCGATCTGCTAAGTTCATTGTCGAAGTGGATGGTTATTATTGGCATCGTTCACAAGCCGCATTTTCGCGCGATCGGCATCGGGATTACGAGTTCCAGCGAATCGGCTATCGCGTCTTAAGATTGCCGCACGACGAAGTCCTGGCGGACCTGGAAGCAGCAATCACGAAGATTCGCAATGTCATTCGTATTTGCACCAAAGAATCCGAGGAAAATCGATGACGCTTCAACTAAACCCCCAACAGGCGTTGTTCTTATTGCGGTTGTCTTTTGAAGAAGACGGGGCGCGGCCGAGCGCGATCTATAAAGATTTCGCGGCGAGCGATCGGAAGCAACTTGCCGAAGCAGGTTTGGTCGTTGTTGGCAAGGATCCGACGAACAAGCGGGCGCAATTCGCCACACTCACCGAGGCCGGCTATCAGTGGGTGGCCGATCATTTGGACTCGCCTTTATCGAAGTCGAATGTGGCGCATGTTGTGCTCGCAAAGTTGTTGACGGGAGTTCAATCTCAAATTGTCGTCGGCAAGTTTTCGTTTGCGGATTTAGTGCGTGGATCTGCCGGGAGAGGCGACTCAAATAATCAGAATGTCGCCGCTGAGGTGCCGAGTATCGAAACGTCCGCGCGTAGGCCTGAGCCGAACGGCGATATCACCCGGCGCATCCTGGCCGCTTGCCAAGAGCTTTCGGGAGATGGAGTGTACAACGTCCGCATTCGCCTGGCCGACCTGCGCTCGCAACTTTCCGATCTGGACCGAGCCGATGTCGACCAGGCATTGGCCGAATTGGAACGGGAGCAAGCAGCAGCCATCATGCCGCTCGACGACCCTCGCGAAATTCTCCCGGCCGATGAAGAGGCAGCGTTCCCCAATTCGATCGGACGCAACCGGCACATCCTTTATCTATCGCGCCCCCACTAGCGCTGTGCAACTATGTCTACCGCTGTTGAACCTTCCGCTGCCGTCAAAACGCCCGATCCGTTGGTCGCGCTCCGGGCGATTAACTACGACTGGACGATGCATCTTCGCAGCGTCTGGAGCGATCCCCCTTTCGATTCACCAGAATTGCACGCAGCGCTGCGGCAAGAGTTTCAGGAACGGCTTGATGAATTTAAGGAATCTTCGGAGTCGAATTCACCGCTCGGCTGGCTCGTAGTCGGAGCTGCCGGGAGTGGGAAAACGCACTGGCTTTCCATCTGCCGCCGACAGGCCGTAGATCGGGGAATTGGGTTCGTTCTGGTGGATATGACAGGCGTGCGCGACTTTTGGAGTACGGTGCTACAAGGATTCATCGATTCGCTGCAGCAAGAGTACGCGCCGGGAAAGTTTCAGCAGGAAATTCTGCTCGCCAAGTTTCTAGAGCTCTTCCGAATCACCAGCAGTTCGAAAGACAAAGAACCGATTCCCACGGAAGTGGCGCTGAAGCGATTACCTAAGTTACAGGGAGAAAAGCTCAGCAAAATGATCTCGATGGCGATCGACGTTATTCGTCGCAAGCATCCCAGCGAAGCACTGAAACATAACGACGTCATCCGGGCCGTGTTTGCCATCGCATCCCATGATTCTTCCATTGCCGCCGCAGGTCTCAGTTGGCTTAATGGCAACACCGTGGATGAAGAGATGCGAACGTTGCTGGGCTTCACTCGGCCGCAAGAAGAACCACGCAAAATTGTGCAGGCCTTGTCCTGGATGATGAGCCTTTGTGGCCCCACAGTGTTAGCCTTTGATCAACTCGATCCGATTGTGGCCGAACTCGATCCTGCGGCCCAAGCCGATGGCCGAGAACAGGAAGTCCAAAAACTGCGGGCTCTTTCGATCATTCAGGAGATTGCGAACGGCTTGGGAGCGATCCGCGACAACTGCTACAAGACACTCGCGCTCGTTTCCTGCCTTGAAACAACCATTGCCGCGCTACGCCGCTATACCTTGCAATCTTGGCAGGATCGGTTTGAAGAAGCCCGCAGTTTGCCCACTCTTTCATCGGCTACGATTGCCGAAAGTATTTTGGCACCGCGGGTGATCGCTGCCTTCGAAAAGATGGGAACTAAGGAACCGTATTCGACCTGGCCCATTCGTCCTGCAGCACTCGAGGGACTATCGGGTCTTTCTCCGCGAGAACTGCTGAAGCTATGCGAAGCGCATCGTCGCGCGTGCCTGAAAAGTCGAAAAGTGGCAGAACTGGCAACCTTCCATACCGCACCGGCCGATGACACTCGCCACGTGGTCGTGGACAGTTCGCTGGATACGCGATTCGCACAGTTACGGGCAACGGCCGATGTTGCTGCGATTCTGAAGCAAGATACCGAGGATTTGAACTTTGCGCCTCTCCTGATATCGGCTGCTCGTTGCCTGTTGCGTGAACTCGCGTTACCCCATCATCTCGATGCCGTCGTGGATGAGTTCCCCGGCGGCAAGACGACCAAACCCCTTCACGCGCGGATTCGCCTGATCGATCATCAGGCCAACGACCGGGAACAACATTTCTGTTTTCGCGCCTTGGGTCGAGACCACGCCAGTGCCTTTCAATCTCGGCTGCGGGGAGTGATGAATGCTTCGGGGATCGACCAACGACTCCCGTTCCGGCATGCCTTGGTGTTGCGGCAAAGCTCGGTCCCCAGTGGCGCCCAAACGAAGGCGTTGGTGGCTCTGTATGACAACAGCGGGGGGCGATGGCATGCTCCAACGGAAGAGGAAATTCGCAACCTGTTCGCCCTGCATCGAATGCTCGGAGAAAAACTGGAGGGCTTTGGCGATTGGCTGAAGCAAAACAAGCCGGCATCTGGGTTGGCGTTCCTGAAGGAGGTCTCAGAAGTGCTGCAGAAATTCAGCAGTTCTTCTCCGAACCAAGAATCAAGCCATTCGGGCGAAAAAAGACCCGTTCCCCCGTCAAACAATGGTGGGACATCGGTGCCGGCACCCGCCGAGAATCGATCCCAGCGGATCGAAACGAAACCGCCGCAGTTGCCGCTGCCACAAACTTCATCGCGGCCCACTACGCCACAACTCACTACGCCACCGCCTGCAGAGTCCCTGCTAGTCGTCAGCAAGAAGCGCACGGCTAACGAAATTCCCGTCGGCCGAAGAAATATTGCCGGCAAGGTAGAGCCCCAGTTTCTGCCGATTGCCTTGCTCGAAAAGCACACGGTTGTGCTCGCAGGTGCCGGCTCGGGAAAGACCGTACTGCTGAAGCGGATGATCGAAGAAGCAGCCCTTGCCGGCATTCCTTCCTTGGTGATTGATGGTGCCAATGATCTGGCAGCGCTGGGACTGCGTTGGTCAGCGCCACCGCCCGGCTGGTCCGGCGACGATGCGACCAAGGCCGAGCAATTTCATGCCGGCACGCAGGTGATTGTCTTCACGCCGGGGAAAGAGGCTGGCAATCCGCTCGTTTTCGAACCGCTTCCTGATCTGGCCGCCGTTGCCGACAGTCCCGATGAGTTAGTCGGCGCACTAGACATGATCGTCGAAAGTCTGGGGCCGATTCTGGCCGCGGGGAATTCACTCAAAGCTCAGAATAAAAGCGCCCTGATTCGCAGTTCGCTAAAATTCCTGGCACAGCAGCAGAACGTATCGATTCCCGCCTGGATCGAACTTCTCAAGGAGTTTCCTGGGGAAGCCGGGATCGGCATCGACAAAGAAGCCAAACTCGCCCGTGAATTGGCCGATGCTCTGTTGGCCGGGCGAGAAAATAACCCACTCCTTCGTGGTTCGGGGGAAGGGCTCGATTGCGCGAAGCTCTTTGGGGATGATCGGCCGGCGCGGGCTCAAACCAGAATCTCCGTCATCAATTTCTGCGGGCTGAATTCCAAAGAAACCCAGCAATTGTTTTTGAATCAATTGGCGATGACTCTTTTCGCGTGGATCAAGAAGTATCCTACGCCGCCAGGGAGGAGTTTGCGCGGATTATTGATCATCGATGAAGCGCGGGACTTCGTCCCCTCGCAGGGAAATACCGCCTGCAAGGCAGCCTTGGCGCGCCTGGCCGCACAAGCCCGCAAGTACCACTTGGGAATTGTCTTTGCAACGCAGAACCCCAAAGACATCGACAACAAAATCATCGGCAACTGTTCGACGCACTTTTACGGCAAAGCCAGTTCACCGGCCGGGCAAGATGCGATCCGCGACCAGATGCGGCAAAAGGGAGGAGAAGGGGCGGATATCGGGAACCTGCCGCGCGGCGTCTTCTATTTCCACAATGCCGATCTGCAACTCAAACAGCCGATCAAGCTGAACACGCCACTCTGCTTGTCGAATCACCGCCCGCTGGAGGAAGCCGAAGTTCTCGCGTTGGCACGAGTGTCGCGCGATTTATTGAATGCGGAGTGAGTGGTGTGTGGAGAGTGGCGTGACCGCCATCGGCTATAGCAACGCTGAAGCAGACACTGCCTCGAGTTTTCGCGGCGTCGGCCCTTAGTCGAATGCCTACGATTGACTTCAGTCAAATAGTGAGCCAAGTCCTTGCCCCGTGTAGCCGGTGAGTTCCATATAGCCCCGGCCTTTCGTATCGCCGTTGGCAGTGCTTCCGTCGACGACGATTGCCCCTTCCCAATAATTGATCCCCGTGGTGGCGCTCGTCGTCATCTCCTGCTCGTCGAAGGCGGGAGTAATGTTCAGCAAATAGCCCAGGGAGGGAATCTCGATCCGCCAGTGCAGCGGATAGACTCCACCCGTCTGACTCGATTCCCAATTCTTTACCGGCAGCATGCGAAACTCATCCGCTGCCAGATGCGTGACGGTGCCACTTTTGTCCACCAGACTTGCCGACGAAAACGGATCGGTCGAGCCATCGTCTCGACGCATGCGATAGAGCATGAGTTCGATATTGTTGTCCAGTTGGATGGATAGCCAATCCCAACCCCGCTGCCCCGGTTCCAGGAAACTGGTGCTGAATTCGTGGTCCATCCAGCTTTGTCCTTCGACCTGAAATTCTTGCCCCGCGACCCGCATCGTCCCTTCGGTCGCAAGCCGTGTCAAAGAGTAGTAATGGGATGCATTGCCAGCCGTCGCTCCTTTCTGGCTCAATCCTTGATCGCCATGCAGCACGGGGGGCTTAGTCGGCGAAAGCTGGAGGTCGATTTCAATCTCACCGTCGACCGCTCGCAAGCGATGGCCCCCCTCTTCGAGCCAAACTTTCCAATCTCCATTCCAAACTTCAAACCGGCCCATCTCTGCCCCTGCCTGCCCGATCCCGCGGCGACTGTTGCGTTGAAAGCAGTGATGCTGTTTGTTGTGCAAATCAGAAACAGCGAAGTGGGCGGTGTAGAGATCGCGCACCGCCCAGCGCGAAGGATTGTCTGGGTCTTGATTCAAGCCGGTGCGAAAAAACGTCAATTGATAGCCAAATCTACGCCCATCGGCCGCTTCCAGATTGCCCGTGTAGTACCACCATTCGATGCGATAGTCCTCATGCGCGCCATGGTCGGCCGGGAATTGAAACTCGCGAGGCTGAAGCGCTGCGGTCCAATTTTCTGCGCGTTTAGCGACTTCGGTCGCAGCTTCCTCAGGATAGAGATCAGATATAGCCGCCGCCGAATCTGTAGCCGGCGGACGACAACCGGAGGCTACCAGCAGCAGGAAGATGCACGCGATGGTTACTCTAAACATGTTCTTCTCTCACGGTTCGCAAAGCATCAACACTCGCAGCGCGAATGGCTGGGTACAAGCCAAAAAGTCCCGACGCGAGGAGGACGAGTAAGGAGCTTTGGGCGATGAACGAGCCGGGAAAATGAAACTGAATCGTCCAGCCAAACGACTGCACGTTGATGACGTAGATCAGAACGAGTGCCAAAAGCAGCCCCACGCCGATGCCGATCAGTTGACTCACCGCACCGAGCATGACCGCTTCGAGGACGATCACCCGTTGCACCTGTTTGCTACTGGCCCCAATCAGACTCAGTAGGCCGATCTCTTTCTGTCGCTGATAGACCAAGGTGAGTAACGTGGAACCAACCCCCAGGCCGGCCACGATAATCGCAATGAATTGCAGCGCGTAGGTAATTGCAAACGTACTTTCAAAAATCTTGAGTGCCTCGGCCCGCACCTCGCGACTAGTCACGCAGTAGATTCGTTCCTCAGCGCCGAGTTGATTTAGGATGCGACGGCGTACCTCTTCAATCTTCGCCTCTGGCTTCAAGTAAACTGCCAGATGTTGGGCGGTCAAACTCGGATCATTCGCGCCATAAAATTGTCGGCAGGTCTCAACATCCATCAAGATCGTTCCTTGATTGCTGGCGTAATCGTAATAGACTCCCGCCACGCGAAACGTTGCCTCTCCCGTAGGAGTCGCCAGCCGGATTGAAGTTCCTGCTGGAGCATCAAATAAGAGCGAAAAGCTCTCGGACACGAGAACGTCGTTCCTTTCTAAGCCCTGTCCTGATTTCGCTGTCGGCGGTGATTTGAAGATCAGCCGACTGCGCTGCAGTGTTTTTTCTAGCTCGGTCGTCGATAGGCGGATGTTGCGATCTTGGTAAGGAATTTGTCGTGAGCCAAACCAGATGGTGTCGGTGACCTCCGGCTGTTGACTTACTACCTCGAACGTCTTCTCAGACAAGCGCGCTTCCGAAACAGCCGATGTTTGCACGACAGGCTTGATGGATAGGTCCGATGAGAGTGCCGAGTCGAGCCAGTAAACCACTGTCTCGCGAAAGCTCCCCACCATGACGGCGATGGCAATCATCATCGACAAACTGACTCCCAACGCGGCTACGGAAACCGACGCCCGCGGAAGCTCCCCTTTCAAGTTCGACGCAGCCAGTTGAATTTCAGCGCGAGCAGACGGGAAGAGTCGAGGAAACCAGGCTCGCACGCCGGCGCAAACGAGACTCAAGATCAGGGGAGTTAAAAGAGCCCCCCCAATCATGATCGCGACTTCTGCCGTAAAGCCCAGGATGGGCACACCGCCGATCGGCTTTCCGAACGTGAGCAACCAGCCCAGCACGAGGCAGGCAATTCCAGCAAAGGTGACCAGAGTGAGCGAACGCTTCGAAAACCTGTCCCCTGAGCCTCGAACCACTTCCACGGGTTGCACCGAGGCCGCTTCCCAGGCGGGAACGATCGCAGCCAGTAAAGCGAGGGGAATCACGATCGCTGCCGCCGCAGCAATATCCCTCAGAGTCAAACGCAGTGAAGATGAGGAGGCTTCTGCGACCGCAGCGATGTAAAAAGTCTCGACGGTTTGCGCGGTGGCGACCACTGCCGCATTGCCGAGCATTCGACCCAGAGGAAGTCCGATTGCCAAACCGATCAGCGCCAGGAGCAAAGCTTCCGCCAAGAACAATGCCAGGATCGTTGTTCGGCCGGCACCGATGGCTTGCAGCATTCCGATCTCCGCGCGGCGCGATGCGACCGACATGCCGATGGTGTTGTAAATCAGAAATAGTCCGACGATCAGGGCTACAGCGCTCAAAGCCGAAAGATTGAACTGGAAGGCGGCGATCATCGTGTCCGCACGTGCTGCGCCGGCATCGGGGAGTTGAGCCATCAGCCCGCTGGGGAGACGTGGTCCCATCGCCGCCAATGCTTCTTCGGCAGTGAACTCGGGGCGAAGCAGCACATCCACACGATCAATCAAACCTAGACGATTGGCAGCCAGTTGCGCTGCCGCGATATCCATCAACGCGAAGTTCCCTTCCAGCGTTTGGGCTGGGCCGCGATTTAGGAGCACGCCGCGGATCGTGAAATCTTCACGCCGCGAATCGAACGTGAGTGGAATCTTGTCCCCCACACGCAGGCCGTGACGACGCAGAAACTTTTCCGTCAGGATGATCGAACGGGGATCCTTCAAAAGTTGCAAAACTTGTCGCGCGGATTGTTGCTGCAAAGTGCCTACTTGCAGAACTTCGTAATCGCGCAGCGGATAGTCCAGCAGCACATCGACCCCCAGCACATGCAGCAATTCGCCCCGGGGAAAGCTCTGCGACTGGGTGCTTGAAGGCTGCAATTCATCGACCATCGCATACGCTTCGATCACCGGACTGAGGTGCCCGAAGGACTTCAAGTCGCCAAGTTCGGCAAACAGTTGTTCATCGAACGGGCCCGAGGTTCCGCTGATTTGCAACGAAGTGTTGCCGCCGACCGAATCGACGGCAGCGCGGAAGGTGTCGGTGACACTGATATTGGCCAGGCGAATCGAAACCATCACGGCGACGCCGAGCGCCACGCCCAAGATGGCCACGACGCTGCGCGCCTTCTCACGCAGCAACGCACGCAACACGAAGCGATTAAAGAGCCGAAGAAACGACACTGGGGCCCGATTCCTTGTCAAGTTGACCGTCGGTGATGTGCAGGACACGGGAGGCAAAGGCAGCTGCTTCATCGGAATGGGTCGCCATGCAGACCGTAATTTTTCGGGAGCGATTCAACTCCGCCAGCAGTTCCAGAACGCGTCTCCCATTCACGCTATCCAGGCTTCCCGTCGGCTCGTCCGCAATCACCAGGATCGGCTCGATGGCGAGCGCCCGCGCAATAGCGGCCCGTTGCATTTCGCCCCCCGACAACTGGGACGGATAATGCTTGCTGCGCGGCAGGAGCCCCACATCTTCTAAGGCCGCTTCGGCGCGCTGTTGGCACTCTCGCTCCGGAACACCATCCAGCAACAAAGGGAGGGAGACATTTTCCGCGACATTCAGCGTGGGGAGCAGATTAAATGCCTGAAACACAAAACCCACTTGCCGTCGGCGAACGAGGGCTAACTCTTGCAGACCCAGCGAATCAAGACGGGTCCCGTTCAACCAGACCTTCCCTGCGGTGGGACGATCCATGGCTCCCAAAATGTGAAGCAGCGTTGATTTCCCGCAGCCTGATGGACCGCGGATCGCGACAAACTCCCCCGCTTGAGCCGAGAAACTGATTCCGCGAAGCACCTCCTGCGACAGAGCATTCCCCCCATAGGCCTTGCGGAGATTTTCGGCGACCAGGAACGGCGGTTTCATGTTGTTGAATTCTGGACCACGCAGGAACCGAACGATCGGCTGACGAAGGCACCCCTTCTGACCCGAAGCCGACGCTATGGAGTTTAGCAACTTGGCAACCGGTTGCCGGTCTGGTTAGGACCGCAATCTGCCTGCCTAGACAACTGGGGGGATCACAATTTGAGGCGCGGCAATTTTGTTGCCCGACCAATCCCCCGATGCATCAACATAAATAAATCAACTATTGATCAATAAATATGTTTGACATCGGATAGAATTGTCGTGGTGTTGGTCTGCGCGGTGGAAGGGCTGGCAGGAAGACGAAGGAAAGCTCGCGCCCTCGGGCCGGATGATGCTAGCACTTCCCAGCGGAGATTTTGAGGTTGATTCGAGCGCTCGCAGCGACCTGTTCACCAGACGGCGGCAGGTGCTAGCAACCCCCTGGAGGAGGAGCTAACAGCCAGTTCGCAACTTCCTGGCTCAAACGATTACAGCGCAAAGATTTGCGGCGTTTAACAAGTGATGGAACCCCTTTCCAAAATTGCCTGCTAGCACGTAGCCGAGAAATGGTCCGCCCCCTGTTCACCCTGCGGGCCCTAAGCAATGCGCGTGACGAATGCCCGAAAGTCGTCCTCTGCCAGGTTGATTCCTGCCTGCGGAAGCTGAAACACAAACCTTTGTACTGGAGATCCACATGCGGTCAAAAATTGATCGAGGACTTCTGGGGTGCAGTCCCCAAACAATTCCGCGTAGCACATCCGCCCGGCCCGGTCGTAGAGCACTCCCGCCAGTCGCCCACCTTCGGACGCCCAGACAAAGGAGCCATCCGGTTCGGTGTAGAGCCGTGGCAATTGGGAGAGGCGGTCGATTGTATCCTCCCAGGTTTGCAGCCACCCTTGGTGGAGAGCCTCTTCCGGAACCCGGATGCTCGGCCAACTTGCATCGCCGATGGGGACGAGTTCCGTCACTAATTCCCCCGCAGGGCGTGCAAACATCAGGGCGTGAAAGACCAGTTTGGGGGAACTCATCGGTAAATCGAGGTGCTGAAGGTCGGTCGCGGGTTGACGAGCAATCGCAGGAAGTGGGCGGAACTGCCCTGCCAGAGCTGGGAAATAACGAAAGAACACATTCATATTCTACGTTCGCTGTGCTCCTCACGGAAAACCTTGCTCGCTTGAAAGCTGAAAGAGGTAGAGGAATGACCTCCATCCATTGTAGTGGAGGAAGTCATGAGTATGCATTCGGATTGGGAACAGGATGGGTTTCCAGAAGCAGACGCTGGT
>JBGSNR010000074.1:0-18521 GCA_041739545.1 Pirellulaceae bacterium | reverse complement strand
TTTGGCCGTGTCCATTTTGTCAGTGGACACTTCCCTAAAAGACAATATTCGTGGCAAACGCTACCGCGCCTGCCTCTCCACCGACGCGTTGGAAGGCATACTCCGCAGTTTCACCGGGAATTAAGATGCGATTGCCGTGGTCACCAAGCGAATAATGACAATCGTTCGTTCCTGCCCAAGCCTGAGAATTAGGCCCAGCCTGGACAATCGTTTTTTGGCAGAAATATGCCGATTTTTTGGGTTTCATATCAGTGCATGGCCAGTTACATTCCAGTCATGCACAAATGGATCAACGCTCGTTTCTGTGGTTTATTTCTCGTTGCCGCGATGAACGGCTGCGTCAGTTCGCCGCCGGAGCCGCACGAGGAATCCGAGCCTCTCTTGCAACTTCTTACGGCTTACATCGAGTCTTCGCAATCGCTGAAGCGTCCTCCCAAGAGCGAAGGAGAACTGCGCAAATTTTTGCCAGACGATGCCGATGGTTTGTTCATTTCGCCCCGCGATGGCAAGCCATATGTGTTGAAGTACGGAATCAATATGAATGATCCCCAACTCGATCCAACCAATCCGCCAATGATTGCCTGGGAGCAAGACGGGAAGAATGGCGTGCGTCATGCGATTTCAGTGATGGGTCTGATGCAATTGGATGCAGAGCAGTTTGCTAAACTGCCCACACATTAGCGGGCATCGGTCGTGAGTAGGAGGTACAACATGGGTCGACAACGAGGCTTCACCTTGGTCGAGTTGCTGGTGGTCATCGCGATCATTGGGATTCTGGTCGCGCTCCTCTTGCCTGCCGTGCAGTCCGCGCGGGAAGCGGGACGTCGAATCTCTTGTGCCAACCATCTCAAGCAGATGGGCCTTGCGCTCCACAATCATCACGATACGCATCGCATGTTCGTCGATGGGGGAGAGAACTGGACCGCTCCTCGCACCAAAACGCCTTCTGGCGCACCGGAGATCGCTCCTAAACAATTCTGGGGTTGGGGCTATCAACTTTTGCCCTTTATGGAACAAACGGCTGTCCATCAGGAACAGGCCGATGTCGATGTCGCGTATGCCATCATTCCCACTTATTTTTGCCCGAGTCGCCGTAAGCCGGGGCGCTATCCGGGAATTACCAACGGCCTTCCCGCGAATTGCCTGCGTGGTGGGCTCGACTACGCCGGAAATGGAGGCACGAATAATTCCTTCTCGACCTCGAGTGGCAGTCGGATTGGGTTCATTATCTTCCGCGATGCTTCAAACCCGCCAACTGCGGCCGGGGTTTTGGATGGCCTTTCGAACACCATCGCCATCGGCGAGCGGGCCTTCAATCACCTCCCCAGCGCCGCCGACGAAAATAACGGCTACATGGATGCCTTCGATTGGGACACCATCCGCTGGGGTTTATACACTCCCGTAAAAGATCGCCGCCCTAGCGAACCTGCCAATTCGATTTACATCTACCGCTTCGGCTCTTCTCATCCGGCCACCTGCCAGTTCGTTTATGGCGATGGCTCGGTTAAAGGTTTGCCTTACAACATCGATCAGAAAGTGTTTGCGGCACTATCCAATCGCAGTGACGGCGTGGCCTTGGCCGAATAGATGCGCTGGCTAATTAAATTCCGTCAGCGATGCTAAAATCGCGGAATGAACAACAACAAGCCGCGAATTGCCGTCACGATGGGAGATCCTGCCGGCGTTGGCCCCGAAGTTTGCCTGCAATTGCTGGCCAATCCTGGGGTCGAAGAATTCTGCATCCCGCTAGTGTATGGGGACGCCAGCGTGCTGCGACGTGTCGCGGGGCAACTTGGCTGGGATTTCAACACGCCCGTCGTAGCGCGAACTGAAGTCTTAACTGCGGACTCGCTCGGAAACATTGACCGCGCGACCGTCCTGGATTTCGAACTTCTCACCGGTCATGAATTCGAGCCCGGTAGAATCGATGCCCGCTGTGGCGAAGCCGCCTATCAATACATCTCCGCAGCCATCGACGATGGTTTGCGGGGGGATGTCTCGGCCATCACCACCGGCCCGATCAACAAGGAAGCGCTGCAAGCAGCCGGGCACTTCTATCCTGGTCATACCGAAATCTTTGCGGAGCGGATGCAGGCCGACCTTTGGTGCATGATGCTGACCTCGGACGTGCTCACTTGCAGTTTCGTCACCGCGCATGTTGGCTATGCCGAAGTCCCTAACCTGCTCACCACCGCGCGTATCTTGGAAGTGATCGAATTGACCGCGACGGCCATGCGACGAATACGAGGTCACGAACCCAAACTGCTGGCCTGCGGGCTCAATCCTCACGCCGGCGAACATGGCTTGTTCGGCCAGCGCGAAGAGGAAGAAGTGATCGCTCCAGCCGTGGAAGCTGCGCGTACTGCGGGCATCAACATCGAAGGACCACTCCCGCCAGATACAGTTTTTCTTCCTTGGCGGCGGGAGACGACCGACGCCGTGATTTGCATGTATCACGACCAGGGACACATTCCGCTCAAAGCTTTAGCCTTTGATGTCGCCGTGAACACCACCCTTGGCTTGCCGGTCGTTCGCACCAGTGTGGACCACGGCACCGCGTTCGATATCGCCTGGCAAGGAAAGGCAAGCGCCAGCAGTTTGTTCGAGGCGGTGCGGTTGGCGGCCAAGCTGTGTCGAGCGTAGTTTGCTCGTTTGTTAATTGCAATTTGCCGGTTGTAGCGATCGCACGAGTAGATTGTTGAATTTCGCCCCCTTAAACAGGTGCTCAATGTCTACGGTCGACCGCAGCCCGCGGGGCTTCTTACCGCATTCCATTTGCTTGATTTCTCCGGGAACGTAGATTTCTAGCGGGAGATTTCTATGACTGGTTCGCGGTCCACCATTCTGATCGTCGATGACGACGCCGGCATTATGCAATGTGTCGGCGCGTACCTGGAGCGACACGAGATGCTCGATGTCGTCGGTTACGCGTCGCATGCGCAGGCTGGCGTTGCCATGGCGCTTGAGAAGCGACCGGACCTGGTCTTGCATGATGTGCATATGCTGGGTGCCGACCCGTTCTGGGCTTGCTCACAGATCGTGAAGCAAACTGAAGACCGCACCAAGGTCTTGTTCTATACCGGGTTTCCGCGCGACCAGTACCTCGATCGCTGCATCGCAGCCGGGGCGTCTGGGATGGTCAGCAAACATAGCGAAACAATTCTGAATCTGGGAGTCGCCATTCGCTACGTGCTCAAAGGCAATTCCTACTTCTCGCCCGAACTTGCGCGGCGCTTGTTGGAAATTCAAAACGGCGTTCCGCAGTCGCGGCTATCGACCCTTACCCATCGCGAGATTGATGTCTTACGCCAACTTGCCGGCGGAAAGAACAATCGCGAGATTGCCGAAGGGATGGAGATCAGCCTACGCTCGGTCGAAAAGGAAGTCGCCGACCTGAAAGCCAAGCTTGAATTGAGAACCATCAACGAACTCCTCATCTTCGCGGCTAACGAAGGGTTGATCTATCCGGAACTGGTGTTGCAGCCGAGGTTGGCGGGAAGTGGCGTTAGTGCGCTGGCCCTGAGTAGATAGGGCTGCGAATACCTTTATCACTGACTTATTAAGACAACATTGACTGTAATGCTCGCATGCCTTTAGCTGCGAGTTGATGCTGGCGTGGCCGGCAGGCAGTCTCTCCTGGCGAATGGCTAGCCCTGAACCGTGGAACAAGAAGCCTTCGAAGCGCGTCAGAAATCGAGGTTTTGTTGCAAAATCCTGCTTCCTTCTCGGGGAAAAACGGGCTTTTGCAACGAAGAAGGGCTAAAACACGGTGGTTTTTCTGCAATATTCACAACTCGTTGCGGGTCTAGTTCTTCGTCGCAGCAGTTTGGCAACGCTGGTTGAAAGCCGGACGCGGGCAACCCACAATGGTGCTTGATAAATGGATTCCCGGCATCAGGCGATTCAAGCGAAACGCCTAGCCGATCACCGTTCAATATTCTCTCCTTTCGAGCATGGAGTTTGCATGTTTTGTGCATTTCGATCTTTAACAGCGTTGACGGTCATCTGCCTTTCTACCTCGGCGGTACAAGCGGGCCCAACGTTTACTGATCCCGACAAGGCCGACAAGGATTACGCCTATCAGGGCGAATACATCGGCACTTTGCAGACCGATGATGGCCCCAAGGAAATCGGGCTGCAGATCATCGCTCTCGGGAAGGGTAAGTTTGATGCCGTCGGCTATCACGGCGGATTACCAGGGGCCGGGTGGGACGGCATCGAAAAGAAGCACGCCAAAGGGGAATTGAAAGACGACGTGCTCGTCATCGAGAACGAAGGAATTACTTGCCGCGTGAGTAACGGGGAAGCGGTGGTCAGCCACGAGGGGGACGAACTTGGCAAACTTAAGAAGACGGAACGCAAGAGCCCGACGCTCGGCGCGGAACCTCCGTCCGGTGCCGTAGTGTTGTTCGATGGCAAAAGTGCGGAGGCGTTTGAGGGGGGCAAAGTCGAAGAGGGTTTGCTCGCTCAGGGAAGCACCAGCAAGCAGAAGTTCGGCAGCCATTCGATCCACATCGAGTTCCGCCTCCCTTACCAGCCTGAAGATCAGGGGCAAGCACGCGGGAATAGTGGTATCTACCTGCAAGGCCGGTATGAAGTGCAAATGCTTGATTCCTTTGGCTTGGAGGGGGAGCAGAACGAATGCGGCGGAATCTATACGGTGGCCAAACCACTAGTGAACATGTGCTTGCCACCTCTCACCTGGCAAACCTATGACATTGACTACACCGCGGCCGAATATGGGGCGGATGGCAAAATCGCCAAGAATCCACGGATCACGGTAAAGCACAACGGTGTGGTGATTCACGACAATTTGGAACTTCCCGGCGGACGAAATACGACAGCTGCGCCTGTGAAGGCGGGGCCGGACAAAGGTCCGGTTTACTTGCAAAACCACGGCAACCCCGTCCGTTATCGAAACATCTGGGTGGTGGAGAAAGAATAGGGGGCCCACCCCGTACTCCGTTTTAAAAAGTTACGGATCTTTAGCCAGGCCGGGATCAGGCGCGGCCTTGGCGGTAGAGTTCGGGACGACTAATCTCTATTTAGGCGTCCGCACCTTCGACCCTCCTCATGAGCGTTACTGTCATCCTGATTATTGCATGCATGCTGTTTCTGAACAGCCTGTTTGCGGCCTACGAATTGGCCCTGGCTTCGGTGCGGGTCGATCGACTGAAGTATCTGGTTTCGCTGCACAAACGGGGTGCGGCGTCGGCCCTGTTCATGAAGAACCGCATGGAGGGAAGCCTGGCGGTCGTGCAATTAGGGATCACATTTGTCGGTGCCATCGCCGCGGCCGTGGGGGGCTCGAGCATCGATGATTCACTCGCCCCAAGGTTGGAAGTCTGGCTCAAACTTTCACCGCACTACGCTCAGGCGCTGGCGCTGGTGATTTTTGTGATTCCTCTGTCGGCGATCACGATCATTTTGGGCGAACTGATTCCTAAAGTCTTTGCGATTAAGAACAACGAATTGGTTTGCACGTTGCTCAGTCCCGGCATGCGCGTATTTTCAGTGTTTGTCTTCCCGGCGGTATGGGCGTTCGAATATATCACGAAGATCGTGGTCACCCTGGTTGAAAGCATCCTGCCCGCGCGAAATGTAGATCACCAAGCCGGTCTACATGAACTCCGGGCGCAGGTGAACCTGCTGCGGGCGAGCAAGTCTATTGGAATGCAGGAAGAGCGCATTATTCTGCAAGCCAGTCGGCTATCTTCGATGAAGGTCAAGGAAATCATGATGCCCGAGGAAGACATCGTGATGACTCTGGCCGATGCGCCACTTAGCGAGAACCTAGTGATTGCCCACATGGACTTGCACACGCGATTCCCGGTCACGGTCGCGAAGGGTAATCCGCAGGCAATCATTGGCTACGTCACGTTTAAGGACATGGTCTTGCTCGCCAAGACACACCCCGGCAATCCCATATTGCGAGAAATTGTCCGCCCGTTAATGAGTCTGCCTGAAGAAGTAGCCGTCAGCGAAGCCTTGCAGCGATTGATTGCCGAACATCAGCATTTGGCTTTGGTGCGAGGGCAGGGGGGAAAGGTGGTCGGGATGATTACGCAAGAAGATATTTTCGAAGAGTTGGTCGGCGACATCCAAGATGAGTTCGACCGCCTGCCGCGGCACTTGAGCCCGTCAGGCCATCAGTGGGTGGTTGGAGGCGGGGTCAATTTGGGGCTACTACGCGACACCCTCAAGCGACCCCAATTGGGAGGTGATATGCCGACCACGGTGACAATCAACGATTGGTTGAATTCTGGCCGCGAAGACGAACTGAAAGGGGGGGACATGGTCGTCGTGGACGGGATCTGGGCTCAGGTCCGCAAAGTTCGCCGCCGCCGAGTTACCGAAGTATTGCTCGACCCGTTAGGGGACCCCTTTTCGCAGCCAAGCTGAACCCTGGCATGAATGAGGGCCGGCACTATTGACTCATTGCTGCTTGGCAATTCAAGTTTGCCATTTGGGTGAATTTTGCCGCTCGATTGCGATTCTGCCGGCGGTTTGTCTCGCCCTGAATTTACTGGTACATTTCTTCCATGCGAAAGGGCATTCCTGTCTCACCTGGTGTCGCCGTTGGAACGGCCTATTGTATCCACGAGATCTTCGTAAATCCGGATACCAAACGCCTGGAGGATCAAGAGGTTACGGCCGAACTCGCCCGTTACGAATCTGCCCGAGACAAAGCCTCCACCGAACTAAAAGCGTTGAAGGCTAAGGTGGCAAGCCAGGTCGGGGAGATCGAAGCCGAGATTTTTGGAACCCACGAATCGATCCTGCGGGATCCGAACTTTACGAACAAAGTCCGGGCCTGGATCGTGGACGACCGGCAAAGTGCCCAAGCGGCTCTCAACCGCTTGCTGGATCAATACGCGGCCCTGTTTGCCCGCACGAAGGACGACTATTTGAAGGAGCGGCTGACCGATGTGCGGGATGTGGTCGTCCGGCTGAATTCCCACTTGAGTAATGTGCCCGGGCAGAAGGATGGCGTCCCGTCTGGTCCGGTGATTATCGTGGCCGATGAACTACTGCCTTCGCAGGCCGTGATGCTCGGGGAAATGGATGTGCGCGGCATCGTGACTCAAGCGGGAAGCCAAACAAGCCACGCCGCCATCATCGCGCGCAGTCGCGGCATCCCCGCAGTATCTGGCTTGCGAGGGATTCTCCGCCAGGTGAAAACGGGAGAGACGATTGTGGTCGATGGTCGAAGCGGACACGTTCTGGTCGATCCGGATCCGGAGCAACGCAAGGCCTATTTGAAACTGGAACGCGAAGTTGGCTTGCTGCGGAATCAGCTCGCGACAAATTTCGATGTTCCAGCAGTGACCAAGGATGGCGAATCGCTCGAACTGTTGGCGAACATCAATAGCGTGGTGGATGCCAAAGCTGCCGTGGCGATGGGAGCGAGCGGCGTCGGTTTATTTCGCACGGAGTATATTTATCTCACGCACCCCGATGTGCCCGATGAGGAAGAACAACTCGTCGCCTACCGCGATGTAATTCGTGCTTCGCCGAATATGTCGGTGACGATTCGCACGCTGGATATCGGTGGGGACAAAACCGTTCCCTACCTGGGGCATACCCATCAAGAAGCCAATCCATTTATGGGGTGGCGAAGTATTCGGCTCTCGTTTGAACATCCAGAGTTTTTTAGCACTCAGATTCGGGCCATTTTGCGTGCTGCTGGCGAACTGGAACAGGAGGGGGCTAAAGTCCGGCTGATGTTCCCCATGATCACCACGATCGAAGAACTACGCAAAGTGCGCGCGATGGTTCGTCGGGCAGGAACGCAACTGCAAACTGAAAAAAAGAAGTTCACTTATGTACCGCTGGGGATGATGCTGGAAGTGCCCGCCGCGGCGATTTCCATTGCGGACATGATTCCCCTCGTTGATTTTGTCAGCGTGGGCTCGAATGATCTCGTCCAGTATTTGATGGCAGCTGATCGGGACAACCCGAAGGTTAGCCACCTTTGCCAACCACTCGCGCCCCCCGTGCTGCGAGTTTTGGCAAACGTCATCAAAACCTGTGTCAAGGCGAACAAGCACTTAACCGTCTGTGGCGAGATGGCAGGGCAACCCAAAGCGTTCTTGCTGCTGTTTGCCATGGGCCTGCGGAACTTTAGCATGAGCCCGGCTTTCGTCCCCTCGCTGAAAGAGCTGGCTTCGCACATTACCGTAGAAGAGACCCGATTGATCTTGCGGCGGGCGCTGACTCTCCGCACGACAGCCAGCGTGAAACGTTACATGGCGGAGCAGTTGACGCGCATCGCACCCGATCTTCGCCTGCTGGATACGGATTGAACATGACGACGGAAGGTGCATCGAGGATAGACTTGAGCGTTTCGCTCGGGCGACTGCAATTGGCCAACCCGGTCCTGGTGGCATCCGGGACCTTTGGCTACGCGCGCGAGATGGAGCGACTCGTTGATTTGTCTCGCTTAGGCGCGATTATTCCCAAGACGGTGACTGCTGAACCTCGGCCCGGCAACAAACCATGGCGAACGGTGGAGACAACCGGCGGGATGCTTAACGCGATTGGACTGGATAATGATGGCATCACGGCGTTCATCGAGCATCATCTCCCCTATTTTCGCGGGCTGACAACTCCCCTGATCGTCAGCATTGCTGGCAGGACCCATGACGAGTTTGTGGAGATGGCCCGTAGGCTCGGCGAGGAAGCTGGCGTGGCGGCAGTTGAACTGAACATCTCTTGTCCGAATGTCGCGCACGGGGTTGATTTCGCTGCCGATCCTATCCTGTGCGGCAAGCTCGTTGCCGACGTACGAAAAAATTGTCCGCTGCCGATTCTTGCCAAACTGACGCCCAACGTCACCAGTGTTCCGACGATTGCAAAAGCGGCAGCCGACGCGGGAGCCGATGCGCTCTGCTTGATCAATACGGTGCTCGGCATGGGGGTCGACTGGCGAAAACGAAAGCCGCTCCTGGGGAACATCACCGGTGGCTTGAGTGGTCCAGCCATCAAGCCGATTGCACTGCGGTGCGTCTATCAAGCGGCACGCGCGGTATCGATTCCCATTGTCGGTATTGGTGGGATTGCGACGATTGATGATGTGCTGGAGTTCATCGTGGCGGGAGCATCCGCAGTTCAGATTGGAACGGCCAACTACTACGACCCCACCGTGACCATGCGACTACTGGATCAGCTCCCTTTAGTCCTGGCTGAAGCTGGAGCAAAAAGCTGCTCAGAACTCGTCGGATCACTCCGCACATAAACAGTCGTCGGTGCTTGTCGTTCGCTGGTCGGCATAGGCTTGCAAGTGCGGAACCAAGTGATCAATTCGCAGCGTGACGATCTGTAGTGCCTCCTCTGCAGTGACAAAATCAGCGTTCTCACCAGCCCGTTCTAAATTCTGAGAAGCCTCGATTGCGGTCTGCGCCGCGAAGTAACTGCACGAGCCCTTCAGCGTATGTCCGGCACGCCGAAGCCGTTCGGCGTTTTGTTCATCAATTGCCTCTCGAGCAGACCGGAGCATCCCAGGATACTCTTGCAAGAAGACTTCAACGACTGCCCGCAACAGTTCTCTGTCCCCCGCCGTCGCCTTCAAGGCCGCATCCCAATCGACAACCGCTTCTGAATCGTAGTTTGCGTCTGGGGAATCAATGACCGCAATTGATGTGTTGCGAGCATCAGCAACCGGGCCAAATGTCGGACCGGTTTCGCCAGCCAGATTGGGCAACGGCTGCCTCGGCAGCCCGTTATCAAGCTTTAGCACCCGTTCCAGGGCTTGATACAAGTCCGTGGGATTAATCGGCTTGGAAACGTAGTCGTCCATCCCTGCTGCCAGGCAACGCTCACGATCGCCTTTCATCGCATGAGCAGTCATCGCGATAATCCGCGCACGAGTGCCTAACGCTTTCTCGCGTCGACGAATTTCTTGGGTTGCGGCCAAACCGTCCATGATTGGCATTTGCACGTCCATCAAAATGGCATCAAAGGATTCACGCTGCCACGCTTCAATGGCCCGTCGTCCATCGTCTGCAATCACGACTTGGTGCCCATGTTTTTCCAAGAGCAGCGTTGCCAGTTTCTGATTGACGAGGTTGTCTTCGGCCAACAACAGACGCAAACCAGGAGCCACAGTCGGGAAACGTTCAGAGCTGATCTCACGCGCTCGAGCGACAACCTCGGCTCCGCAGGCCTGCATGATTCCATCGAACAAAGTCGAAGAATTGATTGGCTTGGTAAGTTGCCCACAGACAAGATTGCCCGCCGCCCCCACCGGAGGCCTGGAATGCCTTTGCGACGACATCCAGATAACGCGCAGCGATGCAAACCGAGCATCGCCGGCGAGCTGCTGCAAAAGTTCTTCCCCGTCCATCTCGGGCATTCGATCGTCCACAATGGCGAGGCGAAATGGCTTTCCCCGTTTCGCTGCCACAATCAACATGCCGAGGGCCCGCGCCCCATCCTCCGCGGTCGCGATCGGAATATTCCAAGCTGCTAGAGTCTGGCGCAGAATTTCGCGATGGGTCGAACTATCCTCGACAATCAGAATGGGCCCCAATTCCACATCCTCTGGGAGCAAATGGCTTAGGCCAGGTGGTTGAACCGTGGCTAGCCCGAGCCGCACTAAGACGTGAAACGTGGAGCCTTTACCCGGTTCGCTTTCGACCCAAATACGTCCCCGCATCAACTCGACCAGGCGGGCAGAGATTGAAAGCCCGAGCCCTGTCCCCCCATACTTTCGCGTCGTGGATCCATCCGCCTGTTCGAAAGCTTCAAAGACTTTCCTGAGACGTTCGGCTGGAATGCCAATGCCCGTATCGCTAACCGTGCAATGGAGAATAGCTCCAGTCGCATCAAGGTGCTCAAGCATCGCCCGCACCACAATTTCACCATGATCGGTGAACTTGACCGCATTGCCGACAAGGTTCGTGAGGATCTGCCTTAGTCGAGTAGGATCGCCAATCAGAAGCTGAGGAACTTCGTTCTCGATATGCGAATAAAGTTCGAGGTCCTTACCCTGCGCCCGAAACACAAGTGGCATCAAGAGGCTGGAAAATGTTTCGCGAATATCAAACTCAATCTCTTCGAGGTCAAGTTTTCCAGCCTCAATTTTGGAGAAGTCCAGGATGTCGTTGACGACGTTGATGAGCGAAACGGCAGAGCTATGAACCATCTCCAAGTATTCACGTTGCTGCTCAGAAAGGACTGAGTCCAGCAAGATCTCGGTCATCCCCATGATGCCATTCATGGGTGTGCGGATCTCGTGGCTCATGTTGGCCAGAAACTGACTCTTCGCGAGATTGGCCGCGTCCGCAGCTTCCATTTGTCGCCGAATCACAACGTTTGCCGAAGCCAGCAATTTCGATTGCGCTAAGAGCAGTGTATCGCAGCCCAGCAGCCGTATGTCGTTATCAGGAAAGCGAACGATAATTGGCTCATACACCACACTTCGACCGCGATTAAGTGCGATCGAAGCTGCCTCTTGAACTGACATTGTCGACGGCAACTCTAGCGTTTGCTCCTGAATGGCACGCAGCAGCACATCGATGGAGCGCTTCATGTAAAGCTCCAAGGCGAACGGCTTGCTTAGGTGTTCGAGAAACTTCTCTCGCGAAATAACCCCGAGCAGCTGCGACCCTTGGATCACGATCGCCCCCGGCAATTCCGGATAGCTATCAAATTCCGCCATTACGCGGTTGCCCCACGTGTCGGCCGTCACGCGGAAATTGTGGAGGGGCAAGTTGGCTAGAGTAGCTTGATAGGAAAGGTCGTGCATATGATCCATGGCCAAGCGTCCCCCTCCTCTCCCCTGCAAATCGACAGCACTTTCCTTTACGTTTGCCGACGTTTCGTAAGCTCGATCCGACGTCCATCGGAACTGAACTGGACTTCATCCATAAACGCTTTCATCAGAATCAAACTCCGCTCGGTATCATCCTCTAAGTGCGTGGCCGTCTCGGAAAGTTGCAATCGTAGAGGCGGACCAGAATGTTCGATGACGAAATGCGCAGCGTCAGGAGTAATCCTCACAGAGATATTCAGTTTTCGGTTCGCATATTGCGGGAGCGCTCGGCGGCCGTTGATCAGGTCCTGCCACCCGTCGCGATGAAGCATGATCTGATGCAGTTCGTCCCCTTCAAGTTCCAGATTCCCGCGGAAAGAAGCGCAACGCAATGCTTCTTCCAAGGCCATCCCCAGCCGAACCTGGCCGCCTACATCGCAGACTTCCATGCTGACCACAATCTCCTGCACAAACTCTACCAGCCGGTCGAGCAATGTCAGTTCGTTATCGATGGCAAACTCGAACTCGGCTTTCCCCATGCAGGCCGTCAACAGTTCATAGCTGCGCTCCGCCTTTGCCAGGGCGAGGACATGCTCGACGGTGTCCACTAATCGCTCTGCAAGCTGTGATTTCGGAACATAGCTCGCCGCCCCTTGCTCCAAGGCTTGAATGGCCAGTTCCTCGCTCCCATGAGCAGTGACCAGGATGACTGGTATGCCGGGGTAATGAATGCGTATCGCAGTCACTAATTGAATGCCGTCCAGCTCTGGCATTTGCAGATCCGTGACAACAACGTCCACGGGATGATCGGATAATTGCGCTAGCGCATCAGCTCCGTCGGTTGCGGAACGAATGCACAATCTGTGATCTTTTTTCAAGATGCCCGCAACCAAAGTACGATCGATCGCGGAGTCATCGACGATTAGTACGTTCGTCATCCATTCCCTTTCTTCCAAAATTGCCACCACGAGCGCAAACCGATGGGTGCCTTGTCCTTGACCTTAGAATTGCCCTTCGACATCTGAATCAACTGCACGTGATGCCGCGTTAATGTCTTTCCGACCAAATTCGCGCCAGCAAGCTGCGCACCGTCGAATCGGGCGTCAGCGAGATCCACATCACGCATATCCGCCCCCCGCAAATCCGCTTTCGTGAGATTGGCCTGAGTTAACGACCCGCTGAGTTTCGACATCGTCAGGTTGGCCTCGGTTAAATCGGCACGGGAGAAGTTTCCGTCGGTCAAACGAACGTAGCGAAACTTTGCTCGTCGCAGATCTGCCTGTTGAAAGTCGGGACTAATTAAAATCGCTTCGGAAAAATCAGCCTGGGTCAAGCAAGCTCGTTCGAAGCACAACTCACTCAGAATTGCATTGGCGAAACTGGCGCCCTCCAGATGAGATTCAGCAAAGTTAACCATGGTCAGTTTGGCGTCGCTGAAGTCAACCTTAGTGAGGAGCGTACGGGAAAGGTCTGCATGCGAAAGATTCGCCCCGCGAAAACTGTGACCCACCAACGAGGTGGCGTTAATCTTCATGATTACAGCCCCAGTCACGCGATGCCGAATCTCAATCATCGCAGCTACCTATTGTGCAGTGCGAAGACCGCGTTAATCCCGAAGAGGATAAGCCGCAAAATTCGCTTAACGTTTTAAACGTTAGCGATTATCGAGATGCGGTCATGAGCTTCGGATTAACGCCAGGTTAAGAAATGGCGCGATTCAGCCATTCATGCACTATTCATAGTGCAACGCCGTGACAACATCGATCCGTGATGCTCGTAGGGCCGGGATTAGCGCTGCCAAAAGGACAATCAGCATCGAACCGATCCAAGATGTGATCATCAACCAAGGATGAATCTGAAATTCAACCGGATGCCCGAGCGACGGTCCCATGGCTTGATTCATGAGCCACGCGGTGGCCAAACCCATCACGATGCCAGGCGTGACTCCGATTAACCCCAAAATGCAGGCCTGCATTGCGATGGTGCGGCGAACCTGCCTGCGCGTCATTCCCGTAATGCGCAACAGGCCGATTTCCCGAGTCTGCTCTAACACATTCATCGTGAGTGTATTGACGACACCAAACGACGCCACAATGAAACCCAGATAGACGAGCCCCCACAAACTGAAGTCGATGCCCCGCATCATCCCTTCGATCATTTCGGTGATGTCCGCGTTCGAATGCAAGGTCGCACCGTAGTCGTCACAAATTTTCTGTAACGGCGCTTCTAGCTCGGCCGCATGGGCGCGATCGACGGCGAGGATGTAGCCGTCGACTCCCTTAATTCCCAGCAGTCGCTCCGCAACCTTACGCTGCAAATGCACCGACAGCCCACCCCCAAGATAATCGTTGGCGACGCCAGCCACGCGAATCTTCGTGACTCCATCTTTCCCCCCGAGGGACAGCAGGTCCCCCTGCTTCGCTTGCATTCGCTCGGCCAACACGCTCCCAATGACTGCGTCGCCGGCCATAAGCTCTGCGCGAAGCGTCTGCAGGTCACCCGAAACGAGATCGAAGGGAGGCTCTTTGTCCAAGGTGTAGTCTCGGGCGATAATCACTGCGTCTTGCTCGCCGATTCTCCCCTGCACGAAACTGACTGTCTCGATATGCGTTATGTGAGGTAGTTTCTTCAAATCCTCGCCGACTTCATCGGGTAGGTCGGGAGCGAGCCCGGTGGAGGAATCGGGCATCGCGGCGCGGATAAAGAAATCACCCACAATCGCTACTCTTGACCACTGCCGAACATCGTCAATGGTGTCGATGAGCGATGAGGCCATCCCCACCCCAGTACTTCCCGCGACGAGCAGCACACCCATCGTCATCGAAGTGCGCAAGCGATGTCGCAAAAGCTGCTTGAGCGCGAGCCCAGCCTCGAGAGGAGCCATCCAACCCAAGGGGATGGCAGCCAGTCGAGCGAATGGAACCATGATCAGCGGGGCCACGAGTACGCCGCCGAAATTCATGAGCACTCCGGCAGGACTGGCATAGTCGATGGAAATCAAACCTGTGATCGACAAATACAGTAACACCGCCGACATTATCACCATCAGCACGCCCGCGGTACCGATCCAGGGAAGCATACTGTGCGACCGGCTGGTAGTGATGTTCCGCATCCCCTCTAGGGGCGTGACAAAAGACGCCAGCAAAGCGGGAATCACGGCAGACAAGACGGAAATGGCCATTCCCACACAGAGCCCGATGATGAAGGGCTCCAGGGAGAACGGTGGCTTGGGCAACGGTGATTGCAGGAGCGCGGAGGTCGCCAGATTTAGCAGAATTCCGAAAAAGTAACCCACCACCATGCCGATGAGGCTGCCAATCAGTCCCAACACGAAACTTTCCCGCAGGATCATCATCACCACTTGGGTGCGCGTGCTTCCGATGGCCCGCATCACCGACAACTGCGACTTGCGTTCGCCTACGTTCATTAAGAACGTATTGAAAATAATGAATACTGCCAGAACGACGGTAAACGCCCCGGAGAGCTTCAGCCCTTCTTCCGAAGAGAGCTGAGTTTCTTGCATGATTGCCGAGCTTTCGTTCGGCGCATCGACCTTTAGCTCACTGGGCACAACGCCCCTTACCAGCGGAATTGCCTGGTCTGCGTCCAATTCATGATTGAGCACAATCTGGACCCGATCAACATTCTCGCTATCGTTAAAAATCTCTTGGGCAACCGTCAGCGGCATGAGCACCATGCCACTGTATTTAAGAGCCGCCGCCTGCTGAGGGGATACCAAGCCGACCACTTCAAACTTGATCAAGCCGCTCTTGGCACCAATAAAGCGGACACTGTCGCCGACTTTAACCTTGGACGTTCGAGCAAAGGACGTGTCCATGAGCATTTCGCGCTCGCCGGACATTTCCCTCCCCTCGGTGATCTTATAGTCACGAACTTTCTTGTCATTCGCAGCATCGATGCCCAAGGCATAGACCTTAATTCGCCTGCCAGGTACCGAGAGCAGACCGGGGCGATAGATCATCGGAACGGCAACATCGACCACACTTTTTCCGTCTGCAGTCCGCAGATTTTTCAGATCAGCGACAACCGATTCGGGAAAACCCTCTTTCCCTCCGCTGGTAATTTCCAGGTCGGCCGTTCCGGTCACCGCAGAGAACATCTGCTGGTAAGCCAACCGCGCGGTGCGAGTCGAGATCGACACCGCAACCATGGCGGCCACGCCAATGATGACGCTCAGCAGGGTCAATACGGTTCGACCGGGGCGACGCATCGACGCCCGCCAGCTAATTCGCGAAAGAATGTTCACCAGGCGTTCCGTCTAGGTGGAGGCTGAAATCGGGTGGAAACGTGACCGTTCCGGAAATTCCTCGCGTTCAATGTTTCCATCACTGAGATGAATGACGCGATCGGCAGCCGCGGCTACCAGCGGATCATGCGTGACCATAACAATGGTCTGACCTTGCTCGTCGACCAAATCCCGCAACATGCGAGTAACATGCTCGCCGTTCGCGCTATCAAGGTTGCCAGTGGGCTCGTCGGCGAGCAAAATTGCTGGACGGATTGCCAGGGCCCGAGCGATGGCAACGCGCTGTTGTTCACCGCCAGAAAGTTTGGCTGGAATATGATCCGCCCGCTTTGCCAATTGTACGAGCGTTAAAACTTCGAGCGCTCGCTTCTTCGCTTCCTTAGAACTCATCCCATCGAGTTCCAGCGGCAGGGCGACATTTTCCTCCGCCGTTAGAATCGGCAGCAGATTAAAGGACTGAAAGATAAATCCGATGCGTCGGCGGCGAACCAAGGTCCGTTCGTCGTCCGTCATGCTCGCTAGATCTTTATCTTCGAGCAGCACCTGGCCTGACGAAGGAACGTCCACGCCACCCAGCAGAGTTAAGAGCGTGCTTTTACCCGATCCCGACCGCCCCATGATCGCCAGCATTTCGCCGCGACGGACAGATAGATTCACTCCTTTTAGCGCCTCGACTTTGGCTTCTCCCTCGCCATGTTCTTTCCGTAGCTGGCGAGTTTCCAATACGGGTCCCTTGCTTTCCGTGGTCATGAGCTACCTGTGGCAAACATTAATGAAGTTGAGCAGACCGGGCGTGAGTGAACTTTGTATTGTAGTTGAAGTTACGGCAAATTACTCGCCCCCAACACCTGAAGCGTGATAGCCGGCCGAATGTTACTGCGATTTTTTCCAATCCAGGCAAATTGCCAACCCTTCAACGAGGGTGGAGAGGGGTGACGCCACAGGCAGTCCAGCGGCCAGTGCCAGGTCCAAAAATTCGTCCGCGGTGCGGTAGTTTAGGTACCAGTTGGCGATCCATTCCATGTAGGCCCGGGTGGGATTGTCGGGCGAAAATTGAAAGACAATTCCTTGTCCCCCAGGTTTTAGGGCCGCCTGAAAAAAACTAAGCATGCACATGGATTGACTGGAATCCAGGTAGTCAAACAGCCCCGAACAGGAAATTAATCCCGCTCCTGAAATCCGATCCGACAGTTGGGCCGATTCCGGCAAGCGGAAAAGATTGTGGCGTTCTACCTGAAGTTGTTTCGGTCGCAGGCAACTTGCGAGGCGATCCGTGGCGTACTGGAGAGCTTGCGGGTCGATATCAATCAAGACAACTTCCAACCGATCGCGTTCGTCCGCAACCAAGCGTTCACAAGCGGTGCGAACTTCCCGTGCTGGGCCGGCTCCAACAATTACCAATTTGACTGAGTCGCTGCTGTTGCGACCCACTTCAACAATTGCGTTGGCGACATACTCTGTCCTGGCTCGAACGGCACGGGGGGCGGCCTGCTCTTGAAAATATAGATCAAAAGCTCGCCCCCAGGGGTCATCGCTCAGCTTGAAATCGCAGATCCTCTCGAACAGCTCGTAATCCCCCGCATATCCACGGGGCTTCAGACGTGCACGGTTCTGCAACCAGCCTCGCGACAGCAAGTCTTGCGCGACGGCCCAGATTTCGCTCGAGTGGATTTGATTGGCCTTACCTGGCAACGAGACAAGGCTCAATTCCTTCAACCATTGGTCCATGATCTCGGCAATGGCCGTGACCCCTTCTGGAGTTTGAGGATTTTGCTCCAGCAGCTTGGTTTTCCAAGCATGAGTACTCGCACGAAGAGACATGGCGTCCTCTTAGTCGAAAGCCGAAACTGCGAAGCCGATGATCTGCGCGCAAAAAAAATCCCCCCGCGGTTTGAGCCGCGAGGGGACTAAATAATCCGGCGATACCTACTTTCGCATTTGTAGTACTATCATCGGCTCGGAAAGCTTAACTACCGTGTTCGGGATGGGAACGGGTGTGACCTTTCCGATATGTTCACCGGAAAAAGATTGGCTGAAGGGATTAGCCTCAGCCAACCAGATTTGATTTGTCGCGGTAGACGGACACCGGAAGTTCGTTCTAGCGAACTCCTTGGTGAGAGTGTCAAATTAATGTGGTCAAGCCTTTGTCCTTTAGTACTGGTAAGCTGAACGCATTACTGCGCTTACACATCCAGCCTATTAACCTCGTCGTCTTCGAGGGGACTCTCGCACAAAGTGCAACGAAACCTGATCTTGGAGAGGGCTTCACGCTTAGATGCTTTCAGCGTTTATCCTTTCCGTACATAGCTATCCAGCCGTGCCACTAGCGTGACAACTGGGACACCAGAGGTACGTCCTTCTAAATCCTCTCGTACTAAAGAAGAACCTCCTCAAGTTTCGAACGCCCACGGCAGATAGGGACCGACCTGTCTCACGACGGTCTGAACCCAGCTCACGTACCACTTTCATTGGCGAACAGCCAAACCCTTGGGAGCTTCT
>JBGSNR010000073.1:0-67544 GCA_041739545.1 Pirellulaceae bacterium | reverse complement strand
GGCGCAGTCAAGTTACAAGTGTCCGCTGGCAGTATTCGGTGAAGATTTCGTCGGGGGTTTGATAGTTTAATCGCTTGCGTGGACGTTGATTCAGTAACTGCTGCACTTCAGGCAGCTTACGTCGATTCAGGCCGCGAAGGTCGGTGCCCTTGGGAAAGAACTCTCGCACCAGACGGTTCAAATGCTCGTTGATACCACGTTGCCAAAGGCAATGGAGCGAGGCGAAATAAATGTCGAGTCCGAGGGTCGACATCAACGATCTTCACGTAAATTCAGCTACTGATAGCGGACACTTCAAGTTTGGCAACACCTCCGAGGCTTACCACTCCGTTACGGTCGTGTCTCAGAAAAGCAATTACCACTCCCTAGCAGTCGTGTCTCAGATTTAGTCACGGGAATCAATTTAATGGAACGCTGGATTTTGTACGCGCTGGTTTCAATGTTCTTCGCTGGCTTTACCAGTGTCATTGCCAAGCAAGGCCTGCAGGGAATCTCGGCCGAATTAGGGCTCACGATTCGGACTTGCTTTGTTTTTGTACTGATTCTGGGGTTCGCAGCTCTGGCCGTCTCGCGCAGCGAGTTCCAATTAATTACGAGTCGCAATTTGTGGTGGCTTGGACTATCCGGAGTCACGACGGCTATCTCGTGGGTGTTTTACTACAAGGCCCTGCATCAAGGAGAAGTCGCGACGGTCGCCCTGATCGACAAGGGAAGCTTTGTCGTGGCCGTTGCGCTGGCCTGGATGGTGCTGGGGGAGCCGATTAGCTTTCGCGCTCTTGGCAGCATGGTGTTGATTGGGGCAGGACTGGTCGTGGCGTCGTGGAAGTGAAACTTACTCTCCCTGCTTCACCACCACATTGATGCCGTTCGCGGGCATCTCGGGCGAGCGTTCCCATTCTTTGCCATCGGCAGAAAACGCCATCTTTCCCGGCCAGCCGGTCGCGATGAACCGTTTGCCGTCGGTCCACTTCACGTGCATCGCCCCTTTCTGTCCATCGGCAGACCAAGTGCTGCCGTCGGCCGAGCGCCAACCAACTTTGTAATTACCGGCCAGAAATTGTTTGCCGTCGAAAACAAGCCAGCCTGGTTTTTCTTGCTCGTCGAGTTTGTGGGTTTCCCATTGGCGACCATCCGCGGAACTCTGCAAAACACCTTCGTGACTAAGCATCACGAATCGGCCGTTGCCGAAATGCAAATCGCCGTGGGCGGGCAAATTGGTGACGACGCTCGTGATCTTTTCCCCATCGGGAGTCACGACCGCCCAGTGAATCGGCTGGGGTTCTCCCGCGTCGTTCTTCTGTTGACCGTTCCCCACCAAAACAAATACACCGTTGCCGAACGCCCCATGTCGAAAGTGAGTCAGCCCCGGCTCGGCAATTTTTGCACCGGCCTTCCAGGTTTCTGCATCCTCCGAAAACATTAGCGTGCCGGAGGGATAAGACGAAGTCCCCACCAGGAACCGCCCGTTGCCGAAGACGATGGGATTGATGCGCGACTTATCGGTATGTGTTTCTTTCCACTCCTTGCCGTCCGTCGAAACTAGGATGTGCCCCGCGCCGGTTTTGCCTCCCCCTCCGCCGCCGACAACCACAAACTTCCCTTTCGCATAGACTGCCCCCATCAGATTGTTGCTATCGTCGCCGCCGGGCTGCGCCCACTCGGCCGTGATCTCCCATTTTCTGCCGTCGGTCGAAATCATCCGCCTGCCACCGTAACCGACCGCCAGCCACAGATCGTCTCCGGCCGCGGCGAAATTAGGGGGGAGTGCGGCGAGAATGGCACACAAGATCAGCAGCGAGCGGGGGAGGACGTGAGACATGGGAAACTCCGGCAGGACTACCTTCAATAGGTTAGATGAGCGGCTGTGATTTTAGCTTGACGGGTCGAACGGAAGAAAGCATTCCCCGCTAAGCAATGGCTGCGAAACTGTTCCTGACGTGAAGGGTCGGATGGATGGCGCAGGCCGCATTCTCGCCTCATAGCCGTCAATTTCGCTACTTTCCGCTGTTTTCGCGCAAAAACAGCCTGCCGTTCGCGAACCATGGCAGGCCCTCCCTTGTCGTCGTCTAAGCGGTAAAATAGTGTGAGAAGTTTAGCCGCGCGACTCCCTCTCATGAATAGAGAGGGTTTACGTGATGGCTGAGGGGCTTTGTGAAGCCCCTAAACCCTCATCCCGGCCCTCTCCGTAACGGAGAGGAAACAGAGAGAATCCCTAGTTTTTTGAGAAGTGAGACTGTCATGGCGACTGTGAACGAACCTGCGACCGACCAACAACTGATCTGCGGGGCCGACATCCTCGTGAAGTCATTGGTGGATCACGGCGTCGAAGTCCTGTTCGCCTATCCGGGCGGATGCAGCATGCCCATGCATCAATCGCTGACGAAATATGCGGACAAGATTCGCACGATTCTTCCGCGTCACGAACAAGGGGGCGCGTTTGCTGCCCAAGGTTACGCCCGCAGCACCGGCAAGTGCGGCGTGGTGATGGCCACCAGTGGTCCGGGCGCCACAAATCTGGTCACCGCCATTGCCGATGCGAAGCTCGACAGCATTCCGCTGATCGCGATCACAGGGCAGGTAAAAACCGATGTCATCGGCACCGATGCGTTCCAGGAAACGCCGATTGCGGAAGTTTGTCGCGGCATCACCAAACATCATTATTTGGTAACCGATGTGAAAGATATCGCCCGCGTAATGCGCGAAGCGTTCTTCATCGCCACCACCGGTCGGCAAGGGCCCGTGCTGATTGATATGCCGAAGAACGTGCAGATGGATTTCACCACGGTCGACTGGAATGAGCCTTTGCACTTGCCCGGCTACAAAGGACTGACGCCGCGCGCCAAGCAGGAACAAATCAATCAGATGGCGGCCGCGATCAAGTTGGCCAAACGCCCCGTCATTTATGCGGGTGGTGGGATCATCACAGCCGATGCGTCGGACGAACTGCGCCAACTGGTGAAGAAGACGGGTATTCCCATCACCATGACTTTAATGGGGCTGGGTGCCTATCCGAACGATGGCCCGTTGTCGCTCGATATGCTGGGCATGCACGGCAGCGTCTATGCGAACTACGCCGTTCGCGATTGCGATTCGCTGATTGCCCTGGGCGTGCGGTTCGACGATCGCGTGACCGGCTTCGTGAAGGAATTTGCCAAGCATGCCAAGATCATTCATGTCGACATCGATGCCAGCGAGCTCAACAAGAACAAGCCTGTGCACATTCCGATCTGCAGCGATGTGAAGGTCGTGCTGCAAGAACTGAACAAGATTGTGGAAGCGCCTGCCGATGTTGGCTCCTGGGCGCAACTTTGCCTCGATTGGAAGAAGCAGTACCCCTTCAAGTACGATGCCAACTTTGAAGGAATCACGCAGCAGCATGCGATTGCGGAACTCGCCAAACTGACTGCCAACCGCGACGCTTATTACTCGGTGGGCGTGGGGCAGCACCAAATGTGGGCCGCCCAATTTTTGAAGTTCAAACGACCCCGGACCTGGCTCTCGTCCAGCGGACTTGGCACGATGGGTTTTGGTTTGCCGTGCGCGATGGGAGTGCAGGCCGCCCATCCCGATGCGCTCGTTATCGACATCGATGGCGACGGCAGTTTCCAGATGAATATTCAGGAACTGGCTACCTGCTTCTGTGAAAAGCTCCCGGTGAAGGTGCTGCTGCTCGATAATCAGCACTTGGGCATGGTGGTGCAGTGGGAAGACCGTTTCCACGGCAAGAACCGGGCGCATACCTACTTGGGGCCCATTGATCATCCTGAAGCCACCGGCCAAGGCTCGGCCGCCTTCGCGCAAGTTCGCTATCCCGACTTCGTGACGATTGCCAAGGGTTATGGCTGGGATGCCGCGACCATCAGCGACAAGCGCGAATTGACCGCCGCCTTGACGAAGATGATCGATAGCGACGGCCCGTATTTGCTAAACGTGCAAGTTCCCTATCAAGAGCACGTGCTGCCGATGATTCCTGGTGGTCGAACGGTGGATGATATTATTTTGGAGTAACGACCCAGCGAGGAGACTGTGGCTTCCGTTCCTCAAAAGACCTTTACCGTCGCCGAGTACTTGGCGCGGGAAGCCCAGAGTGAGCAACGCCACGAGTACTATCGTGGCGTGATCTACGAGATGAGTCGGGGAACGCCCAACCATACGCGGATCGTTCGCAATCTGATCCTGGCAATTGCCCCGCATCTGGCAGGAGGAACCTGTGAAGTTTTCTTCACAGACCTTCAGTTGCTCGTGCAGGAGTCTGGTCTCTACACCTATCCCGACATTGCGGTTGCTTGCCCGCCGAGGTTTGAAGGACGGGCCCTCACCAATCCTAAGCTCCTCTGTGAAGTCCTGTCGAAATCCACCGAACGTTACGACCGAGGCAAGAAGTTCGATTTCTATCGTGAGCTGGAATCGCTGGAAGAGTATGTTCTCATTTCCCAACGGCAGCCACAGATGGAGCGTTATGTCCGTCAGCCCGATGGCAAGTGGCTGCTGACGGTCTTCAAAGGGAGGGAGACAGAAGTAGAATTCGTTTCGATAGGCTGGCCGGGGAAAATTGAGGCCCTCTACCGCAACGTAGTCTTCAGCGAAGATGACGCGGATGGAGAAGCCGACGTGCGCGTGCGTCCGCAGTAGAGCCAATTAAGTCCGAGCAGAGAACGTGTTCTACGATTCGCTCGCCGTATAACGCAGGCTATACTTGTGCCAAGCGATGTGCGATTTCCAGAAGTGGTGAAACTACTGGAATCGGCTGGCTATCATCTGGCTCGCGTAAGCGGATCGCACCACGTATTTGCAAAGGAAGGCGTTCCTCCCGTGTCGATTCCTGTGCACCGGGGAAAGGTCAAGTATCACTATGTGCGCGAAATCAAAAAAATCATTGCCGACAACGCGTCCGGTTCCTAGGTCGCAAAATTCAAGACTCACCAAGATCAAGTCGACGACGAAATCGGGAGTCAACGCTCGACCGTTTGCGCCCTCCGTCTGGCAGGCGGCTTTACAGGTCGTCGCCCAATATCAAATCATCGTGAGCCAGGAGGATGGGCACTGGTACGGGCGCGGACTAGAACTTCCGAGCGTGTTTGGCGACGGAACCACTGCTAAGTCGGCCGTTGAAATGACTCGTGAGGCTCTCGCGGTCGCTGTCGCTTTTCTCCTAGAGCAGGGAAAGAATCCGCCAGCGGCTGCCGGAACAGGACTACGGACGCAGCAAGTCAACATTCGCTTGACTTCTGAAGAAAAGGCCCTGCTAGAATCCGTTGCCCGAAACAAAGGATTCAGCGGACTATCCGACTTCATCCGCGCCGCCGCAATTGAGGCGGTACGTTAGCTAAAGGCCCTTACTTCTCCGGCAACGCTTCCCCATTCACTGTCTTCACCCCTTCGCGAGCGACGGCGGCGATCACGTACCGAAAGCCGGGTCCGAAGTCTCGCGTCGCCAGGCCGAGAACTTTCAAGTCACCTGCCTCGGTAAGGTTCAGAATCAAGTTCAGCCGGCTGCCGTCGGTGGTTTGCAGCACGACGAGGTTCTTCTCAAAATCAACCTTGGGAACTTCCCCCAGCTTCCAAGCTTTCCACAGGGCTTCGAACGCTTGCGGCGAAGCGATCACCACCGGTGGCTTACCGCGCAGTTCCTTGTCGTTGACCGAGCCCTTCCAGGTTTCAACGGGCTCGAGCTTCTTATCTTCCGCATACGATGCCGCGGCAAACGCACTTACCAATAGCCAGGCACACAGTTGGATCATCGTCGAGCGAAACATGGTTCAATCCTTGGAAAAGAAAAGGGGTGATTCTGATACGACGATGCCGCGGCCCATTTGGTTCTGCGTTCCCGGCCGCTATTTTGTTTCGCGTTTCGAGACCGCATCCTTCGTCGGGAAATCGCTCGGCAGGGGAATGGTCACTTTGCCGGTCGCCGCCCATTCGCTGCCGCGCTGGATCGTGGCGATGAAGCCCACGCATTGCTGCGAATCGACGCCATGCCCCATCGGCGTGTGAAAAACGCGTCCCTTGCCGTAGTCGATAGTGAAAATCATAGGTTCGTGGCGGCCGGTTCCCCCTTTGGCGGTGTCCGCAAAGGCAGTTGCCAGCACCTGCATGTTGTCGGCTGGGCCGCGGAGCTTGTCGTACAGTTCGTCATTCGCGTGGAGCCATTCGCGCGGCATGTCTTTGGTCACCGGATGTTCGCCATCGCGGACGATGATCTGAAACGGATGCTGCGGGCCATGATGTCCGCCCCCTCCCTTGGCTTCGTCCCGAATCAGCTTGCCATCTTCGCCGAGGTAAACATACGGGCCGCTCTTCTCATTTCGGCCCCCCCAGCCGCCGAGGCCGATCATGGCGTTGTATTCGGGCCAGTCGCCGAAAGCGTTATTCGCAGCATGCACCACCACAAAGCCGCCGCCGTTCTTCACGAACTCCACAAACGCCGCTTGCGTCTCCTTCGGCCACGCCGCGCCGTTGTAGTTCGAAATCACCACGTTGTACTTGGCAAAATCAGGTCTAAAGTCGGGATCGCTGTCCTTGGGCTTGGTCGTCGCCACATCAACTTCAAACTTGCCGGTTTCTTCCAGGTAGCCCTTCATCAGCTTCGTTGTTTGCGGCCAAACGCCGTGATTATTCTGACCGTCGACGATCAGGGCCTTGAGCTTATCCGCGGCAGACAGATCGGTCGCGAAGATAAACACGCAGTAAAACAAACCGGCCGCGAGCGAGCAGAAAATTCGACGCCACATGGGAGGGGCTCCATCAGGATGGGATGCGATTGGTAGGATAAGGAAAGTCCCTGAAGTGTAGCCGGGAGAAATGGGGCGTGCCACTGCGCGAACGTGTACGATAGCCCTGTGAGGCCGTCGATTGTGGCAGGCATCCCTCTTTCCGCTTCAACTTTAGCGCGACCCTAAATCCATTTTGACGCTTCATCTAACCGACCAGCCACATTCGGCGGCCTCAAAGGGCCATCGTACGAGAAGACCATGCACAACCTACTTCCCCGGCTGCAGCTCGCCCGCACCGCTGCCCGTGAAGCGGGCCTAATCACGCTTAACTACTTTCAACGGACGGATGTCGGCTTTGAACGCAAGGCCGATGCTTCTCCGGTGACGATTGCAGATAAAGAAGCAGAGCAGCATCTGCGAAAGCGGATCGCGGAGACTTTTCCCGACGATGCCATCCTGGGCGAAGAGTTTGCAGCCGTCGAAGGGACCAGTGGCTTTCGTTGGATTTTGGATCCGATCGACGGTACGAAGTCGTTCATCAGTGGCGTGCCGCTGTATAGCACGCTGATCGGCGTGGAATGGGAAGGGCGGAGCGTGATCGGCTTGATCCGTATTCCTGCCCTCGATGAATGCGTCTATGCCGCGGTCGGCCACGGCGCTTGGTACGAGAAAGGGACGAGCGAACCGGTCCCTGCGAAAGTCTCGCAGCGGAAGCTGGAAAACGGCTTATTGCTCGCTTCTCAAATCGATTCATTCGCCAAACGGGGCGCTGCCGAGGCCTGGCTGACTCTCGAAAAGCAGGCATATGTCGCACGCACCTGGGGTGACGGCTACGGCTATCTGCTGGTTGCGACCGGTCGCGCGGAAGTGATGATCGACCCGATCATGAACGTTTGGGACGCGGCCGCCCTGCAACCAGTGCTGGAAGAAGCGGGGGGCACGTTCACCGATTGGGCCGGAAAACCGACAATTCATTCCGGCGAAGGCATGGCGACGAACGGCGTGAATTTGGAAACTGCGATCGAAGCGACCAAGCGATTCGCGAAGTAGGAATATTCGAAACCCGAGACACGACCGTCAGGGAGTGATCTGTCGCATGTTCACCGAAAGCGGCGGTTGTTTTCAATCCGGGTCTTGAATTCCGCCGGTTCAGTTTAAGCGCTGGACCACCACTCCCTAACGGTCGTGCCTCGGATTTGGGGTGCGATAAATACATGACACCTCTCCCCACTGCCGACACGGATCCGACTTCCATTTTCGAACACTTCCGCGGCAGCTATGGTACGGAACTGCTGACTGCTGCTGTTGCGCATTTTGATTTATTCGGAGCGCTTGCCCGACAGCCTCGGACGCTGGTCGAACTGCAAACCCATTTGCAACTCGCCGAGCGGCCCACAATTGTGCTGACCACCGCGCTCCGTGGCATGGGGCTGCTGGAAGCCGACGAACGTGGAGCACTAAAGCCCACTGCCGTGGCGTTCGAACATTTACTTCCTGGTGGGCCACTCGATGTGAGCGACTACATCGGCTTGGCGGCGACTTCCCCCGGCGTGTTGGAAATGGTGGAACGGCTCCGCACGAATCGGCCGGCCGGGCTTGATGGCGATGCCGCGGGAGCGGCGTTTATCTATCGCGCGGGAATGAAGTCCGCGATGGAGCAGGAACAACTCGCTCGGCACTTTACCCTCGCCCTTTCCGGCCGGGCGAAGAATGTGGCTCCGGTTCTGGCGGAGAAAGTTCCCCTCGATGGCGTTAATACGCTGCTGGATCTGGGGGGCGGCACCGGCATCTACAGCATTGCCTGGCTGCAGCGTCACCCAGCGCTCTCGGCCACGGTCCTGGATCGGCCCGAGGTCTTGCGGATCGCGGCCGAGTTTGGAGAGTCGTTTGGCGTGGCGGATCGGCTGCAGCTTCAAGCGGGGGATATGTTCGCCGATCCGCTGCCGAAGTCGGACGTCATCCTCCTCTCGAACATTCTGCACGATTGGGATGTGCCGACTTGCCGCGAGTTGATTGCGCGCTGTGCGGCCGCGCTGCATCCGGGAGGCAGACTGATCGTGCATGATGTTCTATTGGCCGACGATCTTTCCGGCCCCTTGGCGATTGCGCTTTACTCGGCCGCGCTCTTCACGCTGACCGAAGGACGCGCGTACTCGGGTGCCGAATACCGCGAGTGGCTCAATGCCGCTGGATTAGAGGTCAGCCCGGCGATTCCCACGCTGATTCACTGTCAGGCGCTTGTGGCAACTCGCTCATCGCGATGATGCCCAACTAAAACTTGGCAAGATTACGGTCGGTTCGATACCTGTCGTCGCAATCGGGACACGCAACATATTCCACGCTCGACCCTTGCTCTTCGACATAAATCCGCTTCGCTCGCGGCGAATGGCAGCGTGGGCAATAAACCCCTCTGGTTCGCTGCCAGACCCAAACACCCACGGAGATCGCCAGCGTGATCGCGAAGCCGGCCGTTGGAATGGCAAACCACGGATTCATCCGGCGCGTGAAGCGCAGCACTAAGAGGAGCGCCACGGCCAGCAGAATCGCGCTGCAGAACAGCAAAACACGTTGCCCAGGCAGATCGCGGGGCGGAATCAGCTCAGGTAGCGGCGATTTTTTAAGCGGCGGCATGCGGCTCACCCGGATTGCCAAGGGGCGACCAATAGATCCGAAAACCAGGCAGGGCCTCCATCGGTTGCCAGGCGAAAGCGGTCTGCCAATTCGCGTGGAACGGCCGGTAGCTGAAATGCCGGCTCTTCGTTCACTAGCACGAGCCAGCCAGACGGATGACGGACAATCTGCAGAGCAATTTCCTGCTGGTCGTCACGAATCTTCACAGGCTGGGTACCGGCATAGGCGCGGCCATTGGCAGCAGCAACTTGCACTTCCCCCGCGACGATCGACACGCGATGAAAGACGTTCTCGTTCGCCTGACTGATCGCGAAGTCGAGATGAGTAGCCTGCGCCTGATTGCGGTTCACGATCATCGTCACCCGATACTGCCAATCGTTCATGGCCTGAGGAAACAGATCGCGCGGCAAGATGCGGGTAGCTGTTCCGCGGTTGCCGGCCAGGACAATTCCTCCTTCCTGATCGGTTGCCGGTCGCCACTCACCACGCAGATCGGTGAACCCAGCAACGCTGCCGCCACGAAACAACGGAATTTCGGGCTGATAGCGCATCGGCTCATAGCGGAACAGCGGCGGCTGGAAGTAGCTTCTCCACGCTTGCCAGCCTATGAAGCCGAAAACGAGGACGGCCAGAACTGCCGTAGCCGTTCCAATCCAGCGGCGACGATCAAAAGTGCTTGTGGAAGTTGGCAGATTCGATGCCGCGCTGAAGGGCACCGTCTGCTCCCCTGCTTTCAACTTGGAATCGGTGGCTGGCAACTCGAGCGTTTGTTCTGCCGCCAACGCTGCGGAACGAGCCCAATCTGCGGGAAGTGGGCCGCTTCCGCTGGGGATAGTCCAACGATCGAGTTGGTCGAGGAGTTGCGCGTAGTTCTGTTGGCGGTCTTCGGATTTAAGCGCCATCATCTGCGCGACAAGCTCCAGGGCCTCTGAAGATAAGCCGGCGCGAAGCGACGACAACGGCTTGGGCCCCGTGGAAAGCTTTTGCCCGATGATGGCCTGCAGTTTCTGCCCCGCAAAGGGAGGCTCTCCCGCGAGAAAGTGATAGGCGGTAGCGCCCAGTGCGTAGATATCAGCCCGCAGATCAACATTGTCTCCGGAGACCTGTTCCGGGGCCATGTAGTTGGGACTTCCCATGGCCGTATTCGCCGAGGTGAGGCGGGTGATGGTTTCATCTTCCGATTGCAGCAGGGCGAGTCCAAAATCGGCGATCTTGACCAGCGGCACCCCTTTCGGCAAAGGAAAACCGGCCGGCGGATCGACCAGAAGCAAGTTCGCCGGCTTCACATCTCGATGGACGATTCCCAACTCTGCTGCGTGCGCTAGCCCTGCTGCCGCCTGCCGGACGAGTTGCCAGGCAAAGGCTTCCGGCAAAGGACCGCGTCGCTGAATGAAACGTTCCGCATCCTCCCCTTCGACGAATTCCAGTGCCAGAAAAATCTTGGAACCTTGTTTGCCAAAGTCGAACGCGGAAACAATATGCGGATGGACCAGCCGCGCTAGCGTAACCGCTTCTTGTTCAAAGCGCACCACAGAATTCGAGCCGCTGATGCGATTGAGCAACACCGTCTTCAACGCCACCACACGATTGAGACTTTTTTGCCGGGCGCGAAAGACGGCACCCATTCCTCCTTGGCCCAACAAGGAAAGAAGTTCGTAACCAGGGATGGCAGTATGGGGTTCGAGCAGCGCTTGAGCAATTTCGGCCTGGTCCGCAGAGAGGAGACCGCGCTCCAGCGCCAGCTTCGTCGGCGAAATTTGCAGCCGCACAGATTCCCGGCTCAGTTCAACAGCGGCGGCGGTGTTCAGCATCCCCAGGTCGGCCATGACGGTGGCGAAATCGGGACCTGGTGGGGATTCATTCATTGTCGATAGCCGGCACCTTACCGATGCCCTTCCCGTAGAACTCAGTTTCCAACGGCAGCGGCGGCAGGTGCGGGATTCGTTGTGGTTGCAGCTTGATTGATCTCATCCAGTTGGTTCAGGATCGCTTTGGCGGAAGGACGATCCGCCATGCTGCCTCCCACATAGGCATACCGCACATTTCCTGCCTGATCCAGAATATACGTGGCTGGCTTGGAAAGATCCTGGCGAATCCCGAGCGCATCGACCACCTTCAGTTCGACATCGAGCAAAAGAGGGAAGGGAAGCTTGTCGGCCGGACCTCCCGTAGACTGTACCTGTCTTTCGAAGTCTTCGATGCGAGTCGCCTGCTCGCTTTTTATTACCGGAAAAACGATCACGACTTCGGCGTTTCGTTTCTGAAATTCGGGATAGTTCGCCACCATCCGCGAAGTCTGAGTTGCACAATAAAGACAGATCTGGCCGGAGTAATTCGGCGGACCATCGGCCGTGCCGGTCAGACCGCGCGTGATGACCAGCACGACGTTCTTCTTTCCCAAATACTGTTGCAGATCGACCTCTTCCCCCTGCACACTCACGAACTTGAGTTGCTCGAAATTCTCGACGGGCTGAGCGTTGGGAAGCGCATCGTGATTGAATTCGGGAACAACCGAGCCGTAGCCGCCATAGTTCCCATACCCCTGGGGCTGTTCAGCGGGACTGCAACCGGCCCAGAGCCCACACAACAGTATGCCCAGAGTCGCCGTTAGTGCGGTCGAAAGACAAGAGCGAAGGGGGCGAACGTGGGAAAACATGCTCAACTCCAGGGGAGAAACAAATCGCAATTTGAACTTCCAAAATCGTAGCGGAGACTGGCGTTGAACCCCAAGCACCTGGGCTTGTCTTTGACGGTACCAATTGTGCCGCGGTGCAGCCTTTCACCGGAACAAAACGGGCTGTGCTCGCTAGCACGCGACCGCCGGCATCGATCAAGTCCCAACTTTTCCTCAACCGAGTTTAGCGATTATGTCGATTCTACGATGGATCGATCCCCAGTGCTGGCCTCGCCAGAATGCGATAGGAGCCTGAAATGCGTACCAAATCTCGCTGGACTCTCTTATTTCTAGGACTAAGTGCCGGCGCCAGTGCCTGGCCGCTGTCGTTGCAGGCCGAGCCGAAGCCTAGCATTTTGGAATCACTGGGACTGCCGAAGATGTTCAAATCGAACGATTCCAACGGCTCCTCTGCCGCACGTGTTCGGCCCAACTACAACGGTATCCAACGCCCTGGCAGTATTTCCCCCGCAGCGCGCAGTGCTGCGAAACCGACGGCGACTGGTGAGAATAGCTCCAATGGACTCTTTCCCTCGATGAAAGGTCTAGGGGACCTGCTCGGGATCGATGCGCCGGCGGCCAGTAAGCCCATCGGCCAATCGGCAGAAGGAATTATCGCTCCCCCGCCACCAACGCTGGAAACAGCAGAATCGCGAACACCAAAGGCAACCGCCACGCGAACCAATACGGCAACAACTAAAACTGCCGAAGTGCAGCAGCCAATTCCTGCCGAAAGCCCGATTCGCGCCATTCCAACTCCTGAACCCGACCCGGCTGCGATCGCTCTGACGAAGAAACTTCCTGCAGCGACCGTGAAACCGTCCGCCAAGAAGCCTGAAAGTCAAAGTAGTCGTCGAGCCTGGCAAGGAGAGCAAACCGCCAGCTACAGCGCCGTAGACGACGGCAGGCCTCAGCTCAATGCCGAAGTCGATTCGTTAGAAGTGACCACGCTGATCGATCGTCGCATGGACGTGGAAGAAGAAGAACCTTCGGAAATCGACAATCAGACCAACCAGACTCCGCAGGAAACGTTCGATCCGCAGAACCCGCCTCTGCCTGTCCTTCTCGGTCAGGAGGACGAAGCGGCCCGACAGCGCTTATCGATTGCCGAAAGAATGGCACCGGTCAGTCAAGTGCCACGAGTGAGTCAACTGCCGCAACTGAAAGTGATTCAGTTGCCGCGAGCCAGCGAGCTACAGCCACCGGACGAGGCGAACTCTGCCGAGGTAACCCCTGCCAGCTACCTGCCGCCGATTATATCGGCCGAAGATGCCCGTCGATTGAAGGCCGCCCGGGGGAAGTAACGTCTCAAAGTAGCCGGCCGATTCCGGAAGAGGTACGATAGGCAACAATTGTGGTGTCTGTCGTACTCCTTTTCTCCCGGAGTGACCGCTGATGATTCGCTTTCCTGTGCTGCTGGCTCTGCTTGCTTCTCTGCTTACTGCCGATCTGTTTGCCGGCCCCAAAGATGGTCGGCTCGATATCTACTGGGTGGATGTCGAAGGAGGCGCGGCCACGCTTATCGTCACGCCGGCGGGCGAAACGCTGCTGGTCGATACTGGTAACCCGGGACGCCGCGATCCCGATCGAATTATCAAAGCCCTCGCCAATGCGGGAATGTCTCGGCTCGACCATCTGGTCATCACGCATTACCACGGAGATCATTTCGGCGGCACGGCGATGCTCGCTACGCTGCTCCCCATCGGAACCATATATGATAATGGCTCCTGGGAAGGGATGCCCGAGATGCCTACCAAAGAATACCAGGCCGCCAAGTGCGAGAAACGCGTGGTCCTGAATGCCGGGGATAAGTTGCCGCTGCAGAATATGCCAGTCAAACAGGCCGAAAAAGATGCTTATGCCGCGCTAGCCGTCACTTGTCTCGGCGGACGCCAAACCTTCATTGAGCCGCCCGCAACCCTCGACGAGAACGCCAAGATTTGCGCGAGCGCCAAAGAAAAGAACCGTGACGGCTCCGACAATGCCAACAGCGTGGTCCTGGTCGTCGACTTCGGCCCCTTTCGTTTCTTCGATGGCGGGGATCTCACCTGGAATCAGGAAACCCGCCTCGTCTGCCCCAAAAATCTGGTTGGCAAAGTGGACGTTTATCAAACCACTCACCATGGCCTGGATGCGAGCAACAACCCGCTCGTCGTTCAATCGCTCGAGCCACGCGTCGCCATCATGAACAACGGCACCACCAAGGGATGCATGCCCGAAGTTTTTGCCACCCTGAAGGAACAGAAGTCGATTGAAGCCATCTACCAATCGCACAAAAACCTGCGACCTGACGGGGCCACCAACAATGTCGACGACGAGTACATCGCGAACCACACGGCCGACTGCCAGGCGAATGTGATTCACCTGAGCGTTGCGCCGGACGGTAAAACGTACACGGTGGCCATTTCCGCCAACAAGCATCTGCGGGAATTCAAGACGCGTGAGTAAGTGCCGGTGAGTCTGCTTAGCGCAGCACGTCCGCAAAAACTTCCTGGAGCTTCTTCAGTCCTTTTTCCCCCTGCTCGCCCCCCACGATCACATTCAGGCGGACCTCGCTGGTGTTGATCATGTCGACGTTAATCCCTGCATCTGCGAGGGCCTTGAACATCCGAATGCCCACGCCGGTATGCGTGCGTAAGCCAACACCCGACACAGAAAGCTTGTTGATTGCCGGGCTGCTGGTGACTTTCTCGCAAGCCATGGTTTTGGCAATCTGCTCGGCGACGGTTACGGCTTGTTTCAGCTGTTCCCGCGGCACGGTGAAACTGAGGGTCGCGGCAGCTTCGAGGGTGGGGAAGCTTTGTACGATCATGTCCACAAAGATTCCCGCGGCCGCGATCTGTTGAAAGACTTGGGCAGCCACGCCAGGCTGATCGGGAATGCCACGAATGGTGACGCGCGCTTGGGTCGCATCGAGCGAGACATCGTCGATCGTCAAGTCTTCCATGTTCACCCCTTGCAACCGCGAGACGACCGCGGCTGCGTCGGGAAGCGACGACGGCGGCGGGAGCGGCTTCACCGGCTGAGTCGGCGGCTTATGCAGTTCGAAGGCTTGATGCACGGCGCGGAGCGCCGTCACCGCTTGATCGCGCTGCACCAGGACGGAGATTTTGATTTCGCTGGTGGTGATCATCTGGATGTTCACACCGGCAGCAGCGAGGGCGTCGAACATCTTGGTCGCGACCCCCGTTTGCCGAGCCATCCCCATGCCTACAACGGAAACCTTTGAAACGTTATCGTCCGAGGTAAAACCTTCTGCCCCCACATGCGCGGCCGCGTCCCGCACGGCATCCAGGGCAGCGCTCAATTCATCCCGCGGCACGGTGAACGAAATTTCCGCCTTGCCACTGTCCGCCACGTTCTGCACGATCATATCGACCGAGATATTCTTCGCCGCGATGCGAGAGAAAATCTCCAGGCTTGTCCCCGGCACATCGGGCACTCCCAGAACGGTAATACGGGCTTCATCCTTGGTGATGGCCGCACCGCTGACAGGTTGATCGGGCTGTTCGCTTTCTGAGACAATCAACGTGCCGGGCTGATCGGTGAAGCTGGAACGAACATGAATCGGCACACCGAACTTCTTACCGAATTCAATCGACCGGCTATGCATCACGCCGGCGCCCAGGCTCGCCAGTTCCAACATTTCGCCGTAGCTGATGCGCGCCATGCGACGCGCTTCGGGAATCACTCGCGGGTCGGTGGTGTAGACGCCGTCCACATCGGTGTAGATTTCGCATTCATCCGCACGGAGTACGGCCGCGAGCGCAACAGCAGTCGTATCGCTCCCGCCGCGTCCGAGCGTGGTGATGTTGAAATCGTCGTCGATGCCTTGGAAGCCGGCCGCGATCACGACGCTTCCTTCGTCCAGATGCTTGCGCATGCGGTCGGTGGAGATCGACTTGATACGGGCTTTGCGATGGGTGCTATCGGTCTTCACACCGATCTGCGCACCGGTCAAGCTAACTGCCTTGCTCCCCAGCGCATCAATCGCCATGGCCATCACGGCCACGCTTACTTGCTCGCCGGTGGAGAGGAGCATGTCCATTTCGCGGGCCGGCGGCTTATCGGTGACCTTAGCGGCCAGTTCGAGGAGATCGTCGGTCGTGTCTCCCATCGCGCTGACGACCATCACCACCTGATTGCCCGCTTGTTGAGCGCGGATCGCCTTGCGAGCGGCCGCGAGAATCTTTTCGGGATTAGCGACGGAAGAACCGCCGAATTTTTGAACGATGAGAGGCATGGGTTGGAAGGGCTGGGGCTGGAGTTAGTAAATATTGCTTATTAGTTTTGAGATCAGTGCGGAACAGGGCGTCTGTGCCCCGCAGGGGCCAAACATATCAGCCCAGGCGAAGCGGAGCGGCTTGGCCGCGCAGCGCCCGCCTGGGTACAGAATAATAATGCAAACGGAGCCCCGCAGGGGCGAAACAAGTGTTTAGTCCCACACATACCTCTCATCGAACGAAACCTGGTGCCGTTCAAACAATTGCCTAAGCTCGTCTTGAAACGACATTCGATGATGATGTTCGCTCTGGTTCGCGATGTACGACTTAACGGCCGGAACACTGGACTCACTGACGGAGAATCCCGCATAACCACTTTGCCATTGAAAACCCACAATGCGCAGGGGCGACCCGGTTTTCATCCATTCCGAACTACTCTTCTTAACTTCTTCGACAATTTTCTTCAATGCATAGTTCTTCGAGAGCGAAAACAATGCATGCACGTGATCTTCGACACCACCCACAATTAACGCCGGGCATTCCCAATTGGCAAAAATTCCGGCTTGATAGGCGAACAGCGCCTCGCGAACCTCTTTGCTGAGCCATGGGTGGCGGTGTTTCGTGCTGTAAACGAGATGGATTAGGTTTTTGACCAAAGATTGACCCATGATCTAGTCCTTGTTTCGCCCTTTCAGGGCTGACGATTCCAATGGACTGTGGTCCCAGGCGGGCGCTCCGCGACTTCGTCGCTGCGCTTCGCCTGGGCTGATATGTCAGGCCCCTGCGGGGCACAGCATCTACCGATCAAAAACCTAGAATTGCAAAATTCATGGACGGTAAAAAAAAACGACTCACTTGCGAATTCCGCGATTAGGCTGCGGGTTAATGATTGACATACCAATCCATCAAGCGAAAACCTTCGTCGAAACAAAGCGCGGTTTGGCTCGCCGCAACTTCGTCGTAAGTTTTCGCATCATCGGCGGCGATGCCCATTCCACAAGCGGTGAACGGCACGTAGCCGTGGCTATGGGTCTTCGTCCGCAGGAACGTGGGATGGTCAGGCGAAACCAGAATCCGGTAATTCCCCTGGCTCTTCAAAGCCGCATGAACGGGGGCGACGATGTGCCGATCGATCTCTTCCAGAGCCTTGATCTTCTCGGCCGAGTTCCCCATGTGCGAAGCCTCGTCCGACGCTTCCACATGCACGCAGACGATGTCGTAGCTCTGCAAGGCTTCGATGGCGTACCGTCCCTTGGCAGCATAGTCGGTATCGATGTAGCCGGTCGCACCCGGCACTTCGATCCGATCCCAGCCGATCAACGCAGCCAGACCACGGAGTAAATCGACGGCGGTAATCATCGCGCCACGCCTGCCGTGCAGTTCCTGAAAGGACTGCAACCGGGGAGCTTTGCCGAGCCCCCACAGCCAGATGTTCGAGGCCACCGGTTTGCCGGCCCCTTTTCGGGCCTGATTTACCGGATGATCGGCGAAAATATCGAGGCTGCGGGTCATCAGATCCACCAGGAACTCACTCCCTGCGCCGCGCGGAAAATCGTTCGCGATCGTCTTATCGGTCAGGTCGTGCGGCGGCGTGGTTCGCGTTTCCATCGTGAACGGTGCAGGTTGTTTTGCACCACGATAGATCAGCAAGTTGCGGTAGCTGACGCCGGGGATGAATTCCAACTGTTCATTGCCCAGCTTTTGCTGCGCGGTCGCGAGCAATTCCTTGGCTTCGGGGGACGTAATGTGCCCCGCCGTGAATTCCTGCATGATCTGGTTCTCGACGGTCACCAGGTTGCAGCGGATCGCCCAATCGTCAGGCCCCAGTGGAATGCCCTGGGCCGCCGCTTCCAACGGAGCCCGGCCGGTAAAGTTCTTGTTCGGGTCGTAGCCCAGCAAGCTAAGATTTGCGACATCCGATCCGGCCGGCAGGTGATCGGGGACATTGTTCGCGCGGCCGACGACACCTGCCGCGGCAATCGCATCCATGGCCGGCACTTGGGCGGCTTGCAGCGGAGTTTTTCCGCCGAGGCTTGCTTGCGGCTCATCAGCACAACCGTCGGGGATGATTAAGACGTATTTCATGGCGGAGGAAAGGGGGTCGGAGGTCGGAGATCAGGGGTCGGAGCGAGGCAGGCGGAAACAGGGGAATTATCACAAAGCGTTAAACTGAAATTGCATTCTCTGACCCCTGACCCCTGACCCCAGATCCCCGACCCCTTGCTTGTTATTCCATCACTCGCATTTGCGCTGCACATTGGCGTACGCTCTTTAGCCGGCTGATCTCGGCGACGGCGGTCGCTACCGAGCCTTCCAGTGCCGAATGGGTCATGATAATCAGCGGGACGAGCGGCGGTGAAGTTTCCGCCGGTTCGTCACTATCGGGTTCGTGCTGCATCACGCTGGCGATCGAAATTTCGTGCTTGCCCAGGATGCCCGTAATATCTGCGAGCACGCCGGGGCGATCTTCCACTGTGAATCGCAAGTAAAATCGGCCGCGGAGCGTGGCCAAATCACACATCTCGACGCGGGCTTCGCGGTTGGACCACAATTCCAAGGTACGGAACGTGATCTGATTCCGGCCGCAAGCCATATCGATCATGTCCGCGACAACGGCCGATGCGGTCGGCATCTGCCCGGCGCCGAGGCCATGATAGAACAGCGGCCCAACAGCATCGCCGACTACACTGACGGCATTGAAAGCGCCACGCACTTCTGCCAGCGGGCGACCTTCTTTCACCAGGGTCGGGCCGACATGCAATTCGAGACCACCATCGCGAAGTTGGGCCGAAGCCATCAGCTTGATGCGATAACCGAGTTCGCGGGCATAACGAATATCCGCCGATTCGAGCTTATCGATGCCGGCCAAGGGAATATCTTTCCAATGGACTCGCGCTCCGAACGCCAGATGCGCCAGGATCGCCAACTTCTGAGCGGCATCAGCCCCAGTGACATCCATGGTCGGATCGGCTTCCGCGTAGCCTAGTTCCTGAGCCTCTTTCAAAGCGGCTTCGTACGACTGACCTTCTTCTTCCATCTGAGAGAGGATGAAGTTCGTGGTGCCGTTCAAAATGCCGCGCAGCGAAAGAATTTGATTCGCCGAAAAACATTGGCTGATATTGGTGGTGATCGGAATGCCGCCGCAGACCGAGGCATCGAAGGCGATCGATCGGCCGAGCTCGCGAGCACGATCAAACAGTTCCGGGCCATGCTCGGCGAGCAAGGCTTTATTCGCAGTGACGACTTCCTTGCCGCTTTCGAGCAGCTTGAGCATGATCGTGCGAGCTGGTTCCAATCCGCCGACGAGCATCGCGACGACTTCGATCTCGGGGTTCTTCAGCACTTCTTCGAGCTTGTCGGTGAGCACTCCCTTGGGAAGCTCGTAGCCGCGTGGCTTCTTCAAATGGTCGACGACCACCTTTTCGACCCACAACACGCGCCCTGCATGCCGGCCGGTGCGGTCGCCGTGATCGATCAGTAATCGCGCAACCCCCGTCCCGACGGTTCCCATGCCGACGATAGCGACCTTGGTCTGTTGCATGAGCGGAAAGGGCTAGAGTTGGGGCTAGGGCTGGTGAGTAACGACGAATTCATCAGTTTATCAGGAAGGCGGAAATCGCAGAATGGGACCGGGATTCGTTGGAAAACGACGGGAGCAGAGGGGAAAACCACGAATAGGTCCTTCCCGCACAAACTACTCCGCCACCCGCCACCTCGAATGAAACAGCCAGATCATGATCCCCAAGAGCGATCCGTTCAGTCCCAAGGTGAAGACCAGATAGCTCAAAAACATCACCCAGCTTTGCGGCGGAGCGGTAGACGCATCGCGGTTCAGGTCCATGTCGGCCGGAATGCTGAACGCAGCCGAGAACGGGCTAATGGCACCGACGTCGTGCACGACCGCCGTCATCGGATGTTTGGGAAAAAATCGCTGGGCAAAGAAATCTCCCCCGAGCGGGGCGCAGAACATCACCACGATCACCAAATACGACACCATCATGCTCGTGGATGACTTGTGAAAGATCACCGAACAGAACAATCCGATCATTGCCGTCGTCAGCGAAGTAATCGCCACGATGAGCAAGTAGCACAGCACCGAAAGCAAGTTCGGCCAATAAGAACTAACCATCACGCAGGCGAGCAGCACGGGCCACAGTAAGAAGCCCGTCAGGACCACGCTAATCCGCAGGCCGGCAATCAGTTTGCCCCACAGAATTTGCCAGGGAGTGATGACCGTTGTTAACAGCAGATCGAGCGTTTCCCGCTCTCGTTCGCTCGTTACACTGCCGGCAGAAAAGACCGGTCCGACCAGCATGTTGAAGACCACGACGTAACCGATATACCACGCGGCATAGACGGGCCGGATATAAAGGCAAACCGCCATCAGAGGAATCGCCAAGAGCATGCTGATCTGGATCACCAGGCGCAGCATCAGCGTCCCTTGGCTGAAAATCTCGCTCCGAATTTCTTTGTCGTAAACGGGATTGGCATTGTCTTCCATCAAGTCGTCACGCTTGGGAGGCGCGAACAGACTATCTGGAAATTGATCGGGTTGAATGACCAGGCCGACCGCTTGCTGCGCTTCCTGCTCCAGGTCGACTACTTCCTTGCCTTCGCTGCCCACATCCGGCGGATGGAGCAGTCGCGAACTGGTAGCCATCATCAGTCCAAAAATGATCGCGGCAGAAATCACGGGGAGCACTGTCAAGGTCAGCCGCAACCGCCACGCCGCCAGATCGCCTGAAGCCAGCGATAGCCACAACATCACCCCCACAATCGCGAGCGGCAAGATCAGCAAGTACGAAACCACCAGTGAGGCAGAAGTACGTTGAAAGTAGGTGCTACAGGCTACGCTAATCATCCCGAAGACTGCAATCGACAAAATCAGCCACACATAGGCGGCCAAGACTTCGTACGGAGAGACACCGCCGAGGGGCAAGCAGAGCATCACGATCGGGAGCGAACAAAACACCAGCAGTGCCACATGCGCCAGAGACGCCACGAGTTTGCCGAAGACAATCGCAAAGGGCCTGAGGGGACTGGCGAGCAACATTTCGTAGGTCTTGCGTTCTTTTTCGCCGGTGATCGAACCGGCCGCAAAACTGGGGACCATCATGGAACTGAGAACGTATTGGCCCACGAAGAACAAATCGACCAGTTGCTTGGTCGATTGAGCAGCGGCCGAGCCTTTGGTCATATCGATCCGCTCGTCCTGCGGCCAGGCGAAATAAACCACGGCGGCCAGGAGGGCCTGATAGAGAAATAGCAGGACGAACGCCCTGGTCATGCGCAGATTTACGAGCAATTCCCGCTGAAGCACGGGATTTTCGACATACCACATGTGGGCACGATTCCTTAAGGACTTGGCAGCGGCTGACCCACCACCTGCGCCGTTCGATCAAAACCAGTCATCTGATCTCGAAGAACGACTCACGGGGCCAGTTCGCTACCCACAGCATTCTCGCTTGACGACTGCCGGCTGACAATCCACACTAACGTGCAGAGCGAATCCGCCCGCCTGCGCTCTCTTTTCCGTAGCTGGTTATTCCGGTTCGAAGATTGCCTCTCTCCGCCCGTTCTTCGGAATCCTCTCCATGCGCCATTCCGCCTTTACGCTTGTTGAGTTGCTCGTTGTCATCGCGATCATCGGCGTGCTTGTGGCGCTGCTTTTGCCGGCCGTGCAACAAGCGCGGGAAGCGTCCCGCCGGGCGCACTGTTTGAACAACCTCAAGCAGATGGGGCTCGCAATTCACAACTATCACGACATCTATAAATGCCTGCCAAATTCCCGCCGGGATGCCCATCACACCTGGGCCATTGCGATCTTGCCGTTCATGGAACAGCAGAGCTTCTATGAGAGCTGGAATTTTACGCGAACCTACTATCAGCAGACGCAAGCCGTGCGCGAAACCATTGTCAAAACATACTATTGCCCCAGCCGCCGATCTCCGCCGGGAAACTGCATTAGCGAGGCTCCCACCGACTATCCCGACAATACAAGTGGCCCACAATATGGCGGAGCTTGCTCAGACTATGCGGCCAACAGTGGGAGCGTCGGAACCGATTACTGGTGGGACAGGCAGAACAATGGTGCCACCGTCACACCCGCCCGCGGTCCGTTCATCATCATGACCAACTGGAGCACCAATGCGAGTCCCGCCTTGGTTCCCGGACGTCGCTTCATCCATATCACGGATGGCTTAAGCCATACGCTCTTCATCGGTGACAAACACGTGCAGGTTGGCAAAACGACCGTGCAACTTCAAGGAACCCACAAAGGAGATGGCTGCATCTACAACGGCGATAAGGGGCATGCCTTCCGGTATGCCGGTCCGAGCTTCCTCTTGGTCCGCAATCTGCAGGACCTGGCTGCCACCCGCTTCGGCAGCTACCATCCCGGCGTGTGTCAGTTTGTCTTGGGGGACGGTTCCGTCCGTGCCATCCGAGTGAACATCGACGGCACAAATCTGGGATATCTGGCAGACATTGCGGATGGGATGACGCCCCTGATGGAATAGCCCGAAGTGAGCTGAAAACGCGCGAGGTGGTGCAACTTGCTACATGCCAGGGCTCTATTCTAAAGCAGGATTCCCTTCGCAATATTCACAATCTCCAGTCCCAGTATTCGATTTTCTGGAATCGGGTTAAGCCCGTTAAACCGGGCCTGCATAGTTGCCAATCTGCTGCGGGTTGCGCCGGAAAATTCGGCAATTCAGTCGTGTCGACCGGGGTAGTGTCGCCTGCATGGCTCGCAATTTGCTTCAAAATACTGACTCCGACGCTGCGCGTGAATATACTGAAATGAGTCAGCAGCGATGCGGGCGGCTGACGCACTCTCGAATCCAATCCGCACAGGTCTGCCTACTATGTTCTCTTGGCTCCGCTCAAAGTTGATCCCTGGATCCACCCCTCGACAAGCACGCCACAAGCTCCGGCGATATCAATCCCGGCGAATTCTTTTGGAGCCGCTGGAGAAGCGCGAAGTCTTTGCGATTGAACTGGTTTCTGCCGCGGGGACAACCGCAAATGGAAACAACGATTCCATCAATGCGGACATTTCCGACGACCATCGCTATGTGGTCTTCGAAAGCGATGCCAGCAACCTGGTTGCCGGTGACATCAATGGAGTTCGAGACATTTTCCTCAAGGATCTGACAACGGGCGCCTTGTCCATTATTAGCACCAGCAGCACCGGCACGCGCGCTAATGGCGCTTCGCAAAATGCGGTCATCAGTGGCAATGGTCGGTACGTTGCCTTTGAAAGCAACGCGACGAATCTGGTGACAGGGGACACCAACAATGCGACCGACATCTTTCTCAAAGATCTTGTCACAGGGACCACCACGCGGCTGAGTGTTTCGTCGACCGGCGTGCAAAGCAACGGCGGGTCGTCCAATGCTACGATCAGCATCGACGGCCGGTACGTTGCTTTTGATAGCGGTGCTTCCAATCTTGTGACGGGCGACACTAACGGACTGTCCGATATTTTCCGGCGTGATACCACGAGCAACACCACGGTTCGCGTCAGTTTGACCAGTGGCAATCAACAAGGGAACGGTGCCTCGTTCGAGCCTAGTATCACCCCCAATGGACGACATATCGCCTTCACCAGTTATGCCAACAATCTGGTCGCGAACGACACCAACCTGGAAGGAGATGTGTTCACCAAGGATGTTACTGGGCGCGGGATAACCCTGGATAGCCGCGGGCCGTCGTTCCAAGGGAATGCGCTCTCCAGCCGGCCGAAGATTTCCGACGATGCTCGCTATGTGGTCTTCGAAAGTAATGCGACCACACTCGTCAATGGTGACACGAATAATGCGCGGGATATTTTCCTGCGCGATCGCCAGGCCAACGTGACGATTCGCGTTAGCCTCACCCAAACCAATCAACAGGCGAATGGAGCTTCGTTCGAGCCGGCGATCAGCGGCGATGGCAAATTTGTCGTGTTCCAAAGCCTGGCCAGCAATTTGGTTCCGAACGACACCAATTTGCGCTCCGATATTTTCGAAAAAGAAATCGACACCGGTAGAGTCAATCGTTGGAGTGTGAGCGATGCTGGCGTGCAGGGAAATGGCAATTCCTTCCGCCCGGTAAATACGACCGATAGCCGCTACCTGGTCTTCGATACCGAAGCCACCAATCTCTATTCGGGGGACACCACGAATGGGAATATCGATGTCTACTTTCAGACGATCAATGGCGTTCCCGTTGCTCAATCGGCAGCTTACACCACCCCCTTCAATACGCTGTTGCCGATTACCTTAGTCGGCACCGATCCCGAGGATGATTCGTTGTCGTTCCGGATTATACAAGGTCCGCAAAATGGCCGATTCACTGGTACGTTACCCCGAATCAACTACATTCCCAACAACGGTTTTTCCGGTACTGATACGATCAGGTACGTCGTCAATGACGGCCGCGGCGATAGCGCGGTCGCCACGATCACGATTACCGTCAGCCCTGACGATGGTGGCGGTGGCAATCCCGGGAGCGACGACCAATACATCATTGGATTTAATCCGGCGAACGGCGAATGGTTCGGTTCGCATCTGGCCGATGGGACATCGCGCGTGCTAACAACGTGGAGTCCGAGCGCTGGCTGGAATAACGGACTTGTTGCCGACTTCAACGGCGATGGCCTGAGTGATATTGCGGCCCGCACTGCTACCGGCCGTTGGTGGGTGGGACTCGCTCAAACCGGAGGATTGAATCCGGCCTTCACCACCTCGCTGTGGGGAGGCTCTTCCAGGGTCCCCTATCAGACCGTCGTGGCAGCAGACGTCAATAACGATGGCTCTGCCGACATCGTTACTTTCAGCAATGCGTTGAACAAGAGCTGGCAGATTCTCACTTCCACGAATACTTCCTTTAATGCCGCGAATATCAATTGGCGGAGCAATGTTAACTGGACCGACTTCCAGGTTGCCGACTTCAACGGCGACGGCCGAGACGACATCGCCGCGCGCATCGCACCGGCCACTGGTGGATTCAGTCCCTGGTGGGTGGGCATTTCGAATGGAGCGGGGGTCTACGCCACTTCGCGTTGGGGTCGCTGGGAGAATTCGAACTGGCGCGACGTAATGGTGGGAGATTACAACAACGACGGATTCGCCGACATCGTGGGGCAAACTCCCAACGGAAACTGGCGCATGGCACGTTCCAATGGCACCAGCTTCAATACCTTAGACCTTGGTTCATGGGCCTCTGTCGCCGCCGCCGGTTGGCAGAATGTGATGACGGGGGATTTTAACGGCGATGGCCGGGACGACGTTATCGGCCGGACGAATACCGGCGATTGGTTCTGGTGGTATCTTGCCGGCAACTCGGCCATCTTCCCGGCTGCCTCATTAGCCCGCTGGCAGCCCGCCCAGAATTTCCGCGGAATCCAGGTGGCTGACATTGGGAACGATGGCAAGAGCGATCTTCTCGGCAGGAGCGGCACGACGGGTACTTGGCGCGTCGATACGCTCAACACGGCTGCCACCGCGCTCGTTCAATCCACCGATCCGCTGTTGTCGCCAACTTGGAATCAGGCGGTAAATTGGGTCTTTGAAGACGTGGGTGAAGATGACGGTACGGTGTTCTAAGGGCCTGGCAGGAAGAAGTTTTGACGCGCCGGTAACCACCCTAAAATGCGGCGAGTAAACTCGATGGACGACTTTACACGGCCACCGCTCTAACCTTTCCGCCCATTCACCCTTCACAAGCACGCAGGTATGCTGAAGGTTTGGCCTTTCCCTTCACGATCCAAACCGTCCGCATGTTTTGCCGTGTCAGCTCGCTTCGCTGTTCGTGCCGAGGACTTTCTTCCTCGGCAATTGCGTGGCTGCTGGTTTTAGCCGCGGGGACAGGGGCACCCAGCCAGGCGGAAGAGCGGCCGCTGAGCGTGGAAAAGGTGCAAGTCGGCTGGCAAGACAAATACAAAGCCGGCTGCTGGACCACGGTGCGTGTCACGCTTAAAGCGCACGGAACCGGTGTGCAAGGCACGGTTCAATGCCGTTCGACCGACGGTGATAACGTTCCTGTGACCTACGCGAACAATGTCAAGCTAAATGTGTCCGCGGGGCAAACTCAGGAAGTTATTCTCCCGCTGCAAGCTGGCGGGGTGAGTGCTAAAACGTCGCTCGAAATTCAAACGACTAGCGCCGGCTCGTGGAGTGAGCCGCTGAAACTTCCGCCGCCGCTGGCAGCGACGCGCGAAATCGTCGCCTCGCTTGGCCCAGCCATTGATGTGGCGGAACTGCCGCGCTACATCCGCCGCCGCGAGGACTTTGCCTTCGTGCCGGTCAGCATCGACCAGGCAAGCGACCTGCCCCTGACCGCTGCCGGTTATGCCGACCTGGAAATCGTCGTTCTGCCGCTAAGCCGCGCGAGTCTCATTGATGAGATGAGTGACAAGCAATTGGCCGCGCTGCTCCAATGGGTTCAAGGGGGTGGGCGACTGATTCTGACAACAGCCACTCGTGGCCCGCAGTTGCTCGGCCCCGGAGGGCGCCTCGCTGCAATCGCGCCGGGAAAAATCCGGGGCGTGGTGCGCATGCGACGCACCATCGGCATCGAATCTGCCGGTGGAGCCGCCGTCGATATCGATACGGTCGCTGCCGGGCGGGCGCCGTTCGTCCTCGATTACGAAAACTATCAAGGTCGCGTCGATCTGTGGGAATCGCAAAGTGGCACCAGCGGTCAGCCGTTGGTGGTCCGCTCGGCTTACGGCTTCGGCCAGGTGCAAATTGTCGGGCTCGATCTCGATCAACCGCCGTGGAGCGAATGGCCCGGTCGGCCGCGCTTCATCGCCGACTTGATTGCAGACAATCGTTCTGAAATGGCATCGCAAGAAGTGGGAGTTCGGGGGGAAGTGACTCACCTTGGCTACGACGACCTCACGGGCCAATTGCGAACCGCGCTGGAACAATTCACGCAGGTGACCTTTCTGTCCTTCACTGTGGTCGCCGTCATTGCCGGCTTGTATCTCATTCTGATCGGTCCGGTCGATTATTTTTTGATCCGTTCACTCCGCCTGCCGCGACATCTCACCTGGGGAACGCTCCTCGCCTTCGTAGCTCTTGCCAGCGGCATCGGCTGGACCCTCGCCGACCGTAGTCATGGTCGACAACTTTGGATCAATCAGACGGAGATTGTCGATGTCGATGTGGCCAGCGGTGCCGTCCGTGGCGTGGCTTGGATGCAGCTCTATAGCCCCGCTTCGCTACAGTACAACTTGCGTCTGCAACCAACTCAGGAGAGCATCGCGCCGGCCAAAAGTACTTGGCTTTCCTGGCAAGGGCTGGCCGGTCATGGCCTGGGTGGGCTCAGCGTTCCCGCCCGCAACTTTCAGCCGTCTGTCGGTTACGAAGTTATCCCTGGTACGGCGACTGCGGAAGTGCAAGGCTTACCGGTTCCTTTCGCCGGTTCCAAAGGCTTGCGGGCCGAGTGGACGAGTGAACTAAACGATCTCAAACCTTCCGCGCTTCGCTCCGATAACTCCGGGCGTCTGTTTGGTGAAGTCACCAATCCGCTCCCCTACGAACTGACCGATTGCCGCCTCATCTACCGGGAAGACATGTTTCGCCTTCGGCAACCACTCCCCGCTGGCGGAACGGTTTTACTTTCCAGCCTGCAATCGGTTGATCTGCAATCGAGGCTCACGGAACGGGTGGTTCTGGATCAACAAGATCGAGCTACTCCCTGGGATGCTGCCAGTACCAATGTGCCGCGAATCATCGAAATGCTTATGTTTCACGAGGCTGCCCGCGGTTCCGGCTACACGCAACTGGCGCATCGTTATCAGCCGACGCTCGATTTCAGCGGCCTGATTCAATTGCAGCCGGCTGTGCTCGTCGGGCGGACCACAGCCCAGCAAAGCGACCTCGTGGTCGACGATGTTTCGTCACTCGAGGCCGACCGATACGACCAGCGTTGGACCTGGATCCGCGTGCTGATTCCCGTGCAGACCGCGTCCCCCACCACCGAGGACAATGCATCGTGATTAAGACGGTCGATCTCACCAAGAAGTATGGCGAAATGTTCGCCATCCAGTCGATCAATCTCGACCTGGCTGCCGGAGACTTATTCGGCTTCATCGGCCCCAATGGCGCCGGCAAGACCACCACGATGCGCATCCTGGCCACGCTGCTGGAACAAAGCTGGGGGGATGCCTTCGTCTGCGGGCACTCCGTCAATGGTGACCCGCGCGAGATCCGCCGGCTGGTTGGTTACATGCCCGACTTTTTCGGCGTGTACGACGACATGACGGTGATCGAATACCTGGAATTTTTCGCTGCCGCCTATCGCATCAATGGCAACAAGCGGCGGGCCGTTTGCGAAGACAAGCTGGACATAGTTGACCTCGCCTTCAAGCGCGATGCGTATGCCAACACGCTCAGCCGGGGGCAAACGCAGCGGTTGGGGTTGGCGCGCGTGCTGCTGCATGATCCGCAAGTGCTGCTGCTCGATGAACCGCTCAGCGGCCTGGATCCGCGGGCCCGCATTGAAATGCGCGCGGTGCTGAAGCGACTGGGGCAGCAAGGCAAAACGATCATGGTTTCAAGCCACATCTTGCCGGAATTGGCCGACATCTGCAACAAAGTTGGCATCATCGATCGCGGCGTGATGGATCGCAGTGGCACGGTTGAGCAGATCATGAACGAGGTCCGGCCGCAGGTCGTGCTGCTGATCGAAACATCTGCTGGTCCCGAGGCAGTCTTGAAAGTGCTGGAAGGTCATGACATTATCGACTCGCTCGAAGTCCGCAATGGCCAGGCCGCAGTAACGCTCAAGCTCGGTACGACCGACTACACCGATCTGCCCGGCGTGCTCGTATCGGCGGGGCAGAAGATCAAGCTGTTTCGCGAAGAAGAAATCAATCTCGAAACCGCCTTCATGCTGCTGACCAAGGGTTTGGGAAAACGAGTGTAACTGCCGAAACACGACCGTCAGGTCAATGGCACTTGGTCACGTCTCGGCACAAACCCTCAAACGCTCTCAAAACTCCGCGCTTGACGTTTCACCCACCGCCAACCATAATCCAGTCATGCACCCGGCCTATGGCTACTGGCGATTTCCCTTTTTTACCCCGTATTACCCCGGGGCCGAGGGAGATTTGTAGTTTCCGGTTGCATCAACCACCAAAACTCAAAGCCCCGCGGACCTCTGGTTCTCGGGGCTTTTTTGTTGGCTGACCCGTTCGTTTACGGTTACACCAGCAGGCCTTGAGAGCGTTCCGCAAGGGCGATCCAGCGATCCCCACCAGGAGAAATTCATGCCTGCCGTCCTCGACGAACCCCTGTTTCAGTCACCCCTAGAAAAACTGTCCCCGGCCGAGCGGCCCAGTGCCGCACCACCCAAGTTCTCTCAAGCGGAGTTGTTTTCGATGATCGTTGTGATGCAAAAGGGGGCCACCCCCGAACAAATCAAACATATGTCCCAGCGCGTGGAAGAACTGGGACTGAAGGCCCACGTCATTCAAGGAACCGAGCGAACCGTGATCGCAGCCATCGGCGAGAAGCGGGCCGAGACGAAGGAATCGCTTGCCAGCGGTCCCGGTGTGGAAGACGTCGTGCCGATTCTGGCTCCCTACAAAGTTGCCAGCCGCGAAGTGAAAAAAGACCCGACGCAGGTGAATGTCGGCAGTTTGAAAGTTGGGGCCGGTCATTGCGGCGTGATTGCTGGACCTTGCTCCGTCGAAAGCGAAGAGCAGATCATTTCCACCGCGCATGCGGTGAAGAAGGCGGGTGCGACCGCGCTTCGTGGCGGAGCGTTCAAGCCGCGCACTAGCCCCTACGCGTTCCAAGGGATGAAGGAAGACGGGCTGAAACTCTTGGCTCAAGCCCGTGCGGAAACAGGGCTGGCAATCGTGACCGAAGTGATGTCGCCCGAAGATGTGGAACTGGTCGCAAAGTACTCGGACGTGCTGCAGATCGGCGCGCGGAACATGCAGAATTACCGCTTGTTGGAAGCGGTCGGCCAATCCGGTCGTGCGGTGCTGCTGAAACGCGGGCCGAGCGCGACCATGGACGAATTCTTGCTCGCGGCCGAATACATTCTGAACGAAGGGAACCAGGATGTGATGCTGTGCGAGCGCGGCATTCGCACCTTCGAAGCGCACACCCGCTTCACGCTCCCTCTCGCGAGTGTGCCGTACCTGCATCACAAGACCCACTTGCCGGTCGTAATCGACCCCAGTCATGGGACGGGGCACACGTATCTCGTCACCGATATGGCAGCGGCAGCAGTGGCTTGCGGCGCGGATGGCCTGATTGTGGAAGTCCATCCTGATCCGGAACACGCGCTCAGCGATGGCTATCAGTCGATGAATATTCCGCAGTTCGAAGCGATGATGAAGAAGTGCAAAACGGTCGCGACCGCGCTGGGAATCACGATGTAAAAAAGTAGTAGGCACACTCCGTGTGCCGTTCTATTTGTGAACGTTCTCCCAGCACCGGCGGCCTGTTGTGACGGTGAAAACTGGTACCCGCTGAACGGCACACGGAGTGTGCCTACTACTTTGACGAGCCACCGAAGCATTTCACGGCTAGGTGGCCGACCGTTCTGGCAGTTTTTCCAGGTCAGTTTTTCGCCCGAACCAATGACGGGCGAATTCGATGACGATCGGCAGGACTGAAACGCCGACGATCAGGATCGTTACGAGCTTGAGGTTGCGCTCGACCCACGGAATTTCCCCCAGGAAGAAGCCAAGCCATAAGAAGCCGACGACCCAAACGATCCCGCCAATACAGTTGTAGAGGAGGAATTTTCCGTACTGCATCGCACCGACTCCGGCCACGAACGGAGCATAGGTTCGCACGATGGGAACAAAACGGGCCAGGATAATCGTCTTCGCGCCGTGCTTATCAAAGTAGGCCTGGGTGCGTTCCAGATGCTTGCGGCTAAAGAGCCACGATTTTTCGCCGCGCAGCACCTTGGGCCCCAGGAACTTGCCGATATGGTAATTCACCGTATCGCCCAGGACCGCGGCGACGAGCAAGATCGCCGTGAGCACCCAGATATTCAAATCGCCTGTCGCGCACACAAAGCCGGCAGCGAACAACAGCGAATCGCCGGGCAGGAACGGCGTAATAACCAGACCCGTCTCCGCGAAGATGATCAGGAACAGAATGCCGTAAATCCACAGGTCGAAATGCTGGATCAGCGCGCGAAGTTTTTCCGGCTCGAAGTGAACGACGAAGTCGAATAGTTCTTGCATAGCAGGCAGACCTTCCAGTGCGGCAGGGACTGCCAAGTATAGCTTTTGCTGGACGAAGTGGCGGTAAGTTGGTTGTAGTGATTGTGGCGATCCTGCGAATGCGAAGTTCCGCTAGCGGAGCATGCGGCATTTGCCGCCAGACTACTTCCACGTTCGGCTCGCGTACCGCCAGAGCCTGGGGAGCAACGGTTCCCAAGCGGCAGCGATGCGGGCGGAGCCGGTCATTCCAACGCGAAGGGGTAGTTCATCCCCGGCCAGTGCGACGCGGGCCAGATGATATTCGGTCGGCAGATCGGAGTTCGGTGCGGCTTGTTCCTGCGGCAATTTCAGCGCTCGGATCACCTCGGCAGGGAGTTCGTCGTCGTGTGATTCGGCAATTTCGCCGATGGTGCCGATAGCGATCCGGCCGGGCAAAGCATCGATCGTGATTCGCACCGCTTGCCCCGGCGCTGCATCGGCCAGGCTGACCGGGTCGATCAATAGCAGGGCAGAAAATGCTGCTTCGGGGCCAACTTCGCAGAGCAGGGTTCCGGTTTCGAGTTGGCAGCCAAGATTCTGCGGGTCGAAGGGAGAGCCGACCCAGCCGGTCAAGCGTTGCAGATCACCGGGTGATTTCACCAGCGGCGGCGGCCTGACGATTCCGTCGCAAGGCGCGCGCAGCACCAGTCGTTCCGCTTCACGATTCCACTGGGCCAGACGTTCATTACGATCTTCGAGCGTCTTGATCGCGGCCGGCAGCGCAGCCGCTTGAGTGGGATCGTCGTTCAGGAGCAACTTCAGATTCTTCACGCGGGTTGCTTGTTCTGCCGCCAGTCCTGCCGCGGCCGAGCGTTGCCGATCGACTTCCGCACTCGACAGGCGCGCGATGATGTCGTTCTGCTTGACTACGGTTCCGGCCGGCACGATCGATTCCAGCTTCCCCGGGAGCGGGACGAAAACGCCCCGCGCTTCCCCCGCTTCCAGCCAAACCTTGGCCCGCACGGTTTTCGGTACGGGAACGAACGCGAAGCAGCCGATCAGCGCGATGGCGGCCGCGACGATCAGCGACGTTCGCCCGCGACGAAGGCTCTTTCTTCCCGGCTGATTCCAGGCTCGAATCACCGGCATAACGGTGCGGCTTCCCATTCCGACCACAATCACGGCTGCCGCAATCCAGGCGATGCTCGCCAGGCCTTGCGGCTCGAGCACGCGAAACAGAAACGCAAGGATGGTGCTCACCAGTAACAAACTGTAGAGGATCGACCCGATAGCATATGCCAATAGCCACGGTTCCCAAGCGGCCGGCAGCGTGGCGTCCTCCTGCGACTCCAGGCCAAACAGCAAGCGATAGACGCGCCGCTGCAACAGGCCGCGCGCATCTTGCCACAGGTTTGGTACTTCGAGCCAGTCGGAAAGGATGTAATAGCCGTCGCACCGGAGTAACGGATTGAGGTTAAACGCCAATGTGCCCACGGAACAGACAAACATGGTCTGCGAGGCGAGCATGTTCACGATTCCCGGCGGACTCTGCCACCAGATGATCGTCGCGATCGAAGCGAGGACCAATTCCACCAGCATCCCAGCCGACGAGATCAAAATGCGTTGCCACTTGTTCGGCAGTCGCCAGGCATCGGTCACATCGCAGTACAGGGTGGGGGTGCCGATCAGCAGCATCACGCCGATCTCCTGGCAGCGGGCTTTGAATCGCCGACATGTCAAGGCATGCCCCAGTTCGTGCAGCGCTTTCACGACTACCATTACCACAAGCATCGGCACCACGGCTTGTGGCACAAAGATGCTCTGCATGCGGGCCAATCGCTGCGAGAACGAATCGAATTCCAGCAGCACGCAGCCGATCGTTCCTAAGACGAGGACGGCACAGGCGATCAAAAACAGCGGCGAAAAAATCCACTTCAGCCGCGGATAGAGCACATCCAAGAGAGGTCCGCCGCCGATCCCCGGCAAACGAATTGCCAGCGGGTTCGCAAAAATCGCTTGAGTCTGCTGACGCCGCGTGCGTTGGGCCCGGCGATGCAGAATTTCTCCTTGGCCGGGTGTTTCGGAAACGATCAAGCCTTGTTCGTGCAATCGCAGAATAAAGCCGTGCAGTTGCTGCACGCCAAGTCGCAACGGCTGAAAGGTGGCTTCGAACTTTAGGCGAATCTCTTCCAGGGGGGTGGTGCCATCGAGCAACCGCAGGATGAAGTATTCTTCATCGCGCAAGCGGAAGTAGCGCAGCGCCACTGGGTCCTTGGCGATCCAGCACCGGTCGGCAGCCTCGCCCTGCGTTTCCAATTGCAGGTCAGGCCTCATGCGCACCCGGAGCGCGGTCATGGAGCGTGAACCTTCAGCGTGGCTTGTTGCCCTGGACGAAGCTTGCGTCCCACGTTTTTCACTTCCGCCCAGACACGCACTTGCGAGTTCAAGGGATCGATCTCCGGGCTGACAAACACAATTTCGCCCGGGAATGTTTCGTCACCAAGTGCCGGGTCATTCACCGTGAGGGTCACTTTCCGGCCGATCAGGTCGAGCGATGCTTGCGCGACGGGCAAGAAGCCCTCCGCCCGCAAAAGGTCGATCCGCATGATGCGGGCGATCGTTTCGCCTGGTTGCACCCATTCACCCCGTTCATGCGGGACATCAATGACCATGCCACCCACCGGGGCAACGATGTGCCGCCGCCGCAACTGTTCCTCGGCCAGCGAGCATTCCCGTTCTGCCACCTCTCGTTTCAAACGAGCTTCCCCTTGATCGTGCTCGGCTTGTTGCGCTTCGAGTTCGCCGCGCTCCACCATCAATCGTTGGCGGTCGAGTTCGGAAAGAGAAACCGTCTTGGGATAGTTTTTGTTCGTCTCAACTGAACGCGCGTACTCGGCCCGAGCGACCTCGACCGACTTTTTCGCGGCCTGCACGGCTAGATCGTTTTCCATCTTGCGGCGAGCGATTTCCGCTTCGAGTTTGGTGCGCTCCAAGGTGAGCCGGACGTCGGCATCTTGAATGCGTCCCAGCGAATCTCCTTCCTGCACGAACTTTCCTTCCCGAGCGAGCATTTCGGTCAGCACTCCCGCCTCGGCCGCAGGAACATCCACTTCCCCCGCAGTTTTCAGAACGGCGTTTTCAATGACGACCGTCGCAGAAGTATCGTCTGCAGTCAGCAGCAGCGCGGCGACCAGAAGCAGCGATGAATTCATAGGAAAACTCCAAGTTCGCGGCACTTGCCGCCGGGTTTTGCTTTACCAGGTGAGCCACAAGCGGGCAGCATCGATGACTTCATGAAACCAGGCGATCGCCAAGGGCCCCTGGCCAACATGCACGCGCCCATAAACGACCGCACCCGGATTGCGCTGCGGCAACTTGTCGGCCGAAATATCTGCAACGACCAGAACGTAGCTATCGCCGTTCTTGTCCGTGTTCACGCGCTGGGAAACTTCGCGGATCGTTCCGTCCAGCAGCAGGCCGGGAGCCGTACTGAGGGCGAAAGAGATCGGCAGTGCCGTTGGCTTGTCGTTTGTCTGAGCCGCATCGACGGCCGCAAACAGACGCGCCGCTTGCCGCGCGGGCAATTGCAGCTCCACTTGCCACGGGCCCGATTCATCGGCCACAGTCAGCAGCAGATCACCGCGGCGAAGGGGCCGCTGGGCCAGTCGCTCGCGCGCATTCCAGGTAATGATGCTCCCCGCGGCCGGGCTGCGAACTTGCAACTCGGCTTGTTGCGTGGCGAGCAATTTTTGCTGCGCCTCCAGGCCACGAATCTGCTCAGCAAATTGTTCTTCATCGGCGGTGAGCTTGCGCTGCCGCAACCGCCCCTCCGCATCTTGTGTGCGCGCCGCCAGACGTTCCGCCCGGGTCGCATCGAGTTGTTTGCGAACGGTTTCCAGTTCCCCCGCGATGCGTTGTGATTCGAGATCCAAATCCACGGCCCGCAACTGCAATAGAGGGGAGTCAGGCTGCACCTCGGTCCCATGATCGACCAGGACTTCGGTCACCACGCTATCGCACGGAGCAAAAATTTCATGGCGGATGCGAGGCTGCAATTCGCCGGGCGCTCGCAGTTTAACTTCAGCCGGAATCGCTAACAAAAGTGTGACGACGAGCAGCAAACTTGCGACGGCGATCGCGCCGCGAGATAACCATGTCGTACGGGCGGCCCCTTTTTGCCAGGCCAGCCAGAGGCTCAACAGCGGTATGCCTTGCAGTTGCCACGCTTGACGCAGCGCCGGGCGAACGGCCTCTGCCAGTCGCGCAGCGCGACCGGCTACCAAAGGCTCGTCTTGTTCTGCGAACTGCTCCACCAAGAGCACAGCAAAAGGAGGCTCGTTGGGTCCGCTCCGCTGCTCGGCAGGCAGATCTTCGTCGTGCGCGCTCGGCGGATCGGCTTGCGGCAGGGGAATGATTCCCAGGCGAATCGCGGGAGAAGCATCCAAATATTGGTTGATCGCTTCACTCAGTTGGGGTGAAAGTTCTTGTTCACCGACGGAGAACCAGAAAGGTTCCCCCGTGGCAGCAACGAGTTTGCTCACTCGTTCCATCGCGGTGACGACCTCCGCGCGACGATGCACGAACTCGGCACCACTTACGGCTTGCACGCGGTACCTGGTCCCCTGCCGCAGAACCACGGCTAGTCGATCGCAGCCGAGCAAAGGCCGGCCATCGTGGGCGATTTTGTAGGCGGTCTGCTGAAGATCGAAACCTCCCTGCAAGCCGCGCAGCAAGCCTTGCCAGCGTTGCAGGTCTTCGAACTGCTCCTGCCACTGTCGACGATCGTGATGATTCTGAAACAGCGCTACGAGATCGGCCACGGCTCGTCCCATCTGGGCAAAGCCGCGGTGTGCAGCGGTTTCGATCTCGGGGGGCAAAACAATCTGCACGGCTCCCGCCAATCGATCGTCTTGTCGCCATGGGATGAGCAAGGTGTTGCTGCGATTCGCACTTGAGTCGGCTGTGTTTCCTTCGGCCGGCAGGGCGAACGAACTGACGTTCAAGCCGCTTCCCACGGCTGCTTGCAGCGCCGTCGTCAGCGCAAGGTGATCTTGATGGGTTAACGGCTCTCGCGGCAAACCATTGCCAGCGTGATAGCAGGCCAATTGCGGACGCTTCCCCGCCATCGTCCAGACGGCGGCACCTGCCAATCCCCACTGCACCAACTGCTGACAGACTTGGGTGAAGAAAGCCTGGTCCGAAATGGCTTCCCCCGCCAAGCGTTCCAGTTCGGCCAGTCCGTCGTCGACCCGTTCCCAGCCATTCTGGGCGTCGGTGTGCGAGATGGGTGAAGTGGAAGCCATGGACGAATCCTAATTGCCGGTTTAGTGCGAGTCGCACGGACGTGCAGCGTTCGCGGCGGCTTGAATCAGCACGTACCTAGCGAAAAGACCGCTACACTCCCGCTGGATGCGCTCTAGCAAGCCTACCTTGAGCGTAAGGGACGAGGGGCCGGCTTCGCAACTTCCTGGCAGCGGAGGACTTCAGTACGCGCTCGCTGCGAGCAGTCTCGCGGGTTAATCCAGGCAAATGTCAAACTTTGCCGGTAGAAGCCAACGTTCCGATTCTGCCGGTTCTCTCGCTAGCGACGACGCAAAAGTGCGGTTGTAAGCAATTTGCGGGGGCGAAATTGGTGAGATGCGCGGTGCAATCGTTCGAAGAGTAACAAAGCATACGTCCGTCGTTTGCGGAAGCAGACTTGCTTCCGGCACGACATGCATTCCAGGCATTATCCCTTTATCACAACCACCCGTCATGATTTTCCGACGATCCTGGCTGGTCTGGCTGTTGATCTTGCTTCACACGGCAGGTTGTCTGTCGCCGCGGAAGCCGGCATCTCCCTTTGCGACGATGCCCGCCCCCGTTTCGTTGACGCGGATCGAATACCCCGATGCGGATGCGCCCACCGATCCGCATCTCATCAGCGATCAGCGTCCCCACACCCTGCGCGACATGAACAACGTGCAGTACTGGGAATTGCGACTGGACGAAGCGATTCGTCTGGCCCTGGAGAACTCTCGGGTGCTTCGGGACCTGGGTGGTGCCGTCGTTCGAGCGCCTGATACTTCGGTTAGTTCCCTCGATCCTTCCATTCAGGAAACCGATCCGCGGTTTGGTGTGGAAGGTGCTTTGTCGGCCTTCGATGCGCAACTTCGCTCGACCCTGACAGCGGAAAGTGTCGATCGCCGGCTAAACAACCAGTTCGTTGGTGACCGCGGCTTTCTGTTTGGTCACAATCAAAACTTCAATACCGAATTGACCAAACGCGGTGCAACCGGCACCCAGTACTCGTTGCGTCAAAAAGTAGGGCAAGAAGCGGACAGCAACCTGGGTAATCAATTTCCAAGTGGCGCCTGGAACGTGCTCTACGAGGCCGAGGCTCGTCATCCGCTGCTGCAAGGGGGCGGAACGCAGTTCAATCGCATTGCCGGCCCGGGAGCGACGAGTGGCGTTTATAACGGCGTGCTCATCGCGCGGATTCGCACCGATATCAGCCTGGCCGATTTTGAAATTGCCCTCCGCGACTTCGTGAGCAACGTCGAAAACACTTACTGGGACTTGTACTTCTCCTATCGCGATCTGGATGCCAAACGCAAAGCCCGCGATTCCGCCTTGGAATCGTGGCGCCGCATTCACGCACTGTACGAAACGGGGCGTCGTGGTGGCGAGGCCGAACGGGAAGCTCAGGCCCGGGAACAATACTTCCGCTTCGAAGCCGACTTGCAAGACGCGCTCGCGGGACGTCCGCTCGATGGCACTCGCACCAACAACGGCAGCCGCCCTGGTACGTTTCGCGGCTTGCCCGGCGTGCTGGTGAACGAGCGCCGCCTGCGGCTGCTCATGAATGTGAATGTCAACGACCAAATGCTGATTCGCCCCTCGGATGAACCAACGCAAGTGCCGATGGTCTACGACTGGAGCGCGCTGTCGTCCGAAGCGATTGCCCGCCGCAGCGAACTTCGTCGTCAACGCTGGCAGGTGCAACGGCGCGAGATGGAATTGCTCGCCTCGCGGAACTTCCTCATGCCGCAGCTTGATATTGTCGGCCAATACCGTGTGCGCGGCTTTGGGGACGACCTGATCAATGCCGGACGGGGTCAGCCGCGCTTCGACAACGCTTTCGCTGATTTGACCACCGGCGATTTCCAGGAATGGAATGCCGGGCTCGAATTCTCGATGCCGGTCGGCTATCGCCAGGCTTACGCGGGAGTGCGAAATGCGGAACTAAGGCTGGCTCGTGAAAGAGTCGTCCTCGATGCCCAAGAGCGGGAAATTCTGTACGACCTGAGTACGGCCATCGGCGAAGCGGATCGGTCGTTCTTCGTGATGCAGACGAATTACAACCGCTGGGTAGCCGCCCGGCAGCAAGTGGCTGCGGTCGAGGCCGCCTACAACGACGACCGTGTGGAGTTCATTGCGGTGCTGGATGCTCAACGCCGCTATGCGGAAGCGGAGAGCCAGCACTTCCGTTCGCGGGTCGAGTATGCGATGGCGGTGAAAAACATCAGCTTCGAGCGCGGTGCCCTGCTCGACTACTACGGCATCGCCTGCACCGAAGGGCCTTGGAATGGCAAGGCGTACGATGATGCGCAGCGGCGGGAAGAGAATCGGGGCCGACCTCTGATCAATCATGCTCCCACTCCGATCGTGGGGACTGATCCTTCCTAGAGTTCGCTGTGGCAAACCGGAACGTGGCGTAGTTCCGGGCGATTCATCGAGCCTTAGTCTGCTAAGCGCAAGCTCAGCGCATTCTTGTTCAGAACCTGTGAAGACCGGGCTCTTCCGCGCCAGATTTGCGGCGGAAGTTCGCCGCTCCACAACTTTCTTCTCGGGCGCGTCTCTAGTTAGGATGTAGGCACGTTCACGCGCGGCGATTCTTACACGCTGCCGGAGTGACTCTTCTCCTTCGCTGGATGGCTGGGCCCCCATGAGCAACAACCCCGTTAGTGCCGATGGCAATCTCTTGTTTGGACTGCTCGCCCTGCAGATGGATTTCATCAATCGCGATCAACTCATCGCGGGGATGCAGGCCTGGGTGTTGAAAAAAGAGCTTCCGCTGGTCGAGCACCTGGTGCAGGCCGGTGCGTTGAGCTATGCCGATCGTGGTTTGCTGGAACCGCTCGTGCAAGCCCATATTCACCGGCATAACTCAGACCCACAGCAAAGCCTGGCAGCAATCGGCTCCGCAGGAGCAATCAAAGATGAACTCGCCGCCATTGTGGATGAGCAACTCGAAGCTTCTCTGCAGTTTATCCCTCAAGCCCGACCCATCGATCCCGGGGCCACGATTACCACCGGCCAAGAGACTTCGTTTGGGGCACGGTTTCGCATCTTGCGGCCTCATGCGCGGGGCGGGCTCGGCGAAGTTTTTGTGGCCAAGGATGCCGAGCTGAATCGCGAAGTGGCACTTAAGGAAATTCAGCGACGTTATGCCGACGACACGAATAGCCGTTCCCGTTTTACGCGCGAAGCAGAGATCACCGGCCGACTGGAACATCCGGGCATCGTGCCGGTCTACGGATTGGGAGCCTATCCGGACGGCCGCCCTTTTTACGCGATGCGCTTCATCCGTGGCCAGAGCCTGAAAGAGACGATTACATCGTTTCATGAGTCGGCCACAACAGGCAGTAACGGAGCAAAACTTTCCCAACAGAATCTCGCACTCCGGCGATTGTTGCAGCGCTTCATCGATGTCTGTGAAGCGATCGACTACGCCCACAATCGAGGCGTACTCCATCGCGACTTGAAGCCCGGCAATATCATGCTGGGGCGTTATGGCGAAACGCTGGTCGTCGATTGGGGATTGGCAAAGGCGATGAAGGAGCGCGATCCCTCGGCGACTCCGCGAGTTTCCACATCGCAAATCGAAGGGGAATCTACCGATTTTGTCGATCCGCAGTTGCTCCCCTCCGATCAACATGGCTCCGAGCCAACTCAATTGGGATCGGCCCTGGGGACGCCGGCCTACATGAGCCCGGAGCAAGCCCAAGGACGCATTGATTTGCTCAGCCCCGCCAGCGATGTGTTTAGCCTGGGGGCAACTTTGTATTCGATCCTGACCGGGAAGCCTCCTTACAGCGGCAGCGATTCGAGCGAAGTCTTGCGCCAGGCAACGGTGGGAAAATTTCCGCCCCCTAGTGCGCTTCAGCGCGGAATTCCGCCGGGTCTGGAATCGATCTGTTTGAAGGCGATGGCCTTCGATCCAGCACAGCGCTATCCCTCGGCCAAAGGATTGGGGGAGGAAATCGAACAATGGCTGGCAGACGAACCAATCTCGGCCCGCCGCGATTCGCTCTTGGAAAGAATGGGGCGCTGGATCCGACGCCATCAAACGCTGGCGGCAGCGACCGCCTCGACGGGCGCGGTCATTCTGATCGCGGGGATCATCTTCGGCGTTGTAGTAGGTGGATACACGCGGAGTCTGGCAACGGCCAACAGCACCATCAACCAGCGAAACAGCGAGCTCACTTCCGCGAACAGTCAATTGACGGCCGCCAAACAAGTGGCAGACGCGAAACGAATCGAGGCCGAGGAAGCTCGTCAATTGGCCGAAGATCGCTTTCAGGAAAAACGCTCGGCACTCGACGAGATTCTTAATCAGTTCAGTGACACACGCTTGAAGATGATGCCCGGTGCGCAAGAAGTTCGCGAAGTGTTTTTGGAAAAGGCGATCGAACTGTATGTTGATCTGCAAAAAGATGATCCGACAGCCCGCTCCGCACTGGCAGAAGCGCATCGCGAGCTAGGCTTGCTGCAAGGGGAATTGGGAGACACGCAAGTCGCCCACGAGCAGTTACAGCGGAGCATTGATTATCACCGCCAAATGGCAGTTTCGGGAAGGGTTGCCGATCTGCGCCGCTTGGGAGAGGCTCTGTTCACGCAAGGACAGTTTTATTGGGAGCAACAACAGTCGGCGGAAGCGCGCGCACCGATAGAGGAATGCGTTCAGGTCTACGAGAAGCTCTTGGCAGAGAACCCCGACGATCCGCACGTGAAACTTGGACTGGGGCGGGCTCTCACACGTTGGGCGTCTCTCGATACTCAAGTCGATCCAACTACAACCTTGAAACGCGCTCAAGAGTTGTTGGCATCGTCTCTAGAGAAGTTGCCTGATGATGTGGACGCGATCGTCAGTTATGCCCGTGTCCTCAACAATCGGGCGATTACATTGCCTCCCGAACAACGGCGGGGGGAAGAGGGGATGCAAGCCTTCGAACTGGCCAGGCGAACTGCCCAGCGAGCCTTTGCGCTACTGCCGACGTCGAGCATCGCCCATTCCAATTACCTCGCAGCTCTCACCAATCAGGCGGATGGGCTGGAACTTAATGGCAAGCCCGAGCAGGCGCTGGAATTGTTCCAGCAAGCAGTCAATGACGCGAAGCAGTTTGCGCTGGCCAATCCGGCCGTCCTGCAAGCCCACCAGGCACAAGCCCGCCAACAACTGGCATTGGCCCGCTTACTGCAACGGATGTCTCGGTTCGACGCCGCCGTTGCTGTGTACGAGGATGTGGCGCGGGTCAATGCTTCCCTTGCGCAAAGCAATCCGCGAAACGTTGCCGCCTATCGCGAGCAGATCAATGCGTATCGCGCCATCTTTGAAGTGGAAAAAGGGCGAGAAAAGAAATTCCAGGCAGCCGCCGCCCTCGATCGAGCGTTAGCTGTAGCAGAAGATGCGCTGCAGCTTCATCCTGACGATGATTTGCTCGTTGCCAACGTGATGCAGGTGGTGACCTTGCGCGGCAATCTCGAGCGGGATCGCGAGAAGCCTCAGGAAGCCCTGAACTTCTACCTCAAGGGGTTGGACTGGTACGAAACCACGCAAGCCAAGCGCCAGCAGACGCAGCCTGCGGGTGAGGAACTGTTGATCCGCTACTTCGAGTGCGGCGATCAGGCCGTGAGGATGTTGCGAGACTTAAAACAGAGCGAGCAGGCGATTCAGACTGCCGAACAAGTGCTAACCATCACTGCCCCTGTCCAATCGTCTGACATCAAGCAACAGCAACACGCTTTGCTGGGAACGATCGCCCGTGTCTGGGAGGAGCAGGGTCGAAATGAGGAGTGCATCCAGACCTGGCTTCGAGCATTGGAAAAAGTGCAGGCGCTCATTGAGAAAGAACCGCAGAACTACTATGTGCGCAGCAACTTGATTGGCTGCTATTGGCAACTCATGCACGCTTATCAACGGACTAACGATTTAGAGAAGGAATTCGCGGCACGGAGGGATTACCTCGCCATTAGCGGCTATCTGGACGATGTTGACCACTCTGCCTTACTCCAGGAAACCGAGACTTATTCCGAGCAGAATCTGCAGCGTCTGCGTGACGCCTCGCAGACCGAGGCAGGGAAAGGAAGCATTGTGCGCTTGACCGTCCCGATTAAGTTCGACGGGGTGCCAACTCCCTTTTTCCTGTATGTGACCAAGTCTTATCAGCCGGTCGTGGATCAGTTTCGTTGGGTCGAGGAAGTTCGGGGGGGAGTCGTCGCACCAGAACTGAAAGCTTCATTTCGCCAACTGGCAGAAATTGCCAAAGCCAACAAGGTCTCCTACGTGGACCTAGTGGTTTATGCGCTAGGCACCGCGGCGGCTCAAGGAGGAGGGACGAGCGACCCAGCGACCAATTCCCGACAGCAGGAGATCAATTCCGTCCGCGAACAAATTAAGGCCCTCACCGAACAACCTGTGAAAACAGAGAATCGAATTCTGCTGGCAACCTACCGAACGCGTCTAGCAGAACTCTATTTCGAGCTCCAATCCTTCGATCTGGCCAGCCAGTTTCTTCCCGAGGCTGAGTCTTTGATTCCGCTTGATGAGTCGGGAGAGCCGTTTGATCAAAGCTATTTTCCGCTGTTAGCTCGGACTCGATTCCTGCGGGGGCTACTCGAAGCGCGAGAAGGACGGTGGGAACGCGCGTTCGGAACTTTGCTCGAAGTTATCCACTGGAATAAATCGGCGTCCGTCAGCAATCGCACCTTGCTGCAATCCGCGCAGTCAAAGTTGGGTGAAGTCTGCGCCAAACTCGATCGTCCTTCGGAGGCAGTCGATTGGTATTGGAAATCGATCGATAACGGCAACACCGCCGCGATTCGCCCACTGGCGGAACTCATTCTGAAGGATCGCCGCTTGATTGCGATCATCGATAGCTCGTTTGCCGTCCGGATTCGTGAAATTGAGCAAGAGATTCCACCCGTGTGGCGGGAAGAGGAATTTGCCAATCGGCTAGAAGCAGCCTGGCAGGAATACTCGGCCGCACTGCGACTAGTCACCCGCAAGAATCCGGATGGCAGCCCTGGATACACGCCGGAAGAAGAAATTCGATCCAGGACCCAAAGAGGGTCCTACCTGCTCGCCTGGGGACAAATAGAAGACGAGCTCAAGAAGCATCCCGACGATGCCGGACTCTTGGCGGCTAAAGGTTTCTACTATGCCCGCAGGAAGCAATGGAATGAGGCCGCGCTGGCATACAAAGCCAGCTTTGCCAAAGACCGCGAGAGTGCGAAAGCACCTGCCGTTCTGGCGCACTACTTGGAGGCTCTGTTACTGTCTGGCGAGGCACCCCAAGTTTTAGCGCTTACCAAGCGAATGGAGGAATCGGGCTGGAAACCTGTCGGAGCCGATGGGAGTGAAAAGAGTTGGCAGAACGTTTTTTGGTCCTTGCGCGCCATGGCCTTAGTCGTGACAAACGAAGACCCACTTCCCGTTCTGGAGAAAATTAAAGGCAACCACGCAGAGGCGCAGGTTGCCTGGAATTGGAACACAATTCGAGACTGGTCCGTCTCTCCCAAGTTGAACGAAGAAGTTCGGGCAAGCCTCGCAAAACTCCTGGAGCAGATTACTGATAAAACGTCCGAGTAAGGATGCTATTCGCTGATCGCGGCAACGGGGGCTTCGGCTCGCATTTCGTCCATCAGGGGCCACAGCACATCGACTTCGTCCTTGAAGACATCGCCGATCAGTACGTCCGTCACGTAACCCTTTAAGTGCGGGTGTTTGCGGATAAATCGACCAAAGCTGAAGCCGTTATAGAACTCGCAAACGAGCCGCCGCATCCGTTCCATCCCGGCCACAAACGCTGGTTCCCATGTGCGCAGCTGGGTTGCCGACGTATCTCCTTTTTCGAGCCCCGCACAAATTGCATCGGCAGCCATCGCACCCGAGGTCAGAGCCAACAACACGCCCGACGAGTAAAGCGGATCGAGGAAGCCGAAGGCATCACCGACCAGCACCCAGCCGTCGCCGCCGGCTTGCTTGGCTCGATAGCTGTATTCCTTTTGGGCACGGAAGATGTCGCAACGCTCGGCATTGGCGATGCGCGGTTGCAGGCCGGGGCACTTGGCGACTTCTTCAAAGTAGATCTTTTCGAAATCGGTGCCACGCCCTTCGAACAAGTAGTCGTGTCCCGCGACCACGCCGACACTGACAATATCGTCGTGCAGCGGGATATACCAAAACCAGCCATGTTTCCCTTGCGTCTGCAGAACGACCGTCGCGCCCGCATCGCGATCGGCATCGCGGTAGGCACCTTTCCAATAGGTCCAGACCGCGGCCTTCTTCAAAATCGGATCCCATTCCCGCAGGTTCAAGCGGTCGATCAACAAGGAGCTTTGCCCGCTGGCATCCACCACTACCTCGCAACGGAGTTCTTCTTCGAGCCCCTGTTCGTTCTTGATCCGCACGCCGACGGCGCGTTCTCCTTCAAACAAAACTTCCAGCACGCGAACCCCTTCCCGCACATCGACGCCATGATCGCGGGCGTTGTTGAGGAGTGTCTCATCGAATTCACTGCGGCGAACCTGCCAGGTCTGCGATGATTCGTGCGGCTTGTGATCGACGAAGTAAAACGGCTCGGAGAGTCGCCCCATCTGATTGACGAATTGCACGCTGTACTTTTGAACGTAGTGGCTCCCCTTCATCTTGCCGAGCATATTGAGCCGTTCCAGGATCCAATACGTCTGCGGGATGAGCGACTCGCCAATGTGGAAGCGGGGAAATTTGTCCCGTTCAAACAGCGTGACCCGACGACCTTGCTGAGCAATAAGCGTGGCCGCAGTGCTGCCGCTGGGTCCGCCGCCGATGACAATGACTTCTGGGGAAGCAGGGGTTGTGATCATGACCGGTTGCTCGGAGAAGGGAAATTTGGAGAGCCGACCCAATAATACTTGTTTGAACAAGTATCGGCAAGTTAAAAGATCGGCGTTAAATTGTAGTTAGAGGGGCAAGACGCGAAATTGGCGAGGAATACGCGTGCCGCTTGCATAAAAATACGGCCGTTTTCCCCGAGAAACTGCTAGCATCCGGCTTACAGTTCACGTTGGCTCAAGCGGACGGTTTAGCTAGAATGCCAGCCGGATTTTGCCCCCGCTTGAGTCACGTCAAGGATGACGTCCCCATGCTTGCTGCGCTTGCCTCTGCTCCATTTACCTTTCAGCCCGTCCAGTTGGCGCGGGAAATTATCGAGGCCGAAGCGGTCGCTCTCCAGCAACTGGCTGGCAGAATCGATGATAAATTCGCCCAGGTGGTCACCTCCATCGTTCGCTGCCGCGGGAATGTGATCGTCTCGGGCGTTGGGAAGGCGGGGCTCGTCGGCCAGAAAATCTCGGCCACGTTTGCCTCAACCGGAACACGCAGTCATTTCTTGCATCCGACCGAAGCCGTCCACGGCGACCTCGGACGGGTCGACAAGAACGACGTGCTGCTGGTTTTATCTTTCAGCGGCGAGACCGACGAAATTCTCCGCCTGGTGAATACTGCCGAGCCCATCGGGGCGACCCTCATTTCCATCACCGGTCGGCCGCTCAGCACGCTGGCACGTCAATCGGCACTGGTGCTCGATTTAGGGCCGATCCGCGAAGCTTGCCCGCTGGGTCTGGCTCCCAGCGCGAGCACCGCAGCGATGCTGGCCCTCGGCGATGCGTTGGCTTTCGTCGCCAGCCGGATGAAGCAGTTTTCGAAGGAAGATTTCGCCCGCTTTCATCCCGGCGGATCGCTGGGGCGTAAGTTGAGCAAAGTGGATGACGTGCTGCGACCGCTGAAGGATTGCCGCGTCGCCCGCGAAATTCTGACGGTCCGCGAGGTTTACGTGGCACGCGGCAAACCGGGACGACGGAGCGGCGCGATCATGCTCGTCGACGAAGCCGGCAAGCTCACGGGCATCTTCACCGATAGCGATTTAGCGCGGCTGCTCGAAGGGCGTCGCGATGCAGATATCGATGGTCCGATTAGTGCCGTGATGACCCGCAATCCAGCGTCTGTTTCGCTAGGAACTTCGCTCGGCAATGCTTGCGACCTGCTGGCAGCCAAGAAGATCAGCGAATTGCCCGTGATTGATGAACAAGGTTGCCCCGTCGGCCTGATCGACATTACCGACGTGGTCGGCATTTCTATCCCACACGAAGTGGACGACACCAACGACACGCCCGTCCTGAAAATTCATGATGCCAGCACCGATCCCTCGGCCACTTCGCCCGTAATGAAGAAGAGCGCCTCATGACACCGTCGCTTCGCGATCGGTGTTTGCCGATCAAGTTGATCCTGTCGGACGTGGACGGCGTGATGACCGACGGCGGGATCATTTACGATGTGGAAGGCCGGGAAACAAAGCGTTTTCATGTGCGGGACGGGTTTGGCATCAAGCTCTGGCATCGGGCCGGCAATGGATTTGGCATCGTAACGGGGCGATCGTCGCCGATCGTCACGCGGCGAGCGGAAGAACTACAGATCGAGATCGTTCGCCAAGGAGTGAGCCACAAACTGGCGGAAGTGAAACACATTCTGCTCGAACTGGGTTTGCAACCGCACGAAGCTGCGTTCCTGGGGGATGACTTGATCGATCTGGGCGCGATGGAATATGTCGGTTTGGGAATCTCTGTGGCCGACGCCGCCCCCGAAGTTCGGGCACGAGCCGCACATGTTACGCAAGCTGCCGGAGGGCAAGGTGCGGTGCGGGAAGCGATTCAATGGATATTGGCGGGGCAAGAGAAATGGGAAGCGATTTTGCAGGCCGCGACACGGGAGTGAACCGTGATTCGTGGGGCATACTTCGTTAAGACCGATTTTGGCGGGACGTGACATCACCGGGAGAGCATTCGACAATCGTGGTTCATCTTCGACGTTGGCTATTAGCAATGAGCGTGGTGTTCGGTGCGTACCTGGCGTACGCGACCGCCGTCGCGCCGTGGCTGGAACCGCCGCCGCTTGTGGCCCGCCAATCGACCGCGCCGATCGCGCCGACCATCAAACGTAAGTCGCAGGATCTGACCCACCTGTTTCCAGCGGGTGCCTGGCAACTGGCACAGCCGAAGTTGATTGAAACCGAAACCTGCTTGATCCTGTTCAACGATTACAAGACGATGCCCGATGGCAAAGTCGAGGTGACCCCTTGTTCGGTCATTAGCTTTACTGGGAACACGGCCGATGCTCGCGCGCGGCCGATGGTTCTGGACGCTCCGGGGGGAGCCGTTCTGCAGTTCGACAAAGAATTGGATGTCGGCAGTTCGGAATTTGGCGAAATCCAAGGGGCTCGGTTGCCGGGAGACATTCGCATCTTTCAACCGCCGACGGTAGCGGGTGGCGACGACGGCTTGCAGCTGATAACGCGTAACGTGCAGATTGATCGTCAACGCGTTTGGACTCCGCATGAGGTTCGCTTTCAACACGGCGCCAGTCGTGGCAGCGGCCGCGATCTTTCGATTTACCTCACGCCGGCCGACATGGTGAGTGGCGAAGCGGGACCGCTAGGCAACTTGCAACGACTGGTCCTTGCCGTAGTTGATGTCATTCACCTCGAACAAGCGGGGGAAGGTTTACTCGGCAACGAAGATTCGGCCGAAACGAAAGTACCGCCGGAGAACGCGGAGTCAGCGATAGCCTCCGATCAACCGCTCGAAATCCGCTGCCAAGGTCCGTTTCAATTCGACTTCACCACCGCCATCGGTCAGTTTGATGACGAAGTCCAAATCACGCGCCTGAATGAGGCCGGCCCTCCCGATTCGCTTCGCTGCGATCGGCTCACGTTCTGGCTTCGCAAGAAAGAAGATGAGCAAAAACCCGAAGTGGCGGAGGCAATCGCTAAGCGCAACGCTAAACGAGCCGCCCGAGCCCGGCGCAATCCTGCGAACTCAGACGAAGTCCCCGTGACAAAACCTGCGATGTTCAGCGGCGAACTCGCCAGACTGGAAGCTACCGGGCGGCAGGTATGGCTGGAAGCGCCGTCGGAAGGGGCTGTCGCACAAGGAGGTCGATTTTCTTACGACTTCCTCACCCGGCAAATTGCTTTGTCTCCGGGCGTCTCCAACGAAAAAACGGTCCTGCTTCGCCACGGCAGAAGCACGCTGCAAGCCAAGCAAGTGGAATACGAACTCCCCGAGTCGGGTCAACTGGGCACTCTGTGGGCGGAAGGGCCTGGGACGGCTCAGATCTTTCAAGAACAAGAAGATGGCAAGCTGCAGGCCATTCATGTTCACTGGGAGAAAGAAGTTCGCCTCCGTCCCCACGACGGCTTGAAAGTGTTGTCGTTGCTCGGAGCAGCCCAAGTGACAGCCGTCGACAGTGGTGGACTCGCGGCCGATGAAATTCACTTCTGGCTGGAAGAACTGGCTCCGCAGCAGATCGTCGCCGTAACGCCCGTGCAGTATGACGCCGCCGGCGAACCGTTGCCTGCCGTACCAACACCATCCGTTCGCCCTGACCGCTTGCTGGCCCTGGGAAGTGTCGAGATCAATACGCCGGAAATGACCGGCCACACCAAGCGTTTAGAAGCCTGGTTTGTGCCTGCGGCTGCCCAGGAGACCTTGCCGTTTCCCGCGCCGGTGGCTTCCCCGCCGAACCCGAATCGGCTGGGGATGAATCCTCGCCTGCCGCGGCTGGATCTCCGCCGCAGCGAACCGGCCGAGGTCTTAGCTCGGGACGTTCAGCAAGTGGTGGCGCTGCGCCCCATCGAAGAGGAACGCCAGCAGCCGGTGAACCATTTCGATATCACCGGCGAACTGGTTCGCGCCCGCCTGGTCTTTGCCGGCAAAACCGTGATGGCAGAAGATCTGGCCGTGGAAGGTGGGGTGCACATGGAAGAATCCAAGCCGGCCGATCCGACCGAAGTTCCGATCATCATTGATGGCGACATGCTGCAACTGCAAAAGGGGAGCACGAACCAGGCCACCATGCAGATCGTCGGAAAGCCCGCGCGTGTGCTGGCTCGCGGCATGAAATTAAAAGGGGGGTCGATCACCGTTCGTCGGAGCGATAATCGAGCCTGGCTCGAAGGTCCGGGGGAGGCCGAACTTCCCATCGATGCTTCCAGCATGGCGCAACCGTTTGGGGGCAAAGCCCCGCTCGCCGTGGCGAGTGCTCCAACTGCCGCGCCGAGCATGATTCCCGTTTCGCAAGGTCGGCCGAATATGATCGGCAAGCCCGGTCCGCAGCAGATGGCACGCGTACAGTGGGAACAAGGGTGCACGTTCGATGGTCAACTCTTGTCCGTGCATGGCAAGGTTCTGGTTCGCACCGAACAGGATCGGCAGGTGATGGTCACCGAGCGGCTCCTGGTCACCTTGGATCGCTTTGTCGATTTCCTTCATCCGCCGAAAGACCAAGCGGTGGAGGTGGTCAAGATTCAAGGGGAAGGAGGAGTCTTCTTGCAGAATCGGGCCTTTGACGAACGATTGCAGCAAGTCTCGTTCGACCAACTTCAAGTGCAGAATTTCTCGATCGATCAGAAGACCGGCGAACTGAACGCTCAAGGCCCAGGGTGGCTCACCTCCACACGGGTTGGCGGCCCCTCGCTGGTCGCGGAAGGCCAAACGGTGCAAACCACGAAGCAGACCGGCCTGACCTACATGAAGGTGACCTTTCAGGGAGACATTGTCGGCAACACCAACAACAAGGAAATCACGTTCCAACGCCAAGTGCGGACCGCCTTTGGGCCGATCGCTCGCTGGGATGAAAAATTCGAGCCGCAAACCAAGGAAGAGCATGGCGAGAACGGCGTCTCGTTGACGAGTGACCGCCTGACCGTGGCTCAACTGCAAGCTTCCCAGCAGCAGAAAGAATGGATTGAACTGGAAGCGCTTGGCAATGCGATCGTCGAAGGGAAAGTCTTCTCCGCCCAAGCCCAACGGCTGGCGTACTCGACCAGCAAGGAACAATTGATCCTGGAGGGGGATGGCCGATCCGATGCCGAACTGTGGTATCACCCCGGGAAAGGTCAGCCGGAGGCGTACCAGCAAGCGCGTAAGATTACGTTCTTGCAACGGACGGGAGCCATCAACGTGGACGACGCGAAGTCGATCAATCTGAACAATATCGGCGCCATTAAGCTCCCCGGTGCCGAGAATTTGAAGTAGCTGTTTTGCAGAAAGCTACCTCCAGTTCTAAATCGCCACTGCTTTGGCATTCGCCTCAATGGCCGCGAGCATGCCGTTCCATAACTTCACGCGGGCTTGCAACGCATCCACCGCCGCGGCTGCCGCTCGTTCCCAGTTGGCATCGTCACGGCCGCAGACCGCAGTCATCAGCCGCGCCGCCATCGGGCCATGATGATCTCCATCGAGTTGGATATGGCGATCGAGATAGAACTTAAAATCGGTCAATCCGCCACTGGCCGAAACGTTCAGCCCATCGACAATCCGCTGAAAAACATCGGGCAATAAATCTTCCCGACCGAACGTGAAGGCGGAAGCAATTTCGCACAGATCCCCCTGCTCGATTGTTGCGAACGTCTGCCGGACGAATTGGCGAACGGCAAGAGGGGCCTCGGCAGCCTGCAGTGCTTGCTCGATTGACGAACCACCACAGAGCGACTGCAGGCAGCGTTCGATGGAATCGGTTTTTGCACCGCAGCGACGCATCGCTCGCAAATACAATTCAAAGTGGCTGGCGTAACCTCCCGCCCCGTCTTCGTCACTCTCTTCTCCCAGCACAATTTCGTTGATAAACCGCACTGCCAACAGATCGGCAGGTGGTTGCCACGGAACCCGCGCCGGGGCAAGCCGCTGCTGCAAGGTTTTGAGGAGCGACATGAAATCCCAGACGGCAAACACATGGTGTTCCATGAAGATTCGCAGCGCGTCAAGGCTCTCCATCTGTTGGTATAAAGGATGGCTGAGCAACTCCCCGCGCAGCGGGGCGATCTGATCTTGAATGCGTGACAAACCGGGGGAAACAGTCATGAAAGGCAACTCCTTGGCTGTTTCGACTATAGCCGGCAGGCGAGTTTTGGCTAGGTCATGAGACTGGTACGATATTCAGCAGCAACTTCCTGGGGAGAAGGAAATTCATGCCACCTCGATCTAGCCGCAGCGAGCTCTTGATCTTTGCCGCCTGGCTCTGCTCGGCCACGGTCGCTGCTGAAGAACCACCACCGCTGGTCTTCATTCAACAAGGGAAACTCCCCATCATTATTTCGGCACCGCACGGCGGAACGCTGCCGATTCCGAACACCGATGTTCGCGAGCGAGGCGATCGCCCCACCGGTGGAGCCGGTTTTGTGGTGGCCCGCGATTCCAATACGCAAGAGCTAGCGCAACATCTGGTCGCGGCAATCGAGAAGCATTTTGGCCAACCGCCGTTTGCCGTCATCGCTCGCAGCCATCGGAAGTATCTCGATCCCAACCGCCCGGCAGAACTGGCGTACGACGATCCCGACGCAAAACCCGTTTACGACAGCTACCACGGGGCGCTCACCGAAGCTTGCCGCACGGTCCAGAAAGAACATCGCCGCGGCTTGCTACTCGACATCCACGGGCAAGGCTCGAGTGCGGAACATGTTTTTCGAGGGACGCAGAACGGCAAGACGGTGAAGCTCTTGGCCGAGCGATATGGCGACGAAGCCATCCATGGTCCGAGCAGTTTGTTTGGTCGCTTGCAATCGCGCGGCTGGAAGGTTCATCCCGATCCGCTCACGGGGAAAGAACAGGCCGGGTATAACGGCGGCTACATCGTGCAGACCTACGGCAGTCATCAGGCGATTGGTGTCGATGCCGTGCAGTTGGAATTTGGTGCCGCGTATCGAACGCGCGACAAACTCGCCAAGACGGCCGAAACCCTCACGCTGGCGATCGCTGACTACGCGGAAGACCATCTCGGCCTAGCGTTGCCGGCGAAGCAGGAAGCGGACGAATCTTCCGCCCCCGCCACGGTTAAGTAGTCCGATCGAATGTTCGAAATTACCGCCGCATTTGGTTGCGATCCCGTTCAATCATCGCTTGGTATGCAGTACCGGCATAGCGATCGGGAGATTTGGAGAACTGCATCAAGCTTCCTTCATCCGCAAACAGATAGATCTGCTGCTTGTAGATGATGCCATGTTTCCGGTTCCCGGCCACTAATTGAGCAGCATCCGCATACCGCACGGGATCGTTGCAGGCCAGCACCGGGGCATAACGATCGGGGCTGCCTAGGAACTTTTGCTGCTCGGCCGCTGAGACAAACAAGTAAGTTTGCCCGCAGTGCACCGCCCCAAAGCGAGGATCACCTTTGGTCCACTTCTTGGTCTCGATCATTGTTACCGGGCAGAATCCATCGAGCGCAAATTGCGCAGGTGCGCTCACTTGCTGCTGCGGAGCGCGTGGCGGCGGAGGACTCGTTGGCGAAGCACTCATCGGCGGAGGGTTGGGAGCCCAAGTCGCTGTCGGCGATTGGTTCGGCGCGGCTGGAGCACTCGGTGCTGGATTCGCAGCTAGATTCGGGACTGGCGTTGGATCAGCGTTCCAACTGCGGCTGGTGTCGGTTCCCGTGGCAGAAGGAGTGCCGGGCCAGGCGGTTCCACGCGTGTTTGCGGCAGTTTCTGGCGCCGGCTGATTCGCGGGAGGTACATTCCAGGGGGTGTTTCCTGCAGGTGCGACAGGCGCTGTGTTGGCCGGGTAATTGCTGTACGGACCAGGAGTTGTTGGCGGTGCTGAATTTGGCGCGGCATTCGCCGGGGGAACGTAGCCAGCAAACGCATTGCTGCGCGAGGTTGTTGGCGGTGTTGACCCGTAGGGGGCACTCGCTTGTTCGAAGCCCGAGGGAGCGGCCGGAGCCAGCGGCGGGGCATTGGGTTGCCAGGCGGCGCCGGTCGGCGATTGCATCGTCATTTCGCCAGAGCGAATAGTTGTCGTGCGGGGAACTTCGTTCGTCCCTTCGCTGATGCGGCCGGGCTGCGGCGCGACATCGGTCACTAAATCACCTCCGCCGTAAGTGCTGCGGCGTGGAGGAAGCTGCGAAGGCATGGTGGTCGCATTGGCGATGTTGTCCACCGCACTATTGGCCGAGCGGCGAAAGGTTTCGACCGTTTGTCCAGCTGTCGTAGCTGCCGTTTGTGCTTGCTGCTGGGCAGCATTGTTGTATTGACTGAACTGCTGCTGGGCAGCGGCCGAGTAGTTATCGACCCCTTGGCTGGCAGCGGCTTGATACTGGTTCAGTTTCTGCTGAACCTGACCTGCTTCTGCCTGCCACTGGGTCGCCGTTTGCTGGGCCGCGGTCTGAAACTGATTCGCCGTTTGCTGAGCCGCTTGCTGATATTGCCCTGCCGTTTGCTGTGCCGCTTGCTGATACTGCCCCAAGGTTTGTTGCGCAGCCGCTTGGTAGCGCTGGGCGGACTCTTGGGCTGCGGCCTGATACTGCTGCGCGGCACCTTGCATTTGCGCGGCAGCCTGGCCGGTGGCAGGAGGTTGCTGCATGAATTGCTGCGCGGCTTGCGATCCTTGTTGGGCGTAACCTCCCCATTGCTGCGCGGCGCGCCCGGCATTTTCGGTCGCTTGTGCTGCCTGATTCACCCAGGGGTTCATCACCATGCCGGGCGAAGTATTGTAGTTTTGCGGCGGCGTACCGTTATCGTTCCAAGCGGCCGCGGTGGCACCCATCGGCTTGGTCGGAGCGGCTGCGGTTTGGGCGGCTGCGGTTGCCGGCGCTTGTTCAGCCGTTAAGCGTCCCGCGCCCACTCCTCCTTGCAAGGCGATGCCGTTGAGCATGGCCGCGTACTTCACCGGCGATTGCGGCGAGATGGTGCGAAAAATTTCCTGCCCGGCGTGCGACACGATCACATCGGTCGGCCAGCGATGGACGCTATACTTCTGCGCGAGAGCAGGCGTCCTCTTGGCGTGAACTTTCAGCGTGACGTAGTTCTGCTTGATCGCTGCTTGCACTTCTTGGTCGGTGAAGACATCTTCCTCGACAATCTGGCAGGGAGGGCAGTCGTCCGCATAGAAGTGAATCAGGATCAGCTTGCGTTCATACTCGGCCTGATTTCGTGCCGCGAGAAACGACTCCGCCCAGGGGATTTCTCCCGCGAACGAGAGCGTGCAATTCCACAGGCACAGCACCAGGAACGACCAGCGCATTAAGTTCGTCATGCCACACCATCTTCGAGGTTTGCTACACAGCCCCTTTTGCCAGCCAACGAGCTAGCAGCGCAACCATTTGGCGCAGGGTCTACGAACAACGGGTTGTATCGACCAGGAAGACTTTGCGGGTTGAGTGCAAAATGGCAGCTCGGAAAGATTTGGGGCGCAGCGACGTGTGCTGGCACACTGCGGGCCATTGAGCCGTCTCTCCGGGCACCCTCTTACGAGAACCGTTAGAGGGCTCACATGCTCGGCTGCCTCCATCCCAGACATCGCCCCAGCAGCCCTGCCGCGTTGAATCGGGCAAGGATTATTCCTTGTCGTGAACAGCAAACACCACTTGCCGTTTTGCGCGATGAATTCCTACCAGCCCGCCGGTTGTCGGATCGTCGGCAAAACCCTGGCCGGTGAAGGGAACCGCCTGCTTGCCGATTAATTCCAGCACGCGACCCTGTTTGGGCAAGCGCAGTCGAAACACTACCGGATCGTCATGGCCGGTGACGAGCAATTCGTCGGAGCGCCAAATGCCGCCCGAAAGACTGTTCCGTCCTAGTTCGCTGATCACTGCCTGCGGATAGGTCCAGCGTGCTTGTTCTTCCCACTGTTCACCGAACTGGACCAGAAACGTTTGGTCATTCTTATCCCCGTAGTGGGCAAAATTGCACCACCAGTGATTGTCGTGCTGCACGGCCCAGGTCAGGCTACCGCCGAAGTTGCCAAAGTCCTTGAAGGTGGTTAGCTCCATCGACTCGGGATCGAGGACCTTGATTTCGCTTTGTTCGGGAGTGGCCGGATAGTTGGAGTGAGCGCAGAAAAGCTTTCCATCCCAAAAGAAACAACTGTTGAGATGTCTTGCTTCCCCCTTGCTCACCGCGAGGCGTTGGCCTGATTCGCGATCGTATTTCGCCACCAGCGTGTTCGTGATGGCATAGATGAACTTTTCGTCGGCCGCGGCGGCCTGATGGGCTTCGGGAGCCGCCAGCGTGCGACTTGCCTTCCAGTCAGCGACCGGCGTTGCCTGCTGCAAGGGCTTCATTCCCTGGCCCAGCGCATCCTCGGCCAGCACGCGGGAACCGGGCCAGGCAAGAAAGCTAGCGCTTACGATCGCGATCCAGAAACAAACACGCAGGGGACGTACCGGCGCGTAACGATTCATGATCCTTCTCCCGGAAAGGTGAGATCGCATCCTGAGCCGCGGCGGTTTAAGAATCAAAAACTTCGCTGGCAGAATACGGCGTTCTAATTTGCCATCGTAGCCAACCGAGGCCAGCGATGGTTCGCCGGCCTGAGAAAGAACGAAGTCGTTGCCGTCGGATCAAATCGATCCGACTCGCAAACGCCCTGGGCCGGTGCAGAAGTGAACGGGCCGGCCTGGATGTCGGTTGGTTACATCGGCTGCGAGCCAGCCGCTACCTTCCGCTTCTTGGGCTTCTTCACTTTGACATCCATCTGCTGTTCGACATGGGCCGAGAATTCGCGGCCTTCCCCTGCTCGCGAGATATTGAGCTGTCGGCCCGCGACGCGAACCTTCTTCAATTCGCGAAACATTTCCGGCGGCATTCCGACCGGCAAATCCACCGTGCTGTAGTCGTCGTAGATGGCGATCCGACCGATACGGGCCCCGATGATCCCGGTCTCGTTGGCGATGGCACCGACCAGGTTTCCCGGCTTGACCTGATTGGCGTGCCCCACTTCCACGCGGAAGGTTTCCATCGGTTCTTCGGACCGACGCGGGCCGGCTTGCCGACTGGAGCGGAAGTCGGGACCACGATCGTCCTGCCGATCTCGATCTCGTCCTTGCCGCGGCCCACTGTGACTGTCGAAGAACTCCGTTTGCTTCACGGAATCCTTCACGATCAGCGATTGTTCGTCATTAGCCAGAAGCGCCAGTGCGGCCGCAATCTGCTCCACCGGGATTTCTTTTTCCCGGCGATACTGTTCCACCACCGAGACGAACGAATCGATTTCGGGATGCGACAGGGCCTTGGTAATGCGTTCGTGAAACCGGGCGATTCGCTGCTTGTTGATGACGCGATTCGAGGGAAGCTCCATCGGCTCGATTGCTTGCCGAGTTGCCCGCTCCAGATTGGCCAGCAGGCGTCGATCGCGCGGATGAACGAACAAAATCGCCGCGCCGCTGCGTCCGGCACGCCCGGTTCGACCAATGCGATGCACGTAGGCTTCGCTATCGAACGGCAGATCGTAGTTGATAACATGGCTGATCCGTTGCACATCCAGACCACGGGCGGCAACATCGGTCGCCACGACGATATCGATCTGGCCGGCACGGAGACGGTCGATGATTCGCTCGCGTTGCTTCTGAGGGATGTCCCCATTCAACGCTGCCGCGCGATGACCATGCTGACCGAGAAATTCTGCCAGCGGCTCGGTCGTGCTCTTCATCTTCACGAAGATAATTACGCCATCGATCGGTTCCGCTTCCAGGATGCGGGCGAGTGCCAATTCCTTTTGATGATGCCCGGCAATGATGTAGCGTTGGCGAATCGTATCGGCCGTGGCGGTCTGCTGGCGAATGGTGATCTCGGCCGGGTTGCGCAGATGAGTTTGCGCGATACGGCGAATCGGTTCAGGAAGCGTGGCAGAGAACAGCGCAATCTGCCGTTCAGCCGGCAATTGCGTGAGGACCCATTCCACATCTTCGGCAAAGCCCATGCGGAGCATCTCGTCGGCTTCATCCAGCACGAGCGTTTTCAGCCCCTCCAGTTGCAGCGATCCGCGACGCATGTGGTCCATCACGCGACCCGGGGTGCCAACTACCACTTGCACACCTCGATCGAGGGCTCGCAATTGGATTTGATAATCCTGGCCGCCGTAAATTGGAACGACGCGCAGGCCACGCATTTCCCCCGCATACTTTTCAAAGGCTTCGGCCACTTGGATGGCCAATTCACGGGTGGGAGTCAGCACCAGCACTTGCGGGCGGCGCTCGGACAAATTAATTCCTTGCAGGGTCGGAAGGGCGAACGCGGCCGTCTTGCCGGTTCCGGTCTGAGCCTGGCCCAGCACATCGCGACCTTCCAGAATGAGCGGAATGGTGGCTGCTTGAATGGGAGTCGGCGTGTGATAGCCCGACCCTTCCACCGCGCGCACCAGAGGATCACTCAGCCCCAAGTTGCGAAAAGAGTTTGAGGGGGCAGTCTCAGTTTCAGTCGCCGCTTGCTGCTCAACCGCTTTTTTGCGCGATTTCTTTGGAGGAGTCGGTGCGGCAGGGGCTTCAACAACTTCAAGTTCTTCGGGGGCAAACTCAGACATGAAACGAAATACCTTTGCCGCATTGCGGCGCTGCGAAGCACGTCTGCATCGTCATCAACAAGGATGCGATTCAAACGCCATCAGGATGGAATCACCGGGGATGCAAGTCACTTCGAGCGCGGGTGAGGTAGCCGCTCGCGGGCAAGAAACCTTCGGGTCCGTTTGAGCCTCAGGCCTGGCTCCCAACGTGCGAAGGGCGGAGATTCCGCAGCCCACCGGGATGAGAAGTCTCAAGATCTGCCAAAATTGCATTTACCCCCGTAGTCTATCCGATGCAGGGCGAATGGAGAAGTTGCAAAATCACCGCAAATTTGAACGTTGCGACTCTTCGCCCCTGCATTAGCTCCAAAAATCAGCAGGTATTGCGTCGTGATAACTGCTCTATGTTCAGACTTCAGCGTTCGTGGTCTTCGCGACTAGGGAAAAGAAGCGGCCCTCGTTTCTCAGGGACTGGGGCAGATAGTCCCGGCTAAAGAGGGCCGCTCGATTTGGGTTGAATAAACCAACGATCTGCTTATCACCCAGAAGGTTCATCGTCCAACATGGTAGGCAGGACGCCAAATTTCTGACCGGGGGATACGAAACCGCGCAGGTATTACAGTCTGCCACTCGCTCGAGAAAACGAGGCAAAATTCGGCAAAGGCGCGGCGCTTTTACGTCAAGTCGCGCACTTGCCCATCGACTGTATCGATTAGTTCGATTGGCGATCTTGGCTGCGCGTGGTGCGCAGCGGCACCGCAGTAGGAGGGAACCGACGCAGCACAAGCGTTTTCTTTTCCCGGCCCCAGCGACATTCCACTTGTACGGAATCGTCGTCGACGGTCATCACAAACGGTTCCCCCGTGAAGGGGTTAACGTTGGCCTCGGCCCTGGGGACATGGTGTGCTTGCTGCAAACCGGTCACCAGCGCCAGCCAAAGTGCTTTGTCTTCCCCCTGCAAGATGATCCCGTTTTCGAGTTCGGTCAGTAGGATCATCCCGGCCACCAAAGGATATTGAGGAGTGCCGCGCAGCGATTCGCATTCCGCTTGCATGGAACTGGCCAGATTCAAGCGTTCGGCATAAGGCATAGCCGTGGCCTCAACCATCCGCCGCATCGTTTGCAAGTAGAATGTTTGGTCGTTATCGACGTTTCGCAACGCAGTACGGGCTGTGACGTTCAAGATGTTCCGCTCGCGCAGCGGAGCCATTTCTGCATCGCTCAACAGGGACAAAAAGTAGCCATCGCGGACCAGTTCGTAGGTATGCAAGCCGACCGCACGCTCTCCCATCCACAAGATCGAATCATCGGGCCAGTTGGCAGCATCGGATAGAACCGATTCGAAAACTTGCTCCCGAATGGTTGACGAAGTTTGCTGATGATTGTGCATCGCCAGCACCAGTTGAATGATGTCCCGATGCAGCTTCGCAGCCAACATGCGGGCCGCATAGTTTCCTTCGGCCAGGCACAACGCTGCCACGTGTCGCACTAGCACGAGCGATTCCCAGGCAGCGTCCGGCGTGTTGTCGGCCAAGAGAGTGGCAGCATGGATGATTTCCAAGCGACTGCCGACTTCAATGGTATCGAGCACTTCCAAGTTCGCCAGCAAGCCTTCGCTCGTAGGAATCCCCAGCCGATCGAGATGCCGGAAGGCTTCCGCAAACTGCCGCCGCTCGTTTCGCTTGCGCCCCAAGATTTCATGCGCTTGGGTTAGCTCGGCCGGACCAAGTTGCATTTCCCGCGTCGGAAAAATTCCGTCGATTTGATCTGCCAAATGCTGGCGACTAAAGCGAGGATAGATGGCCGCCAGTGTTTTCAGGTCGGCCTTGGGAGTTTGGATTCCTGCCGGAGATTTCAGCGTCGGCAAGTTGGCCGCGGGGCTTACCGTGGGGACCAGATTTTCCTGCCCCGACATGCGCCGGTCGATTTGCAACGGCAACGCTCGTTCGCCGCGCAGTCGAGAGTACTCTTCTTGCAGCCACGGTTGCGGACTTCGTCGCAGCCCTGGCAATTCGGCATAGGCTTGTCTTTGTTCGGTGCTGGTGGGCGCTGGCCTCACGGCGGTTGGCTTGCCGCACCCCGCGACGACGGCCAGCAGTATCGAACCGATCGCCAAGGTCCTGCAGGCAGTGCGCAGTGATGCTCTCCACTTCGTTCCAAACGAGTTTTTGGTGAGCAGCATCATGGCAAAATCGCAGGGCAGTTGCTAGCGATGGGAAACTTAGCCGGCGCAGGGAATCAGGGCTGGGATGGCTTGGTAATTTCGCGGAGTGTAATCGACCCGCGTGCAGGTCCCTAGAGCAGTTCGCGCCAGGGTGCTGGGAAGGATGCGTAAGACTGCTTTCACGCGCTCTTCGTGGACCACCATAAGGAGGCGAAGCTAGGCATCACAATGGATGGGTCGTAGGGGTTGTGTGAGTGGCGCAAGGGCGGGGGACGGCAGAATTTCGCCCGTTTTCGCAATCGTCAAACTAGAATGATGCCATTCGGCAGCAGCCCCAAAAAACTTCAAAGAATTTTCCAAGTCATAAAGCATTGTCATGTATATGCTTGAGAATGAAGGTGCAAAAAAACCCCACGTTCGGACGTTTGCTTTATGAGTGAACTTCCGACACATTTAACCTGTAGAAAACGTGCGCTGTGATGGATTCATGGCCAGAGGTATGTTGTCGACGCGCGGGGAGGATTTTTGCCCGTCGGCAAACCAGCCAAAAGCTGGCGGCAAGACAACACCGGGTGAGAGAAAAGCCATGAGGAAGTTTCGTCTAATTGCTGCTGCGTGGATGTCGATCGTCTCCGTCACAAGCGGACTGTCGGCACAAGAATGTTGCACGCCATCGCCGTGTGCCCCTGCGTGCGGACCTTCGTACCGGATGGTCTATCGCACGATCTATGAAGAAGAACCGGTCACCGCCTACCGTCTGGTCTACGAGACCGTGATGGAAGAGCGTCAAGTGACCGAGTCGCGTCCCGAATGGACGACCGAACTGCGCGAACGAAAATACACCGTCGCCAAGCCGGTCACCGAAACCGGGTATCAGGAAAAGCGCTACACGATCTACAAGCCGGTCACCGAAACCAGCTTCCGCGAAGATGCGTACGAGAAGGTGAGTTACGTCACCGAGACGCAAATGAAGCAGGAGCGTTACATGGTGCAGAAGCCCGTGTACGAAACCACCTGCCAGCAGAAACAAACGGTCGTCCGTCGCCCCGTGACCGAAACCGTGGTCCAGCAACAGCAGTACACGACTTACTCCCCCGTGACGACCTTCCGTACCGAAACGGTCGATCAGGGTGGCTTCGTCAACCAACTTACCTACTCCCCTGGTCCGGTTCGCAATCGCATCAGTTGGGTGCCTCGTGGTTATGCGGTGAACCCGACAACCGGAGTCGCCAATTATCATCGCGCCGGTTTGTACTGGGTCCCCAATCAACAGCCAGGGGTTTACCAGGCGCAGCAAACCTATGTGCCGAACTACGTGCAGCAACAGGTTCCGCAGACCTCGTACATGCCGCAGACCTTCACGCAAGATATTCCAACGCAGGTGACGCGCTACGTGGATGAAGTGGTTACCGAAAACATTCCCGTGCAGAGCGTGCGCTACGAGAACGTGGAGGAAGTTCGCGAGGTTCCTGTCACCGTGCAACGTCCGGTAACCGAAACCGTGGTGCAGAAAGTTCCTGTCACGCGGACTCGTTACGAAGCCCAAGAAGTGGTGCAGCAGGTTCCAGTGACCGTGCAGAAGGTGGAGTACGAAGAAAAGGTCGAGCAGTATGAAGTCCGCGTGATGCGGATGGTCAGCGAAACGAAGTCCGTGCAAGTGCCTCGCACCGTGGCCAAGTATGTGGCGTACGAAACCGTCCGTCGCACACCTCGCACGGTGGTCGAAAAGGTGCCGCTGATGTCCAGCAGCAATTACGCGGAAGCGCCCGCCACGGTCGTCGTGGAGCGTCCTTCTTACCCGACCCTGCCACCGACCTTGCCGCCGTCGACCTATCCCGGCGTGACGGTCGTCCCTGGCACAACGTCCACCCGTCGGATCGAAGTTCCGGCCGAAGGCCCGTGGAACTCGCAAATGGTTCCCGTGCCGAAGAGCATTAAGAAGCCCGAGACCGAGAAAACCGAGCCAACTCCCGCGGCAGAAACAGGTTCCGACCCGAGCGATAAGAGCGAAACCGGTACCCCTAAGCTGGACAAAGAACCCGATCTCCAGCTTTCTCCTGCCGACGGTGGTGCCAGCAAGCCGGAAACCGAATCAGGAACCGGGGGCGTAAAAACGCCAACCAACGTTTTTGAAGATCGAGCTGCGTAGGCGCGGCAAAAGTCTTAGAATAACAAGCAGCGTCGAACTGCTCTTCTGGCAGCGACGCCGGCGGGGAATGGATATTCCGCCCAACTTGTTTGGAATCCGTTTCCAGTGATTCTCAAACAGCCATCGGTTGTGGCAAGTCCTTGTTACCTTCTCTTTGCCGGAGTTCTCTCGGCCATCAACCTCGGAGGGCATCTCAGCCATGACTTCGACCATCGCCCCGCGTGCCAAAGCATTTCGTTTGCAGGATCATGAATTACTCCCGCTGGCCGAAGGTTACGGCGGATGTATTGCCTCGGACATGATTACCGTGCAGGGTCACAAAGTCGCCTTCATGTATCGCGAAGAACCCGTTAGCGATCAAGACAGCGGCTGGCGGTTTGTCTCCGGGCTCGAAACCGACGAATACATGCAGGAGGCCGAGAACCACTCGATCTGCGACTGCAATGTAATCGCCAATAACGACCCCGATGTGGTCCCGCTGCTCGATGCCTCCGTCGGGAAAAGTTTTGAGCGCGATAACGGCAGCGGGCCTTTTCAAGAAGCCAGCGATTTTGAGTTGCCCGTCGATTAACGGTTGCTTCGATGGAAGCAGGCTGTTGGTCGACACGTTGTCCCCAACGTAGCGACCTGAGGCTAGGCGGTGTTCAAACCGGCCCGCGAGCCTGAATCCCTCGGCCTGAAGGGTCTTGCATGCCAGGGCCGGTGGTTTCCCAAATTGACATTCTTCCTCCCTGGGGGAAGATGAAGATTCACGGATCGTCGCATCTCTAAGCACAGCCGATGTCGAATTCGCAGGAAGCGCTCGCAGACAACACGCCGGCAGAACTCGCCGGGCTCTACACTTCGCGCCATTTGGGCGAGTTGTTGCAGATCCCCATCGCTTGGCTTCGCACCTGGCAGGATCGTGGCTGGCTGATTCCGCAGCAAGAAATTCATCGCCTCGCCTACTTCGATTTCAACGAAGTCACTGTCGCCCGCCGGCTCACGGAGCTACGTCGCACCGGGCTTGTGCCGCGGCAGATTGGGAAACTCCTGGCCGAACTGGCCCGGCAATGGCCGGAGGTGGAACGCCCGCTGCTAACGTTGCCGCTGGTCGTGGAAGGGAAGCGTTTGCTCGTTCGCCGCGCGGACGAACAACTGATGGAGCCGCGCGGGCAGTTGCGGATCGATTTTGCGGCATTCGAAGAGGAAGCTGCCGACCTTGCCAGCCCCCCCACGATTTCGCTGCGCGATTCGCTCGTGCGGCATGCCGAGGAAGAGACTCCCGCCAGCCTGTTGCATCATGCCGATGAATTGGCCGAAGCGGGAGATCTGCCGGCCGCGATTGAAATGGTTCGTGCGGCCCTCGCTGCCGGCGGCTTGCGCCCCGAGTGGTGCTTTCAGTTGGCGGAGTTGCTCTATCGCCAGGGGGATTTAACGGCCGCCCGCGAACGCTACTTCACGGCCATCGAGCTCGACGAAGATTTTGTCGAAGCCCGGGCGAATCTGGGTTGCCTGTTGGCCGAGTTGGGGGACAAAGAACTCGCCGTGGCCGCCTTCGAAGGAGCGTTGGCGTTTCATCCCAATTATGCGGACGTGCATTATCAATTGGCCCGCACGCTCGACGAACTGCAGCAAGTCACGCTGGCCCAGCATCACTGGGAACGGTTCCTCGCACTCTCTCCCGATAGCCCCTGGGCTGATGAAGCGTTGGCCCGATTGCAGAGTTGAAGGTGAGTTTAGGTCGGAACGATCGTCATTAAGAGTTTAGTAGTGCAGTAGTGAAGTGGGTTACGCCGAAGGCGTTGGATCGCCTAGCCCAGGGTCGCGCAGCGCACCCTGGGTGACAACGCCCACAGGGTTCGGATACGCCGCAGGCGTTAGATCCTGTGCCTTGCGGGAAAACCTCGATCAAACGCCTGCGGCGTACCCGGGTATGTCTTCGCTCTGACCCAGGCTGCGCTGCGCGAGCCTGGGCTGTGAGATGTGACGCCTGCGGCGTGAGGCAAATACAATTCATCCAGGCGAGTGGCGCGATGGAAGTCCAGTAGGGTACGCACGCCGCGTGCGTACCAGAGAGAGGGTGCATCACCTGTTTGAGGCCAATTCAATAACCGAAAAAACACACTCGACATTTTAACGCGAATCGCGGTACGCACGCGGAGTGGGGACTCTATTTGGCTTGGCATCGCGCGTTGGTTGCAACGGAATTATTCCACGAGTATTTCAGACGATTCGAGAAACGAAATGCTGAACCGCATTTGCGATAGGTAGTCAACTACAGCTGACGGGAGCAGTGAAACATGAATTGGTTTTTCAGGCACGCACATTAGCCGATAAGGAAGTGACGGATCGGGCTGGCCGATTGAGTGTGCCCAGTCGTATGCGAACAACCCGTGTGCCGACCAATCATCCCATGTGGCGAATATGGAGGGTTTTTCGTGTGCCCATTTGGCGACACCCGTCTGTTGAAGTGTAGATATTGCGTCAAGCGTTTCATTGAAGCGGTCAAAGGATACGAAGACGGCTTCGGGAACAACGCCGAATCCAGCGTTCGTGAATCCAGCAACATGGCCATCCCGATCGATCGCAAACCATTCCAGATCAGGGCCGGGACAAATGCCATTGGCGGCGGTGTCGAAGGCATCTCGCGTGTAGTTTGTACGAATCATGGCAAGATGTGAGGTACTGATTCGATCTGGCAATTTGGTTGCCGTGATTTCAAGTCCAGTCGATTAGGTCCGTCCAGTAGGGTGCGCACGCGGCACGCGTACTCTACTTGGCTACTATGCGAACTTGGATTGTATCTGATGTTGCATGTGACGCTGCAACAATGCCGCGGTCGCTCGTACCGATGCGGATGGGCCACACAGCATTTTGACCCTCTATCTGTGATTCGCATACGACGCCGCGCATCAGCTCAAATCGGTCTCGCGTGAAGAGAGAGTTGCTTTCAACTTTAACCACTGTCCCGTTCCTAATCGTATCTACCTTAAACTCCGCACCCAAAAGTCGAAACTGCAGTTCGTCAACTTCACCGCTGAACAATTGCCGCGAAATTGTAATCAGCAAATTTCTTCCTCTCAATTGTTGTAGCGTTGACTCGCTGATGGGTTCATAGGATCGAAATGCCGAATGAACCTCATTTTCATATTCCTCACAATCCGCTGGATCGGCTGGCATTACAAATTGGGGGTCGCTATTGGGCATCTCGCAGTCAGCGCACGCCCATACTGGACTTCCCCGGCATATTGCGAAGCTGCCGCCCAAAGCGATTTTGCGCTGGGCAGCGAGTGTAAGGCGGCGGATGTCCAAGCTGCCATCAACGACGGGGATAATTCTAGTCGAACCACAATATGGGCAATTGGTTGGACGAAATGTCATTTCAGCCACGCCATTAAATGCGGCGAGTTGCATTTTGACTGATTCTCAAACAGGCGATTACGACAGGCACATTTCTGCCCGGTTGGTGTTGCCCACGATTCTCTGTGCCTGACACAACCGGCATTCTATCCTGTTCGAGCTCTACATTCTCTGCCGCGCGTGCTCTCCCCTTGCAACCCCTTTTGCAAGGTCGCCAATGAGCAAGGTTTGGTCACGACGGCTGTGATCCCCTGCGACTTCCAGGCCTGGATATCTTCCGGACGCGCGAAGCCGGCCAGGATCGTGATCGGCAAGCTTGGGGCTGCGGCGAGCCAGGTGGAAAGCATCTGGTCTTGGTCCCGCGCGCCGTCCAGATCGATCAGCAGTCGATCGACGGTTGAATGGGATAACTCTGCCGGCTCGCGGAGCGCAATTCCCTGCGCGCCGCACGCCTGAACCGCTTCGACGAGTCCTTCCGTCGTCACCCGTGAATGGGCCACCACGCCGACAACCCCGCCGAGCTGTTTGGATCTTTGGCGAGCGAATTCCAAAAGACGATCGGCTTCGGTCGCCGTTCGCGGCACATAGTTGCGCGGCAGGAGCAGGTCGGGCAATTCCGCTTCCCAGTTTTGCCAACCCACGCGAATCACCCCCGGCAAGAAGCCCGGCGATCGACCCATTCCATCGCACCAGGGGCCGAGAAACTGCAGCAAAATCGCCAAGGGATGCTGAGCGGCCAGTGATTCCAGCCGGGGCCCTGCGGCCGGTGACCAGGTATCGCGAACATCGAGAATGGCGAACGGGCTTTCGCTCGGCAGGGCTGTCGATTGCTCCGGGTTAACCTCTTGAAGAGCGAACCGCGCTGTCAGCCACTCGCGGCAGGGCTGGAATTCCGGCAACGTCGTGGCCCCGCAGAGCCAGAGGTGGGGCCGAGCCGCCGTTGGGATCATTCGTCGAGCTCTCCCAGCAGTTCGGCTTCGAACTCCGCAATCTTGGCGTGCATCTCCACCGGTGACTGCTCGGAGCGCAAGAGTTCCAGAAACCCAGCGCTGCTGAGGAGGCGACTGAGCCGGGCCAGAATGTGGAGGTGATTGGCGTCGTCGATGGATGCGATCAGAAAAAAGAGATCGGTCAGTTGACGGTTGCCGAACGGAATTCCTTTTGAGGTCCGCCCTAAGCAAAGGAACGGCTGAGCCAGGATGTCTGCCATGGGTCGCCGCGGGTGGAGCAGTGCCACGCCGTTTTCCAGGGCCGTGGAATGGAGATTTTCGCGCTCGCGGATCGCATCTTCCATTTCTTCGGGAACCCACAGCCAGCCGGTGAAGGTGGCCAGTTCCACCATCGACGAAATCACGCCGCCCCGGGTACGAGCTTCCAGGGGCAGGGCTATCGCGGTGGAGGGGAGCAGGTCCGAAATCCGCCCCAAGGAAGCAGCGCGGCCTTCCCGATTGGCGGCCAATTCGAGCGCCTGTTCCATGTGGGCCAGATCGACCATGTCGGCCGCCCCGATGCGGTCTTCCAGCCAGTGGTGAATCTCCCCCGGGTTGAACCGCCATTGGCCGCTGACCTTCCGCCCCGGCAGCAAGCCGCGCTCGACCAGTTTCAACACCTGCCCTTCGGTGATGTGCAGGTACCGCGCGAGGGCAATGAGATCGAAATCGGCAGCCATGGAACCCCAAAGGCAGTTGCGTGGATCAGAAAGATGCGTCCAGACTTGATTGTCGACCAGACAGGGGGAAGCTGACAAGGGCCAAGAGCCGAGCGGGGCAGGAGGGAGCATGGGCGCTGTCAAACTTGAAGTGTCCGCTATCAGCGGCTGAATTTACGTGAAGATCCACCGCCGGGAGGTTTGAATGAGGTTAGTTCCACAACTCTTCAAACGGAGTCCCGGCGATGGAAAAGCAACGGCAGTATCATCAT
>JBGSNR010000010.1:0-10719 GCA_041739545.1 Pirellulaceae bacterium | reverse complement strand
TCTTTCGCTGCTGGCAAACGCGGCAACTCTACGACGATGCCAAATACGTGGCCCAACTGCACCGCAAACAATCGCCGATCGTGAAGTTCCTCGCCACAAATTCCGCCAAGTAGACTTGATGAGGTAGCTCAGATGTCTACGGCACTACACAGAGCCGGCGCGAGGGCGTCTGCTCATCCAAGGAGAACTGCTCATTAAACTTACACGACTCGTCATGGTCGCATCGCTCGCGGTGGTGGCGGTGGACCTGGCAGCGCCACTTTTCGGACAGTCCCTCAAAGAAAAAGTCGGGGAGAACAACAAGGTCGGGGAGGAAGTTCGGAAGGTCGATCAGGCCGAGGCTGCCGCCGTGCTCGCCAACGACCTACCGTCGATCGAGAAGTACTGGGCAGAGGACTTCACAGTCAACGCCCCGAACAATCGGATCGTCAGGGGGAAGAAGGACGTCGTCGCCTTGGTGAAGGGTGGCATCCTCGATTACGCGGCGTTCGACCGAACCGTCGAGGCGGTCCTGGTCCAGGGGAACACCGTCGTCATCATGGGTGAGGAGAAGGTGAAGCCGAAGGGGAACGCCCCTCTCACCGGCCAGACCGTTCGCCGCCGGTTCACAAACGTCTGGATCAAGCGGGATGGGCAGTGGCAGTTGACCGCCCGACAGGCGACGATCATCAGCAAAGAGTGATCCGCCGGCGTCGGTCCGAATCAATCGCTGCAGCAGAATGGGAAGACGTTCGCGCTTTCTGACCCAAAGCTCGGCGTGCCCCGCCGCTGCTGAACTGGGTCTTTAACTACAAACAGCACACCTCCTACCCCAACCGCTCCCCAATCGCCGCGAGCAAATCATCCGGCGAAGACATTCGCCCGCTGCCGACTTGGCGACAGGCGAGCCAGCCGTCGTCGGGGCCGATCATTTGCACGCCATCGGCTTTGAGCTGAGCGACGTTGCGCTGCACGGCAGGATGTTCCCACATGGTGCTGTTCATCGCGGGGGCCATTAAGACGGGCTTCGCGAAGGCTAAGTAGAGCGTGCTGAGCAGATCGTCGGCAAAACCTTGGGCGGCCTTGGCCATGAAGTCGGCCGTGGCCGGGGCGATGCACAAGAGCTCCGCCTTCTCTGCCAGTTCGATGTGCGCTCCGAGGGGGTAGTGGGGATCAAAAATGTCCGTTACTACTGAGCGACCAGAGAGGGCGGCAAAGGTTGCGGCGCCCACAAACTTCTCGGCGGCAGGGGTCATGACCACCGTAATCCGCGCGCCGAGCTTGGCAAGCTGACTGACCAGCGAGGCGGTCTTGAAACAGGCCACCCCTCCGGTCACGCCGATGACCAGCTCGCGATCTTTCATAGATCGCCCAGATCGAGGTCGAGCGATTCACCACTTCCTTGATAGTCGAGAGATTTGCCTTCCATGGAAGTATCCAGGTAAATCTTGTCCTGGGCGACTTCCTGCAGCACGGTCGTCACCTTGTCTTGCACGCCGGGATCAACCAGCGGGCGACTGCCGCCGTTGAGCTGTACCAGACGCTTTTGGATGAGCGTGGAAAGCTTGAACCGGCCGCCAACCTTCTGCACAATCGACTCGTCCTTCAGGGGATCCAACATAGTTCGCTCGCCTCAGTTACTAAATGAACGCCCGATAGGCGCCCGCAGGTAATCCTTCAGTATATCAAGATTTCACGCCGCTTCAGCGGCCACTTTCGCCAGAATGGCCACGATTTCTCGCACCGCTTCCTCCCGATCGTGATTCACGACCTCGTGGCGATAGTGGTGCTTTTTCGCCAATTCTTCCTCCGCGGCCGCTAACCGCCGATTGAGGGAAAATTCCGATTCGGTCCCCCGCGTTCGCAGGCGGCGTTCCAGCTCTTCCCGCGACCCGGAATGGATGAAAATAGTGATTGCGTCCGGAAAATGGGGCTGAACAGCGAGCATCCCCTCGACATCGATTTCCAGAACCACCCATTTTCCCGCCGCCAAGCCTTCTTCGACCGGAAACCGCAGCGTGCCGTACCAATCTCCCCGACCGTGGACTTCTTTCGATTCCAGGAAGTCTCCGGCCTCCTGCCGACGGTGAAATTCGGCCGGGGTGAGGAAATAATAGTCTTCGCCATCGGTTTCGCCGGGGCGAGGAGGCCGAGTGGTGGCAGAAACACTCGGCAGGAGGGGCAAGGGGGACGCTTCTAGCACGCCCCGAACAACCGTCGATTTCCCGGCGCCGCTAGGGCCGGAAATAATGACGAGTCGCCCCGTTCTGGTTGCTGATGAATTGCCGGCCATGAACTGTTCCGCCTACTACTCCACGTTCTGAACCATCTCGCGCAGGCGTTCGATGGCGGTTTTCATCCCCACCACGCGACGCGAAATTTCGACATCGTTCCCTTTCGCCCCGATCGTGTTGACCTCGCGAAACATCTCCTGCACCAGAAAATCGAGCTTGCGGCCGTTGCTTTCGGCAGCAGCGAGCGTGGCATGAAACTGTTCGAGATGACTGCGCAAACGAACGATCTCTTCGCTGATGTCCGCCCGATCCGCAAAGACGCCAATCTCGCGCACGATGTCGGCAGGCTGCAGAGTGACTTGATGAGCTTCGAGCCAGCCGTTGAGCCGATCCGATAGCCGCTGGCGATAGGCGTCGATGACGAGCGGCGCTCGTACTTCGATCGCGTTCAGATCTTCCGCTACCGCCTGGCAATTCTGGTTCATATCGCTGGCCATCGCGGCCCCTTCGTCCCGACGCATTTTGTCGAGTGAAGCGAGCGCCTGACGCGTGGCTTGTTCGACTAGCGGCCAAAGTTCGTCCGGCTGGGCGACTTGCGGCTCGCGAACCACACCGGGCAATGATAGGAGCGAACCCCAAGGAATCTGTGGCGGAGGCTGATGCGGATTGCGCGTGTAGAGCAAGGCGGAAAGCTGATCGGCGTAACCGTTCAAAACCGCTTCGTTGAGGCGGAATTTTTCGGCCGAGGATTCGCAATCGATTTTCAGCGAGACTTGCACTGCCCCGCGACGAACCGACTCGCGTACGAGCGCTTCGATGTTCGATTCCCACGCTGCCGGGCCATCGGTGCGGACCTGCACCTTCAAATAGCGGTTGTTGACGGTGCGGATCTCAGCGTGGACATTCGCCCCTGGGGCCGCCGTTGTCGCCTCGCCATGTCCCGTCATGCTGAGCAGCACGGTGAGGTTCTCGTGAATCAAATGAAGTGGGGCGAATAGGAAACAGACTAACGAGCAAAGACTTTACTTATCAGCCGGGGCTGGTTCGGAAGGAGTCTCTGCTGGGGCAGGAGCATCGTCTGCTGGAGCAGGAGTTTCTGCCGGAGCAGGTTCCGCGGGCTCAATTGTGGGAGCCGCAGATTCTTCCGCAGGAGCCGGAGTAGCCGGCGGTGTGGGAGTCGCCGGTGCTTCAGTAGCCGGCGTATCACTGTTTTCTGCTGGAGTTTCAGTAGCTGGAGTTTCAGTAGCTGGAGTTTCAGCAGCCGGTGTTTCCGTAGCCGGAGTTTCTTTCTTGTCGTCGGTCGCTGGCGTTTCTTTCGTGTCCGACTTGTCTTTGTCCGCCTTGTCGCTGTCAGCCGGATCGGATTTATCCGTGGCTGTCCCTGCGTCTGGCGGCGTTAGCCCACCAGGGCCGGGCTTTATTACATCACTTGGAAGCGCCGGTACGTCCGCACCGGGATTGCCAACACCGGTGATGCCCCCCGAAGAACCAAGGATTTTTACTGAAGCCATGCTCAGCACAATCCAGGCCCCCGCAGCCACGATAGTGATGCGCGTGAACAGGTCGCCGGCTTTGGCACCGAAAGCACTTTGACCTCCCATGCCACCCAACGCACCCGTCAGACCACCGCCGCGACCGCGCTGGACGAGAACCAGCATGATCAGGAATAGGGCAATGAAACCCAGGGTCAATTGAAATACCAAGTGGGTCAGATAACTGGCCTCGGCGATGAACAGCATCGCATACTCCTCAAAAATCGACAATGTTTATACGAACAATGACTTACGAGTGTCTCAGCCGAACTTAACGGGCGGCTTGCGACACGATGGACAAGAAGCTGTCTGCCTTCAGCGACGCTCCCCCGACCAAGGCCCCATCAATATTCGGCTGGTGCAGGAGTTGGCCGGCGTTGTCGGCCGTTACGCTGCCGCCGTATTGAATGCGAACCTTCGCGGCAACTTCAGGACTATACAGGGTTTCCAGCAATTTGCGAAGATCGGCGTGAACTTCCTCCGCCTGTTCGGGCGTAGCAACCACCCCGGTACCAATTGCCCAAACCGGCTCGTAAGCCAGAATCGTGCCGACCATCTGTTCGGCAGTGAGTCCCGCCAGTGAACCTGTGCATTGACCGCGAACGACGGCGGAAGTGGTTCCAGCCTCACGTTCTGCCAGGGTTTCGCCGACGCAGACGATCGGAATCAGCTTGGCAGCGAGGACCGCGTGCAGCTTTTTATTGATAGCAGCGTCTGTTTCGCCAAAAATAGCCCGGCGTTCGCTGTGGCCGAGAATCGCGTACTGGCAGCCGATATCGGTAAGCATGGCCGGTGCAAGTTCCCCGGTGAAAGCACCTTTCGCTTCGTGATAGCAGTTCTGGGCACCAACACCGACGACCGAACCCTTCACGGCCTGGACGACCGCATCCAGGTAGATGCTCGGGGGGCAAACGACCACATCTGCGGCCGGCGAGCTTCCCGCGCCCTGGGCAATGGCAGCAGCCAATTCCACCCCGGCAGCCCGGGTGGTGTTCATCTTCCAGTTCCCTGCAATGATCTTCCGTCTCATGCGGATTTCCCCGGCAATGGTGAGATTGTCTTTCCAAATACAGCGGCCAGTTTGCGAATCTGGTCCATCACTTCAGCATACTGCTTGGGCAGCAAGGCTTGCGGCCCATCCGACTTCGCCACTTCGGGGCAGTCGTGAACTTCAATATGAACGCCATCCGCCCCCGCAGCGATCCCCGCGTAGGCACAGGCGGGAATTAAATCAGGACGGCCCGTCGCGTGACTTGGGTCGACGATGATCGGCAGATGGGACAAGCCCTGCAGGACCGGTACGGCAGCAACGTCGTATAAATTCCGAGTAGCAGGATCAAAACCTTTAATGCCGCGCTCGCAAAGCACAACCTGCGAATTTCCCTGGGAAAGGACGTATTCCGCGCTCATCAGCAGGTCGTTGATGGTGGCACTCATGCCGCGCTTCAACAGCACGGGGCGTTTGGTTTTGCCTACTTCAGTGAGTAGCACAAAATTCTGCATGTTGCGAGCACCGATTTGAATCATGTCCGCATACTCGGCCACGATTTCCACACACCGCGGGTCCATCACTTCGGTGACGATCGGCATGCCGAATTCATCGCCGATTTTGCGGAGCAGTTTCAAGCCATCTTCGCCCGATCCTTGATACGCATACGGACTGGTTCGCGGCTTATAAGCGCCGCCGCGATAGATGTTTGCCCCCGCTTCCTTCACGGCCTTGGCGATGGCCCGCATGCGGGGTTCATCTTCTACCGCACAAGGTCCTGCAATCATTGCCAAGTTTCCGCCGCCGATCTTCACGCCACCGACATCGATAACGCTCGGTTGTGGGTGGGCTTCTTTGCTGGCGAGTTTATAGGCAGGAAGAATAGGAATGACCTCGGCGACACCGGGAATCGAAAGGAGCGACTCCTTGGAGATCTTCTCATCGCCGATGATCCCCACGATGGTGCGGTACGTTCCCTTGCTCAGGTGCGCTTTGTAGCCCAGAGTTTCGACCCGCTCGAGGACATGTTGGATTTGAGGTTCGGTCACATCGGACCGGAGAATAACGATCACGGCACAACTCCCGGGCAAAGCCCGTCGATTACAGCGCAGCAAGGCAAATCCGACCCTGACTGGCCAGCGGCAATCGCACCAGTGAGTCGAACTGCGTATAGTAACCCCTGGAGACGGGAAGCGTCGAGGGGATGGGGAAATTGCCGAGAAAACAGGCGCATTTCCCAATGATTAGCAGTTCAAATTCGCCGAGACTAAAATCTCAGGATGTCGCAGGACTCGAAACCGCCCGATTCTTCGCCCCCAACAGCGGAGATCCCCGTGAAACAGGAGGATCCAGCTGTCTCGTCGGGGTTCGCTACCGTCTCCTCGGAACAAACGCCCGTTTGCCCGGGCGAAACCATTCAGCTCGACCCCGGCTATCGACCGCCCAGTTCCGCGGCAGGGGGTTTGCAAATCCCCGGCTATGAATTTGGTCGTGAAATCGGCCGGGGCGGGATGGGCGTTGTTTACGCCGCTCGGCAGGTGCAGGCTCATCGCGAAGTCGCGGTGAAAATGATGCTCGGCTGGACCCAGGCCGACTCACGAGCCTTGTCGCGTTTCGAAAAGGAAGCCGAAGTTCTGGCCCGCCTGCAAAGTCCGCACATCATCACAGTGTTTGAAGTCGGGCAGCACGAAGGGTGTCCGTTCTTCAGCATGGAATATTGTTCGCGTGGTTCACTGGCCGATCTGCCGCGCGGGGCACGTCCGTCCCGTGAAGCGGCCGAACTGATGTGCAAGATTGCTCGTGGCGTGGCCATCGCGCACATCGCCGGGATCGTCCATCGCGACCTCAAGCCTGGAAATGTACTGATCGCCGCGGACGGCACTCCTAAAGTTTCCGATTTTGGCTTAGCAAAGCAACTCGATTCTGCGGCGATTGAAGACGGCAACATGACGCGCACCGGCGCCATCCTTGGCACGCCGCACTACATGGCTCCGGAGCAAGTGCAGGGCGCCAAGCATGTAGGCCCGCCCGCTGATGTGTTTTCGCTGGGCGCGATGCTCTACGAACTTCTCACCGGACGCACGCCGTTTCGAGGAGACTCCACGGCCGACACCCTGATGCAAGTGCTGAAGGAAGATCCGGTTCCGGTCCGCGAACTTTCGCCTGAAGTGCCGCGCGATTTGGATGCCATTTGTCGCAAGTGCCTGGAAAAAGATCCGCAACGACGTTACGCCAACGCGGCTGCTTTGGCTGCCGATCTATCGCGATTCTTGGATGGCGAAGCGGTCGAAGCGAATCAATCGGGCATTGTGATGCGATTGGCCAGCACGCTGGAGCGGGTGCAACTGCACGAGCGCTTTGCGGAGTACGGCAATCTATTGCTCGCCCTCGCGCCGCTGATGTTGATTCCGGAAATTCTCATCACGTTCGTCGTCCTCAATAATGCGGCGTCGTTATGGCTCCCCGCGATTCAGTTCACGCGACTGGGGCTCTTCGTCTTGCTCTACGGCTATTTCCGTAACTGGCGGTGGCTGCCGCAAACAGGTCCGGAGAAACAACTGTGGACGGTGTGGGTCGCATATGTAGCTATCTGTTTCTGCACCGGGCTGCGCACTCGGTTCGTGGGTGGGCCCGAACCGAATTTTGATTTGATGATGGAACTGGAGTTCATGCCTACCCTGATTACTCTGGCCGCGATGGCCTTCTTCGCCCTGGCGCCAACCTTCTGGGGTTATTGCGCCGTTATCGGCGTCGCCTTTCTGGCAATCTCCTGGATCATGTGTCTGGATATCCGCTGGGCAGCGATTGAATTCGGCTTGGCCTGGGCGGTCACGCTGGTGGTGATTGGCGTGAGGTTGCGGCGGTTGAGTCGACTGAAAGCGGATTCGGTGGTGAGTGAAGGGTAAGTCCGGCAGCGGACAAACTTCGTCCATCTCCCGGTAGAATAAACGTGACGACCAGGCCTAATGCGCACCTTCTTCTCACTCCCTAGCCCTAACTCCAGCCCCAGCCCTTCCCCATGCAATACCGTCAACTTGGCCACTCCGGCCTTTCCGTCCCCCTGCTCACTTTCGGCACTGGCACATTCGGCGGCGGAGGGGAACTTTTCAAAGCGTGGGGGAATACCGATGTCGCGGAGGCGTCCCGGCTGATCGATATCTGCCTGGAGGCGGGCTGCAACATGTTCGATTCGGCCGACATCTATTCCGCAGGGATGGCGGAAGAAATCCTGGGGGCGGCCCTTAAAGGTCGCCGCGACCAGGTGCTGATCTCGACCAAGGCCACGTTCCGTTCCGGCAAAGGTCCGAACGATGTTGGCTCGTCGCGGTTTCATTTGTTCAAGACAGTCGAAGCGCAACTGAAGCGGTTGCAGACCGACTACATCGATCTGTATCAACTGCATGGCTTCGACGCGAAGACGCCGATCTGCGAAACGGTGAGCGTGCTCGACGACCTGGTCCGGGCGGGAAAAATTCGTTACGTCGGCTGCTCGAATTTTTCCGGCTGGCACCTGATGAAGTCGTTGGCTGAGCAAGCGAAGCACGGCTACGCGCGGTACGTCGCCCACCAGGCGTATTACTCGCTGATCGGCCGCGATTACGAATGGGAACTGATGCCTCTCGCCCTCGATCAAGGAGTCGGCGCCGTCGTCTGGAGTCCGCTCGGCTGGGGGCGACTCACCGGCAAGATCCGCCGCGGCCAACCCTTGCCCGACAAGGGGCGCATGACCGACAAGCTGAATCGGGACATCGGCCCGCCGGTCGATGACGAGCATTTGTTCAACGTGGTCGACGCTCTCGACGCCGTCGCTGCCGAGACGGGCAAAACCGTTTCGCAAATTGCCTTGAACTGGCTTTCAACCCGGCCGAGTGTCTCGACGATCATCATCGGCGCGCGGAATGAGGAACAGTTGCGTCAGAACCTCGACGCGATTGGCTGGGAATTAACCGCGGATCAAATCGCCAAACTCGATGCCGCGAGTGCGACGACGCCCGCGTATCCGTATTGGCATCAGAAGGGGTTTAAGGAAAGGAATCCGTTTGCCACGGGGGTGTAGCGCTGCCGCTTCGACGTGAATTCTATTTGAGTTTATTTACTTTCGAGCGGTTTCCAACTTCGCGACGCCCGAACAATCCCAGATGTCAACTGTCTTGCCAGTCCACGCAGCAAACTGCTGGTTATTAGGCGAAAAAGCCAGCGATGAAACTGCTTTCGAAGGGACCGGAATTTTTTGGATCAATGTTCCGTCTTCAGGATCGCAAAACTGCAAAATCCCGCTCCCGCCGACCGCCAATACTTTTCCGTTCGGAGCGTATGCTACCGTTTGCAACATCGCGAATTCAGGAAATGCGATCTTGTGACGTTGTTTTCCGTCACTGGCATCACACAGAATCAAGTGGGACCTATCGATGTAAGCCACAGTCTTGCTATCGGGGGAAAATGCTACTGCACGATGCCCTCCCCATCCGACGAGTTTTCTCTCTGGCCCCACTGGTTTGCCGATAGTGAGATCCCAAAGCAACCCTTCGTTCGTCGCGAGACGACTTCCATCCGAACTGGTTGCGATGCAGCTAGCGAAGCCGAGGTTCTCTACCGGCCAAAATGACTTAAGTTCCGCTCCGGGCATCTTCCAGATGCTGATTCCGTTAAATCCTGTGCAAACAATGTTTCCGTCGGCAAGTTGCGATAAATTGTTACTTAAGACTGGGTTTTCCTTTGTTTTTCTGGTCAATTCATGTAGCACGCGACCCGATTCCAAGTCAATTAATTCCACTCCATTAACTCGGACTGCGAGAGTCTTACTATCACGTAGAAAGCTCACTTGATGAGTTTGTACTTCGTGACTCTTGCTGAGTTTGCCTGTCTTTACATCCCAAATTCGTACAGCCTCAAACCTCGCAAGTGTGACGAGCCACTTTCCATCCGGAGAAAAATCCAGATCCCACCCTTTTGAATCGTCGTCGTCGTGTTCGAGTGAACGGACCTTTACAGGAACCGGATCGATCACGATCTTATCGTTCTTCTTACGCGACACTCGTGGCGAAGGTGCAGGGAGGCCCTGAGGAATCCCTAACTCTTCAGCGATTGACGCGAGTGCCTTGTCTGAGCTGATGCGTGCCGTTTCATAACTCAGTCGCTCAAGTGCTTCCTCGATTCGAGGCGAGAATTGAGCCTTAATAGCTTCTGACTCACTTTCAGACGGAGATTTACCTTGAGGAATGGTTTCCATTCGCTTCTTGAGCGCTTGTATCTTCGGAAAAGCAGCCTTTCCAGTAGTTTCGTCCTTAATGGACGCCAGTAAATCGCTGTATTCTTCCAAAGTTTTTGCGAGAGTTTCGGCCTTAGCCGCCACCTCTTGGTGAATTGCTGCTGCTTGTCCACGAACAACGTTTGTGGAGCTCCCCACAAACACGCTGCCTAAGCAAATCGTTACTAATATTCGCAACATAAAGCCTCCCCAGGATTAACTATCTCGTCTAAAGTAACGGCAGTACTTGTCGGCGTCAATTCGCGGCGGATGACACTGGCGGTTCTCCCTGGTTGGCTTCGAATTGCACGAATCAAACCAACTCATTTCATTCACGTAAACTTGGGCACGGGATTGAGCCCCAGGTTGCTCCTGCAAGAACGAAACGCCGGTGGGCTGGATGCGATTCTTCAATCCAACGCCTTCGGCGTAAACGTTGCAATGGTGATGATAACCCAGGGTGCGCTGCGCGACCCTTGGCTGTGAGATACAACGCTTTCAGCGTGGAGCAGCCGGAGCCGTAGGCCATCCGCGGCAGCAATCAAACCCCTTCACCTTGCCCGGTCCTGCAAGTGCGGTGCCTGTCAAGAAAACTGCTGGCGCTGTCAAACTTGAAGTGTCCGCTATCAGCGGCTGAATTTACGTGAAGATCCACCGCCGGGAGGTTTGAATGAGGTTAGTTCCACAACTCTTCAAACGGAGTCCCGGCGATGGAAAAGCAACGGCAGTATCATCATT
>JBGSNR010000095.1:0-1703 GCA_041739545.1 Pirellulaceae bacterium | reverse complement strand
AGCGAGGGCTTCTCTTCGAGATCTGCGACTACGAAAAGTCGGCGACGCGACTGAGGAGTGCCATAGAACTGTGCGTCGAGCACCCCGACTTCCGTCTTGTACCCAATGGTGTGTAACTGACTAAGCCATTCTTCGAACCGCTCCCACTTCTGCATTTGCAGTACATTCTCGACAGCAATCCACCGAGGCTTCAGAACTTTGGCGAAACGAATTACTTCGAATGCAGTATTTCGACTGAGGTCACAGCGAGGCTTGTTTCCCCTGGCAATGCTGTGGTTTGTGCATTCGGGCGAAGCAAGCAACAGTTCAAATCGCCCGACGTCCTTCAGTAGGCGATGTGGGGAGAGTTCGCTCGCCTTCATTAGATAGGTGACCGCGTCTGGAAAGTTGAGTTTATATGTCTCCGTTGCGGTCTCCCACATATCCAACCCGGCAACGGGCGTTGCCCCGGCCATCGCGGCTCCCCGCGAGCTGCCTCCAGCGCCACAAAAAAGGTCGACAGCTCGAAGTTTAGACTTGGCCGCTGGTTTCGTCATCCTATGATCCGATAATAGCCAAAGTTCATCGTGGCCTGATGTTTAAGAAATTGAACCACCCGCGATTTTACCATGAACCAGTATTTTCGCCAGGCTGACCTACTTCTTGAATGCGCGGACCAATGCGTTGCCACATTTGCCTTTGCTTGTTCCAATTCGGCATGGCTGCGATGGGCCTGAGCTGCTTTTCCGTGAGCGCGTTGCGGCCTCGTTCGAAGGTCGGCAGGAACAAGATTTCCTCCTGCAAATCTGGCGCGATGTACAGCAAATTCATGATCTGCGTCAGCCGCGCGCGGGTCACGTGTCCCAATCGTGCCAATTCCGCTTGGTCGGCCACGACGCCGTCGCGGATCAATTGATCGAGTCGAATGGCCAAGGCCATCAACCGCGACACTCGCGGTACACGATCCATTGACACCGCCGCAGCGCCCGCACGTAGTTCCTTGCGCGTGCGCCGACCTTGCCCAAAATGTACCCGGCGTTGGATGGTAATCACGCGGCCACCTCCTTCCGCTGCGCCAGTTCGCTGGCCAGTGTCTTGATACCGCTGGCGCGAAAGGTGATCGAAAGGTATCCGCCGTCGTCGTGGTAACTGACTTGTTCGACAAGCAGCTCCATCACGCGAGCTTGTTCGCGCGGGGCGAGGCAATCCCACAGCGCATCGAAATCCGCTAACACGGCGGCCACTTCGTTCTCGTGGACCAATTCGCCATCGAGCGCCGCCAGTTCGTCGTCGATCGCGGTTTGACGTTGCTCGGCGTGCCGAATATGCTCGTGGGTGTCCGCCAAGCGTGGGTCGCTGGCGCTCGACGCCGTGGCCCGTCGGCTAAGTTCCGCGTGGTCGGCGCGCAATTCGCCACGCAGTGCGACGCGTTCCGCATGCAGGCGATCGATCTGGTCTGTGACCTGACGTCGGGCCTCGACCACCGTCTCTTTAATCACCAGCGGGTCGCGGCCGACCGCCTTGATCTGATCGATTACGAAACGCTCAAGTTCACCGGCGGGTAGAGAAGGAGTCGGGCACGTTTGCCAACCGCGCTTTTGGGCGTGATGGCAGACATAGTAACGGTATTGGCGGCTCCCCTTCACGGTGTAGGAGTGACTCATCCCGCAGTCGCAGGCAGCGCACCGCAACAAGCCTCGCAACAGCGCGTTATGTTTATTGCG
>JBGSNR010000079.1:0-25739 GCA_041739545.1 Pirellulaceae bacterium | reverse complement strand
CAATTCAAGGCCGGTCGACCGTGTTTTTCCAGCGAGATTCGCGAGAAAGATGTGCGCCAGAATTGCTATCGCAATCCCTAGTGCCAGCGATACCATGCAGCGACTAACGTTAGTTGGTCGCCACTATGCCCGTGCCATTCGAGCCATGAACGATTTCTTAGATAAATTGTATCTAGTTTGCCTCGGTTCGTTGTAGGCCACGCAACCACTCTCAGTATTACCCACATTTTTTGGCGATGGAGGCTCCTCGGAGGATGAGTTGCAACTTTTCGTAGCCGCGCCATAACGTGATCCAGCCAGGGTCGCCGTCCGCTTTGCGGCCGATGAACCCGCCCAGTCCGGCCAGGGCACGCACGAATTCGCGGATAGTCATGGGAGTTGTGAGTTTCCTCTTCCTCACCACGGCGAGCATGTCCACCCAGTGCCGCAGAGCGATGTCGCTGGCGGGTTGATCGGAAGTGTCTTTGGCCGACGTTTCATAACGGCGACTTTCAATCGCACAGCCGGTCTTCCAGCATTTGTGAAAATCTTCAATCGTCCACTGCAGTTCGTAGTAATGAATAATGCGTTCCGCAGCGGCCACATCCGGGACGGCCTCGATGGTGTACTGCAGCCAGCAAATTGGCTTACCACGCTTTGGGGGAAGAAACTTCGCGCAGTTCCACGACGCGCAAACGCTACGGTTCGACCGGTGCATGTTCGCGAATATAGTCGTTCTTGATGCGTGGCTGTCCGCGTTAGCGTTGAGCATCCCGCCGCCTACTTTCGATCGTTCGCAAAGACGAAGTCCTTCCCATCCGCAGACTGATGGCATTCTACGCACATCTTTACGTTTCCAGCGATGCGCATGCCATTCATGGCAGCAACAGTTCCATCCGGTCCATACTTTGCCCAATACCAGTCTCCTGACTCAGCCGCAAAACCTTTGGCGCGATACATCACGGTGACAGCCATTAGCGTCTTGCCGCTGGCGTCATAGTTTTCCTTGATCAAAAGTGAGCCGTGCGGAAGCTCGCCAGAATGGGCTGCTGCCAGCCGATTGGCAAAAAGTTTGACCTGTTCTCCGTGCGGACTGTTCCCGGCGTAGAAATCGTCCGTTTGTGCCGCTAGCGGGGCCCAGTTTTGGTAGCGATTGTCTTGCAGATAGCTCCAGAGTCGCTCTTCGAACGGGAGTTCGCGTGGCGGCGGCGGGGCTGACGGCGAGGGCTGAACGCGATACGTTCCGGGCTGAGATTCGCCATAAGACGGCGGGGGCGTTCGGGTGCCGCTCTGGGCAGTTACCCAGCTTGCCAGTCCCAATCCAGATAAAAGCATTGTGGCACTAAGAGTGAATGTCGTTCGGCGAACCATGTTCTACACCTTGAAGTTAGAGGAATGTTCTAGCGAGCGTACTTGCAACCAAGCCGCAACGCAGAATCAACTGAGGAACCTCCATCTTCCACAAGTCTTCTTTCGCCGTCTGTGGTGCGTTTCACAGAATGAATGGATTGGTTTCTTTATCATGTGAAGGTGAGCCATCGCCAATTCTTATCCCGTTTGGAGTCGTGAAGATGACTAGGATCAATTCACTATCGTTAAAGAGCTTTTTCCGTACGCCATTGCGAGAAATCAGTCAAAACAAGGTCTCAACCGTAGGTGTTTACTGGCTCGCATGCGAAATTTTCCTGATTGCAATGCAGCTTTTCGGATTGGCACCTAGCACCTGTGCCTATTCACAGGTTTCGACATCCTTTGATTTGCAGGATATTGACGTCCCAAAAGGAGAGATTCATCGCGGGGGACCTCCCAAAGACGGGATTCCTGCACTCGTTAATCCCCGCTTCATGAAAGCCTCAGAAGCCCGCTATTTGCGGCCTGATGATCGAGTTGTTGGAATCACAATTGGAGGTGAGTCGCGAGCGTATCCTTTGGCCATTCTCAACTATCATGAGATTGTAAATGACTCGCTTGGCGAAACGCGGTTCGCGGTGACCTATTGTCCGTTATGTGATTCAGCAGCAATCTTCAACCGCAGTACACCAGGGGGGGTGATTGAGTTCGGTGTTTCGGGCTTACTTTACAACAGCAACGTCTTGATGTTTGACCGCGGAGGGAAGACAGAAAGTTTGTGGTCGCAAATGAAAGGGCAAGGCATTTCTGGCCCTGGCATTAAACAATCGTTGGAGCGACTTCCGTTGGAGCTTAGCTCGTGGAAGGAGTGGACTCAGCGCTATCCCGAGACGCTAGTGATGTCAACCGACACGGGCCACCGACGTAACTATCAAAGCAATCCGTATGAGGGTTACTTCAAGGGCCAGGCCTTGATGTTTCCAGCCAAGCCAGTGAGCAAACGTCTGCCGGCCAAATCGCGTGTTCTTGGAATCTGGACCAGCAAATCGTACCGCGCCTATCCCGAATCCTCTTTCACTCGCGACCATACAAAAATTACCGATCAGCTTGACGGCCTGAACATTACCATCGAGTTTAATCCCGACACCCATAGCTTGCGTGTTGTCGCGGCGGACGAAGGGATCCAGTGGATGTACTCGCTATGGTTTGCCTGGTACGCATTTCATCCAGAGACGACCGTTTACGATCCCACAAAAGCCGGTCGCTGAGTATGAAGCACCAACAATTCGTCGCCTCTTAAGGCGATGTGTAGTTGAAGTGAGAGGACGTAACTGATTATCGCGTCAAGCTACCTTGGCAGCTTGATCCTGCACCTGCGGTGCAGCCAAAACAATGTTGGCCTGTAACGATCTGACGACGCGCGATCTGCATTAATGTGGCGTCATCGAGTTCGGTAATATTGCGTAGCAGCCCGGCAGCCAAGGGAACGCTTAGCATTTGATTGAAATCGCAATCCGAGAGATTCCCTTGCCAATCAACGGACAGCATGGTGCGGCACATCAGGCCCTCAATGGTTGTCGGGTTGAACGCCTCTACGAGCTTGTGCATGTAGGTGTCGAATTGGCCGGTTTGGAGCAGATCGTCGAGGAAACGACTAATAGGCAAATTGGTGATGGTATACAGGCCAGTGAACTCGATGTCGTACCGCGCACGCAGTTCGCGGCGATAGTCAGCCTCTAGTTGCTGTTGGTTTCCCGGAAGCGTAGGTCCGGTCGGATTGTAGACCAAGGTGAGCGAAAGTGGCGAATCGGCCCGTCCATATCCAAGGGCGTTAAGTCTGCGCAGTGCTTTCAATGACCGCTGAAACACATGATCACCCCGCTGTCGGTCCACATTCTCTTCCAAATAGCAGGGCAGCGAGGCCACAATTTCGACCCGGTGCTCGGCCAAATACTCTGGGAGATCGTCAAAACCAGGTGCTACCAAGATCGTCAAGTTGCAACGGTCGATGACTCGCCGCCCCAGGGCGGTTGCTTCGGCGACGAGCCAGCGGAAATGGGGGTTCATTTCCGGCGCGCCGCCGGTGATATCCAGGGTGGGGATGTTCCCGCAACGTAAGACTTCCAGGCACGCACTGGCGGTTTCTCGCGACATGATCTCGCGTCGCTCAGGCCCCGCATCGACATGGCAGTGGCGGCAGGTCTGATTGCAGAGCTTGCCGACATTTATCTGCAAAACCTCAATCCCAGTCGCGTGAAGGGAAGGTTGACCATGCACAGCCAGTCGTTGCTCGAAGTCGTACTGCGGCGTTCCCTCTGAAAGCAAGCGACGTTGTTCAGCTGACTGAGCAAGAGGGCTTCCTCGGCGCAATAATGTAAGTTCAATCACAAGCAGCTACTTTCAGCGAATGAGTTTTCAATGACCAGACATTCCAGCACAGACGGACAGTTTTGCATGCACACTCGGCAAGCCCTTAACAGCACTCGCCGTTGTCGCCACAGCAAGGAGCTGCCGCTTCTGTCGTATCCCGATACTGCGCGCCCTTCGTTTCACGGGGATCGCGGAGTTTCGAGCGACGACAATCGAATGGCTCGGCAGTCGAGATGGGGATTTCCGTCCGAGGCTCGATCGCATCGAACTGGCCCATATACGGAGCGCGTTGCAGAAGATGAAACGTCTTGTCGCAAACTGCGGTTCGGGCCCCGCGTGCGTACACATGACCGTCATCATCTTCAACCTTCTTGAACGGACCGCGATAGACCATTGCTTGATTGCGTTCCAGGCAGGGGCCTTGCTTTCCCTTGTAGGCGACAACTGTTACCGAGCGGAATTCAATTCCCGAGACCGTGCGCCACGGTTCACGCTGCCGCTTGACCAATTCAATGCCATGAAAACCAGCATCGGCAAATGCGGCTAGAAAATTATCCTCGCGGAAAGCGCCTGAGATGCAGCCGGACCAAAGAGCTGGGTCGCGCTGTAGCTCCGAAGGAACTTCCTCGTCCGAGACGATGTCGCTGATTGCCGCGCGACCGCCACGCTTCAGCACACGAAAGATCTCCGCAAAAAGCTGCTTCCGGTCCTGTTGTCGGACTAGGTTCAGCACACAATTGGAAACGACACAATCGACTGAGTCGTCGGCAATCATTGGCTGGTCGCATCGAAGTCGTTCTTCCAAGTTTCGCAGTGTCAACCAACTGGTTGGGTCATGCACCGGGTGTTGCGCGAGTTCTTGGCCCAGCAGATCGAGATCGAGCTGCAAGTCCTGGATTAAACCGTACCGAAAATCAACATTGCTAAAGCCCAATCGCTCTGCCACTTGCTGTTGGTACTTGCGAGCCAGTCCCAGCATCTCGCGATTGCAATCCACGCCGATCACTTGGCCGTGTTTCCCCACCACTTGCGCGAGAATGTAGCACAACTTTCCCCCGCCGGAACCAAGGTCGAGAACCGCATCCCCTTCGTTGACGTACGGCGTCGGGTCACCACAGCCATAGTCCCGCTCTACAATCTCGTCGGGCACCGCGGAAAGAAAGTCGGCCGCATACTCTACCGGGCAGCACAACGCCTCTTCGCGTTGTTGCGATGCAGCGGCATACCGACCATACACCGACTCTTCGGACGTCTCGGCCTTCGTGACTTCTTGTGGAAGCATAGTATCATCCTTTCAAAATCCTATCATTGTGCTAGCCAAGCCTGTGGGCTTGATTGGTCCCCATCCTACGTTGGTAGCTGGCTCCCGTCTGTGAAACGGATCACACTCCCAATCGTGGACAGGTAATGGTTTACTGCGAGTATTTGGGAGCGTCCCACTCATCTGCCGAACAGTGCGTAGCAAGGGTGTCAGCAGTTATTTCCACCACGTCTGCCACCGATACCACGCAATTGTGAAAAGAATCTTGTACCCGGCTTTGATCGTGCCGCTGATGGTTCCGCTGATCTTGCTCACGCCGATTCGCCGTCTGTAGCGCACCGGGACTTCGCGTGTTCGTAGCTTGGCGATCGCTGCTTTGATCTGCATTTCGACCGTCCAACCGAAGTTGGTGTCCCGCATCCCAAGACGCTGCAACTCTGCATACTTGATTGCCCGGAACGGCCCCAGGTCAGTCGCTCGAACGCCCCAAAACAGCCACATGAGGAAACAGGCAAGCTTGTTCCCATACACGCTCTGCGGTGGCATCGCCCCCGCTTCTCGCTCACCCGACAGACGCGAACCAATGACGAAATCGGCCTCATCATCCAGCAACGGTTGCACAAGTTGGGACAATTCCTCCGGATGATCGCTGTAGTCTGCATCCAAGAAAACAATGAGGGCAGGCGGCGAATTTCCGGATGCCACCAAAGTAGAGACGCGGGCCAAGCCCGCCAAACAAGCCGACCCATACCCACGCTTAGGCTCGGAAATAACGTCCGCACCGCTCCTTCGAGCAACTTCGGCAGTGCTATCTGTCGATCCGTTATCGACGACGATGACTCGCCCAACCGGGGGCAGATCGTGGAGCACCTTGGGAACTGAAGACTGCTCGTTCATGGCGGGAATAACCACCCAAACCTGGGCCAACCGATTCGCTACTCCTTGAACATCTCGCTTGTCATCGCTCCGCAACTCAATCATGGGTGAACACTCACGGTTGGTGGAATCCGCATCTGCCTCCCAAAACCACCGCTCTGGGGCAGTAACGGCTTGTCAGCCCCAGGAAATCCGACCATTCGTCCAAAAACCCAGCCAACCGGCTCATTATGATTGCTTGAAGTGATTTGAAAATCTTGGCCTAATCGTTGGGGAGCCATCTTCTCGCTGCGCCGCGACTTGAACGTGACGACCGTGAATCCCAAACAGAGAACTAGTCCTCCGAAGAACAACCACTTTTTCATTGCGACTTCCTTCTCTTGAATGCTCTGACCCGGACTACCGAGAACCTGACCCCTGATAAGTTGGCTCTGATCGAGTTCCTGATCCGCTTGGCGAACCGTAGCTATGGCCAGGGGAATACTCGGGAGACGAGGCTGGAGAGCCTTCGTACCCAGGAGCATACGCTGGGGCACTATAGCTTGGGGATGAGCAACTCCCACCTGCACAGTTGCCGCTACTTTTACAGCCGCCTGTTACGAAAATCATGATTCCTATGCTTGCGGTAATTAAGACGCCTCTTTTCATAGCGATTCCCTTGGGCTTTTAAATCTCTGAGGTAGGTGGAACTGCCTTCCATTCCATTATCGGCAGACTGGCGAGTGGGACTTTGTGAAGTGCCCCACACTCGCTGGATTTTCCAAGCAACGCAGACCAAAATTATCGTCGGCCTGCTGTCTGCACCTTGGCTTGATCGTTGAGCCCCCAATCGTAGTCCAGGAACTTCACCTTCGCCGCCCCATTCTTTGCCAATGGCTGGGCTGATTCTGGCAAGTAGGGGGCAATTGCCTTCATTTGTGCCGACGAATCGGCACCAAAATCCGTACCAAACCAACTGAGAATGGGCGAGACCGAAAGCGTTCCAGTGCGCGCGTCGGCGACAAACTTGGTTGGATCGGCAAAGAACGCTTGGGCGTTGGCAGTCAATTGCTCCTCCAACCGATCGGCCGTGTACGCTTCATTCATCAGCCGCGGGCAGCCTATCGAAGCGCAGACGATGGCAAAGTGAATTCGTGGCTCTCCCATTTTGCGGAGCACTTCATGCTCCATGGAGTCCAATGAATAGGGCTTGCCAGCAACCAACAACTGCAGGTCTTTCCAAATGTTGTAGCCGTAAATTTTCGCCGTATGGTTGCGAATACTTGTCGTCGGGTACTCCTTCAGAATCCCCTTAACCGTCACCGCGTTGTAAGCGTTGATCCAATAAGCGATTTGTGCTTCGCGTGCAGGATTCCCGCCAAAAGACGCAGCCGACAGATAACTGAGATAGTCATCCAACAACTTCTGATCGGCAGCCGATGCACGCCACGCGGTGTAGTCGACATAGCCGTTGGCGTCAACATGTTTATTTAGCAGTTGATTCCAAGCGGAATGATCGATTTGGGAAACCGAAATCTGTTGTGCTGCGGGAACATTTGCTCCCACAGTAACAATCGGCCCAGCGCAACAAACCTGTGCGGCGAGCATCCCGGAGAGGATCGTGAAAGTTCCCAGAAACGTGCCAATTTTTCGCATGCCGTGCACTCCTTTACCAAAGGTCAACAACGCAGTGAAGGCGAATGCAACAGCTGCTTCCGCACTTTCACTCCACGCCCGAATTATGGCGGTTTACCAATTTGGCGTCTGTGAAACGAGGCACACTCGCCAAAAATTTGTGGATCTAGCGGCTACCTGAACCTGAAGGCTGATTCACAGGTTTGCTCCCCTCCTTGCCTCCCGAACCTTGTTCTGTTGCATGAGAACTTTGGTCCGTGGAATCGGAGTTCGGACCGGGTGCTGTCCCGGCACAGCCATTGAGAGAACAGTAAATAACCATGGCTAGCAACACACAAATCAGACGGGACATGTGAACTCCTCATTTCTTGAAAGTAGGAAAGCAATTGTACAGGCGAGACTTTCTTGGTCTTTGAGCGGCCGCAAGCACCTGTTACTAGGAATTTTAGGCGAGACGCTCAGTCTCTTCTGTATGCTGCTTCACAGATTCGACACTACCTCCTTGCCAGCAACAAATGCTGCTAAAGGGGCATCGAAACGAGTCCGGGAAGGTTATAGTTGACAGTGGCGTGTGATGAACTGTCGTTTGTCGGGATACGCTGCGTAGCAAACTTGTTAGAGCCAACCAATGGACAATTTGACCGAAGCGGATAATCGACAAGTTTTCGAGCCGTCAGCTTGGATTGACCAATACGGTAACTATCTCTATCGATACGCCCTTTCTCGACTGCGCGATGGTGAAGCAGCCGAAGAAGTCGTGCAACAAGCTCTTGTGGCTGGCCTACAACATGCGGGCCAGTTCACTGGCCAGGGATCGCAGCGCGGATGGCTACTGGGAATTCTGAAACGAAAGATTTTGGACTTATTTCGCCAACGCAACCGCGATAGTTCGTTCACCAGCGAAGATGGTGGCGATCCTTCAGACAAATTTTTCGACCGCCAGGGAAATTGGAGACCGGAATTGCAGGCTGCAATTCGCCTCCCTCTTGATTCCTTGGAACGTGAAGAGTTTTGGCAGATTCTACGTGGTTGCCTGGAATCGCTTCCCACTCGCCAAGCAGATGTTTTTGTCCTCCGGGAAATGGATGACCGCAGCACGGAAGATGTTTGTAAGGATTTGGAGATTAAAGCGTCGAATCTATGGGTGCTGCTGCACCGCGCTCGTTTGCGGCTGGCGACATGCCTGAAGAGCCGCTGGTACCGTGAAAGCAATTAACTGGATGTTTCAATGCCATGCTGAATTGCAAAGATGTCTCAAAAACGGTTTCAGAATCACTCGACCGAAAACTGCCTTGGTGGACGTGGGTCAAATTGTGGATGCACCTGGGCATGTGCGGTGTGTGCTGGGAATTCCGTCGAGCTTTGTTGAGAATTCACGAAGAGGCACGTCGGAATGCACAGGATGTCGAACAAGATTCGGCTGAACAGGAAAGCAACCTTTCCCCAGAGGCACTCGAACGAATGAAGCGTGCCTTCGAGTCGCATCTGCCCTAGGACTTGCTTGTATAGGCAACTGCGGTTTGCACCTCCCAACCTCTTCCATCTTTCGAAGCGGTAAGACGGCCCCGCTTCCACTTTATTTCCGACCCAGATCACGCATTAATTCCGCTGTGTGCAAGGGTTCACAGACATCAAAATCTTCTCTGGCCCTAATGGTATGAATACTACGGAGTTTCACCGCAGACGAAGCTAACCAGTTCACATGGAGGCCAGAAACTATGTCCATCGTAAGTAGGAAGTGCGGAGAGCAAGTTCAGCTCTCTGACGATATCTCGGTCACTGTTCTCGCGATTGATTGCAGCGAAGTCAAGCTTGGCATCTGTTCCTTCACAAACAAGCGAAGGAAGTCGTACGCCAACGAGCACCTACAGTGCGTTCATACCACGTGTTCAGGCTTTTACTACTTTCCGCTGGGAGGATCAATCACGTTGGTAGTGCACTGCGAAATGGGCAAGAGTGTTTCGTATAATGATACATCGACGCTGACCGTCTTGAAAATTGCGGAGGGAATCGCAACGCTCCGCCTTGTCTCTGGATGTGGCAGAACGCCGTGAGGTGGGTCTCGTGCAACTCAAGCAGCATCACGACCGCGGAACACGAACGAAGTTAGATTGAGTCAATGAGAGTACAAAAAGTAGATCCACGGAGACTGTCGAATTCGCTCGCGTTCTGGGCTTTGCGAAGTGCGGTTTGTTGGCTTGCGACCAGCTATATCGGCTGTCAAGCTGAGCCAGAACGCAATTGGCCAGACGTGAAACATTGGATACGACGAGAGTTTCCCGACGTGCAGCAGTTGTCTACGAACGAATTGTCAGATTGGCTTGCGGATGATTCGCGGCTGCCTCCGGTATTGCTCGATGCCAGAGAGAAGGAAGAGTTTGACGTCAGTCACCTACACAACGCCAAGCTGGCACCTGATCTTCGCACGGCTCTAGCTGCAATCGGAGATTCGCCGTCGACGGATCCGATTGTCGTGTATTGTTCTGTCGGATATCGGTCAAGTCGCTTGGCACAAGAAATTCAGCAACGCGGCTTTACAAATGTTTACAATCTGGAAGGCTCGATCTTTCAATGGTCCAACGAAGGCCGATCGATCTTTCGAGGTGAATCCCTGACGACCGAAGTTCACCCATACGACAAGGACTGGAGCGTACTGCTGGACACTGCGCCGCGTTGGCCGGCTTCCGGCGCAAAACAAACGAAATAGAAAATGAATTGCTAGTGGCATCAAACAACTCCCACTAAAATCCCTTCGTTCTTAGCCACTACGAGTCGTCTTAACAAGACGAAGCCAATCTCCAGGACGATGGGTCTGGATAGCAATGCTAACCAAGCCTTGTTATCTGCCAAGTGTCTCAGAATCGAGGCATGATGCCGTTTTTGGCCGCAATTCGAATTAGGAATTAATTTCCCGATTCGAACCGATGTGTGAAACTCGCCACAGACGCTAGGCAGACAAATCTCAAATAATCATCTGTAGGTGCACGCGATTCCCTTATTGGAAACGAGGCAGCAGATGAGTAGGCGAGTACAAGACAAAGTAAAATGGGTCACAGTGCTTTTTGTTGTTGGAATGTGCATCGTTACGACGCTTGTGCACACCAATCTTGCACGTGCCAACGAAGAACTGCCGTTTCCGATCAACTATTTCAATCGAGCGCTTGCTGACCGTGACGCATCCGCGCGACGAGCAGCAGTTTATCGGATTGAACAAGAGTTCGCCTCTCATCCAAAAGCGTTCGAGTACATCGTCCACACCATCGAACGACTATCGAACCGCGATCCGGATGGGGAAACAGCCGTTCGGCTTGTACGCTCTTTACGGCGATTCCGCGGGGCCGAAGTAGGCGACTTTGCAGCTGGGCTACTCGATTCAACGGATTATCGGCGGGTGATCGCGGCACTCGACGTGTTAGCGCGGCGTCGGGATTCGCATATCTTGCCGCATCTGGTGAAACTTAGCGAGCGGCCGGAATTTGCGACTCACTACGGATTTCGTATTGCGGTGCTCCGCGCGGTGATCGCGGTGCGCACGCCAGAAAGTATCGATTTTCTTTTGCAGCAACTACCAAATCTCGACGGCCAAAGTAGTTACATTGTCCGGCAGTATTTGGCTCGCATTTCGGGATTGATTGAGGAGTCAACGCCGGATGACTGGGAGCGCTGGTGGGAGGGTGTGGATAAGCCAGGATTTCTGTACCAGGCGATCCCTCCGGTGAATAAGCCCGACCAACGCCATTTGGCCTCTGGGTCGCGGGAATTCTTTGGACTAAGTATTGTGGCAAATCGCCTCGTCTTCGTCCTGGATAAGTCGGAAAGCATGAAGAATCTCGTAGTTCCCGTTGGCGGCGCGCCTAATGCCGTTCCCGTCGAAACTCGTTTGGTAAGAGCCAAGGGTGAACTGTCTCAAGCGATCATGAGTTTGCCAGTTGAATCGCACTTTGGCATCATCACCTTCGATCAGAGGGTCTACAAATGGCAACCGCGTTTGCTACAAGCGACTGAAGCCAACAAACACCACGCCCTAAAGTTTGTCGAATCGATTACGGCGAGCGGAGATACCGCCTGGTTTGATGCCATTGAGGCAGCGCTCAACATGGACCTCAACACGGAGGCCATATTCTTTCTTACGGATGGGATTCCAACAACAGGGAAGATTTCCTCGGCGGCCCTAATCGTTGATGCGGTTGAGGAGCTAAATTTTGTGCGGGGCGTAACCATGAATACGATCGGCCTTGCGGTTGAACCAATGGCGCACCGATTTTTGAAGATTCTAGCAGCAGAAAATGCTGGAGATTTTCAGGCGATCGGTAAGCACGTTCACGCGCAAAAGGCCGACGACGAACGAAATGCAAACGAATTCACTCCTGAGGTATCTTTCACTCCTCCAATGCCTCCCATTCTTCGCCCCCGGGCCTTCGATGCGGCCACCGCCAGCAAGCGTGTCCGGCCTGACGAACTGGTGTTGGGTGTCGCGCACGGTGATGAATTCCGGGCGTATCCTTTGAACATGCTGACTGGCCCCAATCGTGAGATCATCAACGACACTTTGGGTGGCGAGGAAATCGCGGTTACTTGGTGTCATCTTTGCCATCACGGCGTTGTTTTTAGTCGTCACCTTGATGATAGCGTCGTCATTCTGGTCGTGTCTGGACTTCTCTGGAACGACAATCTCGTCATGTTGGACGTAAATACACGCAGTTTGTGGAGTCAGATTCTCGGCAAGGCGCTGGACGGAAAACTAAAAGGGAAAAACCTAAAGCGTTTGCCCGCGACCATAACAGATTGGAAAACGTGGCGATCTGCTCATCCCAAAACGACTGCCCTTCTACTCAATCGCACCGCCAAGATTTACGACCGGAAGTTCCACCGACCGTTGTCCGATTTCGTGCTTGGTGCAACCACCAGGGAGGCTTCCCGAGCGTGGCCGTTCAACACCCTGTTCCATGAGCAAGTAATCAACGATCAATTTGCCGGTCGGCCGGTACTCGTCATCATGAATGAACCATCCATGTCCCCGTTGCTTTTTGGTCGTGAACTTGACAACAAGGAACTCACTTTCCGGTGGCAGGATGGCCAGGTACTCGACCTTCAAACTCAATCGACCTGGAATATTCAAACGGGACGAGCCAGCGGCGGACCGTTGGAAGGGAAAGCACTTCCAGAGATTGTTAGTACTTTGTCGTTTCGAGAGCACTGGCACATTTTCCATCCAGATTCGACGGTTTACGGGGATGAGTGATGTGTTCCCGCGATACACGTAGACCAAACTGAATCCAATTGCTGGGTTCGCCAAAAATCGTTCCGGGTGCGAGTGATTCTCATAAGCGACCACGAGACCGGATCGCACGCATTGCTGCCGCAACCGCCAGCCAAGTAAACCACGGTGCGAATTCCAGCCAGGTCACGACGAAATCGAAGAAAGTTGTGCCGATGTAGGAGGTGCCCAGCACCGGCGCGTCTGTCCAATGATAACTGAGCCAGAATCGCAAATAGTAGAGCAGCGCCAATCCGCTGACGGCGAGCCAGGCGCGGCCGCGGGCAAAGGGGAGCAGCGGTAGTGCCCAGGTCCAGTACCAAGGATTCTGCGTTGGGCAAAGCAACCAGAACCAGGCAAGGGTGAGAAAGCTGGTCTCGCACAGCTGTTGCGTGTCGCCCGAGCGAGCGGCGCGATGAGCGAGCAAGAAGGCGAGAACGACAAACACGAACCCGGTGAGAACGCGTGTGAGTAGGAAGGGGACTTCACGTGGCAGAACGTCAAATGTGCCCGCGACTTTTACAACGACGTCCTGGCGAATAAATTCGGGAAGAATCGAGAACCAAGCAATCTTTTGCGGCTCCAAATCAGCGGACGGCTTTAAGTTTTCAATCACCAGCAAGAAGATGAAATCGTTCATCTCAAAATGTCGTAAGAAAGTTGCGACCCCTTGGCTGGGATCGATCGTTTGTGTTTGCTGTTCTGTCGCGCCACTGAGCAGCGCTTCTGGCGATTCAGCAATCGCCGCGGTTTCGCGGGGCAACATGGGCCACAACACTAATAGAGTCGTGACCGCGAAAGTTGCCGCAGGAACGGGCACCCATCGCCATCCGATCTTTTTGACAATGGCCAGAAAGATGATGGGTGCGAGAACGATTGGATAGAGCTTCGCGCCTACTGCGAGCGCCAGCACTAGGCCGATCAGGGTCGTGTGCAACGTGGGGCTGAGCCAGCTTTGCTGGGTCGTCGGTTTTGCGAGTAAACTCGCCACCAGATAGACTGCAAGTGATGTAAGGAAAAATGCCACCGCGTCCAAGTGCCCACTGTTTGCCACTTCCTTGAGCAGTAGCGGACACCAAGCATAAATGACACACATCGCGACCGGTTTATGACACAATTTTAATAGGGCGATGACGACGCCAAGGGTGGCCAAATCGAAAACGATCAGCCACGCCTTCATAATGAAGACGCGGACCATCAGGGACGCAGCGGATGGTGTCGTTACCGCTGCGGCGACAAACACCACTTGGCTCGTCGGTGGATAGATCGTCGGCAATTCCCCAAAATGCACGCGGTCCAGGACCTCCGCCAGATCTGGCTGGTGGTCACGAAGTTCTACCAGCCGTCGCAAGTCATCATCCGCAAGCGTATTAGCATCTGCCCTGCGAACTTGTTCGGGGGTGTAACGGAACGGACTAACACCAACGCTGCAGACTGCGCCATCCCAGAGGTAGCGATAGATGTCAATCTCTTGAATCGGAACGGAGAAGAGCAGCACTCCGCGAAAAACGACGGCCCCCCCTACAATTAAACCAAGCAAGTAGGGACTCTGGGTCGCGCGCCATGCCAGTCGAACCGCCAGCAGATAGGCGGCGAAGGCGGTAGTGAACAACAACAATACGGCGATAATGGGACGATTCGTGGTAACACTGTAGTAGTCAAATTGCCAACTAAGCCAAGCTATCGCGCCGTACAGGCAAGTCGACAGCACGGCCAGAAAAGCGAACGTGCGGAGCGATCTGTCGTTGGGCCGACTTCCTTCTTGTTTGGTTCCTTCCTGATTGCTTTCCAGCAGTCCCATAGGATCGGAGGTTTGTGGCGAACTATTCACATGACACTCTGGTTCATCGGGAGGCACGGACTCTCGGTTCGATCGACAAGTGGTAATCCGGTTAACCTGTCGGTCGGTGATTCCCCCCACACAGTACGACTTCACATTCAGAATCGCGGCGGATCCAAAATCGGTGTTCTTGCAGGTTTCCTTATGAGCTATTCCACGCTTTGCAAACGGTGAATTCAACGACCGATCTAAAAACGCAGCCGTTTTACAATGCAAGCCTGCTCATTTGCTTCTTTTTCTCTTCCTCACCTAACCAACGGATTCATGTACAACGGGCGGCGAATGACTAAGAAGCTCGCGTGCCGCTTCTATCCTGTCCCAGATTTCCTGCCGCTGTACGGCAACCGATGCCGCCGCGTGAATGCCAATTCGTGCGCAAGCGCCGGACACCTTTAACAGTTCGATCGTCACAGTTTCAGACCCCAGACTCACCACGATCCGCTCACCAATCTTTCTTGACAAAACAAGCATCGCTCAATCTCCGTATTTTAGACGCGTGTCGAACTCACAAACGCGTGAATCCAGTGGCGTCAGTTTACTTCGGAGGTGGCGAGGCGTCTGTGAAACGTAATACCTTCGGAAAGAATTACCTGACAAAGTCCTTTTGTTGTGTGGCTTCTAAGACCAAAACTTGTTTCAATTCGGTCGTAGCGGTGCCGCCGCGTTCGTGCAAGTTCAGTGGCGTAACGTGATGCGGTTACCTTCCACCGAGCGTCTCTCGTTCGCGGAACACCCCGTGTTGGACCAAGAATGCCTGCATTTTCGCGGGTTCGCGGTATCCATCGACCCGTCCGACGGCCTTTCCGGCTGGCGAGACGACGATCACAGCCGGGAACCCTTTCACTCCCAGTTGACGAGCGAGTTCCGCATCGCGCTGCCCGTCGATATGTAACGGCACGAAACCGCTCCCAATCGTTCGAGAAACTCTCTCATCGGACCACGTTGTCCATTCCAATTTGCGACAGAAAACACAAGATTCCGTACCCACATAGACTAACAGTGGTCGGCCAGACTGCTGCGCTTCTTGGAGCGCCGCTTGCGGAATCACTCGCCAGGCAATGTCGGCCGCGCTTACCAGTTCCGCGGAGGCAAGGCAAAGCAACAAACAAACTGCTGTCGCTAGCCGACTTCCATTTCCGTTCATCATTTGGTTACCTTTTCTCACGATGGGGGGCTTAGATTGCCAACAGCGTCGGCCATTCCTGGTTGAATTTATCGGCACTTGCAGCCGCCAACTCTGTGAAGCCCAATACACTCGGTCGCTATTTTGGACTAGGCTCTCCCTGTGCCCAACACTCTCCGAGCGCAATCTCGCCTGCTCGTACTTCGCAAACACTTGAACTAGCGGCACTTGAAGAATCTGTGACCGACTCGTTTGCAGAAAACGACATCCAACCCGCCAGATCACCGTTGCGCGGGAATAATCGCAACTACCCGGAAATCTGTTAAGCGGCGATGTCTGTTCGCGTCGCCTCCAAAATTCACGCGCGACGAATAAACAGTCGCGTGACTTTGCAGGCCGGCCACCACACCAACATTGAGTCCGGTCGTGCCGACTGTGACGTATGTTTGTTCAGGCGGGTTGCGCCCTCCGGGGTGCCAAAATGAATGCACTCCCACGATTTATGGCCATATTTGCAGTGTAATTCAATGACAAACGTTTTTCAGTCCCTGCTGCTGGTAATCGCCGGCGCAACCCAAAAAGAACTGGCCCGGCAGGTGAAATACCTGAAGGTCGAGAACGAAATCCTCAGCAGCAAGTTGCCAAAACGCATCACGGTCGCGCCGAAGGAGAAGAATCGACTGGTGCGATTCGCGTTAAAGCTGGGCGGAAAGGTGCTGCGCCAACTGACGACCATTGTGGCCCCCGATACGCTGCTGAAATGGATTCGGGCGGACAAGAAGAGCGTGAAGAAAACGCCTGTTAAGCGCGGCCGCCGCCGCACCCCAGAGCAAATCCGCCGGGTCATCCTGAAGCTGGCGCAAGAGAACCAGTGGGGCTACACCCGCATCCTCGGCGAACTCACGAAGCTGGGTATCCGCTCGATCTCGCGAAACACCGTGAAGCGAATCCTGAAAGACGCCGGGTATGACCCAGGTCCTAAACGGGGCGAGCCCTGGCCAAACGTTTCGAGAAGAACCGGCCACAATTGATACTCCTTTGCAATCGCGATGAAATCGTTCGCCGCACCAGCATTGATTTTCACCATCGGAGCGGAACAGACCAAGCTCGAAAGACTGGTCGATCGTAGCGGAATCATTAGAACGTTCGAACCGGCATGCTGTACATACACCCTCGCAACCTCCTCTTTTCCACGGGTTACGCGATGGATTTTAAATCGCCGACCGAAGAGTGGGTGCGACGAATCCGTAACCTCGATTTCTTCCAAAACTTGCCCAAGGAACTGGGTACCAAGATGTGACTTCGTTACAAGAATGCCTTGATCGATTTGTTATTTTCGGCGAGCAGCACATGGACCACGTCTGCCAAGAATACTTGGCACACTACCACGAGGAACGCCCCCACCAGTCGCTGGAGAATGAGCCAATCACTGCGCCGAAGAAGCGCGGGCGATCGAAAACGACTCGCGGCAACCTTGAAGACGAAATATTGCCGCTGGCAGATGTGCGATGCAAGCAGCGGCTCGGTGGATTGCTGAAGAGCAGATCAAGCAGATCGGCTGCGACCCGCTCGTATTGGCGGAAACCGTGCAGCGCGCGCGAGCCCAGGAAATGGACCGCCTAGCCGAGCTCGATAGCGAGGAGCGGCGTCTGCAACGCGAACTGGTGAATCACCAGCAAGATATGAACAACCTGCTCGTGCAACCGGTCGATGCGTATTCGCGAGGCGTCGCGACCTCGCTGTTGGCGACCATTCACGAGCGGATGCAAGCCAACGAACGACGACTGGCGGAATTGCGCCAAGAACGCGAGCGATTGGAGGGCGAACTGCTTAGCGAAGCCGATGCCGCCAACGCACTCGCCGCGTTTTATCCCGTCTGGGCGGCGCTGAGCCTTCGAGAGCAGAGCCGCCTGTTGCAACTATTGATCGAGCGCATCGATTACGACGGGCGCGATGGAACCATTTCGATCACCTTTCACCCCAGCGGGATCGCCTCGGGCACGTCACCAGGGCGCGAGTCACGCAGATCATGAACCTGTTGCACCTGGCTCCCGACATCCAAGAGGAACTGCTGTTCCTGCCGCTGATCGAACGCGGCCGGGACACGCTTTTGGAGCGGCACCTTCGCCCCATCATGGCCGAGGTAGATTGGCGAAAGCAGCGGCGGATGTGGAAGGAGTTGCGTGCTGTCGAATCACCAGATCCAATCAATCTCTCAAATCAATCTTACAACAGCCAAAGTCAAGCGTCTTGGCTAATGGGCGATTCCCAAGAAACTCAACATTGAGACGGTAGTAGCTGAACTTCCCGTCCTTTTCGGTCGTGACCAAATGGGCGCGAAACAGAACTCTCAGGTGGTGAGACACATTTGCTAAATCCATCTCTAACAATTCGGCCAAGTCGGAAACTGTTAATGGGCAACATTGAAGTGCCTTCACAATTTGAAGGCGGATCGGATCGCCCAGTGCTTTCAGATAGGTAGCGCAAACTGCGGCTTGCTCTGGGGTAGAATTGCCTGTGGCCATCGTGGAGGGATCGCAATCCAAAACGGGTTAACTCGTACTCTCTTGGCAGTCCATTATTGCCGCTGAAGCCATGCTTACAAGCCAGGAAGGTGGCCATACCCCACTCAGGCCGCCGTAGCCCACGTGGGCCGCTTGACAATCATGCTGAACGGGCTTACGCTCAAACACATGTTTGATTGATTTTCTACATAGAAGACCCCGCGAAGCTAGACGTGATGTTATTTTCCAGCCTCACGACAGTCGTATTACTATTGAAGAACATCCTTTAAGTGACCTTATTTTAATTCATATAGCTACCATGAAATATTTGCTTACTGCCGTTCTTGTGATGCTCACCGGAACCGCTGCCCGTGCTGAGATCGGTATCATTTCCCCTGTTGAGGCTCAACAGCTGATCAAGACGTCGGATGCCTCGAAGAAGCCGATCGTGCTCGACACCCGAGGTGGCTATAAGGACTATTTCCGAGGCCATATCCCAACCGCTCATCACATCAATTTCGATACTCTCCGCGGTACGGATAGCGGCGTGCCGGTGCAGTACCTTCCCGATGAACTGACCAAAGCTCTACTGCTCCGTGCAGGTGTAGATCGCAATCGTACGCATCTGATTTACGCGACTGGCGACAAGCTTCCAAACGACGAGATTCTGAGCGCCAGCATGGTGGCGTATGTGCTGGAAAAATACGGAGTGCAAGACATCCGCATCGTTGACGGCGGGCTTCCGGAATGGAAGAAAGCGAATTTACCAGTCACACAAGAGTACTTTGGAAATCCATTGGGCAATCTTCCGGAAAAAGGTAACACAGACATTGGCATCGGGATCGAAGAATTGTTGGAGCAAAAGAGCCGAGCCAAAGTCGTTCTCGTGGATGCCCGGCCGCACAACGAGTACGTCGGAAACGATGACATTTGGCTGCGCAAGGGACACATTCCCGGGGCCATCAGCTTCCATTGGGCACGCCTGATGGATGACGAAAATACCCACAAATTTTTAACTTACCAGAGCGTTAAAGCCGAACTCGAGTCGGCCGGCCTGACACCTGACAAGGAAATCATCGTCTATTGTGGCACATCTCGGGAAGGAAGTCTTCTTCGGTTTTACCTGAAGCACGTCGCTAACTATCCCAACGTGCGTTTGTATGAAGGCTCTTGGAAAGAGTATGTGTCGTTAACGCGGTACCCGGCTGAAATGAAAGAGAACTAGCCGGCTTTTACCGCGAACGGTTCGCGGATGTGGTTGTCTTACTCAGAGAAAATCTGCCGTCCCGAAAAGGCCCTGTCTTGATGAAGTCGATTCACGCTTTACTCGTCGTCTCGACTCTTGCACTGTCACTGACCGGATGCACAGGGAATTCGGCAAAAGAGGGCGACAGCAAAGACGGTGGAGAACTCACAGGTAAACTAACGCTGACGGGATCGAGTACCGTGGCCCCACTCGCAACAGAAATCGCGAAGCGATTTGAAGAACTTCACCCAGGTGTTCGCATTGATGTCCAGACTGGCGGCTCTGGTAAGGGGATCGCGGATGCTCGAATGGGCGTGGTCGATATCGGCATGGCCAGTCGGTCACTCAAGCCAGACGAAGCCGATCTCACTGCTCATCAGATTGCGGCTGACGGCGTGGGGATGATCGTCCACAACTCGAACATGGTCAAGGAACTGACGAGAGATCAAGTTATTGCAATCTATACTGACAAGATCAATAACTGGAAGGAAGTCGGCGGCGAAGACCGCGAGATCACGGTCGTGCACAAAGCTGAGGGCCGCGCGACGCTGGAAGTATTCCTGACACACTTCGGCATGGAGAACCCAACGATCAAAGCTGACGTCATCGTCGGGGACAATGAACATGGTGTAAAGACGGTCGCCGGTGCCGAAGGGTCGATCGGCTATGTCTCCATCGGAACGGCTGAAGCAGACATCGGAGCGGGCGTGCCTATTCGCTTGCTGCCTCTCGGAGGCGTGGAGGCAACTTCCGCCAACGTCGGCAGCGGCGAATTTCCTATGAGTCGGCCGCTGAATTTGGTAACGAAATCTGCGCCGTCACCGCTGGCCACCGAGTTCATCCGCTTCTGCCAGTCCTCGCATGTACACGATCTTGTGAGGTCGCAGTATTTCGTTCCAGTTGCAAGAGAAACCGATGTCGCGAAGTGATTTGACGCTCAAATTCGTCTCGCGCGCAATGGCCATTATCTCGGCAGCGATCGTTCTACTGATCCTCGGCTTTCTGGTACGCGAATCCGAGCCTGCCTTACGAGAATTAGGGCTCGCGCGCTTCTTTACGGATGCCAGTTGGCACCCGCTATCGGGAAAGTTCAACTTCACCCCGATGATCGCCGCGACACTGCTTACGAGTCTTGGAGCGATTATGATTGCAACGCCGCTGGGCATTGCCTCAGCCGTATTCGCACATTTTTACGCACCTCCACTGTTGGTAAATTGGCATCGTCGTCTCATAGAACTATTGGCCGGCATCCCCTCGGTCGTCTTCGGACTGTGGGGGCTGGTTGTACTGGCCCCGCTCGTCGCACGTATGGGCGGCAGCGGGCAAAACCTATTGACAGCAACGATCGTTCTTGGGCTCATGGTCCTGCCTACTGTGGCCCTACTTTCGGATGCAGCCATCGCTTCCGTGCCGCGCGAATGGATTCAGGGAGCAGCTGCCCTGGGACTTCAGCGCTGGGCAATCGTTGTGAAAGTCGTATTGCCTGGTGCTCGCCGTGGAATTGGCTCCGGCGTCATGCTGGCATTGACGCGTGCCCTAGGTGAGACGATGGCCGTGCTAATGCTGGCAGGCAACATTGTCGAAATGCCTAAGTCTTTGCTGTCGCCAGCGCGAACGCTCAATGCCAACATCGCTTTGGAGCTTGGCTATGCTTCAGCCTCTCATCGTTCGGTTCTGTTCGTCAGTGGACTGATGTTAATGCTGGTCGTGAGTGTAATCGTGGTCGGCGTTTCGCGTCGGAAAGGACCGTCGGATGCTTGGAGATAATCTTCCGGCGCCTGCCACGAATAAAGTGCAACGGCACCAAAGTCGTGAGATCCTCACGGCCACCGCAGTTTGGATTTCCGCAGGGTTAGTCATCGCAACCCTCGTTTGGATTCTTACCGACATTGCCGTGCGAGGACTGGCACAAGTCAGTCTGACGTTCCTGACCGAAGAGGTCAAAGACGCCGGACGGGCTGGTGGTATTGGCCCTATCATTCTATCGACCTTGCTCATTGTTTCGGTCACCTTAGCTGTGGCCATCCCGCTGTCGTTGGCAACCGCCATCGCGTTGACCGAGCGAATCGGACAAGACACATGGTTTGCGCGCAACGTGCGCCGATGTCTCGATGTGTTGGCCGGCGTGCCGTCAATTGTGTTTGGTCTGTTCGGTAATGCTTTCTTCGCAATCACCCTGGGCCTTGGCTATTCAATCCTTTCCGGTGGCCTAACGCTTGCCTGCATGGTGTTGCCGATATTGATTCGCACGTCCGAACAAGCCATTGCTGCCGTCCCCAACGAGTATCGCTATGCCGCAGCCGCTCTGGGACTGGGACGAACCGCCGCCCTGTTTCGCGTCATCTTACCGGCTGCCGCTCCTGCGTTGATGGCGGGCGTCGTGCTCAGCATCGGGCGGGCTTTGGCTGAAACGGCCGCATTGATTTTCACCTCGGGTTACGTCGCGCGAGCACCAGAGTCGCTGTTGGACTCTGGCCGGTCATTGAGTGTGCATATTTACGACATGTCGATGAACGTGCCGGGCGGCGGTTCGCGGGCCTATGCTACGGCCTGCGTACTCGTCGGACTCTTGCTTGCAATCAATGCGACCACGGAACTTCTGCTTCGCTTGGCCGGTTTGCCGACGCGAACAACGTCGGGAGGACGAACGTGATCTCTACCGAAAACCTTTCGATATCCTACAACGGCCGGACCGTTCTGCGGAATGCAAATATTGCCGCTAATCCAGGAAAGGTCCTGGCACTTGTCGGCCCCTCAGGATGCGGAAAAAGCAGTTTTCTGGCAGCCCTCAACCGCCTGACCGAATTGATCCCGGGAGCAAGTGTCAGCGGACAAGTCAAGTTCAACGGTCGAGATATCGACGCAGCCTTTTCGTCGACCAACGAACTGCGACGGCATGTCGGCATGATCTTTCAAAAGCCCAATCCTTTCGCAATGTCAATCCGCAATAATATCGAGTTGGCACTTCGCGAACATGGCCAACGCAAACGCGAAGACCTGAATCAAATCACCGAAAAAGTCCTGCGAAATGTTGGCTTGTGGGATGAAGTCCACGACCGACTCGACCAGTCAGCGCTCGAACTCTCGGGTGGCCAGCAGCAGCGACTCTGCATCGCGCGTGCACTCGCGCTAACACCTAAAGTGCTGCTCATGGACGAGCCGTGCAGCGCGCTCGATCCAATCTCGGCGGGACGGGTTGAGCAATTGATTCAATCGATGCGCGGCAACTACACGATCATCATCGTGACTCACAACTTGGCCCAGGCCCGCCGCTTGGCCGACCACATGGCCGTATTCTGGGTACGTGAAGGAGTCGGAGAGATCATTGAGCATGGCGAAACAGAGGACCTCTTCATGACGTCGACCAACGAGATTACGACTTCCTACCTTTCAGGCAAGAAAGGTTAGGAAGACGGGGAAGAATTTTCACTTCGCAAAGTCAGTTCCGCCGGTGAAAGTGGTTTTTAACCCACCTGAAGCGGCATATTGGTTGCACTAATTTAGATTGCAATCGTTCCTTGGCGACAATGTGGAGCGTCGCGACGAAAAAGCCAGTTGTGGGCGATCGATAGAGGCGACTGTAACGATGGTCTATATCCCCAATGCCGGCCACGCGGTAGGATGGGAGCAACCAGAACTCTTCAATAACACCGTGCTCGAATTCATCCGCTCCAAACCAGCACAGGAGCTAGCGCCATAACAGCATCAGCAGCCGTGCGATTAATTGATACTGGCGAGCTACGGTGGAAGTGATCTTCGCCGTGCCCCCACGTTATTTATCGTTCTTCTTAGGCGGTGCGTCTGGCCGCCTCTTGCCCTTCATCGCCGCTTGAGCGGCGGCCTTCTCGGTGTCGCCAAGTTTACCGTCGCCGTTCCTGTCACGCTTCTTGATCATTTCCTCACGGCTCGGGAATCCCGTACGGTCGACTCAATATTTTCGGTGTTTGGATCAAATACCATCTGCAGCCCTTAGGGTCCCCGACTCTAACAGCGACAATTCACCGAAGACTTCGCCGATCTTGATGAACGCCAGCGTGGATACTTTTCCATCAGCAGTGAGATGGCAGAGCTTCACTAAGCCCTCGGCGACGATGTAGACCGAGTCGGCGTCTTCGCCTGGCAAGTAGATGGGCGTACCTCGAGAAAACTTCTTCCATCGAGATTGACGTTTGATCGCTGCGAGTTGATCAGCGTCAAACATCTCTAGCAATTGGCTTGACTTGAGATACCAGATTCGTTCTTGCATGGATTTCAGAATATCCAGAGTGCATGCTTGGACGGCAGTGATTTGAGTCGCGACGATTGCTTCTCTATGACAGCGAGCCTGGCGAGCTGCTGAGAGCATCTCGCTGGGCATGCATCACATGAAGATTCGTGAGCAACACGGACCGCGATTCCAAGACAAGACGTGTTCGTAAAAAGCCTTAGTTGACCTCGTACTTGGCCGGATTCGATACGAACATCTTGAGCTGATCTTCGGACGGGAACCAATAACGCATGTCCTTGTGGATGGCTGCGAACTCCGGCTTTCCCTGGACTTCTTTCTGCATTTCAACTCGACAAACGGCGCATTGTCCCTGTGCGACAAGATCCACGTTGGCGTACTTGTCAGGATTCTTTAGAAACATCTGCTTCTGTTCGTCGCCAGGGAAAAGGAAGAGTCTTCCTTCGTGCATCGTGGCGAACTGGACAGAACCGTCCATCGTCTTGCCCATCTCTACGAGACAGACAGTGCACTTACCGCCCAACGCAGGCGTGTACTTGTCGGGATTTTTGACGAACATTTGCTTTTGCTCGTCGCTTGGGAACAAGTAAGTCTTGCCGTCCTGGACTACAGCAAATCGATTGTCGCCTTTAACCCATTTTTTCATTTCGATCACGCAGACAGGGCAATAGCCGCTCAGAGCGATTGTCGCTTCTTTCTTTGCTGTGCCGCTTCCTTGCACCACTGTTTTCGAGGATCCTGCCGGAGCCTTTGTACCTGATTGAGCCCATGCGGGCGATGAAAGCCCCAGTGCCGAAGACAATCCCAAAGCAAACACTAATTTGTGTCGAAGCCGAATGGTCATAACTTGTTCCCTTAATTTGAGCCGAAATGCGCAGCAATTCTCCAACGAATCCACTGCTGACTATCTGACTGTCGGCGCAGAGCCTCGAACCTTACAGCGACGACGAAGATTCCTTCGAAGTTTTCTTTTGGCTTAATGAGGCGTCGAATGTGTGAAATCACACAGAGCCAGAGGGTAGCGATCGGCAAAATGCTCGTGCCTTTAAGCAGCAGGCTCAGAATGGAGCCTGTACAGATTCAACTTCACAGAAGGAATGCACCGTGTTTCGAAATCCGCTTTTCTCGTTTGCCTTGTTGTTGGCCTCAACCCTTTGTGCGACGTCTGCGTTTGCGCAAAGCGGAACCCGTGGCGGTTACTCATCGCCCGCAGCCTCGTCGCCGGCTTTTCCATCAAGCAGCTATCGAAGCAGTCAGCCAATTGGCGGCTACTATCAAGGCTCGAACGTCAGATCGCTTTCGAGTGGCACGTACGCTCAAGGACAGACTTGTGCCAATGGTAGCTGCGCGGCACGTAGCGTTGCGGCTCCGGTTGTGTCATCAGCCGCGCCGATCATAAATCACTCGACCTATTCGGTAGCTCAATATCCGGTTGTCATGGGTTCGGGTATGACGAGTTCAGCGCAACCGATCCATAACGCATACTACCCAGCACAGACCTCAACATCGTATTTGCCGTACACAGTGCATACGGTTCAACTCAAGCGTTTTCATCGACACCGATAAGCAGCTCTGGTCCGGTCACCGGCCGCAGTTGTCGTTAGAGAAGAAGGCATGATCGGACTTCGGCTGAATGGACTCAGCCGAGTTGCCGTTTGATCACCTCTTCGAGCCGAGCTTTCGTCGCAGGTGGCAGAGGAGCTGGGGCAATGTCGGCTTGATCCAGAAGACCTTTAGAGACACGGACACGTTTGCGAAGTTCGACGATGTTGGAACGGAACCGTCGGCACATGCCGCACATCATGATGTGAAGCCAGAGCTCCATGCGCTGACGAACCGATATCTTTCGTTCCAAAGAATCGGAGATCAGTTTCGTCATGTCTTTGCAGTTGAGCATATTAGGCCTCCCCCATCGCCCATCTCGCACGAATGCACTCAGCAAGGCGAAGCCTAGCTCGATGCATGAGCACCCATAAGTTTGTCGAACTTACACCAAGTTCCTTACACAAATCTTCTGGATTTCGCTCATTTAGCTCGCGACCAACGAAAACAGCAGCTTGATTCGGCGGCAGGCCCTTCAGGCAACGCTTCAGT
>JBGSNR010000025.1:0-7875 GCA_041739545.1 Pirellulaceae bacterium | reverse complement strand
CGGTGCTCCGGTGCAAGTGGTGAGCATCCCGCCGCTGGAAGTTCTGCCCGATCTGTTCGTGATGCCGGAGGAGCATTTGCGTGGCTACGTGGCCGAGCAGCGGTTCAAGCAGCAGTGGCTGCGCGAGAACGCGGAGTTTGTCGCCGTGCGGCAAGCGTCCAGACAACGGCGGCAGTTTTGATGCGAGAAAGTTCACCACAGAGACACAGAGATCACAGAGAGGAAAGAGGGCAGAGAGGTGCGGACTCTAAGGAAACGATAAACAGTGTGATCTTTTAGCAATCCTCAAGAGTCTGATTGTCACTTCTGAGCTAGTCCGATCTTATTTGTTCTCTGTGTGCTCTCTGTGTCTTTGTGGTTCATCCTTGCTTCCCTGGATCGTTGCTACTAGCGGAAAGCAAGTTCACCACAGAGACACAGAGAGCACAGAGAGGAAATGAATTGATGGCTCAGAGAGTTGGAAATGTCGCTCTGGCAAGCGGTACACTTGCTACAAAAGAATTCGAACGTTCGTCATTAGAAGAGGTAAGCAATGGGTCGAAATCTATTGAGTTGGTTTGACATTAGTTCTCCTCTTTGTGCTCTCTGTGTCTCTGTGGTTCTTTTTTTCCTTCCCTTCATCAATGCCGATACTGGACAAGCCAGCAGCGTTGTACCAAGAGGCCAAAAGTACCAAGCAGAAACAACGTTGGCTTTGCAAGCGAGGAGGTCTCGAAGTATGGTGAACTTGAACCGATTTCTATCCACCAAGGACAGCTCGATGCGTACTTCATGGGCCGTGAGGCAGGCGTTCGCGATCGGCTGCGTTGTTATGTCGTTCTTCGTTGAAAAACTAGCCACCGCGCTCGAGCCTGAAATTCCCACGCACCTGCGGGCTGCCTATGCGATGAATGGCGAGATTCACGTCAATCATCTGGGAAAGCCGGACGGCAAGCCGGTGACGAGTGGTCATACCGATATGAAGCCTTCGTGGTCGAAGGTGGGAGACTTGTTGGTTTTTTTCCGCGTGATCGAATTCACTGAGGCGATTCCCGATTGGAAGACGGCGATCTGCGTGATCAAAACGGATGGCAGTGGCTTTCGCCAACTAACCGACGGCAAGTTTACCGACTTCAATCCGTCGTGGACGCGCGACGGAAGCGGGCAGGTGATTTTCAATCGTCGCGACCGAAAAGATGGGGGCTACACGATCTACATGATTTCGCCCGACGGAAAAATCGGCGAACATCGGCCGGTGAGTGATCCGCGTTACAGTTCGTATTGCTACAGCGAGTTGAACGACGGGCGACTGGTGGTCGGCAGCGGTGCGCCCGGCTGTCGTTATGGATTGATGCGGCCTGCTACCGACGCTTATCCGGCCCTGTACGAAGGGTTCACCTTTGATCTGGAGTTGAAGGGTCCGCTTGATCGGATCAGTGTTTCGCCCAGCGAGCAGCGCGTGGTGTACGAGATGCAGCCGGATCATGGGGACTATCACTACAACGGCCGGACCATTTTTGCTGCCGATTTTGATGCGGCCGCGCGGAAGATTTCCAACAGCGTGGCGATCACGCCGGAGCGAGCAGATCCGGCCGTCACCGTTTTGTATCCGCGGTGGACGAACGATGAGAGTGGTGTGTTGTATCACTCGGACGCGAGTGGCAAGAACCAACTGTATTACTATAGGCTGAAGGATCGAAGCACGGTGCGCGTTTCGACCAATGCGGACGCGGACTATATGTTCCCGTGCGGCGAGCGCTCGCCGAAATAGTTGTTGGCCGACGACTCGTACGATGGGCCTCCGAGCCCGTCGAATGTGGTTTGCCTGCGAGAACGTTGGGCTGTTTACCACGTTGTGTCGACGACAGAAAATTTCTGTTCGCGCAGCAAAGGGCCCGGGATCAATGATTCCGGGCGCGAAGCAGGTTGGAGTCAGCGGAATTGGGTCGAGAGTGTAATGAAGGAGCGGCAGCTTTGTTGAAAATCAACCCACACACGTTGCGAGCTCGCATGCGCAAGCTCGGCGTGGATTGGGAACAATATCGGCCTGATTTTAGGGTGTAGTTTGTTAGGTTGGTGGAAACAGTCCGACTAGCTCCTCAACACGTCGAATCCGCACGCGACGTTCATCGTTGAAGCGAAGTGCTGCGACTGTAGCCCGACCAATTGCCGAAAGCCCGATGATGAGGTATCCGTTCCAACTGAAGTGCTCCTCCCAAGAATCACTTCGGGGATTGAATAGCCGGACGCTGTGGCCTGTTACTTCGTCTGCCGCCACTAAGCGACTTGCTTTGTGTAAGTTGCAAGAGGGACATGACCAGGCGAGATTTTCGAAGTCGTTGCGTCCGCCTTGGCACTCCGGAACAATGTGTTCCACATGAAATGTCGCCCCCTGCATCGCTTGATGCATTTGGCAATATTCGCATCGGTCACCGGCGCGATGAGAGACTTCAGCCCTCATCCTGGTTTCCGTCCCAGCAAATGCATCGCTTGTCCTCGAACCAGGCTGAGTTCTTCGCTCAGGACCACAAGACCTTCCAATTCCAAACGTTCGTTGGCCGTCAATTGACCTTCAGTATTTCGATCCATGAGATCTTGCAACCGTTCATCAAACTTTTGCGGTAGTCGAATCTCCGCGCAGAATTCTAGCCAGCCAACTGGCGCACCGATGGTCGTCACGGTTTTACTCCTCCCGTCGAAATAATCTTTCGTTCCAACTGATTATATCGTGGTGGCTTATGAATCTCCAAAAAACTACAACAGTTCATCCAACTCGTTCACCAACTCCCCAAAGTATTCCATCGCGGTTTCAATCGGCGCGGCAACGGTCATGTCGACCCCCGCTCCCTTGAGCAGATCGAGCGGGTCCTGCGAGCAACCTCCCTTGAGGAAGCCCAGGTAGTCGTTCAGTTCCTTAGGTCCGCCGTTGAGCACACGTTTGCTAAGTGCGATCGAAGCACTCAAGCCAGTCGCATACTTATAGACATAGAACGCCCGATAGAAGTGAGGGATGCGCAGACATTCGAGCGACAACTCCGGATCGAGCTTGAAGTCGGGTCCAAAGTAGGCCGAGAGCAATTTGCCGTACGCATCCTTGAGGGCTTGCACGGTGAGTGGTTCGCCCGCTTCGACCAGTTCGTGCGTTACCTTTTCGAACTCGGCGAACATAGTCTGACGGACGATGGTGGAGCGGATGTCGTCGATCTCGCGATTGACGAGAAACGCTCGTTGGCGGTCATCTTTGGCTTTGCCCATCAGATGATGATTGAGCAATTCTTCGTTAAAGGTGCTCGCCACCTCGGCCACGAAAATGGTGTAGCCATAGTACTGATACGGCTGATTATTTTTGGAGTACCACGAATGCATCGAATGTCCTGCCTCGTGCGCGAGGGTGAAAACATCGTTGAGCACGGTGGGCTGAAAGTTCATCAGGATGTAAGGATCGCTGCTGTAAGTGCCGCTGGAAAAAGCACCGCTGCGTTTCCCTTGATTCGGGTAACGGTCACACCACCGGCCCAGAAGTCCTGCTTCCAGCGTGCTGCAATACTCGCTGCCGAGCGGCTGGAGCGCTTCGATGATGACCTTGGTTGCCTGATTCCAGGTGTGCTTGGTTTCGAGATCACTGAGGATGGGCACGTAGCAATCGTAATGATGAATATCCTTCAGCTTCATCTTCCGCCGACGGACATCGTAGTACTGGTGCACCTTCGGCAGATGTTTGTGAATGGTGCTCAGCAGATTGTCGTAGACCGAAACGGGGACGTTGTCGGGAAACAGTGCTGCTTCGCGTGCGGAGGGATAGCCCCGGACCTTCGCGTAGTAAACGTCCTTTTGAATCGAGCCTTGCAAGGTGGCTGCGAGCGTATTTTCGTGCCCCGTGAATTGGGCGTAATATTGGCCGAAAGCGTTCTTGCGAACATTGCGATCGGGGGACTGCAGCAGTTGAATGAAGGTGCTGTTGGAAAGCTCGACCTGCTCTCCTTTTTCATTCCTGATGTTGCCGAACTTCAGATCCGCATCAAGCAACTGTCGAAACGCGAGGCCCGCAGCTCCTGCCATTTCACCTTGCATCGCCAGGATTTCTTCCTCGCGCTGCGAAAGGGTGTGGGGCTTGTAACGGAGCAAGCGTTCCAGGACCAACTTCCACGGCTTGAGTTCTTTCGCGTCGAGAAACTCTTTCATCTTCTTCGCAGGAATGGCCAGGACTTCCGGCCGGATGTAACTGGCAGCCTGCGAGAGCTTGGTATAGGCACTGTTGACCCGGCCATACATCCGCTGGTAGTTGCTGTCGGCGGTGTTCTCGGACGTTCGCAGCGAGGCGTAGTTGGCGAGCTTGTCTCCCAGTTGATCGACCTCGCTATCGAACTTCAAACAGGCAGCCAGTTGCTTGGCGCTTTCCCCCAACTTGCCACGGAACTTCTCAAAGCCGGCACCCAGTTTCTGGAACTTCACAAAATCAGCTTCCCAGGCAGCGTCGTCGGCATAGAGGCTGGCGAGGTCCCAGGTATCGGCAACTTTCACCTGGCTGCGGTTCGGCAAACGGATCACTTTGGACGTGGCCATAGATCAAAATCTCTGCGGGATGGTCGTGAAAATCGAAGCTTGGATTGTACCGACAGTCGCGGTGCGCGGGTTCTGGGGCAGGCAATTCCCAAGGCTCATAAAACGGCTGCGGGCATGACACAGCACCGTTCAAACATCAATCTTCGCCAAAAAGAAGGCGGCCTCGTTTATCGAGGCCGCCGAAGCAAAGTTTCTAATTTTGCAGGACGCTGGTCCACGCCCATAGCCGGCTTACATCAATTCCCGCATCGGCTCGACCCCTGGTTCCACCAGATACTGAGGCCGGCCGCGGAGATCGAACTCGCGGGTATTCAAGTTGAGTCCTGCCTTGGCGTAGAGGGTGGCAAAGACTTCCTGGAACTTCACCGGGCGATCGACCGGATGTTCCGCATACTTATTCGTCCGGCCAATCACCTGTCCCAATCGCATCCCGCCGCCGGCGACAATCGCCGCATTCGCTTGCGGCCAGTGGTCGCGGCTATTCATACTGTTAATTCGCGGTGTACGGCCGAATTCACCCCAGACGACGACCGAGACATCTTTATCCAAGCCCCGTTCGTGCAGGTCGGTCAGCAACGCCGACAGGCCACTATCGAGCAGTGGGAAGTCCCGTTTGGAGTTCACAAAGTTCATGCCGTCTCCGCCGTGCCAGTCCCAGCGGATGAAGTTCATCGAAACGGCTCGCGCACCCGCCTCAACCAATCGACGGGCGATGCAGAAATTGCGGACCATTCGCGGAGCGCCATCGCGCTCGAAGGCGGGATCGTCGACGCCGTATTTTTCGAGGGTCTTGGGATCTTCCAGCGAAAGGTCGAGAGCGTCTGCCAGTTTCGACGAAGTGAGAATGCCGAGCGCCTTCTGCGAAAACTCATCGAGTCCGTCCATCTTGCCGCTGGTATCGGCCTGGCGACGGAACTGATCGAGGCTCATCCGCAAGTTCTCGCGATCCTGCAGGCGATCGAGCGTGATCCCTTGCAGGACCATGTTGTCACTCTTGCGCTTCTCTTCGGCCTTGTTGCCGAGCAAGCGGAACGGCGCGTGCCCCATTCCCAAGAAGCCGCCATCCCCTGGTTCGCCCCAAGTGGCGTTGCCCGTCTTGTACATCAGGCTCATGTGCGCGGGGACGGCCGGGTCGACGGTTCCCTTGAGCTTGCTGAGCCACGCACCAAACGCGGGCCAACCTCCAGGCGGCGAATTCTGCGGGCTCCGTTGTCCGGTCATGCATTGATAGGCAGAGTGGTCACCGGCGGAATCGGAGAGAGAGCGGATGATCGCGAACTTGTCGGCCATCTTCGCCAACTTGGGAAACAGTTCACAAATCTCCATCCCGGGAACGTTGGTCTTGATAGGGCTATACTCGCCGCGGATCTCGGCCGGTGCGTCGGGCTTCAAGTCCCACATGTCGATGTGCGGCGGTCCACCCGGCAGGAAGACGTTGATAATCGCTTTGTGCGAGCGACCCGTCCCGGCGACTTCATCCGCACGAAGCATGTCGGGGAGTGCCAGACCACCCAGTGCCATTCCGCCGATGGTGAGGAAGTCGCGACGCAACAGGCGATCGCACAATCCGCCGTTGGGCTTGCTGCCGAAGATGGTGAGCATGGTTCTACTCCGCGTGGTGGGATGGAGTGCGGGGGGTGAGCAAGAGCCACTTGCTTGCAGCCGAAGCCGCAAACATTCGTCTCTCTTTATCGGACCTAGTTTCCCATAAAGGACGGGGTAAAAGCAAGAGTGTCGAGGGAAGTCTCCGCAAAACTGCGTCTTCCACGTGCGGGTCAAGAAATCACTCGTATTTTCGGCTCAGCGTGGGGAAACTTCGGTGGTCGGGTCGGAGCGAATACAGGACGACAGGACAGATTTTCGTCTAGCCCGGCAAATTCGCTACAACGCTCCCAATGGGACCATGCCGCAGGGTCACTTCAAGTGCACAGGTTTCGCACATTCTGGAGGTGATAGCAGTGCCGGGACGATAGCTTATTTATCCATCCGGCTCCCGTTGTTGTTGAGAAAAATCTATGGCTCCGATTCGTCGCAAGGCCGACCCTGTCGGTCAGGCGCGCAAATCTGCGCGTAAACAGGTGTCCCTCCAAACACCTCTGGAAACTTACCTCCGCGAAATCAATGAGACAGCTCTGTTATCCGCCAAGGATGAACAAGAGTTGGCTGGCGGTATTGCGAACGGCGACGTGCAAGCGCGTGATCGCATGGTCCGCGCTAACTTGCGACTCGTCGTGAACATCGCTCGTGGATACACCGGTAAAGGCTTAAGCCTTCAGGACTTGATCGAGGAAGGAAACCTGGGCCTACTGCGTGCCGTGGAAGGGTTTGATCCCAACATGGGGACGCGCTTCAGCACGTACGCCAGCTACTGGATCAAACAGTCGATCAAGCGCGCCTTGATCAACAGCGCTAAAACGATCCGCATCCCGGCCTACATGGTCGAACTGCTATCTAAATGGCGTCGCGCCAGTGCAAGGCTCACAGAAGAGTTAGGTCGCACACCGACGCCCGAAGAGATCACGCGCGTCCTCGGTTTGCAGAAGAAAAAGCTGCCGATCATTAAAAAGGCGATCCGGATTTACAACAGCACGCCGCAGACCGATCAATCGGAGAATGGTTGGTCCCTTGGCGAAATCGTGATGGATGAACGATTGAAGAACCCCGAGGATGAACTCGTTGAAGGGGATGTGCTGAAGCAGGTGCGCGAGATGCTCCACACGATGGATCATCGCGAAGCGACTGTGCTGCGGATGCGTTTCGGCCTGGACGACATGGAACCGCACACCTTGAAGGAGATTGGTGAAAGCCTGGGGCTAACTCGTGAACGAGTGCGGCAGATTGAAACGGAAGCACTGGCTCGTCTAGCAGATGGTTTGAAAGATCCGCGTGAACGCTTGATGGATGCGATCGACGCGATCGAAGCAAAAAACTACTAGTCCGAACCCGGGTTCGGTAACGAATTGCAGACGAAAAACGGCCGAGCGGAATGAGGTTGCATTCCGCTTGGCCTGATCAATTGGGAAGCGATATAGCTGTTGCCCGAATCGAACTTAAAATTCGAGTTCCGCGGCAGCGGCAGGTTCCGTTTCGAGCGCGGCAGTAGACCGACCTTCGGGTCGACGATCACCATCGCGTGGCGGACCCATCGGGCGATCACCTTCGCGAGGTCGACGACCCTCGGGGCGAGGAGCATCTGGACGCCGATCCCCTTCAGGACGCCGATCCCCTTCAGGACGCCGATCCCCTTCAGGACGGTGTTCCCCTTCAGGCCGACGATCCCCTTCAGGCCGACGATCCCCTTCAGGCCGACGATCCCCTTCAGGCCGACGATCC